>NZ_HG938354.1:602355-1204710 GCF_000731315.1 Neorhizobium galegae bv. orientalis str. HAMBI 540
CCTGCATGCGGCAGTGGCGGTCAATGCGCTGAGTTTCAACCTCGCCCGGTTCGTTGGCCCGATCATCGCCGGGCTGCTGATCAGCAAAGTCAATGTCGGCACTACCTTCGCAGCGAGCGCCGTGGCAATCGCCTTCTTCTCTTATGCACTGGCTATGATCCGGGTCCAGAAGGGCGTCGATCGACCCTCAGACATTGTTCAGCGATCGGGCACCGCCGATGGCTTTCGCTATGTGCGTCGCCACAAAAGCCTCTCGGCGACGTTGGGGCTGCTGGGGATGACCGGGATCAGCGTCAACGGGATCTTGCAGATGCTTCCGGCCATCTCCGATGCCCTGTTCGCGAAAGGCATAGACGGGTTCGTGGGGCTGATGGCGGCTTCTGCGTTCGGCTCGGTGGTCTCGGGCACGATAACCCTTTCACGGCCGCCGAGTGCGCGGGGCCCGCTCGGTATCGCGTTTGCCGCGATTTGCGCCACCGCCGCCCTTGCCGTGCTCGCGTTGACGCCGAGCTTTCACCTCGCGCTGATTGCGATCTTCTGCATGTCGTTTGCCAACATGTATGCGGGGATCGCCGGACAGGCCCTGTTGCAGCTGGAGAGTGAGCCAGGCAAGCTTGGCCGCGTGATGGGAATCTACAGCATGATCATCCGTGGCGGTCCCGCAGTCGGTAGTTTTGTCATCGGAACTGCGGCGACGTTTGTCGGCATGGTCATTCCCATCGTCGGTGTCGCCGCAGTTGCTGCCTGTTATTCCGGCGCCATCGCGCTGGCCTTCCGCCGGCCGCAATCGTGACCGTTTTCATTTCATCTGCTGAAATGAAAAAAGAAGCCTCTGGCCTCATCGCCCGGCGGGGACTACCGTCTGTTTAGGCGTTGGTTGGGAGACCGGTGCAGAGGGAATTCTGGGAGGAGTTCTGAATGTTGGATAGCGAGCTTAAGGAGAGACCGGCCAGATCTCCGCAGCTGCCGAAATATAACGATCTTCATTGCAGGGCTAACTCATTGCGTGGCAGCGTCGACGAACACAAGGCGTCCTATGCCCCCGTCGAATCCGCACGCCGGGTTCTCTTGCTGCTGCAGGCGCTCAATGCCCAGCGTATCGCCACCATCGGTTCGCTGCATCAGGTAACGGGCCTTTCCAAGTCGACGATCGTCAGAATGCTCGAGACCTTGATCAGCGAAGGTTACGTCGTCCGCGACAATTTCGTCGGCGGCTATAGCGTCACCTCCAAGGTCGTCTCGCTTGCTTCCGGGTTCAGCGGCGCGCCGTTGCTGATCGAGGCGGCGCGGTCGCGGGCGGTGGCGTTGACCAATGATATCAAGTGGCCCGTGAGCCTCGGAACGCTGCGCGACGGCCACATCCTGGTCAGTTTTACCACGGCGCCGATCAGTCCCTGGTCCTATCCGTTTCCCGTGCTGCACCGGTTCCTGGATCTGGAATTGACCGCGATGGGTCAGTGTTACCTGGCGTTCTGCGATGACGAGGAGCGTGCGCTGCTTTTGAACGCACTGACCCAGCAGCGCCGCGGGCAGGGCAAGCCGTTCGATGCTGCACGGGTGCTCAGGGATCTCAGGGTAACCCGCAAGCGCGGTTATGCCCGTGTCGGCGGGCCGCGGCGGGTTTTCGATTTCGTCGCCGTCCCGATCCTCGACGGTCAGCGTTGCTCTGCCTGTATGGGGGTCGGCTTTTACCGTACCGCGGTTGCGTCCGATCGCATCGTGGAGAGCGTAATCCAGCCCATGCTCGAGACCGCATCCGCCATAAAAGTGGATATGCGCAACCTCAACAGCTCCGGTTACTGAGCCACAATCAACACTGATCCGCTGGGCGTGCTCGATCGGGGCAGGCCTTGCTATGTCCAATCGCGACCAACCCAAAGAGGGATCCAATGAAGCGTAAGGTTGTGCTGACATGTGCTGTCACGGGCGGCAGTGCCTTATCCCGGAACAGCCAATATGTACCGATTACGCCTGAGCAGATCGCCAATGAGGCGATTGCAGCCGCAAGGGCCGGTGCGGCCTCGGTGCATATCCACGTCCGCGATCCGCAGACCGGCGCCCCTTCCATGAAGTTCGAACTTTATGAGGAGGTGATGCAGCGTATCCGCCACCCCGGGGTGGACGTGATCGTCAATCTGACCGCCGGTCCGGGCGCTGGTTACGCGCCGACTCTGGACGAGACTGCAGTGCCGCCTGTCTTGTCTCCGAGCGCTCGCACCGACCATGTCTCGCGCCTGCGCCCCGATATCTGCACGCTGGATGTGGCGACCATGAATTTCGGCGACCGAGCGATCGTCAACACGCCGCCGCATCTGATCGCCATGGCGAAATCCATCCAGGTGGCCGGTGTAAAACCGGAGCTTGAAGTTTTCGATATCGGCCATGTGGGCGTCGCGGTGCGGTTGCTCGAAGCCGGGCACCTGCCGCAACCGCCATTCTTCCAGTTCTGCCTTGGTATTCCGGGCGGAGCTCCGGCGACGACCGAGGCGATGCTTCTGATGCGCTCGCTGATGCCGCCGGGCGCTATCTGGTCTGCCTTCGGCATTTCCCGCTTTCAGATGCCCATGGTCGCCCAGTCGGTCATCCTCGGCGGCCATTGCCGCGTCGGGTTGGAAGACAACCTTTACCTGGAACACGGTGTTCTGTCCGAAGGCAATGCGCCGCTGGTCAAACGCGCGGTGGAGATCATCAGGGCACTTGGGGCAGAGCCCGCGACACCGGCGGAAGCCCGCGAGATTCTGTCGCTCGAAGCGGCAAGGATGGCCGCCTGATGGATGGTCTCGACCCGGTTTCCGAGACCGTCTTCGATCCTGCTGCGGCAGGTTGGACGAAGCGCCGGTCCAACCCTTTCTCCGATGTGGTCGGGCCGTTCTGGCAGAAGCAGGAGGATGGCCAGGTCCTCTTCGGGCTACTCTGCACGCCGCAGACGCTGAACAATGCGCGCGTGATGCATGGAGGCGCGCTCGCGACCTTCTGCGATCAGGCATTGGGCGGCACGCTCCATGAGACCTTGTCGCGCGGTCAAGACCCCGATGCGCCGCCGGTGCGGTCCGTCACGGTCCAGCTCAACGTCCAGTTTCTCGCGGCCGTGCGGCCGTTCGATTTTGTGATCGCCCGCTGTCGTGTCACCCGAAAAACGCGCACGCTGGTGTTCCTGGACGGGTTTGTGGAAGTGGGCAACGAGGCTGTCGCATCGCTGCAGGCGGTGTTCAAGCTGGTCAAGCCGGCCGTCTGAACGGGCCTGTCGGATTGTATTTCAGTCATTGAAATGTCCCCACGCCGACCCTCGCCGAATGCCGCCAAACGCCGCAGAGTCACAGAAACAAAGCGGCCTCGGGGAGGAAAAGCATGCCACGGACGGAGTTTACGGCGCGTTTGAAGGCGTCTCAGCAACTGCTCGGCACATTCGTCAAGACGCCCACCAGCCATGCCTCGGAAATCCTCGGCGGCGCGGGGTTCGATTTCGTGGTCATTGACGAAGAACACGCGCCGATCGATCGTTTCACGACCGACCAGATCCTGCTGGGATGCCGGGCGAACGATATCGCCGGCCTCGTCCGGGTGCCCTCGTCGGCTCCGAGCGCCATCCAGTCGGTGCTCGATTGCGGCGCCAGCGGCGTGCTGGTCCCGCATGTAGCCTCGGTCGAGGTCGCGCGCGCCGCGGTGGCCGCCAGCCGATATCACGGCGGCGCCCGCGGGTTTTCCAATTCGCCGCGCGCCGGCGGTTACGGCGCGACCGGCATGTGGGCGCATATCGAGGCGCAGGACCGCGATATCGCCGTGCTGGCGATGATCGAGGATCGCGAGGCGATCGATGTCATCGAGGACATCGTGGCCGTCGACGGGCTCGACGGGATCTTCATCGGCCGCGGTGACCTGACGGTTTCGCTCGGCGCCAGGTCGGCGAGCGAACCGGTGGTCAAGGATGCTGTTGCGCGCATCATGGCCGCCGCCCGCAATGCCGGCAAACCCATCTGCATCATGGTCGGCTCGGTGGATGAGGTCGCGCCGTTCCGGGCGGAGGGGGCGAGTGCCTTCATCGTTTCCTCCGACCAGGCTCTTTTGCGCGCCAGCGCCAACCGGATCCGCGCCGAATTCAGCGCGGCCGTCAACTGAAACGATCACGTCAGGATTTGGACATGTACGCAGCAAACGATCCACGGGCGGCGCTCAATACCGCAACGGCCCGCAGCAATCCCGCTCCTGCCGCCTACAAGGGCGCGGAATATGCCCGCTTCTATGATGCCCCGCCGCAGGAGATGACGGGCGGCAACGAGACCTATTATGCGCGGGGCCAGAACCTTGTGGTCGCGCACACCAGGGGCAAAGCCGGCCTCGTGCTTTCCCGGACCAACCAAGTCGACGAATATGTGGTTCTGCTTCCCAACAAGGATACGCCGGCCGAGGTCCACTGGAACGGCCGGAGCATTGCGGTTGGCGGCTATTGCATCGTCGTCGTGCCTCCAGGCGACAGCGAGGTGCATCTGAAAGGCGACGGCGAGGTGATCCGGTTGATCACCACCCGCGCCGACGATCTCGTCGCCAAATGCTCCAACGCGGACTCCTATCTGAGCCCCGACCCGAACGTTCCGCCGTTCGAGCCCTGGCCCGATCCGGTCGGCGGCCACAAGCTGCGTCACTACAGCCTTGATGTTCCGCCAGAACCCGGCCGCTTCGGCATCATCTTCCGCTGCTCGACGATCATGGTCAACTTCCTGCCCGGCAGCGGGCCGCGCGACATCACCAGGATGTCGCCGCACTTCCACGACGATTTCGAACAGTATTCGCTCTGCGTCGCGGGCTCCTACATCCACTACCTGCGCTGGCCCTGGATCAGCGATCTCAATGCCTGGCGGCCGGATGACGCGGAGCTATGCGCAGCGCCCTCGGTTGCCGTCATTCCGCCCCCGGCCGTCCACACGTCCCGGTCGATGGACCCGGTGAAGAATGTCCTGGTCGACATCTTCAGCCCGCCGCGCGCCGATTTTTCCGCCAAGCCCGGCTGGGTGCTGAATGCCGACGAATATCCCGCACCAGCCGACACCGCGCGCTGATTCGATTATCAGCCCTTAAGGGAGTGACTTTGCATGACCGAAGCGTCCGCCGCCACCACCACTGACCGAAACGCCGAAATCGCCGATCTTCTTGTTGGCGCCGTCGATCTCCACTGCCATAGCGGGCCGGCGGTCTTTCCGCGGCTGCTGGATCATTACGAAGCCATGGTCGAGGCGTCTGCCGCCGGCTTTTCCGCGCTGGTCTACAAGGACCATTTCTACCCTGGCATGGCGCATGCCAAGCTGCTTGAGACGCTCTATCCGGATACGGGCGTGCGCCTCTATTCCGGTGTCGCGCTCAACAATGCGAGCGGCGGTATCAATCCGCATGCGGTCGATCACGCCGTCAAGCTCGGCGGCAAGATCGTCTGGATGCCGACATTCGCGGCGGCGAACCATATCGACAAGAGCGCCAACGAGACCAAGAACTATCCAAAGAGCGCCGATCCGATGCTGGCGCCCATTCCGCTGAGCGTGCTCGACGAGAACGGCAAGCTTACCAAGGAAACCAATGAAGTCCTCGACGTGATCGCTGCCGGCGACATCATTCTTTCGAGCGGGCATCTCTCGGTGGACGAGCTGAAAGTGCTTTATCCGGAAGCGAAACGGCGTGGGGTGAAGAAGATGATGATCAATCATCCCACCTATGTCGTCGGCTGCTCCGACGACGATATCCGGGAACTGAGCCGGCTTGGCGTCTATATGGAACATTCCATCTGCATGTTCATCCCCAACGAGCGCGGTCCAGCCAGGTGGAACGCTGCTGAATTGCGCCGTCTCGTGGATCTGGCGGGCGTGGAGATGACGATATTCGGCTCCGACCTCGGCCTCGTGAAGATGCCGCGTCCAGTCGAAGGATACCGCGCCATCGTCAACGACCTGCTCGACCTGCAGGTGCCCAGGTCCGATATTCGCAAACTGGTGGGCGGCAATGCAGTGGAACTGCTTTGAAAGGCACCTACCCCAAGAAGCACGTGCTGCAAGCGATCTGCAAACTGCAAACGTGCCTACCCCAAATGGCGGATGACCCCTACCAATATTAGGGGGCTTGTCACGGAGAACGGATAGGATGAATGGCCAAGGGATCCGTTGTATCATGGGCCAACTGGCCATGGGATCAGCCGCTCCTCATTTCCAGGAAACGACACATGCCGCAGCTGCCCTGAAAAGGGCAGGCAGATGTCTTTCGACCATGGTTGAGCTGTCAGAGGGGATGGTTGCACTCTCGGGGAATCCGGACGTTTCGGATCAACGCGACGGTTCTCCTTCCCGAGAAAATGTAAAGGCTCGGCTTCAGTGCAGCTCGTCAGGCCTCGTTTTTTAACGCTGTTTTGACGCTGCTTTGACAGCGGCGCGCTAGGGCAATTCCACGGTTTCCTGGGATGCTCTTCATGCTTCAATTCGTTGATGGCCACAACGCTGGCATGCACTGTCGGATCGCAACTGCGCCTGTGGCGCTCTTGTCAAGGGACGCTTTTGTGTCAGACTGCCTGTCGGACGGGCGGCCTGGGTTCGATGATATCATCGAAAGGGGCACAACACGAGTTGGACCGATGGATCGCATGGATGAAAAACATGCAGTGTTCCGGATGTACCTGCTTGGCCCATTCAGCCTTGTCGACAGCAAAGGGAAATCCGCCACACCCAGGTCTCAGAAGGCCCAGGCAATCCTTGCAATGCTTGCTCTGTCTGCGCGAGGATCCCGCTCGCGGGTTTGGCTGAGAGACAAATTGTGGAGCGACCGGTCCGAGGATCAGGCGGCTGCCAGCCTGAGACAGGCCCTGCTCGATATTCACAAAGCCCTGGGTTCGTGTCGCGATCTCATCATCGCCGACAAGAACACGGTGTGGCTGGATATGGACAGCATCGCGCTCGACACCGATGACATGCTCCGCAGCGAGCGCCTTGCGGATCAGATCACCGATGAACTGCTCGAAGGCATGGATATCCGCGATCCTGAATTCGAAGACTGGCTGACGGTCGAGAGACAGAACTGGTACCGACGCATCGAAGAAGGGCGCGTCGATGACGTGTTCGAACCTCGCCAGCAACCGCGCCGCGACGTCAGCACGCTATCGGCACTGCTGCCTTTGACAGGCTTGCCCGACCAGCGCCCGACCGATATTCCCTCGGCAGCTGCAGGCAATGATCCGGACAAGCCGCCGTCCCCGGACAATATTCAGTGGACCATCGCTCTCCAGCCGCCGATTGTCGTCGGCGCCGGAGATGGGGGGCAGATCGCGGCTTTGCAGTTTCAAAACCTGCTCGCCAAGGCGATCTTCGACGGATTGGGGCTCGGCATTACCGATCTCTCCTTCGATCCGCACCTTGGCCAACCCGATCGAAAAATGGGCCTGCCACTGTGTCTTCAACTGCGGCTGACGTTCGATGGCAGTCAGGTGTTGGTGGAACTGGCGATCAAGCATCTGCTGGACAACCGGATCATATGGCTTGGCAGCCGTATGATCGGACGCACCCAGATGGAGCGGGCCGAATACGGGATCGCGGCGGCTCTAATCAGCCAGGCGGTCGACCAGCTGTCGCTGTTTCAGGAGCTGAGCGCCGGCGACGGTCGCCTCAGCCGCGATGGTCTCTTCATCGACGCGGTCAACGCTATTTTTCGGCTTTCGAGAGGCGATCTCGAAAAAGCGGAAAGGCAGCTGCAGGAACAGATTCAGTATCAGCCGCGAGCATCTGCCTTCGCCTGGTTGTCCTTCATCCGCACATTCCAGGTCGGCCAGCGCTTCAGCGCGCTGGATGCGCATCTGATCGAAGAGGCCCAGGCTTATGCGCGAAAGGCCCTTGAACTCGATCCGAACAATTCCGTCTCCCTGGCGCTGGTCGGACACGTTCATTCTTTCCTGTTTCGGGAATACGACTACGCCGCCGGTCTGTTCGAGAAGTCGATCCGCCTGAACCCGGCCTTGCCGCTGGGATGGGATCTCTATGCCATGCTGCACTGCTATGCGGGACAGCCGGAGAAGGCCAGTGCAATGGCGCGGTGGGTTCAGGAGCTCGGCGTCTATAGCGCGCATAAATATTACTTCGATACCACGAAATGCATCAGCGCTGGTTTGGCAGGTGACCACGCGGCAGCAATCGCGGCGGGCGAGGATGCGCTGCATTCCCGGCCGAACTTCAATAGCCTGTTGCGCTATCTCGCCTCCAGCCATGCCCACGCGGGCAATTTGGAGGCCGCGCACCAATATGTGGAACGGCTCGATAAGGTTGAAAACGGGTTTTCCATAACCTCGTTTCGCGGTACGGGCTATCCATTGCTCAGTACCGGCGGCGGAAAGCTGCTGCTCGACGGCTTGATCAAGGCCGGCGCCAGAATTCGCTAAAGCAACATTACCGATGATCCGATTTGAGGGGGCTGGGGCATGGTAGCGGAAGCAAATTTTGAGGCGCAATCGAAGATTGTGCAATTTATGAATTCATATAAATTTAAAGTTGAGCCGGACACGGTTCTCCCTTGCGAGCCGAGGCCTGTCGCGGCCCCCCTTCCGGAGGCGGTGGCACCGCCGCCCGCTGCGCCGGCTCCTTTGCCTGAGGAAGGTCCCCCCATAGACGAACCGCCGTTGATGATGGCGACAATGGCAGCTGCCTCGGTCCTCAACAAGAGTGTTGCGAACAAGTCGGTGCTCAACAAGGCCGCGCTGAACAAGAACAAGAATAAAAACAAAAATAAGAACAAAAACAAGTCGACGATGGACGGCGCGAGCCTCGGCGTATCGCAGCTTATTCCGGCGTTTGAATTGCGCCGCTTGCACCAGCAGCCGTCGCGCAACGCGTTCACGGCCGCGCGGCGCTTTACCTGGGAAATGCTCGATATCCTGCCGCCACCCGGCCCGGACTACACCCGACTGGAAGCAGCGGTGCTGCTTTCCATGCAGCGGCGCGATCGTGAACGGGCGAGGCGATTGCCCGACATCCAGGCTGAAGCGACTATTTCCGTGTCGGAATTCACCCGCGCCTTGCATATCGAGGATATCGGCGGGTTTGAGCAGACTGAGGGATTGTTTCAGGCGATCCTGACCGCCTGCGAATATGTGGGGCTTCTCTACAAAAGCCAGTTCAACAGGCTTCGGCCGAACCAGTTCGAATCCCTGTTGCGGCCGCTTCTGCCCGTGCCGGTGCACGAATCCTATCCCAGCAACCATGCCTTCCAGTGCTTTTCGATCGTATTCGCTTTCTCGACGATCCTGCCGGAACATCCCGCCACGGACGACCTCGCCCGTATCGCGCAGAACGTCGCTGAAAATCGCGAATGGGCCGGGTTGCATTATCCGAGCGATACGCAAGCTGGCCGGGATCTGGCGCGGCGCTTCGCCCCATACCTTCATGATGCGTTCGGATCGCTTTTCCAGGCGGTCCACGACGAATGGGTTTGAGGCCGGTTTTTATTCTTTGGGGAGAACGAGGGTCATGACGTCCGCCGACATGGAAGCGCTGCAAGCTGTACCGATGGACTACTACTATCTCTGGCATCTGACGGCCTTGGGCGTCATCGATGCCGATTACGGTTCGCCGCCAATCGTACCGCCGTCCGAAAACGAGACCGCCGCGTCCCCAGTCCCTGACCCGGAGATCGCGGGAAGTGTCTGGGATACGATTGCGGCTGCCGGTCCTATCCATCCCGCTCGCGTGGCACTGATCGATGTCGGGATAGCACCCGATCATCCGAATTTGGCGACGCGGCTTGACCGGGAAGCGTCGATCGACCTTACGACCCATCGTTACGGCTCGCGCGTTGCCGAAATCCTCGAGGCGACCACGTCCTTCGATCGTGAAGAAAAGCAGGCGTTCTTCGCCGGGCTTGATATCACCGCGTTGGGAAATCTCGGCCTGTCCAACGATGATCGGGAATATCTCGACGACATCGTCGCGGAATATGCGGCCTCGCAGGGCGTCGTCCGCCGGCTGTTCCAGCCGGAGTCGCTTTTTGCATCCCATGGCACCTGCTGTGCCGGGCTGATCGTCGGCGAACCGGCCGTGGTGACGCAGGACGAGGCCCCGCCGGCTCTCCCCGAAGGCATATTCTACGGTGACGGCGGCACGCCATGCCCGAGCGCCAATCGCAATGTTCTTCCCTATTTCGGTGTCGATCCCTTCTCGCGGGTGATCTCGATCAGGACGTCCTTCGAGGACGATGTCCTGCAGTTCATCGCCGCGTTTCTCTACGCTTATCATCAGCGCGTCGACGTCATCGTCATGCCGCGCGGCTTACCGGACCCGAAGCGCAGCCGGGTCATTCCGAAGAACGAATTGAAGGCGGATCTCGAACGCTGGAAAAATCAAGTCGCTGCCGATCTGTTCGCCCGTATTTCGCTGGCCGAACATGGCAGCGCCGAGCTGGAGCCGAAAGCTGCGCAAAAGGGATCAAACCCTGATCGGGCGTGGCACATCCTCAAGCAGCTCATCGTTGCCATCAGCCATCATATTCCGATCGTTTGCGCGGCAGGAAACAGCGGTGAAAGCCAGTTGATCTATCCGGCCAGTCTGGCGGCCGATGACAACGGGATCATCGCAGTCGGTGCGGTGACGGTCGAGGGCTACCGTTCAGGATACAGCAATTACGGTGAGGGGCTTACGGTCGTCTCACCATCCGATGACGGCGAAGTTTTCAATCGTCATCAGTTGCGTATCGATCGCCTGTCTCCTTTTGCCGCGCAACATGACTATCAGGCATTCGGACTGCGGGAATATCCGTATTCGCACTTCTCATTGCTGACGACCGATCTTGCCGGCGCATTCGGCTACAACCGGGGGGCCGATCCATGGTCGTCCATTGTGCCATTCGGAGCCAACCCCGGTATTGGCGGTGGCTATTACACGACGTTCGGCGGCACGTCCGGAGCCTCTGCACAGGTAGGGGGCATCTGCGCCTTGATGCAGCGGGCACATAAGAGCCAGAATGGTGGCGATGCGCGGCTCTCAGGCCCCGCAGTCAAGTCGATCCTCCAGGCCACTTCCCGCCTGGATGCGACCGTAGCGCCCGGAATACGTGCCCTTACTCCTGATTGCATGAACGCCGACGGCGAAGATACTCTCGAGATGAGTTACTTCTTCGGATTCGGCCTGCCCGACGTACCCGCAGCGATCGCCGCCGTCTTGACTCCCTGACACCGGCTCTCGGCAAGGACCACCAGGATTGAAGCCCCCTGAAATGGGGGCTTTTTTGTCAGCGAAACGTCCTTTTAACGGAAGTTTAACGCAGTGCTGGCGTGCCGATGACGGCCTCGCAAGAAGCTCCTCTCAACAAAAGACGAGACGAGATCGGGGTTTAAAGCCGGATGGCCGTCGGTACGGCCGGTTCTGGCGGCAACTAATCTTCCCTGAAACGGCGCGCCTCATGATGAGGTTCGAAAGCGTCCGGGGTGAGGAGAGCTTAAGATGTCTGCTTATCAAATCGAGCAGTTGGCGGATCAGGCCAAAGCCTTGCTTCAGCGTAATCCGCTCTTTTCGAGGTCCGCTTTCGTGAATGCGGCTGCAACGGGCAATATGCTGAAACAGCGGCCTCGTTATGCCCGAATTCTTGCGGCCGCTTCCGAACTGCTGGAGAGCGTTGAAAGGGTGGAGGCCCTGGCTGCCTATTTCCCGGGCCTGTCCGATGGCGGATATCATGATGCCGACGCCTTCCTGCCCACTGCAGCCTTCCTGCCCGTGCGAAGCGACCCTTACCGGTCTGTCGCTCTGGCTGCCTGGATGGATGAGCTTCAGTGGGCGCTGGAAAGCTACGTTGATGGCGCCGGTTCCGAGGTTGTGGACGACAACCTGCAGCCTCGTCTTGTGGCCGAGGACCTTGCGATCGAGCGCCATCCGGTGCGCCGACTGTCCTGTGGTATCGGTCTTGTTCTGATTGACAGTCTGGAAGCGAGCCGCACCCTGGGCAAGCGCATCGCTCATTGCTTGCCGGCCGATCCCGGCCTCGAACATGCCCAGACGAGCGACCGCGATGTTGACAGGATCGCCGATCATCTCGCCGAAGCCATTACCTTGATCTCGACCGTGGATCCCGGCAGCTACCAACGGCTGACTGCAGGCCTTCATACCCTTTATATCAGCACCCGGCGCGGTGCGATAAGCTCGGTCTGCAGCTCCGGGGATCTGCCGGGGAGCGCCGTCGTGGTCCTGTCGCAGGAAAGATTGGACGCCGAAGACTATCCCGCCACTGCGGCGGAGCTTCTGCGCGAAGCGGGCCATGTCCTGCTGCGGCTGTACACTGCGGCTGCGCCGTTATCGCTGCCCGCCGAGCTCCGTTACGTCTCGCCATACACACATAGTTTACAGACGCTCGAAAGCATCCTGCATATGGCCTACGCCATTCCCTGGGAGTGTGCCGTTCGCATCGCATGCTTGCCTTTCAGAGCACCGCCTGAGCACCGCGCGCGGGAAGCAGCTTTTGTTATTGCGTATGCTGCCCGCCTGATACCGCTCATCGATATCGCCCGCGAGGGGATCGAGCGTCTGGGCGGCGATGTTCTTCTCGACCTCCGGGACATCGCCGTCATTCCATCCTGGGGCGCCGCAATCTTGGCGCTCGTCGACCGGCTCCTGGAACGGGAGCCGATGGCTCGGCGCCAGGCCTATTACGCCCAGCGCCGGTGCGTCGTGGATCGTCAGGCCTGGGATCTCGGGCAGGTGATTCTGCGGGGAGAACAGCCGATTGACCCAAGGATGGGCCGCCCGATGCTGCAGAGCAGCGGCGATGGTCTCAGCCTTTGGTATGATGGCCGGCTCCATATGATCCGCAAAGCCACCATCCGGCCTCCCGATGCGCTTTCCATTCAAGATGTCGCGCTGGCGGGAACGTCAGGTTCGATCGTGATGGCGCATGCGTGATGGGCAAGCGCGGTTCGTGTGAATTCGCAGCAGTCCTCGACTGGACCAAGCAAGGTAAACGATCATGAAAGCCTTCGAATATCATGCCGATCTCTTTGATGTCATTCACGAGACGGATTTCGTAATTGTCGGATGCGGGGGCCTCGGCTCCCAGATCGCCTCCCAGCTTGCGGCACTCGGGGCTCGCAATTTCTTCCTGGTCGATGGCGACCGCATCGAAGAGAACAGCCAAAACCGAAGAAGCCGGGCGACAGCGGAGGATACCGGTCGACTAAAGAGCGACCGGTTGGCAACCTATCTCGCCTCCCGCTTTTCCGCCGCGGTCGCAATCATGACCCAGTTTGCCGATGGAGCGGAAGCTGCCCGGCTGACCCTGGCCCGCACGCGTAAACCATTCCTGATACTTGCAGAGGACGATGGTTCCCTGGTCCGCCAGTTCCTGGCGGAATATCACGCGACGGCGCCAGCGCCTCTGCCTTATCTGCATGTCGGCCAGCTCGGCCCGTTTTGTGTCGCAGGGCCGCTGGTGGCGCTGCCGGATGACGCGTGCCCCTTCTGTTGCTCGACATTGCCAGCATCGGTCGACACAGGCGACGTAGCCCAGCCGTCGCCGGCCGACAACGCCCTGATCGCCTGTTTTGCGGTTTCGCAGATCGCCATCGAACGCCTTACCCACCGCAGTTCATTGCGCGGCCATCGCTGGCTTTTTGCTCCAGCCACGGGCCACGCCTCGCTGCATCCCGTTTCCAAGAGCCACGATTGCAAGGTGTGTCAACCATGAAGACCCTCTCTTCCCAGGACTACTATTTCTCGATCGTCGCCGCTCTGAAGCAGAAGAACGTGCCGCCTGGCGGAGAAGCGATGATGGAGGCGATACTTGCCGCCATCCCCAGCGGCGCGCGCAAGATCGTCGACTTCGGCTGCAATACCGGCTGGATCAGCCGGAGGGTTGCACGGGCTTTTCCGCAAGCCGAAGTCATCGGCGTGGACGAAAATCCGGCGATAATCGAGGTCGCGCGCGAGGTGGCGCGGCTGGAGGACTCGACGGCGGTATTTTCCCGCACCGAAACGGTCGCGCTTCCCGACATCATCTCGGAGGCGGACGTCATCATATGCGGAGGAAGCGCTGCCTTTTTCGACCGGCCGCTGGATCTCTACCGGATGGTGGCGCGATGCCTGAGGTCCGGCGGCCTCCTTATGGATTGCCACTATGTCTACGACGCCGACGTGCCTCCTTCTCTTCGCCAGGAGGAGAAGGAAATGTTCGGCCTGGGGTGGATGCCTGACGGTCTGAACGACATCGTGTCCGTCCACGAAGACGCAGGGCTGAGCGTCGGTAAGATCAAGCGGCTGCCTCGATTCCATTTCGAAGACAGTGCTGCAGCCCGGGTGGCGCGCCATATCCTGCACATGGTTCCGAAGATGCAGGAATTGGCGGAGGCAATGGCGAAACGCCGGCGGCTGATCAGCAAGCTGGCGCATCACCGATACCCCTATCTGCTGATAGCGCGCACCGGCGAACAGACCGTTGCCGAAGGCGTGACGCAACGCGAACGCACGGAAGTCCCGATGGCGTCCGACGCGATCACGTCCAATCGTCATGTTTCCGCGCGCGGCCCGACTGTCGCCCGGCGCAGCTTTTGGCGGGAGGCAGCAAGGGCTGTCAGCCTGCAAAGCGCATATCCGTAAAACCCGGACCGACATCAACCCAGATTGTCTCACGGATTTCTCAAAACCGCAGGCCCCGTTCAGATAAACGTCCGCTGCCGAAGTCAAGCTTTTACGACCTGAATGCTGCGATGAAATTCGCGATTTCAGCCAGATCAGATTCTCCCCCAAATGCTCAAAGGTTGAGATTTCCCCGGCCAGTCTCCGCAAGGCCGGCTGTTTGCTTGTCGCGATATTCTATTCTGTTGGCTTTGTACCTTCGTTAAGGCGAGAAATTCGAATTATTGACATTCTCTTCATTGTTTTCTGACCACCGCAATTTTTTACGGAAATTTGACGCCGCGCTGGCGAGGCGATGACGGGTTCGAGAGAAAGTTCTCATCACGAAAGACGGTGGAGAATACAGTCCGGCTGGCTGACATTGGCCGCCCCCGGCAGCACTCGACCGATAGGCAGAGGCCCACGCTCACAAACGCTTCAAGCCGGTGGGCCGATCCTCATGCCTGCTTTCGTTTCCGAAGGATGAAGAGCTCACGGAGAGCTTCGGCAATACCGTTCAGCGGGCCGAGAGGAGATCCTCCAGTCATTCGGAAAATCGATGACAGCGACCGCTGTCTCGCCAGACCTAAAATCAAACACGACGTCCGCAGACGCGGGTTTCGCCAAACAATGGAGTGAGAAATGACTGTGCCTATAGAGAAGATTGCCTTCCTCGTTGCCGCGGCCTGCATGGCTTCGTTTGCCGGACACGTCCTGGCCTACGAGGGCCATCAATCGGCTTCGGGAAACGAGGTTTCGTTCACCACCTCGGTGGATGCCGCCAAAGCCGAGAAAAGAGCCGATGTCGCACGCGACGTGGCGCAGGTCCGCGCCCCAACCCGTCGCGACAACCGGCTTGCCGGCGACGAACGGCGGTAGACCCCAGAAGCAAGCATCCAAACAGTTCACATCGATCGGCTGGGTCGCACCAGAAGCCGATCAGGCTAAACAAGGAAAAACGATCATGAAAAACTCTGTCATCACCACCATCCTCGCCACTCTCGTGGTATCCACCTTTGCAGGCGGCAATGCCTTTGCGCAAGAAGGCGATTATTACGAGGGCGCCTCGCGGGACCGCGACTATCTGGCGGTCACGACGGATTCACCGAGCATCCCCTCCGTCACCCGTTACGGCTACCCGCTGTTGAAGCGTGATCAGCGTCTCAATGATCCTACGCCCCCCATGATCGACAGCGGCGACTATTACGATGGCGCAGTACGCGGCCGATAAACAGCCAGGATTGAAACTCGAGCGCCGGGATTTCCCGGCGCTCCTTCCGTTAGCCGATGGCTCGTCCAAGATAGTCGAAACCTGAACGATCATCCTTCTTGGAACCAAGAGGCTGATGACCAGTGTTTCCGTAGAGAAGGAAGATTGTTCTCCTCTTCCGCCGTTCGGCCATAGGATATTCAACCCTTGGCGCAAAGGGCGAACGGCGTTTCATATCGCGCCGGCCGCCTGTTTTGCTACTTCACCTTGAACCCCATGTGCCGCACGACATCGAGAAGCACATGCCGACCCTTCAGCGCCGCGGCGTCGGCAATGCGGTGGGCGATGACAGTCGTCCAACCTCGCGCAGCCATGGCTTGCTTGGTTTGGAAGGCGCGCATCGTATCGTCATAGGCAGTGAGATCCGCCTCGGAAGGCCTGGCCTGATAATGCCCGCGGTGCAGGACCAGAGATTGCGGCAGGCGCGGCTTGACTTCGGTCTCGACGGCGGGATCGGGATATCCGACCGTCATGCCAAATACCGCAAACACCTCTGGCGGGAGACCGAGTACTTCCCCCACTTCGGCGGGGTGATTGCGGATGCCGCCAATATAGCAGGTCCCAAGACCGAGCGATTCCAGCGCCGTGAGTGCATTTTGAGCGGCGAGCGACGCGTCAATCGCGCCCAGCAGGAAGCTTTCCATATAGTCGAGGCCTTCGCCCGTCTTGCCGTGTTCGGCGGCGATTTTCCGGAGCCGCGACAGGTCGGCTAACCAGACGAGGAAAAGCGGCGCGGAGAGAATCTGCGGGTTGGGGGAAGCAAGTTCGGCGAGCCTTGCTCGGCGTTCCGGGTCCTCGACCGCGACGACGCTCCACGCCTGTAAACTGGAGGATGTCGGAGCCGATTGCGCTGCGGCGACAGCCAGTTGCAGAATGCCTTCCGGCACAGGCTTTGGCAGGTAGTTGCGGACAGAGCGGTGCGAAAGGATAGCCTCAAGAGTGTCGTTCCATTCCACAGCCTTTGCTGGCTGGTCCTTACCGTAACGACGGCGCAGGAAATTGGTTGCTGTTTTGCGCTGCGGAGGAGAGGCGAGGGTGTGGGCCGGCATAGTGTGTCCTTGCTCATAGGTTTTGGAACTTCGCAGCGTAACACCTTGTGCAAGACGCGGCATGCCAGCCGTATCTCAAATAACCTGCGGAAAATGGGATTTTATTTCGCCTCGGTGGACCACAGCGCAACGTGCGGGCAGTTCGGTGGAAGCTCTCCTCTCATCCCGGCGATCTCGGTGAGGCCGGAACCGACACCCGTTGCGGGTCAGTCGATGAAGGCCAACTGGCTGCGCGCGCGTGTGATTGAGGACGACGAAGCCGTGTTGGCGGCGACCGCCAGCTGCGCAGAGGAGATGCGAAGTTCGGGCCGATGCTGGCGTCTAGTGGAAATGATAGGCGTCGTTATCGGATTATCGCGGTGATTTCAGGTACAGGCCGGTCGCATTTTCTCTCAGAGAGATCGAAGTGACATAGCGATCGTCGAAAACAGCATGTCTATTTCCGTTTCAGAGATGACGAGAGGGGGAGACAGGACGATGGTGTTGGCGACGGGCCGCACCAGGACGCCTCGTTCGAAGCAATAATCATAGACCTTCTTGGCCATTGCCTTGCCTCCCGCGACATCCTCGCCCAGTTCGATGCCGGCCAGAAGCCCGAGATTGCGGATGTCCGCCACTCCCGCAACCCTCTTCAAAGCGTGAGCTCGCTCCTGCCAAAAGGGTTCGATGGATGCGGCGTGCTCGAACATGCCTTCACTGACATAAACGTCCAGTGTGGCAAGTGCCGCGGCCGAGGCCAGCGGATGTCCCGAATAGGTATAGCCGTGGGAGAACTCGACTGCACCGGACGCGGCGTTCTGCATCAGCGCTTCATGAACCGCGTTCGACGCAATAACGCCACCCATCGGTACGGCACCGTTGGTCATCCCCTTGGCGATGGCAATCAGGTCGGGCGTCACGTCGAAACGGTCGGCAGCGAACGGGCGCCCGAGGCGCCCGAAACCGGTCACGACTTCGTCGAAGATCAGCAGGATGCCGTTTTGGGTGCAGATCTGACGAAGCCGTTCGAGATAACCGACCGGCGGGATCAGCACTCCGGTAGAGCCCGCCACCGGTTCGACGATGACCGCGGCGACCGTCGACGGATCAAAGGTCTGCAGCATCTGGTCCAGAGCGTCGGCGATCTCCGCGCCGTGGGCCGGTTGGCCAGGGCTGAAGGCGTTGCGAACTGGGTCATGGGTATGGGGCATATGGGCGGCACCTGGCAGCAACATGCCGAACTGTTTCTTGTGAGGCCCCATTCCGGCTGCGGAGAGACCGCCAAAGCCGACGCCATGATAGCCGCGCTGGCGGCCGATGATGCGCTGCCTTTGGCCTTGTCCGCGGGCATGATGATAGGCGAGGGCAAGCTTCAGCGCGGTATCGGTGGCTTCGGAACCGGAATTGGTGAAGAAGACGTGGTCCAGGCCCTGCGGCGCAATGGAAGTCAGCCGGTTGGCATATTCGAAGGCCAGCGGATGGCCGAACCCGAAGGATGAGGCGAAGTCGAGCTGTGCGGCCTGCTTCTGGATCGCCTCGACGATCTTCGGATGCCCATGCCCGGCATTGACGCACCAGAGACCGGCAATCCCGTCGAGCAGCTTATGGCCGTCGCTCATGGAATAATACATGCCTTGGGCGCCGGTCACGATCTGCGGAGCCGTCTTGAAGGAGCGATTGGAGGTGAAGGGCATCCAGTAGGCGTCGAGCGAATTGGCGTTGAGTTGCTGATGCGTGTCCATAGGGTCTGCCCTCTTTCGAAATTATCGTTTGGCGATGCGGTGCGGCCGGGTTTGCCAAGCCGCAGGTGTTGGGGGCAACGCCTCGCCGGGGTGGGATCTATGGCTCTGATCTAGGCGGCGATGCCTAGCGTCGGCGTCGCCTTCAGCAGGGCCTGCGTGTAGGCATGTTGCGGATGATCCAGAACCTCTGCGACGCTGCCCTGCTCAACGATCAGTCCCTGCTCCATGACCACGATCCGATCGGCGACGCGCGAGACGGCACCGAGGTCGTGGCTGATGAACAGGCAGGCAAAACCATGGTTCTCCTGCAGCCTGCGGAAGAGGTCGAGAACCTGTTTCTGGATCGTCATGTCGAGGGCGGAGACCGGCTCGTCGGCGACGACGAAGGCGGGGTTGCGGATGACGGCCCGGGCGATCGCCACACGCTGTCTCTGGCCGCCCGAAAGAGCGTGCGGATAGCGTTCGCCGAGCCCGATCAATCCGACTTCATCGAGCATGTCCTTGACCCGTTCGGTCTTCTCGGCACGGCTGAGCGCGGTGCCATGCCTGAGCGGCTCGCCGACGATGTCGGAAATCTTCTGGCGCGGATCGAGCGAGGAATACGGATCCTGAAACACCAACTGGCATTGCAGGCGATAATCGCGGGCCGCCGCCTTGTCGGCGGATACCATCGATCGATCGCGGAAGAAGACGTCTCCTGCCGACAGTGGAAGCAGGCCGAGCATCGCGCGGCCAAGCGTCGTCTTGCCGGAACCCGAACCGCCGACGACGGCGACGACCTCGCCGGGCCGCACGCCCAGAGAGACCCCCCTGACGGCAAGCTTCTTTTCCGCCGTGCTGAACATGTTGCCGGCCCCCGAGAAGGTGACCTCCACATTGCGCGCCTCGATCAGCGGTGCTGCAGCGGCAAGCGGTTTGCGGTCATGGTCGCGCTTCGGCAGCGCGTCGATAAGCGTGCGCGTATACTGTTCTTTCGGCCGGCGGAGAACGTCTTCGACCGGCCCGGCCTCGACGAGCTTGCCGCGTTCGAGAACGATCACTTGTCTGGCGTATTGCGCGACAAGGCCGAGATTGTGGGTGATCAGCAGCACGGCGGTGCCAAAGGTGCGGGTCAGCTCGACCATGATCTCCATCACCTCACGCTGGGTCAGCGTGTCGAGCGCAGTCGTCGGCTCGTCGGCGATCAGAAGTTTCGGCCTGAGCAGCATGACCGATGCCAGCATGATGCGCTGGCGCATGCCGCCGGAAAACTGGTGCGGATAGGCGGAAAGACAGGCGGCAGGATCGGAGATCTTGACCCGTTCCAGCATCTCGGTGGCGCGCGCAAGGGCGGCCTCCACGCTGAGCTTTTCGTGCAGGCGAAGCCCTTCGACGAGTTGAGCGCCGATCGTCATCGCCGGATTGAGCGAGACCATCGGCTCCTGGAAGACCATTCCGATCGCGGCGCCGCGTATCTTGCGGATCTCGCTGTCCGGCATCCTGAGGATGTCGCGCTCCTGGAACAGGATTTCGCCGGAGGTCGGTTTGATCGATTTGGGCAGAAGCCGCATGGACGCACGTGCAGCGACCGTCTTGCCGCTGCCGCTTTCGCCCACGAGCGCGACGATGCTGCCGGCCTCGACGTCGAAGGAGACGTCATGAAGGATCTTGAGGCCGTTCGACGTCGTGACCTGAAGGTTTCGTACGCTCAGCAGCGGCACGGTCTTGTCTGCGGTCATCATCTTTGTTCCATTCGCGGGTCGAAGCGGTCGCGCAACGCATCACCCAGCAGATTGATGCCGAGCAGTGTCAGTGAGATGCAGATGCCTGGAGCAAGGCCAAGCCACGGCGCCTTTTCGATGTAGGTGCGGGCGGCCGACAGCATATTGCCCCAGGTCGGCGCCGGCGGCGGTACGCCGAGGCCGAGGAAGCTCAGGCCGCTTTCTGCCAGAACCACCCAGCCGAACATCGAGGTGGCGAGAACCACGATCGGCGCCGTGCAATTGGGCAGGACGTGGCGAAACATGGTCGCCAGTTCCGAATTGCCGATGACGCGGGAGGCTTCGACATATTCCCGCTCCCTGGCTGACAACACGCTTGCCCGGATGATGCGGAGAACGGAGGGCGCAAAGGCGATGCCCAGCGCCAGGATGATGCCGTATTTGTTCGGCCCTGAGATGACCATCAGCCCAAGCGCAAGCAATGTGCCGGGAAAGGCGAGAAGTGCGTCGCTGAACACCATCAGGATCCTGTCGACCAGCCCCCGCGTATAACCGGCGATCAGCCCTGCGACCGTGCCGACGATGACTGCGAAAGCGACGGTAAAGATGGCAACCGTTATGCTCTGCACCGCGCCGGCCATAAGGCGCGAGACGACATCGCGCCCGAATTCGTCCGTGCCAAGCCAGAACTGCGCCGATGGCGGCTTCAATCGTGATATGAGCTTGATGGCTGCAGGATCGTAAGGTGTCCAGAACACCGCGATAAGCGCCACGCCGCCGATGAAGATCAGCAAGGCGGAGCCGATCAGGAAGTTTGCCGGTTGCCTGATCATGACGCGGTGACCCGCGGATCGAACAACGGATAACACAGGTCGACGATCAGATTGACGATCACGTAGATCATCGCCGTGAACAGCAGACATCCCTGTACCACCGGGTAGTCGCGAGCGAAGATAGCATCGACGAGAAGGCGTCCGAGGCCGGGCAAGGTAAAGACGGTTTCGAGGACCGCGATACCACCGAGCAGGCTGCCGAGGACCAGACCGATCATCGTCCAGGTCGGCGCAAATGCGTTGGGAAGCACGTGACGGAGCAGGACCGTGCGCTCGGAAAGACCCTTGGCGCGTGCATGCGTGACATACTCCAGGCGCAGGATCTCGATCGCGCTGGCGCGCATCATCCGGGTCAGCACGCCGACCTCGATCAGCATCAGCGTGACGATCGGCAGGATGACATAGGTGATGGCGGTCCACGGGTTCTCGGTGAAGGGCACGAAGCCGACGACGGGCAGCCAGCCGAGCTTCAATCCGAACGCCAGCAGCAGCACGAGGCCGAGCCAGAAGCTCGGAATGGACATCAGGAGCGTCGAGCCGGCGACGATTGCGACGTCCACGGGTTCGTTCTGGCGCCAGGCTGCGATCAGACCCGCCGGAATGGCGATGAGCGTCGCAAGCCCGACGGCGACGAGAACGATAGTGGCGCTGACCTGGAAGCGGTCGAGCATCAGGGGCAGAACAGGGGCGCCGTTCGATATCGACTGGCCAAGATCGCCCTTGAGCACCTTGCCGAGCCAGTAGAGGAACTGCACCGGCACGGGCCGGTCGAGACCGAGATTGGAGCGCAGGCCCGCCACTTCCTCAGGGCTTGCCCCGTCCCCCAGAATAAGCAGAGCGGGATCTCCGGGGATCATCCGCACGAGGAAGAAGACCATGACGGCCACGAGCAGCAATGTTGGAAGCGTCCACAAGAGACGCTTCGCAATATAGGTTCCAAGGGCATGCATGGGCTCACTTACCCTTTGAGGAGGAGACCCCCCACATGCGGGCGTAACCGACCGGCCAGGTCTTGTAGCCTTCGATATTGGACCGTACGGCGCCGATGCGAGTGCCCGAGTAGAGCGGGATCAGCGGAAGGTCGGCCCGGATCATCTCTTCAAGCTTGTCGAAGATCGCCTGACGCTTCGACCGATCGGAGATTGTCGTGCTTTCTGCGATCAGCTTCAAGCCTTCCGGATTGTCCCACACCTTGCTCGCGCTTTTGTCCTTGTTGCCGCTCACCATGTCATAGGAAAGCGATGGATCGAGACGTGCCGAATATGTAAACGACATGGCGCTGTAGTTGCCGCTCGTGTAGCGATCGAGCAGCGTCGCCCAATCGAGTGTCTCGACCTCAATGTTGATCCCGGCTTCCTGCGCCATCGCCTGCACAAGCACCGCAGCATCGAAGAGCGAAGGATAATATTTCGTCGTAAGCCATTTGATCGGCTGGCCGGCGTAGCCCGCCTCGGCGAGCAGTTTCTTGGCGTCTGCGATATTGCGGGTCGGCACTTCCTTTTGGGGAGCGCCGGAATACGGGCTCGGCACCGGAATGACGGAGACGCTTGCCGGCGACTGACCATTCGTCAGCGCCTCTGTGATCTGCGGAATGTCGAGCGAAAGGAGCAGCGCCTTTCGGATGCGGACGTCTTTCAGCAATGGATCGCGGGTCTGGAACAGCAGGCCGGTCAGGCCCATGGCTGCCGCCTTGTCCACCTTGAGCTTCCCGCTACCGGTCAGCTCCTCGATATCCGCATTGTTGACGTCGGCGAGCACATCGATATCGCCGGAATAGATGGCTGCCTTTGCAGCCGCGTCATCCGGAATTATCATGAAGCGGACTGCGTCGATCTTCGGCGTCTTGTCGCCGACATAGCCGGTTATCTCGCCGCCGGGAGACACATAGTTCGGATTGGCGGCCAGCTGAACATATTGGCCGCTGCGCCATTCCTGCAGCATGAAGGGACCGGTGCCGATCGGCTTGACCCACTTGCCCTCGGTATCGAGCGAGCTCTTGTGGTAGACGCCGGTGCCGCCGCAGTCTGTGCGGGCGAGCGTCGCCAGGAACAGCGCGGTCGGCTTTTCAAGCGTGTAGACGACGGTCGAAACGTCCGGTGCCGCGACGTTCGTGACGTTGGCGACGCCGGATCCGGTCACGTCCTTCAGGCAGCGCCATGCGGTTTTAGGGTTGGTATAACGCTCCCAGGATCGCATCACGTCCGCGGAGGTCAGCGGCTCGCCGTTGCTGAACTTCAGGCCGTCGCGCAGCGTGAACGTGTAGCTCTTTCCATCTTCAGAAACAGCGACTGATTTCGCCAGCAGGGGAGCGACCGACGCGTCGTCGCGGTAGCCGACAAGGCCCTCGACGATGTGAAGTACGATGGCGTCGCTGTTGGCGTCGCGGTTGACGCCCGGATCGGTGGAGCGGATATCGGCATTGATGCGCACCCGCATCGTCTTGTCCTGCGCCATCGTGATGTCGGCTGCCGCAACGAGCACAGCGGCCATTGCTGTCATGGTCAAAAGCTTGCGATATTTCATCCTGCGTTCCCCTTTTTGTTCCCTTATTGGTCTTTGCTCAAGCCGCGTTGGTCTGCACCTGGGGAGGCCGTTCGATCGGGCTGATCTGCATGTCGAGGCTGTATTTCCAGAAATGCGCGCCAAGTGCCGGCAAAAGCGCGACTTCCATTTCTCCCGTGCCCGGCACCATCACGATCATCGCGACCGTGGCGGACTGGTTGTTGGACAAGGGCGACCGACGGGGAGGCCGGCAGACGGAATACGGCGTCTCGAACGTGTCCGAGAGCGCAGTCTTGACGGTGTCGATCGTGACCGCGCCGATATGAGGCTGGAGCAACTGGCGGACACGCAGGTCGCGATAGAGGCTGTCGGGCATGTTCGCCACGCCCTTGTCGAGGAGCTTTGACAGGGCGATCGGGCTTTGGAAGTGATTGGCATGCACAAGCACCCCGTCCTGCGGATGAACCAGGAAAGTCTCGTCGGGCGCGCATTCGAAATCGATCGCAATGCCATGGGCATGGCCGATCATCATGTTGTTTGAAGCGGACTTGCGGGTGGCATAGACGGCCTGCATCGACAGTGCGAGCTGGTCCTGTTCTAGAACCTTGCGACGAATAATGGCGAGCGGCACGCCGAGCTCGCGGTAATCCCGTTCCGTCTCCAGATAGTTGCCGCTGATGGAGATGCCGGCGGAATTGAAGCCGGTGCGCGCGAGGCCACCGGCTTCCGTGAAGGTGATAATATCCGGGCCGTCGTCCCGTTTGATCTTCAGCACGACCGCAGTTTCAGCGCATTCTGCCTTCCAGTCCCAGTTCTGGGCGTGGATGAAGACGTCGTCTCTGGTCGCGCCCGGCATGACGAATACGCCGGTGCAGCCGTCCGACTGGATGAAGTCCTCCTGCCCCTTCTCCCGGCGGCGCGCGAGCTTGAGGATTTCGGTGCGGGCATTGAGCAGGAGAATGGCTGCCAAATCCGTGTTAACGGCGCTGGCAATGCCGCGCATTTCCTCGATGTACTGACTGCCATACTCATCGATCGCGCCTGCGAAGCGGTCGATCATCGTGGCAAGGTCGCTGTCCTTCAGGCCGGACGAATGCAGCTGGTCTTTATAGTGCCCGATCCCCTTCAAGATACGCTCCGCGGCCTGTTCCCCATATTGTTGACCGCGCTCGAACGGCGTACCAGAAATTTCAACAAGCGGGCAGGGAAGAGGCAGCGTCATGGCATGGGATTCCGGATGATGGGCGACGAAAGAGGTCGACTGGGATTGTTTTCGTCAAGAAAGTATTTCATAGAACAAAAAGCAAAAATACCGGAAAGGCAAGCGGAAAATGTCGGACGCGAGCACGCCGCTTCAGCAGGACCTGATGCGCCGCATCGTCGAGGTAATCCACAAGGACAATCTTCAGCCGGGCGCGCCGCTGCGCCAGAGCCAGCTTGCCGAACGTTTGCGGGTATCGCGGACGCCGGTGCGGATGGCGCTGGAACTTCTCGAGGCGCAGGGGGTGGTACGGCACGAGCCCAACCGCGGAATGAGGCTTGCCTCGATCCCGCCGATGATCGAGATCTCTAAGGCGCCGCCGGCTGACGAAGAACTGCTGATCGCGATTGCCAGGTTGCGGCGTGAAGGAGAGTTGCCGGAACAGTTCGCCGAGCTTGAATTGATGCGGTTGACGGGGCGTGAGCGCACGCCCGTCCGCCAGGCGCTGATCAAGCTCGAGGGGTTGGGCGTTCTCCAGCGCAGGAAGGGTTACGGGTGGCAGTTTTTCGATCCGGCACGAGACATGCGCGCAAGGGAGGAGAGCTACAATTTTCGCCTGCTGATAGAGTGCGCGGCGATTCTGTCGCCTGAGTTTTCCCTCTCGGCGGAATGGATCCGCTCAATGAGGGCGCGGCACGAGGCCATGCTGGCAGGCCCTTGGACGGAAACGTCAAGCGTCACGCTTTTTGAAATGAATGCGGAATTCCACCTCGGCATCAGTGCGGCATCGGGAAATCGCTATATCGAAGAGGCGATGAACCGACAGAACCAGCTTCGCCGCTTGTCGAACTACAACTGGCAGCATGGATCCGGGCGTGTGGCGGTGACATGCAGGGAACATCTTGAAATCCTGGATCGTCTCGAACATGGTGAAAATGAGGTTGCTGCCGCCCTCATGCGCAGACACCTTAGCGGAGCGCGGGGAACCGTTAGGAGATAATTTGCATTTTGGGTAAGGAAATTCAAAGCAGACGTTTTCAATGTGTGGAGCAGCTGCAAGAGAATGCGCGCATCTCGCGTCCTTGATCCGGATCCATTCACGGTGAAAGGCCCTTGGATTAAAACCTTAACAGGTTGACGACCGACGCGCGCTGGCAAGTCGTCGGCAGGCGCGGACCGTCAGCGCCATCACGGTCAGCGTCGTACCGGCGACGCCGCTCGTGGGGAAAGCACTGGCATCGGTGACAAACAGGTTGGGAACGTCCCAGCTCTGGTTCCAGCAATTCAGCACCGATGTTTCGGCTGATGTTCCCATACGCACACCGCCGCTTTCATGGATGGCGGCGCCCATGGACATGCTTCTGTGGAACATCCTTCGGAAGAGGAAGCGGCTAAGGGCATCGGCGTTGGGATAGGCGCCTTTGCCTATTTCCTTGAGGCCGAGAGGGGAGCCGATGAATTCCAACTCGCCACCGGCTTGCTCGACGATTTCAATCAGTGTTTGTTCCTGCCGCCTGAGCAGGTCACGCTCCCCTGAATCCATGACGCATCGGATATGGGGAACCGGTATTTTCCATGCGTCCGTCCTGTTCGGGGCGAGTGTAACGCGATTGTCGGCATGCGGCAGCATCTGCCCGTAGCCGAAGAACGCCATGCGGGCGGGAATACCGCCGGCGACAGGCCCTCTGCCGACGGTCCCCTGATAGGCGAAGTCGCTTCTCTTCTCACCGCTGCCGAAGCCTTCGAAGCGCGGGATGAAGATACCGCCGGATGCGGCATAGAACGGATCCGGCGGAGCGGACTCGTCCTTCATCCAGCCTGGAACCGGGGGGAAGGCTCCGACCGCCAAACAAGGCAGTTGATCCATGAAGTAGCGGCCCAACGTCCCCGAACTGTTGCCGAGACCAGTGGGATGTTTTGCTGATGCAGAATTCAAAAGCAGCCTGATGCTTTCGATCGGCGAAGCGCAGACGATGACGTTGGAGGCCTGGACCTTTTCGGTCTTGCCGGCAATACCGTCCGTCACCTCCGCGCCGGTTGCCAGGCCGGTTTTTTCGTCCGTGGTGATACGGCGAACCACCGCATTATAGCGAATGGTCAGCCGACCGCTTGCCTGCGCATCCCGAAGGGCGCGGGGAACACGCTCGGCTTCCGGAGCGACATAACGCCAGGAGACGATGCGGCGCTCGGGCCAGCGTCCTTCGACGGAGGCTTTGAACGCTTCCTCCGCCGGCGTCAGGTTCGAGCGATTGGCATAGACGCCATCGGGCATCGTCGAAACGCGATCCTCCTGGCCGTAGAGACCGAGATAGGATTCGACCTCGGAATAAAAGGGGGCGACCTCATCGTATGATAGCGGCCAGTCGACGCCTTCGCCGGTGCGGGTGTGCAGCCTGAAATCGTCGTCGCTCCAGCGCACCAGAACCCGGCCGAACGTGTGCAGCCTGCCGCCGGCCTGGCGCCCTCTGATCCACAGGAACGGCGCATCCGCCGGCGTCGTGTAGGGGTTTTTGCGATCGTTGACGAAGAGGTGGCTCATCCACTCCTTGAAGAAGACGGCCCGCGCCTGGACGGCCTGCCCGTTGGCGGTGGCCATTGCCCGATCCCAGATGTTGATGTCCTTTTGAACCGCCGTCTTGCGCGCCGGGTCGAAGTCCTTTGGGCCGACTGCAGGCCCCGCCTCGAGAAGAAGGACAGACAGGCCCTGAGCGGTGAGTTCTTTGGCCGCAAAAGACCCGGCCGCGCCGGACCCGACAACCAGTGCATCATAAATGGCTTGAGACATCGCTTCTCGGTATCCTGCGCGGCAATTAAGTGTCCTGAAAGGCGGCGTTAAGGAGTTCGGGCCCGGGTGGCCTCGAAAGCTTCGTTTGCCGCCGGGTGTGTTCCCTAATGCGCGGGCCGCCGCAATTTCGAGAGCCATTCGGCGCTCGCCTTCGCGCATTCGAAGGGCGGCAGCGTCGGGAAATCGACCTCGGCGATCAGCCAGCCGTCGAAATCACTGCCAAGGGCTGCAAGCATGCCAGCAAGATCGAGTTCACCCGAACCGGGTTCAGCCCAGAGACCGGAAACGACGGTCTGCTGATAGGTCTTCCCGGCGGCCTTTGCAGCATCACGCACCTGCAGCCGGCAGTCCTTGACATGCATAACCCGGGTCCGGTCCCGATAATCCTTGATAAGGCCGATGACATCGGCGCCTGCCCATGAGAGGTGGCCCGTATCCGGACCGAAGCCGAGCTGGTTCGCGCTGATATTATCGAGGAGGCGGCGGGTTTCGGTTTCTGTCTCGATCCAGGTGCCGATATGCGGGTGGAGCGCCGCCTTGACGCCTTCTTCGTTCAGGATGGCCGACGCCCGATCGACGAGATTGAATATCATCGCGAATTTGGCTTCGTCGAATTCCGCTCCGACGCCGGGACGCTTGACCCGCGGCGCATCCTTGTTCATCCGGGTGGCGATGAACATGTCGGTCAGGCCGAGCTCGGCCTGTTGAGCGGCGCTCGTGCGGGCGGTCTCCAGCGCCGCCTCTATCTCGACGCCGTGTTCCGGCAGCGCCATCGACAGGTAACCCGGGGCTGGCTTCAGGCCTGCATCCTGCAAGGCGCTCTTGTATTCCCCGATCGTCCATCCGGCTGGGACCTGCGCATGCACTGCATGAAAGCCGGACCGTGCGATTTCCTTCAGCAGTTCCTGTGGCGTCGGTCCCTTGGTCGGATCGAGCCAGCCGTCTGCCGTGGCGAACCACTGGATAGGATTGAGAGCAAATCTGTAGCCGCCGGGCGTGGAGAGAAAATCGGTCATGGATAGGGTTCGCTCCGTTTGAACGCGCCGCACGCCGCTCGGTTTGGGCATGCCATCGCCGCGGCCGAACGGTTGCCCGAACGACGCGAGATGCCCTGCGGCAGGTTTGGTGTTGGTTCGCCGCTCAAGATGTGCTGGCGGCGAGCACACCAAGAGGTACATGAGCGCGTCCAACGAATAAAATAACTTCGGCTGGCGTAGGTATAACTGATCTTCATAGGGCAGCTATGCCGCAGGAGGGGTTGCACCTATGCCGCTGGCTCGTTCAATTTCTCTCAGAAGGACCGAAACTGTCGGGCGGACTTCCCCTTTGCGGCGAAATACCGCGTAGATATCGCGTGTGAGGGAAATCTCGTTGAAGTCGAGAGCGACCAATCCCAATCCGCTTCCCTCAAGGTTCGCTCGCGTCAAATACGCCAGATGATGGGTGCGAGAGATCATCGACGTCAGAAAATTGATCGATGTCGTTTCGACGGCCACGACAGGCTTTGGCAGGCCGGTGCTGCGAAAAAGCGATTCGAGCAATAGCCGGTCGGTCTCGGGCAGAGGTGGCAGAACCCAGCTGTATTGCGCAAGATCGGAGATCGACAGGTTCTTGCGTTGTGCAAGCGGATGCGATTGATGCGCAACGATTTTTACCGGCTCCCTGGCGACCAGCCTCCACTCGAAATCCTCGTTCAGGATCTCACTCGGCTTGACCGTCAACACAACGTCGAGTTTGGCCGCGAAGAGTTGGGGAAGAAGGACTTCATTGGTGCCCTCGTGCACCATGAGGGCAACATCAGGACGGGCAGCCGAAAAGCGGATCAACGCATCGGGAATAACTTGTCTGAGGGCAGCAGCCATGCTTCCGATCCGAAGCGAACCGCGACGTGCGCCACGCAGGGCGTCTATTTCATCGACGGCCTCGTTGGCCAAGGACAGCAGCAATTCGCTGTAGCCGATAAGGCGCTGCCCGAACAGCGTAACCTGAACTCCCGTCGGACCTCGGTCGAGCAGCCGGACGCCGAGCGCCTGTTCCAGGCTGCGAATGCTTTTGCTGAGGGCGGGCTGGGTGAGCCGCAGGTTCTCCGCCGCCATGCTGAAGCTACCCGTGTGCACCACGGCTATGAAGTGCCGGAGCTGTCGAAGGTCCAGTCGGTGCAGGTTTTTGTTCATGGTGTCCGGTCGCGGAGAGGCAGCTACGGCCCCAGTATGACCAAAGGTTATACCTCGGGCAATGTTAGTTGTTTGACTTCGAACCCCCGCTGAACAGAGTGTGGTGTCATAAATGCCGGGCCGAACATTGCCTTTGCATCTCGCAGCGGGATCAACCCGCTGGGGCGATACGCATGGTGGAAGTGGCGGTCACGACAGGGGAACAGGATGATTCCGTTGAATATTCCAAGGCCAAGAGGCGCAGCGTCATAGTCACGGAAGACGTGAAACGGCGGGCTGGAGCCACCCTGGAGATTTGAACACGCCACCGAATTCTCTCAGCATCCGGAATGATGCGGAGAGCAGCCGTGCGCCCAGACGTAAGAATCCACGAACGGACCGTTCAAACAGGAGGTAAACGAATTATGGTGTCCCGAAAAATCGAAAAGGCGCGCGCGCCGACACTGCTGTCCACGTGTCTCGTGACGGCGCTGGCGCTGGCATCCCCCGACAGACTGGCGCATGCCCAGGCGGTTGAACTTCCCAAACCCCTGATCGACGCGGCCCAGGCCTATGCATCCAAACTGACGGGTGGGCAGAAGATCGGAGGCAAGGTCTCCATCCTCGGCGTCAATGGCGGCCGGGAACTCGAGATGCTGAAGGCAGCCTGGGCTCCCTTCCAGGCGGCAACGGGGATTACCGTCGATTATACGGGAACGACCGACTTTGCTGCGGTGCTGCAGACCCGCGTCCAGGCAGGTGATCCACCGGATCTCGCCGGGTCTACCAACATCAACAACCTCGTGCGCTATGCGAAGCAAGGTGCTTTGAAGGATGTCGGCGCGATGGTCGGCGAAGCTGCCATCAAGGGGAAGTTCGATCCCGGACTCGTCGATGCTGCAAGCCTGAACGGCAAGATCTACGGGGTTTGGACCGAACTCAACAACTTCATGGTCTGGTACAATGTCCACACCTACGACGGCCCGAAAGATGCCCCCACCTGGGAGCAGTTCGACGCCTGGGCCGTGAAACGCGCCAACGCCGGCAAGACACCCTGGTGCTACACCGACGAACGGGGTGCTTCCTCGGGAGCGCTTGCCGGCAACTGGATCCAGGCCTACATCCTGAAGAACTCCGGCCAGAAGACCCTCAAGGGTCTTGGCGATGGCTCAATTTCCTGGACCGCGCCGGAAGTGAAGGCCGCGTTCGAGGCGTTCGGGAAAATCGCCCACGATCCCAAGATGGTTCCCGGTGGCCCGGTCGCGGCCATGTCGACGCCTGCGGTCAAAGTTGGCGCCGGGCTTTTTTATGATCCCCCCCAGTGTTCGGTTCTTCTGTGGGGAACATATGCCGGCAGCCTTACCAATCTGATCTATCCCAAGGTCAAGCCGATCGAAGATATGGACTTCATGCCGGTACCGGGCAAACCGGAAAATGCGGCCTATGAGACGTTCGGGGGAACGCTTTACCTGGCATTCAGGGACACGCCGCAGATCAAGGCATTCTTGTCTTACCTCGTATCGGACGAGGCGCAGAAGCTCGTGGCGTCCGCCGGCAACTGGACCGTTGCCAGTCAGGCGGTTCAGCCGAGCGATTATTCCAACCCCGTGCTCAAGCGGGCTCGCGAGACGCTGCTCAAGCCAGGTGTCACGCTTGTTGCCCAGCCGACCCAGGTTGTCGATCCGCCGGTGATCCAGGCATTGTGGAAAGGCGTCGTGCAGTACGTGCTCGATCCCGACAGTCTGGATAGCGTGCTGCAGGCGATCGACGCTGCGAGATAAGCCGGACGATCATTCCCAGGAGCGGCCAGGCTGCTCCTGGCAACGGATGGAATAAACGCCATGAGTAGTCAGATCCTGCAACTTATCCTGGGGCTCCTTTCCTTGCCCGCCGTGGCTCTGGTCATCATTCTGCCGGGGGAACTGGCTATCAGGAGGTTTCCGCAAAAGACGCAGAGCAGCATCCGACCCTGGATATGGCTCTCGCCGGTCCTGGCCCTGGTGGGCTTGGTCATAGCCTATCCGCTCGTCGCGTCGATCGTTTACAGTTTCCGTGACGCAACCGGCAGCAACTGGGTCGGATTTAGAAACTTCGTTTGGGCATTCGGGACCGCCATGCGCCCCGTTCTATTCAACAATGTCCTCTGGATCGTTGTCTTTCCCGTGCTGACGGCCGTGCTTGCCCTTACCGCCGCAATCATGCTGGACCGGGTCAAGTACGAGCGTGTCGCGAGAACCTTCCTGATCCTGCCGACCGCAATGTCCTTCGTCGCCGGCGCCGTCATCTGGAAGATGATGTATACTTACGAGCCACCGATGCAGCCGCAGACGGGCACGCTCAACGCCATCTGGACGGCGGTCACGGGCAAGATGCCGATCGCATGGCTGATCGACCGCAACGTCAACAACTATGCGCTGATCTTCGTCGCCGTCTGGATGAGCATCGGTGTTTCGACCCTCATTCTGTCGGCGGGCGTCAAGAATATCCCGCGCGAACTGGTCGAGGCCGCCAAGATCGACGGGGCGGGAGAGTGGGCGGTCTTCCGCTTCGTGACGCTTCCCTCGCTCTGGCCGACGATCCTCGTGGTCCTGACAACCCAGGCGATCTTCTCCCTCAAGGTCTTCGACATCGTCTACGTCATGACCAACGGTTCCTTCGGTACCGACGTGATCGCCAACAAGATGTATTCGGAGCTCTTCGTGAAACAGAATCTCGGAACGGCCAGCGCCATCGCCGTCCTGCTCCTCATCCTCGCGTCTCCGGTGATCTTCATGAACATCAAGCAGATCAGGTCGGAGGGAGGAGAGTGACGATGTCCGCAATCGAAAGCCGCCGAGCCGCGCTCATTTCCGTGCGGCCGGCCTCCAAACTCGGAAACCGGCTGAAGCGAATCGCGCTCCATAGCGCGGTCCTTCTTCTCTGCGTGGTCTGGTTTACGCCCGTCCTGTCGCTCTTCGTGACGACATTCCGCTCGGAAAGCGACTCCTCCCTGACGGGCTGGTGGCATGCCTTTATCGAATGGCGGCCGGTGCTGTCGAACTATGTCGAGGCCATGTATCTGACCGGCGTCGGCCGCAGCGTCGTCAATTCGATCGTGCTGACGGTTCCCACCGTGCTCGGGACCGTGCTCTTCTCCGCAATTGGCGCTTTTGCCTTGGCGCGTATGCGGTTTCGCGGGCGTATCGCGCTGTTTCTTGCCATGGTCGGTTTCCAGGTATTGCCGCCCCAGCTCGTCCTGGTGCCAATGCTGAAGTTCTTTCTTGCGGTTGGCCTTACGGGAACCTTCATACCGGTCTGGATCATCGAAATGGGCCTGACGGTGCCGTTCGGGATCTTTCTCCTCTATGGCTTCTTCTCCAGCATCCCCTCAGACCTTGTCGAGGCGGCGCGCATCGACGGCGCCTCCGAACCGCGTATCTTCTTCCAGATCATCCTGCCGCTGTCGGGTGCCGTTCTCGCGTCGCTGGCAATCCTGCAATTCATGATCGCCTGGAACCACCTGTTGATCCCCCTGATCTTCCTGGGATCGGGTTCGCTTTCACCACTCACGGTGCAGGTCGCGAGCCTTGCCCAGACCAATGCGGGCGGCCTCAATACGCTCACCGCGGCGACCTTCATCTCGGTGATCGTACCGCTGGTGCTGATCGTCAGCCTGCAGAAATATTTCGTGCGCGGTGTGCTCGGCGGCGCCGTCAAAGGATGACCATCAACGATTTTGCGATCCGCCTGGTGCGCAAGACAGAGACCGGCGCGCTCGACCGGAAGGTCCGGCGCCCAAGACGAGGAATGGAAACATGGCAAACGTAAATCTGCGCGACGTCAGAAAAGTCTATAACCAGACCCAGGTCATCCATGGCGTGAATGTCGATATCGACGACGGCGAGTTTGTGGTTCTGGTGGGGCCGTCCGGATGCGGGAAATCGACGCTGCTGCGCATGATCGCCGGGCTGGAGGAAATCAGCGACGGCCAGGTCCATATAGGCTCGACCGTCGTCAACGAGATGTCTCCGAAGGACCGCGACATCGCCATGGTCTTTCAGAGCTATGCGCTCTACCCGCACATGACGGTCGCCCAGAACATGGGCTTTTCCCTGCAGCTGCGCGGCGACGCAAAGCCGGAAATCCGCGCCAAGGTCGAAAAGGCGGCAAAGATCCTTAATCTCGAGGCCCTGCTGGAGCGTTATCCGCGGCAGTTGTCGGGTGGCCAGCGGCAGCGTGTCGCGATGGGACGGGCAATCGTGCGCAACCCGCAGGTGTTCCTGTTCGACGAGCCTTTGTCCAACCTGGATGCCAAGCTGCGGGTCACCATGCGCGGCGAAATCAAGGCGCTGCACCAGCGGCTCGGAAGCACCATGATCTATGTGACGCATGACCAGATCGAAGCCATGACCATGGCGGACAAGATCGTCGTTATGCGGGATGGTTTCGTCGAACAGGTCGGCTCGCCTCTGGCTCTCTACGATCGTCCTGCCAACCTCTTCGTGGCAGGCTTCATCGGGTCGCCGGGCATGAATTTCCTGTCCGGCCGTTATGCGCAGGGGAAGGTCTGGATCGGCGATATCGCGCTTCCTGTCTTAGAGCTTCCGTCGCCGGAAAACGAGGGGCGTCATGTGGTCTACGGCATCCGTCCGGAGAATCTGAGCATGGCCGGCGAAGCTGGCCAGCCCCTCATCGTCGAGGTCATCGAGCCAACCGGCGCCGAAACGCATGTCGTGGGCCAGATCGCCGGCCAGCGGGTCATCGGGGTATTCCGTGAGCGGGTCACGACGCGGCCGGGGGATGTTCTTCGCGTCGAGTTTGATTCCCGAAAGGTGCATCTCTTCGACCCGCAAAGCGAGCAGCGCATAAACTGACGGTGGGCCGGCCGGTACCTAATAGCGTCGGCATCGATCCCGTCAGAGTTCGTCGAGCCCCTCATTCAGCGTCTCGATGTTGCGGAGGCGCTTTCTTCCCTCGACACCTGCCTTTTCCAGGCACCGGGTGATGAGCAGATGGCAGAGGGCCATGACCGCCGTATGATTGAAGAGCGGGCCGGGCGCTAGGGTCTGGCATTGGAAATGCCAGGTTGCCGACGTCTCGAACGCGGCGCCCTCGTCGGTGATGTAGAGGAGTTTCGCTTTAGACCGCCGAAGCTGGGCGAGGATGGCGTCCACCTGAGCGATCCTCCGGCGCATGGCGAAGAACACCACGACGTCGTCTTCGCGCAAGCTGACAAGGTGTTCTCCAAGCGTCTGCCCCGCGCCGGGGATTGCGACGATATCCTCGATGACCTGGGTCAACTGCCATTGAAGGTAGGAGGCAAAGGGATGGCTACTCCGGAAACCAAGCACCCAGACCTTCCTGGCCGCAATCATTGCGTCCGTCACAGCCTCGATTTGCCCCTCGGAAATGGAAAGGAACGTTGCTTCAAGATTGGCGACCCCCTGGGCGACATGCGCTTGCATCGACTGGGCCGCCGCGGCGTCGGCAGCGGTCGTCAGGAAGAGCCGCGAACCGGTCTGCTTTTCGGCCCGGGCATGGCGACGGGCTTCCTCGTAGTTTTCGTAGCCGAGGCGCTGGATGAAGCGCGTCACAGTGGCCTTGGAGACATGCGCAAGCGCTGCAAGCTCCTGCGCCGAATAGCTGGCAAGCTCGCCTGGAAAGTCGCAGACGAATTCTCCCACGCGCTTCTCGGCGGGATGCAGTTCGGGCAGGGCTTGCCTGACGCGGTACAGGAACGATTTATCCTTCGGCATGGGAAACTCCGCCAAGACATCAGCGGGCGGACCTTCCGGCGGGACGCCGCGACTTGCAACAGAAAAAACGGCCCCTCGATGGCGTTGTTCAGGAGACGCCCTGATCATTTCGTCCTCGCTCCGGCTCCAGGAGGATGGGCGATCCGGGAAAGCAACAGTTCGACAGCGGAGCGGATTGGCGCAATCACCGGCGACGAGAGAGCCCGCTGAAGATCGTCCGCCGCCTGGCCCAGCGGACCGCCGCCGATGATGACGGCTTCAGCGCCATCCCGTTCAAAACATTCACGAACCGCGATCGCAAGGGCCGCGTGCAAACGCGCGGGGTCGGCGGCAAGGACCAGCGGATCGTCGCTGGTCAGCCGTGTGCCGGTAAAGAGGTGAGCAAGGCCAAGCGTTTCAGCCTTGGCGGCAAAGCTCACCACGAGGTCGGGAGTGACAGTCGCGATGCCGAAACGCCGGCCTCCGGCGGCGGCTTCGTACATGCTCGCTTCGCAGATGCCGACGACCGGCAGGCCGGACAGGGCTTTCAGGCGTTGAAGGCCTGGATCGCCGAATGCGCTGACGATCAACCCATCGCTCACTCCCGCCGCGGCCAATCCCATTTCGACGACGCCGCCGGCCGCCGCAGCAAGCTCTCCGTCATTCAGGATCATCGGCACGCCGCTCGTGGCCGTGACACCCTCCACCGAGAATTTTTCCGGCAGGTATTTCCGGGCGATCTCGGTCATCATAACCGTCGTCGCCTGGGACGTGTTCGGATTGATCAATGTGATATGCGTCATGTCCCGTTCCGTGCGCGATTGCACGGACGCCGTCCCTGCTTCGCTATGGTTTCTCATCATCTTTGCACTGTTCAGGCATATTGAACGCAAGCGACGCTGCCTGCGCCACCCTGCGGCATCAGGGCAGGCACTTCCGTACGGCAGAGATCGGAAACCTGGGCGCAGCGCGGCGCAAAGGCGCAACCGGGCGGCATGGCAGCCAGGTCCGGCGGTGCCCCGGGAATGGTGATCAGCCGGTCACGTCCATGGGCCAGTTCGACGCGGGCGCCGAGCAGCCCCTTGGTATAGGGGTGCCTCGGTTCGCGGATGATGTCGGCGACCCTGCCTTCCTCGACGATCCGCCCGGCATACATCACCGCGATCCGATCCGCGACTTCCGCCGCAACGCCGATATCATGGGTGACGAAGATGACGGAGAGCCCGTATTCCTTCTGTAAATCGCGGATCAGCAGGAGGATCTGGATCTGGACCGTTGCATCGAGGGCCGTGGTCGGTTCATCGGCGAGCAGGACCTTCGGATTGCAGGCAAGCGCCATGGCGATCATCGACCGCTGCAGCATGCCGCCCGACATTTCATGCGGATAATTTTGCAGCCGGCGCTCCGGGGAGGGGATCTTGACCTTCTGGAAGAGAGCAAGCGCGCGCGCCGCCGCTTGCGAGCGCGAGATGCCCTCATGCCGCATGATGGTCTCTTCTATCTGACGGCCAAGCGTGTAGACCGGGTCGAGTGCCAGCCGCGGCTCCTGGAAGACCATCGAGGCGACGGCGCCCCGAAAGGCACCGAGATCCTTGGCCGTCAATCCCGTTACATTGCGGCCGGCGACCGTCATTGAGCCCTCGATCGTCGTGCCTTTGGGGTGCAGGCGCAGCAATGAGCGCATGGTGACGCTCTTGCCGGACCCGGATTCGCCGAGCAGCGCAACAACCTCGCCCGGCTGGACCGAAAGGCTGACGCCGTTGACGGCCTTCACCGGTTTGCGGCCGCGATTGAAGGTCACGGAAAGATTGCGGATGTCGATCATCGCGGCGGTTTGCATGGTCATGCCTCCATCAATGCCGGTGCACGGCTGTGGCGTGAGCCCGGTACGGACATCAAGCAGGCTGCGGACTGGCTTTCGGAGACGCTGGCAAGCGGCGGCAAACTCTCGCTGCAGACGCTCTCGGCAAACGAACAGCGGGTATGGAACCGACAGCCTGACGGCGGATCGATCGGGTTCGGCGGGTCGCCCGAGAGCGGCGGCTCCGAGGTTCGTTCGGACGGGTCCATCTTCGGCATCGAGGCGAGAAGCGCAGCGGAATAGGGATGGCGGGTGTTTTCGAAGATCGCATCGCGGCTGCCGATCTCGGCCACCTTGCCGAGATACATGACCATCACCCGGTCGCACATGAAGCGCACGACGTTGAGGTCGTGGGAGATGAACAGGTAAGTCAGGCCGAAATCCCGCTTCAGGTCGAGGAGCAGGTTCAGGACCTGGGCCTCCACCGACTTGTCGAGTGCCGACACGGCTTCGTCGAGGATGACAAGCCGTGGTTCGAGTGCGAGCGCCCGGGCGATATTGACGCGCTGCCGTTGTCCCCCCGACAGTTCGTGCGGGTAACGGCCGGCAAAGCGCGAGGGCTCCAGCCCGACCCGGTACAGCAGGTCATGGGCCCTGGCGATCGCCTTGCTCGCGGCAACGCCATGCACGCGGGGCGCAAAGGCGATGGATTCTTCAATCGTGAGCCTGGGATTGAGGGAGGCATAGCTGTCCTGAAAGACCATCTGGACCTGGCGGCGGTAATCGGAAAGCGGCAGCGCGCCGCCGACCGTCTCACCGTCGAACAGGACATCACCTCGGTCAGGCAAGATGAGCTGCATCAGCAGCCGCGCCGTCGTGGACTTGCCGCAGCCGCTTTCCCCGACGACGCCCAGTGTCTCGCCCTTGAGGATATCGAAATCGACGCCATCGACGGCGCGGACGACCTTCTTCGGCTTCATGAAGCCGCTACCCTTGACCGGGAAATGCTTGATCAGGCCGCGCGCGGAGATGAGCGGCTGAGCGGGGCCGCCCCTTTCGCCGACGGGAAGATCGTAGGCGGGTTCTTCGACGATGCTGATCATGACTTCACGTCCATGGCTGTGCGCAGCCCGTCTGAGAAAAGGTTGAAGCAGATCGAGGTGATGAAGATCATCAGGCCGGGGAGGGCCGCCACGAACGGATTGTTGTAGATTGCCGTGCGAAGCGTGTTCAGCATTAGCCCCCATTCGGCATCCGGCGGCCGCACGCCGAGGCCAAGGAAGGAGAGGCCCGAGGCGAGGATCATCGAGACGGATATCAGGCTCGTGGCAAAGACGAAGATCGGGCCGAGCACGTTGCCGAGGATATGGACGCGGATGATCGTCATCGGCGGGGCGCCGGACGCCCGCGCCGCGTCCACGTAATCGAGCTTGCGGACCTGGGTGGTGACGCTTTCGGCGACGCGGGCGATCTGCGGGATGAAGACGACAGTCAGCGAGACGAGCGCGTTGGTGAGCCCCGAGCCGAGGGCGCCCGACAGCGCCACGGCCAGAAGGACCGAGGGAAACGCGTAGAAGACGTCGACCGTGCGCATGATCAGCGTATTGACGATGCCGCCTGCATAACCAGCGACGATACCGATGGTCGAGCCGATGATGAAGGCGACCGGCACCGGGATAACGCCCATGATGAGGGAAAGCCGCGCCCCATAGATCAGCCGGGAGAGCATGTCGCGGCCGAGTTCGTCCGTGCCGAAGATATAGCCTGGCGTGCCGATCGGCTTGAGGCGGCGGATGACGCTGCCCTTGGAAGGATCGTAGGGCGCGATATAGGGCGCGAAAATCGCGATCAGCACCAGGATCAGGAGAATAGCGAGGGCCGACATGGCGACCGGGTCACGGGAGATGCGGCGCAACACGCCGCTCCAGAAACCAGGGGACTTGGCAATAGCGGCAGGGGAAGGGGCCGCGATGTCTGCGGTGACGACAGCCATGTGTCAGCTCCTCTGGATGCGGGGATCGATCGCGCTCTGCAGCACGTCGACGACGAGGTTGAGGAAAACGAAGAACATGGCGAGCACCAGGATCGTCCCCTGCAGGATGGGCAGGTCGCGGGTGAAGATCGCGCCGTTCAGCAGGAAGCCGGTTCCGGGCCAGGAGAAAACCGTTTCGATCAGGATCGAGCCGCCGAGCAGGTAACCGAGCTGCAGTCCCATGACCGAGAGCGCGGTCGGCGCGGCGTTGCGCACCACGTGGCGCAGGATCTGCGGCGTCATCAGCCCCTTGGCGGCGAGCGCCTGGGTGAAGTCCTGGGAGAGGATGTCGGCGACCAGCGAGCGGATGGTGCGGGCGATGATGCCCATCGGGATGACCGACATGGTGACCGCAGGCAAGATGAGGAACTGCAGATAAGCCCAGCTTAAGGTTCGGCCCGCCGATCCCTCCGGTCCGCCGCCCATGGCCGGCAGCCAGCCGAGCGTGACGGAGAAGGCGATGACCAGGACCATGCCGAGCCAGTAATGGGGCACGCTGACGCCGAGCATCGAAACCGCCGAAGCGAGGCGATCCACCCAGCTTCCGCGGAAGACACCGGCAAGGAAACCCAGGGAAGAACCTGCCACGAAGCCGATAACGGCGGCAGCGAGTGCGAGGATGATGGAATTGACGGATGCATCCAGGATCTCGTTCAGCACCGGCCGACCGCTGGCGATCGAGTTGCCGAGATCGCCATGCAGCGCATGCCATGCCCAAAGGGCATATTGGATGGGAAGCGGCCGGTCGAGGCCGTAGAAGCTGCGCATCTGTGTCTGCAGGTCGGCGGAGGCATCCGAAGGCAGGATGGCGGCGAGCGGATCGCCCGGCGCGATATGGATCAGCATGAAGCATACGATGCTCACGCCGATCGCGACGGGAATAACGTGCAGAAGCCGTTTCAGGGCATAGAGCAGCATGGTGTCCTCACCGGAAGAGGTTGATCGGGCATCATGGAAGGGCGGCGCGCCGATCGACCGGCGCGCCACTGGCTCGAGATCAGGGATCTAGGGTGATCGTCGAGAAGTCCTGGAACCAGTTCTGTGCCTGGACGAAGCCCTTGACCTTGGTGGTCATGGCGCGGGGGTTGACGTCATGCGTCACTATCAGGAACAGCGCATCGTTCACGTATTTCTCGTGCACCTGCTGCATCACCTTGTCCTGTTCCACGGGATCGAAGGTGTTGCGCACCTTGTCGAACAGCGCATCCATATCCTTGTCGCAATAATAACCCCAGTTGGTGCCGGTCGGCGGAGCGAGCTTGCACTGCGACTGACGGATCATGGCGGTGAAGGGATCCTGGATGAAGTAGCTGTAGTTGATGGCCGTGGCGCCTTTGGCGCTCGGATCCTTGGCGCCGGCGCGCCAGACGTTGATGACCGTATTCCAGTCCATCACCTCGTATTCGATATTGATGCCGACTTCGGCGAGCGTCTGCTGGATATATTCGTTCATCTGCAGCGGCAGCATCTGACCCGAACCGGAGGAGGAGATGATGACCTTGGTCTTCAGCGGCTTGTCGGGACCGTAGCCCGCTTCCTTCATCAGCTTCTTGGCTTCCTCGACATTGTATTCCACCTTGAAGGTCGGCTTGCCGAACCACTGGTGGCCGGGCGGCATGTAGCCTTGCGCGGGAACGGAAAGGCCGCCGAGAAGCTCGTTGAGGCCATCGCGATCGACGGCAAGGTTTGCGGCCTTGCGGACGCGGATATCGTTCCACGGCGAGCCTTCGATACGCGACAGATGCCAGGTCCAGTTATGCGGATAGGAATTGGTGATGATCTTGAAGCCGGCTTCCTTCAGCGATTTCACCGAATCCGGAGCGGGGGCCTCGATCCAGTCGACCTGGCCGGAGCGAATTGCGGCTACGCGGGTGTTCGGCTCGGGTAGCGGGATCAGGACGAGCTTGTCGAGCTTGGGAACCCGCGCCTTGTCCCAATAATCCTTGTTGGGCGTCAGCTCTGCCCGCTCGCGCGGCGTGAAGCCGCTTTCCATCTTCCATGGGCCGGTGCCCGACGGCTTCTGGGCAACCGTATCCCAGCTCTTGCCCTGTTTTTCCCAATTCGTCGGCGAAGAGATCAGAATCCAGCTGATCTGGTATGGAAGCGTCGCGTCCGGCGTGTTGGTGACGATCTCGACGGTCTGCGGATCGATTGCCTTATAGGAAACAACCGCCGGAATACGCGACTTGCCCTGGGCCGCTTGGCGCTTGTCGAACTGCGGTGCGTCCGTCTTCAGAAGCTTGTCGAGGTTCCAGACGACGGCATCCGCATCGAAGGCGCTGCCATCATGGAATTTGACACCATCGCGCAGCTTGAAGACCCATTTGCTCTTGTCAGTCGGATCGACCTGCCAGGACGTTGCAAGGCTCGGAATGAGGGAGGATGGCTTATCGGCCTTCGAAAGGTCCCACTCGATCAACGAATTATAGACCGTATAACCCATGAAGCGCTGGCCTTCACCGCCCTGGTCGGTCTGGCCGGTGGTGAGCGGGATGTCGGAAGCGGTCATGCCGATGCGCAGTGTTCCAGCCGCCAATGCGGGGGTCGCGGCGGCTGCAAGGAGTGCTGCCGCGGTCGCGCCAAATATCGTCGTCATCCGCAGGGTCTGGAAAATGCCGATGCCGTGCCGGCGCGTTGATGAAGTTCTGGTCATGCTGTTCCCTCTTTTTATTGAAGTCGCCGGATTTTCACCCAGTCGGCAAAGGAGAAGCAGATTTCATGCCAATTTCTGTGAAACTGAAATTTCATGCTTTGCGCCAAGTGAATAGCGCCAAACAGGCGAGATCAATTTCGGAATGCAGGCCGCTCGTGCCGAATTCTGTGGCGAGGATGCCGAGCGTCTGCCGAAAAATACCGCGGACTGAAGAAATCGAAGTGCTCGGCCTCGGCGTATGGCGTGCGGGTCCTGGGCTGAACAGAGAAGATGCTCAATTCGATGGAATTCTTGAAAAGGAAATCTATGGCGCCCCCGACACACAATCATGACGCTCTTGCAATCTCCCACGGTTGGAGTAATTTTTCAAAAAGCGCATCCTTAATGCGCTTCTATGTTTTTTTCGCATAATTGACTTGGGGCACGAGAATGCAGGATCGAAATCGACCCGCCGATCTTGAGGCGCTTGAAGCGCGTCTGGCCCTGGATCTGCTTTGGTTGAACCAGCCGCCGAAGGCCTGGGTGCCGCCCCGGGACGTCGAAGGCTCGCGGGTTCTCGATGTCGCCGTGATTGGGGCGGGTTTATGCGGATTGGTCGCTCTGGCGGCTTTGAAAAAGGTCGGGATATCGAATGCGCGGGCCTTTGACCGTAGTCCGCAAGGGTTCGAAGGGCCGTGGATGACCTACGCGCGCATGGAAACCCTGCGGACGCGCAAGGATGCCGTCGGTCCGGCCCTTGGCATTCCGTCGCTGACGTTCCGGGCCTGGTTCGAGGCGCAATACGGCGCTCAGGCCTATCTCGACATGGGGCTCATCCCACGCCCGATGTGGATGGAATACCTTGTTTGGTATCGCCGGGTGCTCGATCTTGATGTGGTCAACGAGACGGCGTTTGCGGGTCTGGATTTTCGCGAGGACGGGCTGCTGGCACTGCAGGTGGAGACCGGCGGGCAGGCACGCAAGGTGTTCGCCCGTCGCGTCGTGCTGGCGACCGGTCTCGATGGATTGGGCGCACCCATGCAGCCGGAGGTCGCTAACCGGGTATCCCCGCGTTTCGTGAAGCACGGGGCCGACCTCATCGACATGGCCTTGCTGAAGGGCAAGCGGGTTGCGATAGTCGGGGCCGGTGCCTCGGCCATGGACAATGCCGCCGCCGCTCTGGAAGCCGGCGCGTTACGTGTTGATATTTTCGTCCGTCGTCCGGATATCCCGCGCATCGACAAGTTCACGGGTGTCGGTAGCCAGGGAATGACACATGGTTATCTCGGCCTGCCGGATGCGGACAAATGGACCTATATGGTGGCTGGCGAGCGGGCGCAGATTCCGCCGCCGCGCCATAGCGTGCAACGGGTCTCGCGGCACCCGAACGCCTTCTTTCACGTCGCAAGCCCCGTGGACGACCTGGTCGAGATGGGCGATGGTGTCGAGGTCGTGACGCCGAAGGGCCGTTATGCCGCCGACCTGGTGATTTTCGCCACCGGCTTTTCGGTCGATTTCGGCAAGCGTCCAGAATTTGCGGCGCTGCGGGACCGGATCCTGCTCTGGCAGGACGTCTACACTCCTCCTCCCGGCTGGGAACATGCCGGCATCGGCGCCAGCCCCTATCTCGGCCCGGCTTTCGAGTTCCGGCCCAAACCCGATCTCGACATCGCGACAGCGGATGCGGTTTCCCGGATCTCCTGCTTCGCCTATCCCGCGGTCCCGTCACACGGCAAGATCACGAGCGGCATTCCTTCCATCAGCGAGGGGGCAACGCGACTTGCCACAGGACTTACCCGCTCGCTGTTTGTCGAAGACCGGGCCAACCATCTCGATCGCTTTCTCGGGTTCGATACGCCGGAGCTTCTTGGCGACGAATGGACAGACGCAGACCTCGAAGAGGAAGTGAACCGTGCCAACGGATGAACACGCCCCGCTGTTGCAGATTTTTTACGGCATCTCGTCGCCCTGGGCATATTTCGGGGCACAGAAGGCGATTGCCGTCGCCGGCGACAACGGCGCTCACGTGCGTCTGCGCCCGATCCGCATCATCGAGGCCAATGGCGGCATACCGTTGCGCAGGCGGCCGGACGCGCGTCAGCTCTATCACGAGGTGGAATTGCGCCGCTGGCGGGAATATCTCGGCATTCCGCTCAACCTGAAACCGAAATTTTATCCCTGCCGCACGATCGAACCGGCAGCGCAGGCGGTGATCGCGCTCCAGAAAGCCGGCCTCGACGCCATCTCGTTTTCCTTCGCTGTCCAGCGGGCCCTCTGGGCCGAAGAGCGCGATATCGCCGATACCGACACACTGCGCGCGATCGCCCATGCGACGGCCGGCGAGGAAGCTTCCGCATTGGTGGTCGATCCGCAGCCGGAAGCGATCGTCGATGAGTGGCAGGAAAACCTTGCAGAGGCCGAGCGGCTCGGCATTTTCGGAACGCCGACCTATGTCGTCGGCACGGAATTGTTCTGGGGCCAGGACCGTCTCGATTTCGTCGACCGGGCCCTGAAAGCCGGCCGAAAAACGACTGAAGCACTGAAGGAGCCTGCGTGATGCCCGACACCGAAAACCTGAGCGCGAAGAAGCTGCACGAAGATGCCATCATCGTCGATGGCCTGCAGACCTGCCAGTGGAGCCGGTCGATCTTCGAGGAAATGCGGGCAGGGGGCCTGACGGCCGTCAACGTCTCATCGCTGCTCTGGGAGAATTTTCGCGAAGGCATCGCCTATGTTTCCGAATGGAAGCGCTTCCTGCGCGAGAACGACGACATTCTCCGTCCGGTTCGCACCGTCGCCGATATCCATGCCGCCAAGGCGGAAAACAAGACTGGCATCATCATCGGCTGGCAGAACACGTCGCCGCTCGAGGACAAGCTCGACTACGTGGAAATCTTCAAGGATCTCGGCGTCGGGATCATGCAGCTCACCTACAATACCCAGAACTATTCCGGTGCCGGTTACCTGGAGGAGGTCGATAGCGGCCTCACCGGTTTCGGCAAGGAAGTTCTGGCGGAGATGAACCGCGTCGGGGTCCTCTGCGACCTCAGCCACGTAGGCGACAAGACGACCGCGGACGTCATCGCGCAGTCGAAGAGCCCGGTCTGCATTTCCCACATCCTGCCGAGGGCGCTGAAGGACGTGAAGCGCAACAAGCCGGACGAACTCTTCACTGCCTGCGCGCAAAAGGGTGGCATTATCGGCGTCAGCCTTTTTGCGCCCGGCCTTGCTGCCGGCAATGATGCCACCGTCGAGGACTACCTCGATGCTATGGCCTATATCATCGACCTGGTCGGTGAAGACCATGTCGGCATCGGCACCGACTTTTCGCTCGATCGCCCACGTCCCGGACCCTGGCTGCTGTGGGCCAACAAGGACAAGGGCACGGCCCGCAGGCTGACCGAGTTCGGCTCGGTCAAGATTTCCAAACCGAAGGGGATCGAGCGGATGACCGAGTTGCCGAACCTGACCGCCCGCATGCTGGCACGCGGCTGGAGCGAGGATCTGGTGCTGAAGCTGCTCGGAAAGAACTGGCTGCGTGTCCTCGGCAAGGCCTGGACGCCAACCGCGTGACGAAGCCGGCGGAAGGAAGAAAACTGCAGCGCACGGAGAGTGGTTCGCGTCAGGCGCCCAATGAATTGCAAGCTGATAGATGGCAAGCCCTTGGCTAAAACTGGAGAGACGGACATGACAACATGCATGGAGAATAGGATTTCAGGGAACGGGGTTTCGCGGATCTTGCTTCGCGCTGGCGCGGCTGTCGCCGGGATGCTGGCGCTTCTGGGCACGGCTCAGGCACAGGACGCCTCGACCAAAGGCACCGTCAACATCGTCGGCTTTTCCGGCGTGTTCGCGGACAATTACCAGAAGTTCATCATCGAACCGTTCAAGGCCAAATATCCCGGCATCGACGTCACCTATCAGCAGAGCAAGAATTCCGCGGAGACCCTGGCGCTGCTGACCCTGCAGCGCGCCGATCCGAAGATCGACATCGCGCTGATCGACGTCGCCGTCGCTATCAAGGCCAGCAAGGATGGCATTTTTGCCAAGCTCGACCCCGCCAAGGTCAAGGTGCTCGACGAGATGCCCGCCTGGGCTCGTCTCGACGGTGACAAGGCTGTTGCGTTCTCGCAGGACAACCTGGCGATCCTCTACAATACGGATACCGTCAAGCAGCCGCCAACCAGCTGGAACGACCTGGCCGACCCCAAATACAAGGGTAAGATTGCCGCAAAGCTTGGCGACACCCGCGGTGTCATCCTGCTGCCGATTCTCGACAAGCTGGCGGGTGCCGACTACAAGCAGAGCATCGACCCGGCGCTCGGCCTCCTGAAGAAGATCGCGCCGAACGTCTCGACCTGGGAGCCGGCTCCGGACTGCTATGCGGTGATCCAGAGCGGCGAAGTCGATCTGTCGATCTGCTGGAACGGCCGTGCGCAGTACCTGCATGACACTCAGGGCGGCAAGATCGGCGTCGCGGCCCCGAAGGAAGGTTCGATCGGCCAGACCAACACGATCGGCCTTGTCGAAAATTCCAAGAACGCGGCGGCGGCCCAGCTCTTCATCAACTATGCGCTCGGCACCGAAGCGCAGGCGGCGTTCGCCGAGAAGAGCTTCTACGGTCCGGTCAATACCAAGGTGAACCTGGCGGACGCCGTTGCTGCCCGCATCTATGGCTCGAAGGAAGCGCAGGCCGCACAGATGTCGCTCGACTGGAATTTCGTCGCCGAAAAATACTCGGCCTGGATCCAGCGCATCAACCGCGAAGTCATCGCGCTCAACTGATCCAACTTGGAGAATCTGGCCGCCATGGCTGATCATCACGTCGTCATCGACAATCTCGTGAAGACCTATCCAGGCGCCCAGAAGCCGTCCGTGGATCACGTCAGCTTCTCGCTGCCGCGTGGCGAGATGCTGGCCCTCTTAGGCCCCTCGGGCTGCGGCAAGACAACGATCCTGCGCATGATAGCCGGCCTGATCGCCCCGACCTCGGGAGCGATCAGGCTCGAGGGCAAGGATGTGTCGTCGATTGCCGTCTACAAGCGCAACATGGGCATGGTCTTCCAGGCCTACGCCCTGTTTTCCCACATGACAGTCGCCCAGAACATCTCGTTCGGCCTCGAAATGCGCAATGTCGGCCGCGCCGAGCGGGAGGAGCGTGTCCGCAAAGCGCTCGATCTCGTGAAGCTGACCGGGCTTGGCGACCGCAAGGTCAGCCAGCTATCCGGCGGTCAGCAGCAGCGCGCAGCGATCGCCCGCTCGCTGGTGATCGAGCCGGAACTTCTGCTGCTCGACGAACCACTTTCCAATCTCGATGCCAAGCTTCGAGACGAGATGCGCGATGAGATCCGCGATATCCAGGCGCGTACCGGCGTCACGGCGATCTTCGTCACCCATGATCAGGACGAGGCCTTGTCCATGGCAGACCGCCTGGCGGTCATGTCCGCCGGGCGCCTGGAACAGGTCGGTACGCCGCGCGAGATTTTCGACCGACCTCAGACCGAGTTCGTCGCTTCTTTCATCGGAGCGGGGACCTTCTTCGAAGGCCGGGTAGCCGAACCCGGCCTTGCCGTGGTCGAAGGGCTGAAGACGCTGCGTTTCGTCGGTGAAGCGCCGGTGGGATCAACGGTCAAGCTGATGATCAGGCCGCACAGGCTGGTTCTCGCCGGCAGTTCCGGCCTGCCGAACAGCTTTACCGGAACCGTGGAGCACATCGTCTATCGTGGCCAGATCCTGACGCTGAACATTCGCTGCGGGGACAGACTGCTGCAGGCGGATCTTCCCACCCACGCCGGCGTATTGCCCGAGAAGGGCAGCGAAGTGACGCTCGCCGTCGCCCCGCAAGACGTGACCCTGGTCGGGCAGGTGGCGCCATGAGCGCTACCGCACTTCCAGCTGCCGGAACGCCATCGGCAAACGCGTCGCGCGGGGTATTGCTGATGCTGCTGTTGCCGGGGCTCATCGCCCTGGTAATCACCTTTCTCCTGCCGCTGATCTGGCTTTTACGTGCCTCCTTCGCATCCTCGACGATGGGTGCTCTCAGCGGCGGAGACTGGACGTTGCAATCCTACACGGCGGTGCTGTTCGACCCGTTTTACTGGCGGGTGGCCTGGAACACGCTGGTGCTCGGGTTTAACGTCGCGATTTTTGCGGTGATCCTGTCCTATCCGATCGCGCTGTTCTTGGCGCGCACGGAAAGCCGCTTTCGCGGTATCCTGACGGCACTTGCCGTCGCGCCGTTGCTGACATCGTCGGTCGTCAGAACCTATGGCTGGATGGTCATCCTCGGAGACCGCGGCGTGATCAACAGCACGCTCCAGTCTCTTTCGCTGACGGGCGGGGTTGTCCGGCTCACCAACAACAGCTTCGGGGCCACTGTCGCGCTGATCGAAATCCTGATGCCCTATGCCATCCTCGCGATGCTCAGCGGTTTCGGGCGGCTGAACACGCAACTCGAGGAGGCCGCCGCCATGCTCGGGGCGAACCGCTTGAGGGTCTTCACGCGCATCATCCTGCCGCTCAGCGCCCCCGGCGTGCTCACTGCAGCGCTTCTGGTCTTCGTGCTGGCGATCTCCTCTTTCGTCACGCCGCGGCTGATGGGCGGCGGGCGCGTCTTCGTGCTCGGCACCGAAGTCTTCAACGAGGCGACGGTCACGCTCAACTGGCCGTTGGCGGCAGCCCTGTCGGTCATGCTGCTGATCCTGTTCAGCAGCATCATCCTGCTTTACCAGCGCGCGCTGCGCGCCTTGGAGACGTGAGGAACCATGCAGAGCAATCCACTCCTCGGCCGGTTCGCCTGGAATATGCTGATCGCGCTGCTTTACCTGTTCCTGCTGGCACCGATTATCGTTGTCTTCATCATCTCCTTCGATACACGCCAGTATCTGGCCTTCCCGCCGGAGAGCTTCTCCTTCGGCTCCTATGTGAAGGTTTTCCAGAACGTCAAGTTCATCTCGGCCTTCTGGCGCAGCCTCATCATCGGCGCGATCGTTGGTTTCGTCGCGGTTTCTGCCGGAATGCTCCTATCCTTGTCGCTGGTGAGGCACCACTTCCGTGGCAAGGCGGCGGTGAACTTTCTCATTCTCGCACCATTTCTCGTGCCGCATATCGTTCTTGCGGTTGGCATCATGCTGGTGATCGCGCCGCTCGGCCTGCTGGATAGCTATCCGGGGATCGTGCTGGCCCATCTCGGCATCACGATCCCCTACACCGTCAGAACGATCACCATGAGCCTGATGGCCGTGGATACCCGCATCGAGGAAGCGGCCCTCGTCCATGGCGCATCGCCGCGCATGGTGTTCTGGCGCATAACCCTGCCGCTGGTGCGGCCGGGCCTCATTGCAGGCGGCGTGATTGCCTTTCTCATCTCCTTCGACGAAGCGACGATCTCGCTCTTCATCGTGTCGGTCAAGGCTTCGACGCTGCCGACGGAAATCTACCATTATCTCGAATATTCCACCGATCCGCAGATCGCCGCCCTCTCCGTCGTCCTGATCCTAATCTCGGTCGGGGTCGTGATGGTGGTCGAAAAGCTGATTGGCCTCCGCAAGGCGCTCTGACATGCTCGTTGAGACAACTGCCGGCACCATCGAGGGTTTTACTGAGAACGGCTACGCCGTCTTTCTCGGCGTTCCCTATGCGGCGCCGATCACGCCCGAACGGCGTTTCGCCGCGCCGCAGCCGGTTCCACGCTGGTCCGGGATCCGGTCCGCCAAAGCGCTCAGCGAAGTGTGCCCGCAGATCCCGACCTATGGTCCCGTGGGAAAGGCGGCGGCATCGACGCTCGAATTCGGCACCGACTTCCTGACGGTCAACATCCGCACGCCGTCCATCATGGGCTCGGCACCGGTCCTGGTCTGGATTCACGGAGGCGGTTACGCTGTCGGTTCCGCCAATGAGGCGGTGCTGCAAAGTGGCGCGTTTGCCGCGAACGGCCTCGTCGAGGTGACCGTCAACTATCGGCTTGGGGCGCTCGGCTTTCTGCATCTGAACGACGGCTCGCCGGACAATCGCGGCCTTCTGGATCAGATCGCGGCACTGGAATGGGTCCGCGACAACATCTCCGCCTTCGGAGGAGATCCGAAGCAGGTCACGTTTGCAGGTCGGTCGGCAGGGGGCTTCTCGATCGCGGCTGTCATGGCGATGCCGGCGGCCGACGGGCTGTTTTGCAAAGCAATGCTGCAGAGCGGCGCAAGTACCGGCGTCTCGACGATGGACGACGCCCAGAAGCTCAACAAGCGCATGCTGGACTATCTAAAGGTGACCGAAGCGGAACTCGCAAACGTGCCCTTCGAGAAACTGCTCATTGCACAGCGCGACCTCTGCAATGAGTCCTACGAAAAGCATGATTTCGAGCGGGACGGCTCGGCCTCGATGCTGGGCGTGCCTTTCGTTCCGGTTGTCGATGGGATCTCGCTTCCGCTGCATCCGGAAGACGCCGCCGCGCGCGGAAAAACGGCCGCCGTCCCGATGATGATCGGCTGCACGACGGGCGAATACGTCACGCATGCCACCGTGCAGCTGGAAATGGACTTCGATCTCGCTGCCCAGCTGCTGCATCAGCGCGTGCGGCCTTTGGGACTGACCGGCATCGAGATCGTCCGGCGATATCGCGAAGCTCTTCCGCAGCATACGGCACGCGGCATCTGGAGGGCCGTCGGCGGTGACCTGGTATTCCAGAACCCTGCCACCCGGTTCGCGCGCCTCCATGCCGCGCATCAGCCGGTCTATAAATATCTCTATGGTCCCGTCGAGCCGGACGAGCTTGGCGCCCCACATGGTGCGGAGGTCGGCGAGGTCTGGTATCGCCAGGGGATGGATGTCAGTCATCTGCCGGTCCGCCAGTCCGTCAGGGATAGGACCTTCGCGACAGCGGTTCACGACGTCTGGGTCTCGTTTATTCGCGACGCGGCGCCTGAGACGCCTGCAGGCAGTTGGCCGCGTTATTCCGGCGCCACGCCCCAGGTCTTGCACATGGAGAAGGGCGTGTTCCATCTCCCGATCGATCCCTTCGACGGCAGAACGGCGCTGTGGGAAAGGCCGCCCGCCTAACCAGGTTTCCTTGGGGCAAGCCTGTCCCTTTATGGGCTTCGCTTCGATGATGGAGATTGCCGATCTTGTTCAATCCACCTCCAGCTTCCGCTGAGCAAATCGACCTATGGGTGTTGTCGGGCAATCCCAGCCGGTCTAAGGAGACATCCAGTCGGCTTGCGACAACTGGTACGCTGTGTGGTTTAGCCGAATTCAGGATTTTGGATGCCCCCTGACTATCTGGATACGAAACAGCTCGAGGCGTTCGTTGCCGTGATCTCGATCGGCAGCATGACCGGCGCTGCCAAGGCGCTGGGCAAGTCGCAGCCGGTGATTACCCGGCTCATACAAGATCTGGAGCAGGAACTCGGATTTCCAATCCTGCATCGCAACGGTCCGCGAATAGCGCCGACGGAGCATGGCGTGGCCTTCTTCGCTCAGGCGGAGCTGTTCTTGAGCGGATTGCGCACGATCAGCGAACGTGCCCGCTCGATCGCGACAGCGCGGGCGACGCCCATCGAAGTGGCGTCGATCCCGGCCATCGCCGCGAGCATTGTCCCGCTCGCCCTGAGCGACCTACCCGCGGACCAGTTTCCGGATCATGTCCACCTTCTAAGCACGTCGGCTGAAAATGTCGTGCAGGCGGTCGTGGCGCGAACCGCCGATATCGGCATCGCAAGCCTTCCGCTGGATAATCCCGGGGTGGATGTGCATTGGGTGGGCGAGGTGCCCTGTGTCGCCGTGGTCGCCGCAAACGATCCCCTGGCCGGCCTCGATCTGCTTTCCGCGGAAAACCTGAAGGGCCGCCGGCTGATCGCTTCCGCCAACCCCTACCGGCTGAGGATGAGGATCGACAAGGCGCTTGCGGAGCATTCGATTGAAACGGGTGGAATTATCGACAGCAATGCGACCTATGTCTCGCTCGCGCTGGCTCGCTCGGGACTTGGCGTGGCGATCGTCGAGTCCGTTACCCTGACCGGGCTTCCGATCAAGGATGTCGTCATCCTGCCGCTCGCCTTCCACATTCCGTTCTACTGGGGCGTCATCACGGCAACCGGCGTACCGCTGCCTGCGACTGTCGAGCGGCTGATCTTGTCGATCGAGCGCCGGGCAATGGACGTGCCGCATTTTCGCAGGCTCAAAGGGATGCCACCCGTTTAAGGCTGCCACTGATTTGGTGCTGAAGCTTCGCCTTCGGAATGCCCACTCAAGACGATGCCGCAAGCAAGTTCAGGAGATTTGATGCCGAGGTCGACTGAGAGAGATCCAGGAGATTGTCGTAGAGATCATCGGTCGCATGTCCGGAGCCCCAATAAACGCAATCGACGAATTTGCTTCGTCGCTGGCCGGCGTCGAGGGGAACCTCGATCGATCCCTTGGCATGAAGCCGTTGGCTCTTAAGACCTGTATCGTCCCGCAGTGTCACAGTCAGCACATGCGGAAGACGATCATGACCGTACTCCTCGCCTGATGTGTAGGAATGCATCTCGATCCGCGGCATCAGCGCAAGGACGTCTGCCTGTCGAAGGGCGGCGGGGGCGAAGTCCGACAGGCTGAGCCTGTCCTGCAGCATCGCCCTTGCAAGGCAATACGGCATCGAGAAGCGAGCCTGCATCTCGTTCTCTGGCCGCGGATAAGCAAGATTGCGGGCGGCTGAAATCCCGACTTTGACGTCGATACGATCGATATCGCCGGCGCTCAGCCGATGTTCCTGTTTCAGGTCGAAAAGCGCGTCGATTGCCCGATGCGTCGAGGCGCAGCAGGGATGGCGCTTGGTGACAAGACCGCGGGTTTCAATGACATGGGCTTCATCCAGCCGCCAGTCCGCCCAACCGCGGGCTTCGCCGCCGCCAAAGAGATCCAAAAAACCCTGCGGTCGCTCAAGGATGTCGAGCCGGCCGCCGCTGCCTGACATAGCCAGCAGGGCGGCTTCGACTGCATTGCGCGCTGCAATTCCGGCATGCAGTGGTTTGGCCAGGGTGCCGAACTGGCCTTTGGGACCGGATGCCATCGAGGTGGCCAGGCACATGGCCTGCGCCGTCTCCTCGATGTTGGCGCCGAGCAGGCGCGCGACGCCGGCGGCCGTTCCAATCGCGCCGACCGTGGAGGTGCCATGCCAGCCTCTGTTGTAATGGGAGGGATTGACCCCGAAACCGACTGCCGCCTGGGCCTCGAGCCCGGTCAGATAGGCTTCCAGAAACTGCTTGCCGCCGATCGGGCGCTGCGGATGGAGGGTGGCGAGCAGGGCCGGCACCAGAACTGCGGACGCATGAGCCCGGGCGGGATGAAAATTATCATCGAAATCGAGGGCATGGGCCGCCGTGCCGTTCACAAGTGCCGCCACCGAGGGCGATGCGTATCTGCCTGTGACAAGCCATCCGGAACCGCTGGCGGATATCTCATTGCCGAATGCCGCGGTAACCGCCGCTACGCTTGGATCCTTGGTGCCCGCCATCATGCATCCGAGCGTGTCGATAACCGCGTCGCGGGCGCGCTCCATGGCAAGAGATGAAAACTCCGTCCGCGCTGAAAGCTGTCGGGCGATATCGAGTAGGATCGTGGCCATTGACGAATGTCTTTCGCTGCGCTTGGTACACGGGCAAAAGTGTTCGACTTCGACGAAGGCCGCAATCTTATGCGGTTTTCGAATAAGTCTATCGAAGGAAGGGGTTCTCCATGGTGAAGGCGGCGATCAGCCTGAAGCATATCGAGGCCTATGACGCGATCGCCGCCACCGGTTCGACGGTTGCCGCAGCATTGGAGCTCGGCATTTCGCAATCGAATGCAAGCCGGCTCCTGCAGCAGCTGGAGGATTATCTTGGCGTTCGCCTGTTCGAGCGTGACAAGAACCGCCTGGCGCCGACGCGCGAAGGCCTGCAGCTCGGACCGGAAATCCGCGCCATCGCCGATCGCCTACGTGTGCTTAAGACGGCGGCCATCGAATTGGAGAACGGGCGCTCCCGCGACATGCTGCTGAGACTTGCTTTTCCGGCCAGTCTGTCGTCGAACCGGATACCTAGAATGATCCGAGATTTCCTTGCCGCCAACGGCCCGATGCGCGTGGAACTGGCCTCCGGCAATTATCTGGCGCTCGAACGCATGGTTGCCGATGGCGAAGCCGATATCGGTTTCGCGCGCCTGCCGCTGGCAACTCCGGGACTGCGGCAGGAAAAGCTGCTGCCGTCGCGGATCGTCTGCGTCGTGCATCGGGATCATCCGCTCGCCGAGCGGTCGTCGCTGATGATCGCCGAGCTGAAGGGCCACGATCTCATCGTCCTCAATCGTGAACGGCCCGTCCGCCATCAGCTTGAGGCGCTGTTCTATCAGCACGGCTTGCGACAGCGGCCGTTGCTGGAGGCGCATTCCGTCGCAAGCGCCTGCGCACTGGCCGCCGAGGGTCTTGGCATTGCGCTGGTCAGTGAACTGATCGCCCGCGAATACGCGGCACTGCCCTTGCGCTTCGTCGTGCTGGAACCGGAGCTGCCGGTCACATATTGCCTGCTCAGCGGCGAAAAACATCCGCTGTCACGGGCCGCCGGCCTGTTCCTGCAGAGCATTGCCGGCTGGTCGTGAGCGAAATGTCTTCCCCAGGGGCGCGGTCAACAATTAGGCAACCGAAATCGTCGCTGCACTACAAGCCGGCAGCGCGAATTGTCGACCGCTGGCGATCAATTGCCAGGCTGCGCGCTACAGTCGATAGGGCATCAAGCCGAACTCCGGCATCCGGGTTTGCGAATGCAGCGTCGAGCGTGTTGGCATATCCATCAAACCTGGACAGTTCCTGGTCGAAAACAGCGGCCTCGACCGGTTCGGCATAATATGTTTCGGCGACTTCCTGCGCCGCGAGACCCAGCATGAAATAACCGACCACGCGATCCGGATCGTCGATCGCGGCTTGCCCGGCGGCCACAGCCGCGGCGCGATAGGCGCGCACCGCATTGCCCTTCTGGCGGATGATGTCTGTGATGTTGGAGAACATGGGACCACTTTCCTTCGCTGGTTGGCCGCCGACCGACGTTTCGTGAGGATTGCCGAGGAACTCGTAGAGGATGGCTGTGGCGATTTCGAAATCGCCAATCTCCATCGCCTCCTGCGGATTATGCGATCCGTTGCGGTTGCGGATGAAGATCATGCCCGACGGAATGCCGGCCTCGGAAAAGATCGCGGCGTCATGCCCGCCGCCGGACGGGATCAGCGTCGGCTGCACGCCGACGGTTTCCGCCGCTTCGGTCAGCCGGGCGATCAGCGGCTGGCTGCAGAGCGCCGGACTGGTCCAAAGCGCCTGGCCGAGATCGAAACGAACGGCGCGTTCGTTCTCGATACGCGTCACGTGCTGGAGGACGAGTGCGTGCATTGCCTCCAGCATATCGCGGTCCTGGCTGCGAACGTCGAGGCTGAACTCCACGCTGTCCGGAATGCGGGAGAGTGCATGCTTCTGCTGATCGGTTGAGACCATGCCGCTGGTGACGACGAGGTCGCGGCCCTCGGCGACGAAATCATGCCAGGCGGCGTCAAGCACGTTGAGGAACTCCGCCATTGCGAGCACCGGATCGTGCCGATAGGCAAGGGGAACCGCGCCGGAATGGCCGGCTTCGCCGAAACAGGAGATTTTCTTGAAACGAAAATTACCGCGAATGCCGGAAACGACCGCAGCCGGCACATTGCGCTCGATAAGGACAGGCCCCTGTTCGATATGCACCTCGACATAAGCCTTGACCGCCGAGCGATCCAGGAGGGGTTTGCCGGCCCGGATCGGCGCCATGTCGATGCCGACCGCCTCCATGTGTTCGTCGAGCGTGCGGCCGTCGCTTTTGTGGCGGGCGGAAAGTTCATCCTGCGAGAGTACGCCGAGCAGCGCCTTGGAGCCGATGTAACATGGGCCGAACCAGGCGCTCTCCTCGCCGCGCATGGCGATGACCTTTACCGGTTCGGGGAAACGAGCGCCTTCGCGTTTCGCCCGGACGAGGCAAAGCAGCCCGGCCAGCACGCCGGCGAGCCCGTCGAAATTGCCACCGCTGGGGACGCTGTCGACATGTGAGCCGACGAGGACATAGTGCTCGGCCCCGGCATGTTGGGGCAGCGAGAAGACGAGGTTGCGGCCGGCATCCCATTCCGTCGCGAGCCCTTCCGAACGGGCGAAGTCGACTAGGAAATCCAGCGTTTCCGTCTCCACTCTGGAAAAGGCCGGACGGCTCACGCCCTCGACATCTGCGGTACGCTCGGCGATCTCGGCAAACAGCCGGGCGGCGGCACCGGCGAGGTCAAAGCATGCGGACCTTTCGAGAACGGCGGCATTCATCACGCATACTCCGCAAGGGTGATGGCTTCGTCGGCGATATCGACCGAACCGATCAGGGCGTCGACGGAGGGGAGGCCGCGTCTTTCAAGTTCCTGTTCGAGTTCGCCGATGAGGCGCGGCATGGTGGCGGGGCTGATGAACGTGGCAGTGCCCACCTGCACGGCGCGAGCGCCGGCGATCAGGTATTCCAGCACGTCGTCCACCGTCGAGATACCACCGCAGCCGATGACCGGGATGGAAACTGCCCGGGCACATTGATAGGTCATGCGCAACGTGATGGGCTTCAGAGCCGGACCGGAAAGTCCGCCCATGACGTTGCCGAGGCGCACGCGGCCGGTGGCGCTGTCGATCGCCATGGCGAGCATTGTGTTGGCGGTCACGAGTGCGTCGGCGCCGGCCGCCTCGGCCGCCTGCGCGACTTCCACCACCTCGCCGGTATTGGGCGAAAGTTTTGCCCAGAGGGGAAGGCCGGTGGCGGAGCGCATCTTGCGGATGACGTCGCCGGTCGCGCCCGGCCGCATTGCGAAGGCTTTGCCGTGATCCTCGACGTTAGGGCAGGAAATATTGACCTCGATCGCCGCGACACCCGGCACGCTGACCTCTTCGGCGAAGCGTGCGAATTCGTCGGCGGTATTGGCGGATATGCTGATCACCAGCGGCGCATCATAGTCTGCATAGAACGGCACGGTGTTCTGCAGAAACCAATCCGCGCCCTTGCTGGGGATGCCGATCGAATTCAGCATGGCGCCGTTCGCCTCGCAGACCCGCGGCACCGGATTGCCGGCGCGCTTGCCTCGCGTAATGGTCTTCGTCACATGTGCACCCAGGCAATCGAGATCGAAAACCTCCGCCAGCTCCTCGGAAAAGGTGCCGGAGGCCGGCATGATCGGGTTCTTGAGCGTCAGCGCGCCGATCCGGGTGGTGAGGTCGGCCATTACAGAACCTCCTGGAGATCGAAGACCGGTCCCTCGCGGCAAACCCGGAGATTTACGGCGCCGTCCTCGTGCCGAAAAGGTCGCACGCAGGCCTGGCACATGCCGATGCCGCAGGCCATGTGCTGTTCGAGCGCTACTTGTCCGCCGATGCCGTGGCGGGCGCCGATCTCCTGCAGCATGCGCATCAGCCGCGCCGAGCCGCAGGTGAAGAAAGCGTCGATGCCGCGGCTGCGGATCAGGCCCTCGATCAGGGGCATCAGGCTTTCGACATCCGAATTGCCTTCAGTATCCGTCACGGTGACGACTTCCGCGCCGAAGGAGCGGAAGAGGTCGGTCGACATCAGCAGATCGGGCGAGCGCGCGCTGCAGATTGCCGTCAGCGGCAGTCTGAGGCGAGCACATTCCTGCGCCAGCGGGGCGAGTGTCGCAAGCCCGACGCCGCGGGCGATGAGCAGCGGGCGGCGCCATTCGGGCCGGATCTCGAACCCTTGGCCGAGTGGACCGACGATGTTCAGGACATTGCCGGTTTCGAGGCCGGCGAGAGCGCCGGTGCCTTCGCCCGCGACCTTGTAGAGGAACGCGAGGTCGCCGTTTTCGCGATCGCAGGAATAGATGCTCATCGGCCGGCGCAGATAAGGCTGAAACCGATCCGTCTGCGGGCAGAGCAGGTGAAAGAACTGCCCCGGCTGGCAATCCAGCACCGAACGCGGCGCGGAAAGCGTAAGAAGGCGATATTGGCCGTTTACCCATTCATGCGCTTTGACCCGGCAGTCTACCTCATGGACGGAGTGACGCACGGGAGCGGCGGTGGGAGCAAAATCGGAGACGACGCAAAGGCTTGCTGGCATGGCGGTGTCCGGAATCAAGAAAAATAATGCCCTCGGCGGATGGACCGCCTATCGGATCGGAATGTCGGTGGGTGGGCGACGTCGGGCTTCAGCACTTCGCCCTGACCGTCGCACGGGGTCGCTCGCTTTGGATCAGCGTCGGAGAAGGTGGTAGTCGGACGTCATAGGGTGCTCCCTGCGTTCGGGGTCCAAAAACAGAGCCTATTGTGGAAGTGCGAAAGCTGTCAAGACGATTCTCAAAAATGAGAATTATCGCATGAAGATTAACTACATTGCGATTATTCCAGTTTTTGTTTAAGGAGTCGAAGGTTTGGCAACAGGATGACGGGAGGAATCGCCTTGGACTTCGTGAGTTCCACAGAGGATGTCGGTCGTCGCCTTCGCGCGTTCCGGATGGGGGCGGGGTTTACCCCTGAGGAGCTCGCTGCCAAGGCCGGCGTTTCGCGGGCTGCGATCTATCGCTACGAGTCCGGCAAGCCGCCGAAGGTGGACACGCTTGGCAAGATCGCCGATCTGCTTGGCGTCTCGCTGCCGACCCTGCTCGGCGTCGGCGTCGAGTATATTGCTTCTGCTGTCAGTTTTTTCGAGCGGATGCGCCAGCTTGAGGAGGATGTGGACCAGATCACCGTGATGTTCGGGCCGATTTCGTATCTGCTGACGACCGACCGCTATGATGAGCTTCTGCCGACGGTACTCGATGAAAGCATTCCTCAGGACGTCAGTGACCGAAAGACGGCGATCCGGGAAATCTCAGCTTTGATGGATATCCTGAAGGCCCGCAAGGAGACGTTCCGCAGGCGCAGCCCGAGCATCGTCAGCTTGGTTTCGGCCGCTGAACTGGAGGAGTTCGGCCGTGTCGGGTTCGTCGGCGCCCATGATCATCCGGGTGTTAGACTGTCGGAACGCCAGGCCGCCGCCCGCGCCGAAATCGAGCATGTCGTGCATATGCTGCGGGAGCAGCCGATCGGCGTTCAGATCGGCGTCGTAATCGATTCCATGCCCGGCGCAAGCTTCCAGATCTTCAAGCGTGCCGACAAGGCACAGGTGGCGGTCAGCCCCTTCCGGCTCGGTTCGTTCGCCAATATCCGCGTTGGCGTCGCCACCATTACTGCGGCCGCGGAGGCGGTTCAGCTCTATGGTGGCATTACCGACCAGCTCTGGCGGCGTAGCCTCAAGGGCGATCAGGCGGCCGATTTCATCGAGAAAACGGTCCTCAAGAGACAGGCGGCCGCTTGAGTTCTATCAGGGCGCGAAACCGCACATGGAAAGCAATTTTGATACTAATCTCATCTTTGAGATTTTTGTTGCGCCCGTGAAAGTTTTGTGAAAGCTTGACGCCTTTCCGGGGCAGGCGGGCCATCCAAGGGGATTTATCTCCTCGCGGATCAATTGTTTCCCCAGCAAGGCAGGGAGTTTTTGGGTGGCGCAGTCGGAGCGGATGATCGATATCGCGGGTGTTCACAAGACATTCGTGGCTGACCACGGGACGGTGACGGCGCTGGAGCCTGTCAGCATCACCATCAGGGAAGGCGAGTTCATCTCGATCGTCGGGCCGTCCGGCTGCGGCAAGTCCACGCTGCTGCGGCTGATTTCCGGCCTCGACCAGGCGACCGGCGGTTCGATCACGCTCAACGTCTCCGGCCGCAAGCGCCCCGTCGGTTTTGTCTTCCAGGAGCCCGTGCTGCTGCCGTGGAAGACCATTGTCGACAACGTCCGTTTCCCGCTCGATACAGCCGGCGTTGCCAGGGCTCAGGGCGACAAGACGGCCCTCGACCTGATCAAGATGGTCGGGCTTGCCGGTTTCGAAAAGGCGTTGCCGCGCCAGCTGTCCGGCGGCATGCGCCAGCGTGCAGCGATCGCCCGCGCGCTTTCCGATGATCCGCCGATCCTGCTGATGGACGAGCCCTTTTCCGCCGTCGATCTCATGACCCGCGACAATCTCAATGACGAACTGCTGCGCATCTGGCAGTCGACCGGCAAGACGATCCTGCTGGTCACTCACAGCGTCGACGAAGCCGCCTATCTGGCGGATCGGGTGATGGTCATGACGGCCCGTCCGGGCAAGCTCCAATGCGTCCATACTGTCGAGCTTGCTCGTCCTCGTGGCGAACAGACCAAGCTCGATCCGGCCTATCACGCGCTGGTCGCCCAGCTTCGCCGCGATCTGCGGACGCCGGCCGGGGAGGCGCATTGATGAACAGGCGCTTTTCCGCGGCGGTCGACTACACGCTGGCGCTTGCCGCGCTCCTGTTTGTCTGGTGGTTTGCAACGGGGCCGATGGCCCTGCCGACCTTTCTTCTTCCGTCGCCGCTGCGCACCTGGAATGCGCTGGTCACCATCGCGCTCACCGGCGAACTCTGGCTGCATCTCGGCTTCACGCTCCAGAACATCGTCCTTGGCCTGATCCTCGGCTGCATTGCCGGCATTGCGATTGCCTATGTCATGACCCGCTTTCCGAAGCTCGCTGTCTGGCTCGACGGGCCGCTGGTCATCCTGCAGACGGCGCCGAAGATCGCGCTTGCGCCGCTCTTCGTTGTCTGGTTCGGCTTCGGCGTGCTCTCCAAGATCATCCTGATCTTTTCGCTGGTCTTCTTTCCCGTCTTCGTCGGTGCGGTCGCCGGTTTCCGAACGCTCGATCCGAAGATGAAGGATCTTTCGAAGCTGCTCGGCCTCAGCGCCGTGCAGCGCTTTCGCCAGATCGAACTGCCGGCGGCAATGCCGGAGATCTTCGTCGGTCTGAAGATCGGCGCGGTGCAGGCGCTGGTCGGTGCGGTTCTGGCGGAATGGATGTCCGGAAAGGTCGGGCTCGGTTACCTGATGACCTTCGCATCGGCCACCTACAAGACGCCGCTTCTGTTCGCAGCCGTCCTGATGACCGTTGTACTCGGCCTGGTCCTGCATGTCGCGCTGACCATTCTCGAACGCCGGCTTCTCTCCTGGAAGGGTGCGAAGAATGGCTAGGACCAGCGCTGCCTTTCCCTGGAAGAACGGCCGCCCGCCGCATCTGCCTTGCGGTCCCGGCGACATTGCCGAAAACGTGCTGACCCCTGGTGATCCGGATCGCGTGGCGCTGCTTGCCGACATGCTGGAAGACGTGCAGGACTTCGGCCGCAAGCGCGAATTCGCCGTCATCACCGGCAGTTACGAAGGAAAGCGGCTGACCATCTGTTCGACAGGCATCGGTGGCCCTTCGACCGAAATCGCCCTTGTGGAACTCGCCATGCTCGGCGCCAGGCGCGTCATCCGGATCGGCGGCATGTCAGCGCTCGTCGCGGAATACACCGTCGGCTCATTCATCGCGGTCGACAGGGCAATCGGCGATACCGGCACTGCCATGACATATCGGGCAGCCGGAGGCGAAGCAAAGGCTTTACCGCAGATAACCCGAGGCCTCGTTGCCGCCGCGGCCGAGTTAGGCCTGACCTGCCGGCCGGGCATGGTCGCTTCGACCGACAGCTACTATTTCGGCCAGGACCGCCGTTATCGTCCGCTCGACGGTGGCGCCGATATCTCCGCCAATTTCATCGACCGCTTCCAGGCTCAAGGTGCCGTCGGCGTCGAGATGGAGAGCGAGATCACGCTGACGGTCGGCGGGGCGATTGGCCTCGAAACCGGCTGCCTACTTGGTGTCCACGGAAATCGCGCCACCGATGATTGGCTCGACGACTATGAGGCAACCCAGCGAAACCTTCTGCGCATTGCGGGAAGGGCATTTTCCTCCACAAAAATGGGAACTTAGGAGCCAACCATGATCCAGTTTCGCGTGACGACCGCGGCAAGCCTGCTCGCTCTTCTTACCTCGCCCTTCTTCGCGTCGATCGCTGCAGCGGCCGACAAGGTCGTGCTGCAGATCGATGGCGCAGCCGCCCCTTTCTACGCGCCGCTTTATGCCGGCGTCGACAAGGGCATTTTCGAGAAGAACGGCATCGAAGTCGAATTCATCTATGCTGCTGCCGCCGACATCCTGACGAACATCGCCGCCGGCAATGTCGATTTCGGTTTCCCGAACGGTGATGCGGTGGTGGCGGCTGCCGCCAACGGCCTGCCGGTCAAGGTCGTCCATACGACCTATCAGCGCGGCATCGGCGCGCTTCTGGCCAAGGGCTCCAGTGGCATCAAGACCTACAAGGACCTGAAGGGCAAGAAGATCGCCGTTACCAGCCTTGCCAGCCCCAACTATCTTCAGCTCCAGGTGGGTCTCAAGCAGGCCGGCCTCAGCCTCGACGACGTCAGCGTCGAGGTCGTCGCGACCGGTGCCATCGTGCAGTCGCTTCAGGCCGGCCAGGTCGATGCGATCGTCTTCTCCGAGCTTCGCAAATACAATCTCGAAGCCGACGGCACCAAGGTCACGATGATCCTGTCGAACGATTTCCTCCCGTCCTTCGGCAACGTCGTCGTCACCAGTTCGAAGAAGCTTTCGGCAAACCCGGATCTGGTGAAGCGCTTCACCACCGCCGTGACCCAGTCCTATGAATGGGTCATCGATGGTCATATCGGCGATGCGCTCGACATCTCGCTTGCCAAATACACGCCGACCTGGCCGAAAGACCAGAAGGCCATTCTGACGACCGCCTTCGAACAGACCTTCGTGCCGTCCGTCTGGCAGAGCGCGCTGACAAAGCAGAAGGGCCTGGGTGCCGCCGATCTGGCCGCCTGGCAGAAAAACGCCGATATCCTGGCGCAGTACAAGGTCATCGACAGCGCCCCCAAGGCGGCCGACTTCGTCGTCGATCCGTCGACGATCGGTAAGTAGACATGATCCTGCGTGGCATAGCGGGTTTGATCGCAACCCTCGTCCTGTGGACGGCGATCGTCGTCATCTTCAGGGTTCCGGCATTCCTTCTGCCGGGACCGCTGGAGGTGTTCGCACGTCTGCTCTTCCTGTTCGAAAATGCCAAGCTTTTCCGGCACATCGGCGTTACGCTCACGGAGATCGTCGCAGGTTTTGTAATCGGGACGGCGGTCGGCATTCTTGCCGGAGTCGTCTTCGCGCGGCTTCCCCGGGTCGAACGCTTTGCCACGCCGCTTATCCTGCTTCTGCAGACCGCACCGAAGATCGCGATCGCGCCCCTGCTGCTGTTGTGGCTGGGGATCGGGCCAACGCCCAAGATCGTGCTGATCGCGATCGTCACCTTTTTCCCCGTCATGTCCGGCATGGTGACCGGTCTGCGTTACGGGGAAGGCAGTTTTCGTGATCTCGGCGCGGTGCTGAAGCTCAGCCCCTGGCAGAGCTTCTGGCATATCGAACTGCCGTCGGCGCTGCCGGCGGTGCTTGCCGGCATGGCGGTTGCAACGACACTTGCGATGACCGCCGCCGTCATCGGCGAATTGATGGGCGCCAACGAGGGCATCGGCTATCTGTTGTCCTCCGGCCAGGAAAACAGCGATACTGCCGTCGTCATCGGCATGGTGCTCCTGCTGTCGCTGATCGGCTGGGCCTTCTACGAGGTCATCGAACTGATCCGCCGCCGTTCGCTCGGCCGGTTTCAACTGAGCTGACTGGTTAGGTCATGGCGCGTGTTTTCCTCTGTGTCCTCGATTCCGTCGGCTGTGGCGGCGCGCCGGATGCGGCCCGCTACGGGGACGAAGGCTCGAATACCGTGCTTCATATTGCCGAGGCCTGTGCCGCTGGGCGTGCGGAAGAGGGGCGCAGCGGTCTGCTGAAAGTTCCGAACCTCGACGCATTGGGATTGGGTGCAGCGATCCAGCTCGCGTCGGGCAGGACGGCGCCCGGTCTCGGCGCGGCACCGATCGGTCGCTGGGGTGCGGCGGAGGAAATCTCTGCGGGCAAGGATACCCAGAGCGGTCATTGGGAGCTCGCCGGCGTGGCGGTCACCCGTGACTGGCATTATTTCTCGCGCACGATACCGGCATTTCCGGATGAGCTGATGGCCGAACTCGCAACACGCTCAGGCATCCCCGGAACGCTTGCGAATTGCCATGCTTCGGGCACCGAGGTGCTCGACCGGTTCGGTGCCGAACACATCGCGACCGGCAAGCCGATCGTTTATACCTCCGCCGACAGCGTCGTGCAGATTGCAGCCCATGAAGCCCATTTTGGTCTCGACCGTCTGCTCGATCTTTGCCGGATCGCCGCCGAAATCTTTCATCCGCTGAATGTCGGCAGGATCATTGCCAGGCCCTTCGTCGGCGCGGCGCCAGGCGCCTTTGTCCGCACCGCAAACCGCAAGGATTTTGCCATCGCCCCTCCGGACGGAACGATCTGCGACCGGGTGGTTACTGCAGGCGGTGCGGTCCATGCGGTCGGCAAGATCGGCGACATCTTTGCCTACAAGGGCATTACTGACGTCTCCAAGGGCAGGGACGACATGGCGCTCTTCGACCATGTGCTTGGCTGGTGCCGCCGTGCCGAGCCGGGCGATCTGGTCTTTGCCAATTTCATCGAGTTCGACAGTCTCTGGGGCCATCGCCGCGACGTTTCAGGCTATGCCCGCGCGCTCGAAACCTTCGACGCTCGCCTGCCGGAACTGACAGGGCGTCTGCGTAGCGATGATCTCTTGATCATCACCGCAGACCATGGCAACGACCCGACCTGGGTGGGCACCGATCACACCCGCGAGCGGGTGCCGGTGTTGGCGACGGGGCCAGGCACAAAACCCGCGGAGCTGGGTATCTGCGGGTTTGGTCATGTGGCGGAGATGATCGCGGCGCATCTCGCGCTGCCCAAAGGGGCTAACTAGCCGCCGATGCCGAAGGTGGCTCCCCGCGTCGCCCAGCCGGTCATGCGGCGTTCTATGAAGGCGAAAATCATATACATGAGGACGCCCATGAGCGCGATGACGACAAGGCCTGCAAACACAAGCGGGATCCGGAAATTGGCGGACGCCTGGGTCATCAGCGTTCCGATACCCCGGTTGGAGGCAAGCGTTTCCGAGATGACGGATCCCACAAATGCAAGCGTGATCGAGATCTTCAGCGACGCGAACAGGTAAGGCATGGAACGTGGAATGCCGACCTTGCGGACGACATCGAGTTGACTTGCGCCCAGCGAGCGCAAGACGTCGCGCAGGTCAGTCTCGATTGTCGCGAGACCTGTCGCAACGTTTACCGCAATCGGGAAGAAGCTCAGCATGAACGCGGTGATCACGGCGGGTATGGTGCCTATGCCGAACCACACGACAAGGATAGGTACGATCGCAACCTTCGGCACCGAGTTGAAGCCGACGAGCAGCGGATAAAGGCTCGTATAGGCGAGCCTGGACGATCCCACCAGCACACCGAGAACCGCGCCGAATCCCACCGCGACGGCGAAGCCGATGACCGTCGTTAGCAGCGTCTGGCTCGAATGAAACCAGATGATATAGGCGTTCTCATAAAGGGCCGCTGCGATCATCGTGGGGGATGGCAGGACGAAAGGCGGGATATCAAAAGCTTTGCAGGCGAGCTCCCACAGGACAAGCAGGATAACCGGCAAAGCCACAGGGCCGACACGTTCCAACATGCTCATCATGCCTTTCCTGCTGGTTTTGCGGGTGCGATTTCAATCGGCATTCTTTGCGAGCGGATATCCGAGCGCAGGTCCATGACGTTTGCGTTGAACGCGGGATCCAGGAAGGTCTGCTCGCCTCTCGGCCGGCTGAACGCCGACGTGTCGACCGTCCGAACAACCCGGCCCGGCCTGTTGGACATCACATGAACGCTGTCTGCCAGATAAAGCGCCTCTCTGAGGTCGTGGGTCACCAGAATGGCCGTGAAGTGCCGTTCCAGCCAGATCGCCTGCAGCACATCCCACAATTCCTCGCGCGTGAATGCATCGAGTGCACCGAAGGGCTCATCGAGCATCAGCAGTCGCGGCTGGTGGATCAACGACCGGCAAAGAGACACGCGTTGCTGCATGCCGCCGGAAAGCTGCCACGGATAATGACTTGCAAAACTCTCCAGTCCCACGATCCGCAGAAGATCCATGGCCCGGTCGACGAATTCCTGTTTCTTCGCGCGGAACTGATGGCGCTCGGGACGAACGACTTCGAGAGGGAGCAGGACGTTTTCCAATGTCGTCCGCCAGGGCAAAAGATTCGGATTTTGAAACGCCATTCCGACGATGCTGACCGGGCCTGAGATTTCGTGCTGATCGACCACAACGGCGCCGGTGGTGGCGGGCATCAAGCCCGTCACCAATTTCATCAGCGAGGATTTCCCGCAGCCGGACGGTCCGACCACCGCCGCGAAGGACCCTTCTTCGACCTTCATATTAAGGCCTGATACCGCCGGCGTCTTGCCGTAGGAAAGGCTGACGTCAATCAATTCGACGAGGTTCTTCATCCGGGCCGCCAGGAATGTCGTTTCGGAACGATTATGAGATGCTTGCTGGGAATTGCTTACTTGGGCGGCATCCGTTCGGCTGACGGCGGGAGGTATTCGGTCGTGTAGACCTTATCGGCAGCGGGTGCCGCGATTTTGTAGGCGTCGCTGTTCGTTTTGATCGTCAACGCCATGCGGGCAGGATCTACGTAGCCGAGACCATTCGCTTCGAACGAAGGGGATTTCAGAACACCCTTGTCCAACAGGAATTTCAGGCGTGCCGCCTCGAGTTTGACGTCATAGAGCGGCTCGATTTCCTTCATCGCCTGCATGCCGGCCTCCGGGTTTTTCAGGAGAGCGATGGTGCCGGCGATCGAGGCCTTGACGAAGCCCTTGATGACGTCCGGGTGCTTGGCGATATAGTTCGGGGTTGCAACCAGCGCGCTTCCATAAAGGTCGAGCCCATTGTCGGCATAACCAAGCACAGTGATATCCTTTTCCGGTACGCCAGCCGAAATGAGGTTGAAGACAGACGTCGAGGAGAAGCCGGAGATCGCATCCACCTGGCCCTGCACCAGCATCGTCTCACGCAGGTTCGGCGCGATGGTGACCCAGTTGATCGAGGCGGGGTCGATCTTGTTTGCCTTGGCGAACGCGCTGAACATCAGGCGGCTTGAATCGGCTTCCGGAGCACCGATCTTCTTGCCGGCAAGGTCTGCCGGCGACTTGATGCCGCTCTTGGCAAGAGTAATGATCGAGTTGGGGGTCCTGTCGAACACCTGATAGAACGCAATCAGATACCGATCGGGGTTTTCGGCATTGAACTTGATGAGCGAATTGATATCGGTGAACCCGATGTCGTAGGCGCCCGCTGCGACTTTAACGATGGTATCGCCCGAGCCATAGCCCCGGTCCATGGTGACGTTCAGCCCATTGGCCTGGAAATCTTTGTTTTTAAGGGCAAGACCCCAGATGGCATGGTTCCCCTGCAAGGTCCAATCTAGCGAGAACTTCACCGGCGTCAGGTTCTGCGCGATACCGGAAACGGCGGAGCTGACCAGTGTCCCTGCGGCAAGCAGGATTGCTGCAATTGCTTTCATCATTATCACGTCCCCTTTTTTGATGTTGTAAACGAGCTATCTCAAAATTTAGACGATGTCCATAATATTTAGACAAGGCATATAAAATGAAGTATCCCTCGTTCTCAATGAGGAGAATCGCTGATGTCGGAAAGGCGAACGATGCCGGCGGAGGAGGCCGGCATACTGAAGGATATCGGCCAGCGGCTGAATGCGTATCGCCTGGCGCACGGCCTGTCTCCTGAAATGCTTGCCGACAAGCTCGGCGTTTCCCGTGCCGCCCTTTACCGGGCGGAAAAAGGAGAAATCCTCAAGATTGAAACCCTCGTTCGCATCAGCCGTGTGCTGGACGTCTCTCTGCCCAATCTCCTGGGGGTAGGTATCGAATATGTGGATACCGCCTTGGGTTTTTTCGAGCGAATGCGTCAGATTGAGGCCGAGAGCGAGCAGATCATCGGCTTCTTCGGTCCTCTTTCCTATCTCCTGACGTCGCCAGCATATGACGAGATGCTCGCGCTTGCGATGGATGACCTGAGATCCAAGGACGACGAGACCGCGACGGCCATCGACAGGCTTCTGTTGGTCCTCCGGGAGCGTAAGGAAGCCTATCAACGCCGCCGCCCCCTCCTGGTCAACCTGATCGCAGCCTCCGAGCTGCGACGGTTTTTGTCGAATGGGCTGATTGGGCGCGATGATCTCTCAGCTTCGGACCGGCGAAATCGACAGTCCATGGCCAGGTCCGAGGTAAAACACATTGTCGAGCTCGTCAAAAAGCCGTCCATTGGCGTTCAGATAGCGGTTGTGCCGGGCCTTGTTCCGGCGACGAATTTTCAGATCTTTCGGCAGGCGGGGCGCTCTGTTCTTGCGATCAGCCCGTTTCGCCTTGGAGAACAGCCAAACGTCAGGGTCGGGGTCGGGATCATCACCGCATCGCTGGAAGGCGTGAAACTGCATGAGGAAATTGCCCGCAGGATGTGGGAGAGCGCGCTGAAGGGCGAGGATGCGATCGATCTCATCAGCAGCATGATGGCTGAAACGCGACATTGAAAATGTTGCACAGGACCGATCCAGTTTGCAGAACTGGATGCAATGGTTGCCATCCATACATCAGTTATTGAGCCTCTATATGATCGGAAAGTGAGTTTCCTTATGTCTTCGCCTTCAGCCATTCTTCTCGACCTCGATGGGACCTTGATCGACTCAGAGCCGGGCATCCTGTCCAGCTGCCGCGCGGCCTTGCGGGCTCTCGGCCATACGACAGATCCGGCAATGGACATCGCCTCGATCATCGGGCCGCCGATCGAAGACGTCATGCGCTATCTTCTCCAGCCATTCGGCGACAGTCGCGTGTCGGAAGCGGTCGAGGCATATCGTGAAGACTATGGGACGCGGGGCCTGCTGCTCAGCGAGCTCTACGACGGAATTGCAGACGCTCTTTTTGCGATGCGGGAAACGGGTGTGAGCTTATATCTGGCAACGTCGAAACGGGCGGTGTTTGCTCGGAAGATTCTTGAGAACAAAAATCTGGCTCCGCTTTTCGACGGCATCTACGGTTCGGTGCCCGGCCAGGATATCGACCACAAGCCGGAATTGATCTCCCACATTCTGGCGGAGAACGGTCTGACCGCGGATCAGTGCATCATGGTCGGCGATCGCAAATTCGACGTCGCCGGCGCTCATGCCAACCGCATGCGGGCGATTGGTGTCCTGTGGGGATATGGCAGCCGCGAGGAACTGGAGATCGCCGGGGCGGACCGCTTGATCGAGACGCCGGCCGAATTGCCTGGCAGGTTTCGATGGTGACTCTGATGTCCATCGTCCAAGGCGATAGGTCGAGCACGTCGAGGATTTGAGAAGTTAAGCGCGCCACGACACGACGGTAGCGTATATCTGTTCGATTTGTTGGAACATGCGGTGATCACGCTGTGAGGATGGACATTTCTCGCCTCAGGTCGAAGAAGTGGTGGTATTCGCCGCGGACAGCTTTTTCTCGTTTTCGAATCCGGTCTGGCAGCCCTATCCCTCGGAATGAAGCAGGCCGCTGGCCTTGGTCTGATCCTGGACGCCAAGCGGCGCGACATCGGAGCCACCGCGTCCGCCTATACCCGTATCTATCTCACGCCCGCCTCGGAAGGCGGAAGCAGTGATTTCGAGGCTGATCGCCTGACGGTGAACCCGCTGATGGGCCGACACCAGGCGGCGGATGCTTTCAGTCCGAGGCGTAGGCCTTACGGGTATTGGAGGAGCTTGCCGCCTCGACATAACCACGGGCACGTTCGGTCAGATCTTGCCGATGCGCCGGCAGGGCAGGGGGCTCGTTATCAGCCAGCACGATGGCTTGAGCGGATCCGGTCGACATTGCATCGTCGGCCGTGGTTACGCCGCCTGGACATCGGTTTGAGAGAAGTCGTTACCCTTAAACAGCAGCGGTTCGCCAGTCGCTTTCGCCAGAGCATAAGCAAAGCAGTCGCCGAAGTTGAGACCGGCCTTGTGACGGCCTTTACCGAAATCCAGAAAAGCCTGTCGGGCCAGTTCGCCGTGATCAAGAGTGACAGGCTCGACGATGATGCCGGCGCGCCGGAGGAAAGCCTCGGCCTGGCGCATACCATCAAGGCCGAGCTGGCCTTCCACCACCATCGATAACTCCACGTAGTTCGCTACGCTGATCCGCGTGAGCTCGACCTCATGGATGGCCTTAACAAACCTCGCCGCCTCGGGCTCACGATAAAGAATTGCGACCAGCGCCGAAGTGTCGACGATCATTTTGGCAGGCCGTTCTCGTCATAAAGGAAATCGGCATGATCGACATAGGGGCGTTTGACGTTCGCTGCAGCGCGATCTGCGATCGCGAGAAGCTCCTCGACGCTGGCCCGGCCTTTTCGGCGTTCGATCTTGGCAAAACGCTCACGCAACGCCTCGGTGACGACACGGGTCATGCTTTCTCCCGTGGCGTGGGAGATCGCCTGTGCCAGGCGATGGGCTTCCGGATCCTTGATGCTGAGGCTCATGTGGATAGCTCTCATATAGAAAAATAGCGTTCTTTCTAGATTTCTACATAAAAATATTGTCGCATTCAAGTGCCCAAGACAACGTCGATAATGCCAGGTTATCGGTCATTTGGACCCGAATTTGGCCGCGCGAACCTTGGAAAGCCGTCAGAATTCCCGCTCGATGTCAAAAGATGTCAGATAGCCGAGCGATGCGGGCTTTACGCGCAGGCTGCTCATGAAGGGCACTGCAAGGGTCTCAGGTTTGCGGATCGCTTTCATCGCATGCAAATCTGCGGCTCGCTATTGAGGGACAGATGAGCCTCTCCGGCCGCTACCGACATCCGCAACAAAACGCGCGTGGCCGCTTCTTCGACGTTGTTGACCTGGTCAACCGGCTGGAAACGGAAACGCGTAGCGGCAAGCACAGTCGCATCGTCGTCATTGGCGCAACCTCGTGTTCCCATTGGCCTGATGAAGAGAGGGTCTACTGCCCAGCTTATCATTTGGGCAATTTATACGTTGCGCATTTTTTTGAGTATGCGATATTTGAATTAACAATAGTCGATGCTGCATTTTGCGCATTATGGGTCGGCGATGGAAATCAAGCAGCTGGAAGTGTTCCTCGCAGTCATGTCGGCAGGCAGCATCACCGCTGCGGCCCGCTTGCTCGACCGCTCGCAGTCGCAGGTGACGCGGCTCATTCAGGAACTTGAATCCTCCGTCGGTTTCGCACTTTTTGACCGCAACGGTCCGCGCATCACGCCGACATCGCGGGCGGTCGCTTTTCATTCGGATGCCGAGCGGTTCCTGACCGGTATCGGCCAGCTCAAGGAGCGTGCCAGGAATATTCTCTCGGAAGAGCCGGCGCCGATCGAGATCGCTGCGATCCCGGCATTCGCAAGCGGTTTGGTTCCGCTCGCGCTTGCGGAAATGCCGGCGGACCTCCTTCCGCGGAATGTGCATCTGCGCAGCATTTCGGCCGAGGCGGCCGTCCAGTCGGCGCTTGCCCGCACCGCGGATTTCTGCGTCGCTTCACTACCGGTCGAGCATCCGGGCCTTGATGTGCACGGCCTGTTTCAAGCGCCTTGCGTTGCTGCGGTGGCGGCGGACGATCCTCTGGCGGGCAAGGACATCATCTCCGTTCGCGACCTGGCCGACCGCTGCCTCATCACCATGGCCAATCCCTTCCGGCTGCGTCGCCGCGTCAATCAGGCGCTGCAGGCGGCCGATGTCCGGCCATCGCGTGTCGTCGATACCAATGCGGCGCTGAATGCGCTGCAGCTCGCCTCCACGGGTTTCGGCGTCTCGATCGTGGAGCCCGCGACCGCCTATGGCCTGCAGCTCAAGAACGTCGAGATCCGCCCGCTCGATGTCGACATCCCGTTTCTCTGGGGCATTTTCTCGGCCGCTTCCAAGCCGCTTTCGGAAGGTGTTCTGGAGCTCATCCAGTTGATCATCAGGATGTCGGCCGCTCGCATCCCAGGCTTCGTGGCGCATGATCCCGGCCATATCGAACGCGTGGCGGATGCGACTTTCGGCGCCGGCGCGAACGCACAGGAGCAGTGATTTTGAAGGCGCAGGACGCACAACGGATGAAAGGTCTGGAAGCGCTTGAACGGCGGCTTGCCGAGGACCTGTCGTTTCTCGAGCTCCCTCCCAAGGAGTGGGTGCCGGCGACCGAATATGATGGTGTCCAAGTTTTCGATACCGTCGTAATCGGCGCCGGCATGTGCGGCCTGGTGGCGACCGCATCGCTGAAAATGCTCGGCATCCATAACGTCGTCTGCCTCGACCGCTCTCCCCAAGGGCAGGAGGGACCGTGGGTGACGTTCGCGCGCATGGAAACGCTGCGCTCTCCCAAACAGCTGCCGGGGCCGGCGCTGGGCCTGCCGGCGCTGACATTCAGGGCATGGTATGTTTCGCAGTTCGGCGCGCAGGCATGGGACGCGCTCGGCAAGATCCCCAAATCGCAGTGGATGGACTACCTGGTCTGGTACCGCCGCGTGCTTCAACTGCCAGTCCGCAATCTCGTCACCGTCACCGAGATGACCCCGGTCAGCCAAGACCTGATCGCTCTCGACGTTTGGGATGCTGAAAGCGGCAGACAGGAACGACTTTATGCGCGGCACGTGGTTCTGGCGACCGGCCGCGACGGCCTCGGCGGCGGTTACGTGCCGGAATTCGTCGAGCGCGTACGGTCAAAATTCTGGGCCCATTCCGCCGACGAGATCGATTTCCCGGCCCTGAAGGGCAAGCGCGTCGCGGTCGTCGGGGCGGGGGCTTCCGCCATGGACAATGCGGCAACCGCGCTCGAAGCCGGTGCCGGCCAGGTCGATATGATCATCCGGCGCAAGGAACTCCCTCGCATCAACAAATTCACCGGCATCGCCAGCCAGGGTGTCGTCCAGGGTTTTGCCGGCCTCAGCGATGCGTGGAAATGGAAATTTCTCGACTATGTGCTCGGCGCCCAGACACCGCCGCCGCGCGATTCCACCCTGCGGGTGTCGCAACATCAAAACAGCCGGTTTTTCCTCGGCACGGCGGTGACCGGCCTACGGGAAAGCGGCGACCATATCGTCGTCGAAACGAGCGGCGGCGATGTCGACTATGATTTCGCGATCTTCGCCACCGGCTTCCGGGTCGATCTCGATCGCCGCCCCGAACTCAAGCATTTTGCGCCTTATATCCAGTTCTGGAGCGACGTCTTCACGCCCGAAAAGGGCATGGAAAACGGCGAGCTCGCCACATCTCCCTATCTTGGTCCCGATTTCGAATTTCTCGAAAAGCTTCCCGGCAGCTGCCCGTCATTGCATCTCGTCCATTGCTTCAACTATCCGGCCTCGCTCAGCCACGGCAAGTTGTCGGGCGATATACCGGCGGTCAGCGACGGCGGTCGTCGGCTTGCCCGCGGCATCGCCCGCAATCTCTTCGTCGCCGACCGCGAAACCCATTTCGCCAATCTCGTCGCCTTTGAAACGCCGGAGCTGCTCGGCGACGAGTGGACGGATTCCGCCGCGATGATCCCGGCCATCCTCAAGGGAGCGGCCGAATGACGACCGTCATCCTCTATCGCACGGGGTGCTGGCCGTGACTCGCTATCTTGTCGGCAAGCTGGCAGAATCGCTTCTCGCCATATGGGGCGTGGTCACGATCGTTTTTTTCGTGAGCCGCGTTCTCGGCGACCCGGCCGTGCTTCTGCTGCCGGTCGGCGCCGGCCAGCAGGACCTCGACGCGCTTCGGGCTTCGCTTGGCCTCGATCGCCCCATCCTCGAACAATATCTCATCTCCGTGCTGGCCATGGTCCGGGGCGATTTCGGCGTTTCCTTCCAGCACCAGCGCCCTGCCATGGATGTCGTTCTCGAACGCATGCCGGTGACCGCCACGCTCGCCGGAACCGCGCTTTTGTTCGGGACGCTGATCGGAGCGGTGGCCGGTGCCATCGCGGCGCTGAAACGCGGCACCATCTCGGAATTCATCGTCATGGTGGCGGCTCTTCTGGGCCAGGCGACCCCGGTTTTCTGGCTCGGCATCATGCTGATCCTGGTATTTTCGGTCGATCTCGGCTGGTTCCCGACGGGTGGCTCGGGAACCATCGCGCATCTGGTGCTGCCGGGACTGACGCTGTCGGTCTTCGTGTCGGCGTCGATCGCCCGTCTGCTCCGATCGTCGCTGCTCGACATCATGCGCGAAGACTATGTCCGAACCGCGCGGGCCAAGGGCCTGCTGCCGCGCACCGTGTTTTTCTGGCACATCGCACGAAACGCGCTGATCCCGGTGATTACGATGATCGGCATCATCGCCGGCGAGCTTCTCGGGGGATCGGTGGTCATCGAAACCGTGTTCGCCTGGCCTGGCGTCGGGCGCATCATCATGCAGGCGATCCAGGCCCAGGATTTCCCGGTCATCCAGGCTGGGGTCGCACTGGTCGCCGCCATCTTCATCGTCGTAAACTTAGCGGTCGATTTGCTCTATGGCGTGCTCGATCCGCGCATCCGTCGGCGATAGGTGCGGTCATGAAAGCGTTCTTCCTCGCCCTTCTGAAAAGCCGCGCCGGACTGTTCGGTTTCCTGCTGGTGTCGGTCTTCGTGCTGGCCGCAATTCTCGCGCCCTATCTCGGCCTGCCGGTGCCGACGCGATCCAACCTGCTTGCCCGCATGGCAGCTCCCACCTGGACGGGGTTGTTTTCGCCCGGCGCCCATCCGCTCGGCACCGATGAACTCGGCCGCGATATCCTGTCCCGCATCGTCCACGGCAGCCGGATCACGCTGGCGATTGCGGCCGCGGCCGTCATCCTGGGCGGCATCGTCGGCACGCTGCTTGGCATTGTCGCCGGTTACTACCGCGGCATGGTCGATCGCGTCCTGATGCGCATCGTCGATATCCAGCTCGCCTTGCCGCTGATGCTTCTGGCCCTTCTGGTGGTTGCGGCGCTCGGACCCTCGACCCGCAACCTCGTCATCGTGCTCGCCTTGACGAGCTGGCTCCGCTACGCCCGCATCATCCGTGGCCAGGTGCTTGCCCTTCGCGAGCGCGAGTTCATCCTGTCGGCCCATGCGATCGGTGCGGGGACCTGGCGCATCATGCTCAAGCACCTGCTGCCGAACGTCATGACCCCGGCGCTGGTGATCGCGACGCTGGAACTCGCCCGCATCATCATCATGGACGCGGCGCTCTCGTTTCTCGGGCTTGGCGTCCAGCCGCCCAATCCGAGTTGGGGTCGCATGCTGGCCGATGGCCGCGTCTACATCTCGACTGCCTGGTGGATCGTCACCTTCCCCGGCATTGCCATTCTCCTGACCGTGCTCAGCGTCAACCTTCTGGGTGACTGGCTGCGCGATCATTTCGATCCGAAATTGAGGACCATGCGATGAACCAGCTTTCCCGTTCCACGTTACCGCCCCGCGTCGGACGCCTGAAGGCCGGGATGGCCAGGCAGGGCGTCGATGTCATCGTCTCCTTCAAACCGGAAAACAGCTTCTATTTCACCGGCTTCAACCCGATCATCTATTCCCACCCGGTGATCGCCATCCTGACCCCGGACCATGACCCGATCATGCTCGTGCATGCGCTGCGCGACGATCACGGCCGCGCCAGCGCCTGGGTGCCGGATATCCGCCTCTACGGGTCCTGGTCGACCAAGGTCACCATGGGGCCGAACTGGCAGGATGCGCTGGCCTCGATCCTTGCCGATCTCGGCGTGGCCGGCAAGACCGTCGGCATCGAGGAGGAATTCATTTCGATCCAGCGGGCCGGCCAGTTGCGCAAGGCGCTGCCGGACGCGGCATTCGCCGATGTCAGCCATCTGATCGACCATTGCCGCCTGATCAAGGACCCGGACGAGATCGCCAATGCCCGCATCGCCGCGCGGGCGGCCGATCTTGGCATGGATACGGCGATCGCAACCCTTGCCGCCGGCGGCAACGAGCGGGAGGTCGCCATCGCCTCCATGCATGCGATGAACACGCTGTGGACCGCCGAATATCCCGATGTCGAGGTCTGCGACTTCGGCTCGCTGGAAGGCGGGGTCCAGAACGGCATGGCGACCTGGGTGCTCTCGGGGCCGCGCATGTTCTACAATTGCGACAACCCCACCCAGCGCAAGCCTCAGCGCGGCGAGGCTGTCTCGGTGTTGATCTGGACGATCGCCAACGGCATCCACGCCGAAAACGAGCGCACCATCGCGATGGGCCCGCTCCCGGAGGTCAACAAGCGGGCGCTCGACGCCATTCTCGAAATCCGCGAAGAGGTCGATGCCCTGATCAGGCCCGGCACGCCCTACAAGGACCTGTTCGAAAAGACCCGCGAGGGCCTGAAGGCGCGTGGTTATGGTGCCAACATTCCGGGCCGCATCGGCCACGGGATCGGGCTTGGCGCACACGAACATTCCTCGCTCGACGCGTCGTCTTCGCTTGTGCTCGAACCGGGCATGATCTTCACCTTCGAGCCCAATATCCGCGTTCCCGGCGTCTGCGCGACGCAGATCTCCGATACCGTTCTCGTCACCGAGACCGGCCGCGAGTATCTGACCCGCTCGGCCGGCGGCTATCTGGAGGTCTGAGCGTCCGATGGCACCCTTGCTCGAGGTCCGCAATCTCACCGTCGCGTTCGACACGCCGGCCGGCATCGTGCATGCCGTCAACGACGTGTCCTACAGCCTGGAAGAGGGCGAGACGCTCGGCATCGTCGGCGAATCCGGCTCGGGCAAGAGCGTCCATGCCTTGTCGATGGTCGGGTTGATCGCGACGCCGCCCGGCCGCATCGTCCGCGGCGAAGTCCTGTTCAACGGTCGCGACCTGCTGGCGCTGTCGCAACGCGACCTGTTCGAAGTGCGCGGCAAGGAAATCGGCTTCGTCTTCCAGGATCCGATGACCTCGCTCAATCCGGTCCTGACCATCGAGCGGCAGATCGCCGAGCCGCTGCGGCGGCATTTCGGCATGTCGGCAAGCCAGGCGCGGACCCGCGTCGTCGAACTTCTCGAACTTGTCGGCATCCCCGATGCCGCCCGCCGCGCCAAACAATATCCGCACGAGTTTTCCGGCGGCATGCGCCAGCGCGTGATGATCGCGATCGGCATTTCGTGCAATCCGAAGCTGCTGATCGCCGACGAGGCGACCACGGCGCTCGACGTCACCGTCCAGGCGCAGATCCTCGATCTGGTGCGTGATCTCAAGAAAAAGATCGGCACCACCGTCATCTGGATCACCCATGACATGGGCGTCGTCGCCGGCCTCGCCGATACGGTTCAGGTCATGTATGGCGGCCGGATCATGGAACGCGGCCCGGTCCGCGCCGTGTTCCACGATCCCCGCAACGCCTATACCTGGGGCCTTCTGAAGTCTCTGCCGCATGGCGGCCGTCGAGGCGTGACCCGGCTTTACCAGATCCCCGGCAATCCGCCGGACCTGACCAAAGAGCCGATCGGCGATCCTTTCGCGCCGCGCAATCCCTTCGCGACCGAGCGTTGCCGCATCGAGATGCCGCCGCTCGGCGAAGTCGAGGGCAGCGTTGCCGGCCACAAGGCGGCCGCCTGGTACGATCTTCGTGCCGAGCTTGCCGCCACGCAGGTGCAGCCATGAGCGAGAGCAACATGACGCCGCTGGTTTCGGTCCAGAACCTCTGCAAGACCTATGGCGGCGAGAAGCGTTTGTTCGGCGGTTCGACGCCGGCCCTGAAGGCCGTCAACAATGTCAGCTTCGACATCGCTCCCGGCGAGACGCTCGGCCTTGTCGGCGAATCCGGCTCGGGCAAGAGCACGACCGGCCGTGTGCTGCTGCAGCTCGAGGCGCCGACCGGCGGCGACATCCTCTACAAGGGCGAGAATATCACCGGCCTGAGCAAGGCGATGTTGAAGCCTTACCGGCGCGACATGCAGGTCATCTTCCAGGATCCCTATGCCTCGCTCAATCCGCGCATGACGGTGGGCGAATTTGTCGGCGAACCGCTGGAGGTTCATAAACTGGGCGGCTCGCGCCGCGAGCGTGAGGATCGGGTCGCCTCGCTGTTTACCAAAGTCGGCCTCGATCCGTCCTTCATGAAGCGTTATCCGCACGAGTTTTCCGGCGGCCAGCGCCAACGCGTCAATATCGCGCGAGCGATCGCGCTCAATCCTGCCTTCATCGTGGCCGACGAGCCGATCACCGCACTCGACGTGTCGATCCAGGCGCAGATCGTCAACCTGTTCCAGGATCTGCAGGACGAGCTGGGACTGACCTACCTGTTCATCGCCCACGATCTGTCGATGATCCGTTATCTCTGCCACCGGGTGGCCGTCATGCTGCGCGGGCGCATCGTCGAAATCGGCCCCTGCGACGCGATTTTTGAAAACCCGCAGCATGCCTATACGAAAGCGCTGCTTTCGGCGATCCCGGTTCCCGACCCGGATATCGAACGGAACCGCCGCCCGCTCGTCTTCGACGTCGGCGCCAACCTGCCGCGGGAGGAAGCCGTTCTGCGGCCCGTCGGCAACCGTCATTTCGTACTGGAGGTTTGAGAAAATGACGCATCTGTTCGCAACCCATTTCGGCACTTACGAAGTCGGCACGGATGCGAACGGGAAGCGCAAGCTCCTGCCGTTCCGTCACGATCCGGACCCTTCGGAAATGGGTCTCGGTTACCTGGATCTGGCCGACCATCCGGAACGCATTCGCGCCCCGATGGTCCGCAAGTCCTGGCTGGAGAAGGGGCCTCTTGCCGCCACCGGCGTTTCGCGCGGCCGCGAGGATTTCGTCGAGATAAGCTGGGACAAGGCTGCAGGCCTGATCGCCGGCGAGCTTCGGCGCGTGCGCGAACTTCACGGCAACCAGGCGATTTTCGCCGGCTCCTACGGCTGGGCCAGCGCCGGCCGTTTCCACCATGCGCAAAGCCAGCTCAAGCGCCTGCTCAATCTCGCCGGCGGCTTCACCTCTTCCGTCAACAGCTATTCCTATGGTGCTGCGGCCGTCCTTCTCCCGCATATCCTCGGACCGGACTACAAGGACGCCTGCGATACCTCGCCGTCCTGGAACGACATTTCCGAAGGCTGTCAGCTGCTGGTCGGGTTCGGCGGCTTCCGGCTGAGCAATGCGCAGGTCGAGTCGGGAGGGACCGGCAGCCACCGCGCCGTCGAATGGCTGCGGCGCTGCCAGGACAAGGGTACGCGCATCGTCGTGTTCAGCCCCGCTTCGAGCGATGCGCCCTCCGGTCCGAGCGTCCGGCATGTACCGCTCCGCCCCAATACGGATGCCGCGGTCATGCTGGGCATGTGCCATACGCTGCTGAGCCAGGGCCTGTTCGACTGCGATTTCCTGAGACGCTGTACGACCGGCTATTGCGATTTCGAGAGCTATCTGGTCGGCGAGGCAGACGGCATCGCCAAGGATGCCGAATGGGCCTCGGCCATTTCCGGCGTGCCGGCGAAAACCATCGTCGAGATCGCCGAAGACCTGCATGACGTGCCGAGCCTGGTTAACGTCGCATGGTCGCTGCAACGGGCGCGGCGTGGCGAACAGCCGTTCTGGGCGGCGATCGCTCTCGCCTCGATGGCGGGTCATGTCGGCAAGCGCGGCTGCGGTTTCTCCTTCGGGCTGACAGCCGTCAACTCCGTCGGCCAGCCGGTGCGGCGCCTGAAAGGGCCGGCATTCGAACAAGGCTCCAACCCGGTCCGCAGCTTCATTCCGGTGGCGCGGATCACCGATCTGCTCGAAAATCCGGGCGGGCGGATCGACTACGACGGACAGGTTCTCGAACTGCCCGATATCCGGCTCGTCTGGTGGGCCGGCGGCAATCCCTTCCACCATCATCAGGATCTCAACCGGTTGGCCGAGGCTTTCCGGCGCCCCGAGACCGTGATCGTCACCGAGAACATGTGGACTGCCACCGCCAAGATGGCGGACATCGTGCTTCCGTCGGCGTTTCCCTTCGAGCGCGACGATGTCGCGGCGGCGTCGCGCGAGAACTGGCTGGTCTACAGCCGCCGTGTGATGGATCCGCCGGCCGGTGTCTTGACCGATCACGAAGCCTATTGCCTGATCGCCGAAGAACTCGGTTGCCGCCAGCAGTTCGACGAGGGGCTGACGACCGACGACTGGCTTGCCCGGATCTACGAAGGTTATCGGGAGCGTTATCCGGAACTGCCGGATTTCCAGGCGTTTCGCGTCCGGGGTTATGCCGCGCTCGACGAAGGCGAGCTTGCGCCGTCGCCCGCGAACCATTTTCGCGATTTCGTAAGAGACCCGAATGCGGCCCCGCTGAAAACAGCGAGCGGGAGGATCGAAATCGGGTCGAGCGCTGTCCGCGGCTTCGGTTATTCCGACATCGCCGGCCATCCCGTCTGGCTGGCGCCGGAGGAGTGGCTTGGCGCACCGCTTTCGGCGAAACATCCGTTCCATCTCCTGTCTCCGCAACCCGCCCACCGCCTGCATGGCCAGCTCGAATACGGTCCCGCGAGCCAGGCGGCCAAGCTTGACGGCTACGAGCGGTTCACGCTGAGCGAGATCGACGCCAGGCGTCTTACCCTGAAACAGGACGACCTTTGCGAGCTTTACAACGACCGCGGCCGAACGATCGCGGCGCTGACGATCGACGGTGGCCTGATGCCCGGCGTCGCCGTGCTTGCGACCGGCGGCTGGTTCCGCCCCGATGCGCAGGGCGTCGACCATGGCGGCAACCCGAATACGCTGACAGCGATTACACCCGCCTCGCATCTGTCGCAGGCGACCGCCCCCAATTCATGCCTGATCTCGATCCGTCCATGGCCCGGATCCGCAGGTGGAACCTATGATGGGAATGAGTGACTTGGACCAGATCGACATCCTATCCGGCTTGAAACCGGGCTCCGAGCTCTACGCGATCCGCCGCGAACGACCGGAATTCGTGGAGGGCACCGAGCTCTGCCGCGAAACGGTGCTCAGTCCAAATCATGGCTTTGGCCTCAGCCATGCACTGCGCGCCGCGCTCGCCTCCCGCATGGCCCGCTCCATCGGACGCGAGGACCTGGCAGCGGTCTACGATCTGATGCTGGACGAAGCCGGCAGCGATGCGGACCTGGCCTCGATCGCCTCGGGTGCTGAAACCGCGGCGGCCGCCGATGCCTTTACCAGTGCCATTATCCGCCACGCCGACCTCGTCACCCGGACGCCGCGCAACAGCAGCAGGGCGGATATCGAGCGCCTCGAAAAGGCGGGCTTCACCAATCCGCAGATCATCGCGCTGTCCGAGCTGATTGCCTTCGTCAACTACGAGGCACGCGTCCTTGCCGGCCTCAGCCTGCTGGAGGAGGTCGAATGAGCACGGCGCGTTTCAAGGTCAAGGCGCTCTCCTGGTCGCCCTATATCGAGCCGGTCGACGTTGCCACGGCGAGCGAAGAACAGCTGGCTGCGATGCAGGTGACCCCGTCCAATACCAGGGTTTCCCCCTATGTGCGCACGCTCGCGCATGATCCGGAATCCTACGTGGCCCGCACGAAACTGTTCAACGCCATCATGTATGCCAAGGGCGGCCTCGACCGGGCCGAGCGCGAACTCGGCGCGCTCGTCGCCTCCGCCGTCAATCGCTGCGTCTACTGCGCCTCGGTCCATGCCCGCCGTTATGTCGAACTGTCGGGCCGCGAGGATATCGTCGAGGAGATCTATGTGCGAGGCCTCGAAGGTCCGTTCGATGCCAAGACCCAGGCGATCGTCGATTTCTGCAAGGCGCTGTCCGAGACGCCATCGCAGGCCACCAAGGAGCAGGTACAGGCCCTTCGCGATCATGGCATGTCGAAGGCCGAGATCGTCGACCTCATCCACTCCGCCGCCATTTTCGGCTGGGCGAACCGGCTGATGCACACGCTTGGTCATTCCGTACCTGTCGAAGCCAAATGAACGGAAGGGAGGAAAACAGCATGACCGCCAACTCCCCGGACAAGCCAATCGTCGCTCCCAACAGGCGAACGATCGAAACGTTCTGCGATCCTTGCAAATTCGATCCGCTTATACTCAAGGACGTAAAATAGAGGAAAAGCGTCTCTTGAGAACGCAGTGTAAACCCATGAAAAACCAACGGGAATTAATCAGAAGGGAATGGACGTGACCAGAAAATCAATCGCCGCGGCAATCGCCGCACTTTCGCTCGGCGCCACGATATCGACATCGGCTCTTGCACAGGACAAGACGCTGACCATCGCGATCACCAACACGATCAACACGTTCGATCCGCATATGACGGCATCCGTCGGTACCGACCTCAGCCTGCTCAGCCACATCTATCCGTCGCTGGTTCTGCGCAGCCCCGACATGAAGATTGCTCCGGCTCTTGCAACCGAATGGACGAGCGTCGACGATCTGACCTGGCGCATCAAGCTGCGGTCGGACGCCACATTCAACGATGGCGAGAAGATCGATGCCGAAGTGGTCAAATGGAATTTTGACCGTGTGCGCGACCCGGCCGTCAATGCCCGCATCAAGGCGTGGTTCACGCTGATCTCCGACGTCAAGGTCATCAGCCCGACCGAAATCGAGATCAAGACGAGCTCGCCCTATCCGGCGATGATCGGCCAGCTGTCCATGTTCTTCCTGCTGCCGCCGAAATGGGCCGCCAATCATAAGCCGGCTACCGAGACCGCGTCGGGCGGCGCCTATGTCATCTCCTCCGTCAAGCCCGGCGAGAGCATCACGCTCGACGCCAATCCGCAATACTGGGGTGCGAAGCCGGATTTCAGCAAGGTCGTTGTCCGCATCATTCCGGATGCCGCCAGCCGTGTCGCCGCGCTGCTTGCGGGCGAGGTCGATTTCATCAACTCGATCCCGACCACGGAAATTACCCGGATCAAGACGAGCGGCAGCGCCCAGGCCGGCGCGGTGCCGAGCACCCGCACCGCGTTCATCAAGTTCAACACGCTGAAGCCGCCGCTCGACAACAAACTGCTTCGCCAGGCGCTGAACTACGCCGTCGACAAGGAAGGCATCGTCAAGGCGATCTTCAACGACCAGGCCGAGATCGCCAAGTGCCAGGTGACATCGAAGAGCTATTTCGGCTTCAACGCCGATCTGAAGCCCTACGCCTATGATCCGGAAAAGGCGGCCGAACTTTTGAAGAAGGCAGGCGGTGCGCCGGCCGAGCCGATCGAAATCGAAGTGCCGACCGGCATCTATCTGAACGGCGAGGAAGTCGTCCAGGCGGTCGCCAGCCAGCTGGAAGAGATCGGCGTCAAGACCAAGATCGTCGAGATGCAGTTCAGCGCCTATATGGACAAGTATCTGAAGACCAAGGACCTCGGTCGCATGAGCCTGCTCAGCCAGGCCTGGCCGACGATCGATGCCGATGGTCTTCTGACCCTGTTCGCGCCAGGCAACATGTATGCCTATTGGGAGAATGCCGATTTCGGAAAAGCCTTGGCGGACGGCCGCTCGACCATGGATGTGGCGAAGCGCCAGGCGGCCTACAAGAAGGCGACCGAGGTGATGTGCGACGAGGCGCCGGCGCTCTTCCTCTATACCCAGCCCGCCACCTACGGCCTGTCCAAGCGTATCACCTGGGCCGCTCGGGGCGACGACTGGGTCCGCGCTTTCGACATGAAGCCTGCGGCCAACTGAGGCCCAGGACGCCAAATGTCGCCATCCCGCTTCACACGAGGCGGGATGGTCTCCCGTTGGCCCATGACAGTTGTCGGATCCAGCACCAGCCGGACGATGGCGATCCGACAGAAGCACCTACTCAGACGCCATATCAGCAGGATAGGATAGTCCCATGCCGACAGTGACACTCAACAACGCCACCTTTGTCTACGACGACATCGGCAATCCCGACGCCGAGCCTATCATTGCGCTGCATGGCGGGCGCGGCATCGGCGACCGCCACGGGGAGTTCAACGCCTACAAGGTCCTGTCGGACAAATACCGTGTCATCGCCTATGATCAGCGCGGTTGCGGGGAGACGAGCCTGACGCCTCCCTACACGTTCGAGCAGTTGGCCGATGACGTCGAAGCCTTTCGCATGAACGTGTGCGGCGGCCGCAAGATCATTCTCGAGGGCGGCTCGTTCGGCGGCATGATCGCGCTCACCTATGCCGTGAAATACGGCCAGAACCTGTCGCGGCTGATCCTGCGTGGGACCGCCGCGAGCTATCACCACGAAGACGATGCCATGGTGGTGTTCAAGCAGCGCATTCACAAGGCAACCAGCGCCTCCCTCGACATGCTCGACAAGATGTTCTCCGACCGGGTCAAGGACGATACCGAGCTGCGCCTGATCTGGCTGGCGCTGCAGCCGCTCTATTACGAGAAATTCGATCCGGATGCGGCGCTGGAACGCACCCGCACCATGCATTTGCATGCCGAAACCCATAACGCGCTGTTCAAGGAACGACTTTACGACCTGCGCGACAAGCTGAAGGATATTCCGGTTCCGACGCTGGTTGTCTGTGGTGCCGAAGACTGGATCTGCCCGCCGAACCATTCGCGGCTGATCGCCGAAAGCATCCCCAAGGGCGAACTTCTCGAAGTGCCGAACGCAAACCACGCGGTCCATGCCGAAGCGCATGAGGTCGTGATCGCCGCGGTCCGCGAGTTTTTGGCGCGCACGTCGAACTGAGACCTGCGGCACGTAACCAGCTATCTGATTGGCATTGGGATCCGCTATCGTTGGGAACGGCAACAGCCGCTTGCCTGCGGGCTGGGGAAGAACCTTTGCGCGGAATCGGCATATTGGAATCGGTTATACCGGTTAGCAGCTATATTGCATGCTGCGGGCTCGGAAACTGACCTCCGCCACTGGTAAGGTCGGTGGCAGCACCGTCATCGCGCGATAGCTGTTCAACTCTTCCAATGCGTGTTTATCAGATCCGTCTAAGCCAATGTTGTGCCAACGTATTCGGCGTGTGCATGTTGTTATAGAGATAGTTCCAAAACTCATCTTTTTCTTCAACACGTATCTGGGACCAGACCGAGTGAACCGCCATCTCTCCGCACCAATATGCGTAGACAAAAGGAGCGCGCAGATCATGACGAAGGAAGGCGAGTCGCGATCGGGTAACATCAGGAGATTGCAGGGAAGCAGCAGCGATATTCGGCACGACTTCATCAAAGGATTGCCCCTCGCCAAGCAGTTGCCAGGCGGCGCGACACCTGAGCGCGGAACGAAGGCGCTGCAGAAGGTGGCCGAGATGATCCTCCGGCGTTTCGATCCAATCGAGGAATTGCATGCCATTGTCGGCGATGCCTTCGAAAATCGCCGAACTTGCCGAACTCGTGACCACCTGAGCGGCATCAAGCGGCATCAGGCCTTCCGCCACGCGTCTCTCGCGCAGTTTCAGGTGAACGAGATGGCCCGGAAAAGCCTCGTGTACTGCCAGGTGCTTAAGTCCAAAAGCAGTGTAAGGAAAGTCGACATTGAGCAGCAGCCGTCTGCCGGGGAAATCGCAATAGGCCGAGTAAGGCACGTCCCGCTGGGCGATAGGTTTGATCCATTCGTCATTCACCCAATCGGCCCTTAACGCGGTTGCCAGCATGCCGCAGCGCGTTCGTGCCTGACGCTGAAAATCCGCAAGCACGTCGAGCACCTTGTCCGATGGTATCCGGGCGTGCTGCTCCCAGCGCGCAAAATCCTCAAAAAGGCTGCCGTCGCGAAAGCCGAGTTCGTCCAACACCTCACGAATTCCTCTGTGATATCCCATGATTATCTCTTCGGGTATATCGCGGGCGTCGATACGGATCTGCCGCTCCAGCCTTTCACCAAAACTGATGGAATCGCCCCTGAAGGTGGCAATCAGGGCGAGCAGCGAGTCGGACATCTCGTCGAGCCAATCCCCGCGCAGCGCGGTTTCGGCTTGCCCGAGACGATCGCGAAAGGACAGAAGCGCGGCTTCCGCTTCGTCGTAGCTGTCAAATCGCTGCGGCGATATCTCGGCGACAGCGACGGGTATGAGCCCTTCGGCGTCCAGAATGCCGGCATTGCGATTGCGGCTGCGATAGAGCAGGTCAAGACCCGCCGTTATCGCCGCCAATTCTCCTCCCAGCTTCATCCACTTACCTCCGGTTCTTTACGAAATGACCGCCGCGAATGATGATTGGCATACGGGCGCCTTGATCGGTGAGCAACGACATGTCGTCGAGCGGATTGCCGTCGATCACGATCAGGTCGGCGAAGGCGCCGGGGGCGATACAGCCGATCTTGCCCTCCATCCGGAGCAGCTTTGCCGCGACGTGGGTTGCCGAGGCGATCACCTCATGGGCGGGCAGGACGCGGGAGCGGATCACGAATTCCTCGGACTGGTGCCGGTGCATTTCGCCCAGAAGGTCGGTGCCATAGGCCATTGGCAGCCCGGCCTCGCGCATGATCGTCAACGATTCCATGCCGGCGAGCCGTACCGAATCCACCTTGGCGACGGAGGCAGGCGGCAGGCCGAGTGCCGGGCCCTCGACGCCGAGCTTCTCGTAGGTGACGAGCGTCGGCACCGAGATGCAGCCGTTTTCGACAGCGAATTTCGCGGTATCTGATGTGATCAGGTTGCAGTGTTCCAGCGAATGGATCCCGCATTCGATCGCCCGGCGGATCGCCTTGTCGGTATAGAGATGCGCCGCGACATAGGTGCCGGCGTTCTCCGCCTCCTCGACGGCGGCGATCAGCTCTTCCCGCGAGAAGCCGAGGAAGTGGATCGGGTCGGTCGGCGAAGCTATGCCGCCGTTAGCCATGACCTTGATGAAATGTGCAGCTGATTTCAATTCTTCGCGGGCGGCCTTGCGGACTTCCGGCACCCCGTCGCAGATGCGCCCGAGATTGCCGAGCGCATGGCCGGTCTTCGGCGTCGGCGTGTCATCATAGGGGCCGCGATAGTCCGTATGGCCGCCGGATTGCGACAGCGCCTTGCCGCAGATATTGAGCCGCGGTGTCGGCCAGGGCGCTTCCTGCGTGGCGGCCAGCAGTCCGGAGGTCGCGCCGCCGAGGTCGCGCACGGTGGTGAAGCCGCGCATCAGCATGTCGCCCATGATCTTGAAGGCGCGCACGGTGACGATCGGATCCGGAAGTTTCGCGTTCTGGCCGAGGTTCGCCATGCCGGCGATGACATGCACATGGGCGTCAATCAGGCCCGGCATCAGCACCTTGCCGGCAAGGTTGATCCGCTGCGCGCCGGCACTGTTGATGGAGGGCGAGACCTCTCGGATCATATCGCCCTCAACGAAAACCGACATCGGCTCGCTCGGCTCCGGGCTCGTTCCATCGGCGATACGGGCGTTTTCGAAAAGAATGGTGGTCACGGGATTTTATCCTGTTCAAGCTTTTGAAGTGCCAGCGCGGCGGGCTTCGAGAAAGGCGGGGATCAGCAGCGGTGCGAATTGTCTGGCGATCTCCACATGCTTTTCCTCGTAGAAGAATTCCTCGTGCAGCAGGTTGATCGTGCCGATCGTCTCGCCGTTGTAGACGACCGGAATATTGATCGCCGAGTTGAGGCCGAGGCTCGCGATCAGCTCGTGATCGAAGAAAGCCCACCTGACCGCCTCCCGGTCGCGTCCGAGAAAGGGCTGCTGTCGGCGCAGCACCAGCTCGCCCCAGGGTGTCATGCCCATCGGCTTGCGGCCGAAGACGGGATAGACGTCCGGCATGTTCGAATAGACGCGCGCCACCTCGTCACCGTCCGTGTAGAGCAGCGTCAACAGGCGGTGGCCAACGTGCCTGGCGAGAGCGGCGTCCAGCGCATCGTAGAAGAAGTTTGGCTGGCCAGATTCGGCCAGAAGCCCGATCAGGTCCTCGATCATCGTGAAACTCCTCTATCGGTGATGGCAGGCAACGGACTGGCCGTCGGCCTTCCGTTCGAGCTGCGGTTCGGCTTGCCGGCAGATATCGGTCGCGAGGGGGCAACGGGTGTGGAAGGCGCAGCCCAAGGGTTTTCGCGTGGCGCTCGGAATGTCGTCGCTGACGGCGCTGAACTTGTGACGCTTGCGCGGATCATGTGCCGGCGCCGAGCGCAGCAGCAGTTCCGAATAGGGATGAAGGGGTTTCGTGAAGATCACCTCTTTCGACCCGGTCTCGACGATCTTGCCGAGATACATGACGGCGACCCGATGCGAGACGTGTTCGACCACGCCGAGATCATGCGAAATGAACAGGTAGGAAAGGCCGAGTTCCTTCTGCAGGTCGGCGAGCAGGTTGAGGATCTGCGCCTGTACGGACACGTCAAGTGCGGAGACCGGCTCGTCACAGACGATGATATCGGGCTTGAGGGCCAGCGCCCGGGCAATGCCGATCCTCTGGCGCTGGCCGCCGGAGAACTGGTGCGGGAAATTGTCGGCCTGGTCGGGCCTCAAACCCACCAGCGACATGAGCTTGGCGACCTCGGCCCGCCGTTGCTCGATCGTGCCGATGCCATGGATATCGAGGGGCGCGCGGATGATGTCGCGCACCCGCTGGCGCGGGTTGAGCGAGGAGAAAGGGTCCTGGAAGATGATCTGCATGCGGCGGCGGTAGGATCGCGGGATGCTCCGCATTTGCGTGACGTCCTCGGCTCCCTGCATGGCGATGTGTCCGTCCGTGGCCTTCACGAGGCCCATGAGGGCGAGCCCGGTGGTCGACTTGCCGCAGCCGCTTTCGCCGACAAGGCCGAGCGTCTCGCCCGAACCGATCGAGAAGGAAACGCCGTCGACGGCCTTCACCTCGCCGACCTGCCGCTGGAAGACGCCAGAGCGGATGGCAAAATGCACCTTGAGGTTCTCAACGGAGAGGAGAGGGGCTGCAGTATCGTATGCCAGGATATCAGACATCGTCGTGCTCCCAGCAGGCGGCGAAATGGCCGGGTTTCTTTTCGATGAAGGGTGGGCGTTCCTCCAGGCAGCGAGCCGAGGCGCCGGGACAGCGGGGCGCAAACGCGCAGCCCTTCGGCAGGTCCCAGAGCGGTGGCACGGTGCCGGGAATATCCGTCAGCCGCTCCGGGGCGGCTTCCGTTCTGTCCCGATGAGGTACGGCGCCCATCAGGCCGATCGTATAGGGATGGATCGGGTTGTCGAAGAGTTCGTAGACGCTGCATTCCTCAACCCGCCGGCCGGCATACATGACGATGACGCGGTCGGCGATTTCGGCAACCACGCCGAGATCGTGGGTGATCAGGATCTGCGCGGTGCCGAGCCGCTTCTGCAGGTCGGAAATCAGTCCGAGAATCTGCGCCTGCACGGTGACGTCGAGGGCCGTCGTCGGCTCGTCGGCGATAATGATCTTGGGCTCGCAGGCAAGCGCCAGAGCAATCATCGCGCGTTGCCGCATGCCGCCGGAAAGTTCATGGGGATATTGCCGGGCGCGGCGTTCGGGGTCCGGCATCTGGACCAGTTCCAGGCATTTGACGGCGCGCGCAAAGGCCTCGCGCCGCCCAAGCCTTCGATGCTGGCGAACGGATTCGGCGATCTGTTCGCCGATCGTCAGCACCGGGTTCAGCGCCGAGAGCGGTTCCTGGAAGATCATGGCGATCTTGTCGCCGCGGAAATTCTCGACCTGGCGCCGATCCATGGCGAGAAAATCCTCGCCATGGATCCTGATCGAGCCGGAGGCGACGCGGGCGCTGTCGGGCAGGAGGCGCAGCAGCGACAGGGCGGTCATCGATTTGCCGCAGCCGCTTTCGCCGACGATGCAGATCGTCTCGCCGGGGCGCACCGAAAGGCTCATCTCCGAGACGACGGGAAAGGCCCCGTTCTCCCCGAGGATCTCGACATTCAGGTCGCTGACGGCAAGCGCCGGTTCCATCGTCTTTTCCATTGCTCGATCTTGCATCCGTTCGTTCCATCTGCCGGAGGGATCCGATCAGTCGGTGGACCCTTCGATATTGCCGACCATGAAGCCGTAGTCGCCCGCCTCGACGAGGTTGCGGGTCAAGTGCTGCATGACCATGATGCCGGTTTCGAAGGGCGTCGGAATTTCCTCGATCGTCTCGAAGTCGTAGGGGCTGACGACACGGCCGAGCAGCGAACCGCCCCTGATGATCTCGCCATTCGCCGGAGAAAGCGGCTCCAGCCAGCCGCCATGTTTCGGGCGGATACCGACGAGTTCGGTGACCACGACCTGTTTCGGATTGGGGACCAATTCGCCTTCGATCGAGCCGATCAGGCGGAGCTGGTTCAGCAGTCCATCGACGGTGCGCTTCGCATAGGGCGCCTGGTCGACGATGCCGCCGCCGAGCTCGATCGTCACCACCTTGGTGCCGTGGCGGTCCATCGAGACGGACTTGCTGGTGCCGGAATAGACCGTGCCGGCCTTACCCGTCGTTGGGCGATAGAGGATTTTCGAACCGAAAGCGCGCGACAGCGGCTCGTCGTTCCAGATGTAAACATAGTCGACCGTCGGCCGGTCCGTGCCGGAATGCAGGTCGAGATTATAGTCGATCTTCGCGAAGAATTCGTGCGCCAGCGCATCGGCAAGCTGCTGACTGTAAGTGCCGCGAGGATCGCCGGGGAACTCGCGGTTGAGGTTCATCTGATCGAGCGGATTGTGACGATGGTTCACCGCAAAGGAGCGTGGGTTTGCGACCGGAAGCAGGATGATGCGGCCCTTGAGCGGCATGTCCTTGATGATGCGGAACAGGTCCAGGATCGCCTGCGAACCGGTATTTTCGTTGCCGTGGATCGAGGCGGAAATCCCAACCGTCGGGCCATCCTGTTCACCCACCAGTTCGTGCATGAAGATCACGGCATCACTACCGTCCGCATGGGTGGTGAATTTGGGACGGAGCTTGTTGATCGACTTGACCATGGATGTTTCCTTTCAGCGTCTTGTCGTATTGATCCGAGGAATTGCCTATTTCTTCTTGCCCGCCGAGCGGGAGAGATGGCGGGGGTCGAGCACATCGCGCAGGCCGTCACCGAGCAGGTTGAAGCCGAGCACCGTCACCATGATCGTGGCGCCTGCTATGATTGCCAGCCACGGCTCGTCCCGCATGAAGCGTGTCCCGTAGGCGAGCGTCCAGCCCCAGGTCGGCGCCGGCGGCGGCAGGCCGAAACCGAGGAAGCTGAGCGCCGATTCCGAGATGATCGCGGTGCCGAAGCCGAGCGAGGCGAGCACGATGATCGGCCCTATCGCATTGGGCAGGATCTCCTTGACGAGGATGCGGACCGGATGGGCACCGAGCGCCTTCGCAGCCTGCACATAGTTCTGCTCGCGCAGGACCAATGTCGTTGCGCGAACCACCCGTGCATATTCCGTCCAGGCGACCACGATGATGGCGATCGCCACGTTGATGGTGCCGGGACCGAGCACCGCGACGATGGCGAGTGCGAGCACGATCGCCGGGAAGCCTAGGAAGATGTCGGTGATCCGCATCAGGATCAGGTCCGTCCAGCCGCCGAAATAGCCGGCGGCGAGCCCGACCGTCGTGCCGATGAGAGCCGACGCCGTGACCGAGATGCAGGCGATGGTCAGCGAAACGCGTGCGCCGTAGATCAGCCTCGTCCAGAGATCTCGCCCGAAATTATCGGTGCCGAGCCAGTGGGTGAGCGTCGGGCCGGAGAAGCGGTTGCGCATGTCCATCTGCTCGATGCCATGGGCCGACAGATAGGGCGCGAAGACGGCGCAGATGACGATCGCCAGCACGATCGACATGCCGAGGATCAGGGAGATATTGCGGAAACGCCTGGATAATCTCATCAGCCTCAACCCAAACGGATGCGCGGATCGACGACCGCATAGAGAAGATCGACGACGAGGTTCACCAGCGCGAAGATGATCGCGAAGGTGAGCACGATGCCCTGGATGAGCGGCAGGTCGCGCTGCGAGATCGCCGTGATGGTCAGTTGGCCGAGGCCCGGCCAAGCGAAGATAGTTTCGGTCAGCACCGCGCCGCCGAGCAGGGCGCCGAAGCGCAGGCCGACGACGCTCAGCACCGGGAGGAGCGCGTTGCGGAACGCATGGCGAAGGATGACGCGCTGGCGGCGGAGGCCCTTGGCATAGGCGGTGCGGACAAAGTCCTCACGCAGCACTTCGAGCATTGCCGTGCGCACGAGCCGTGAGATGATCGCCGCGGAGTTGGCGGCAAGTGCCACTGCCGGCAAGAGGATATGCGCGAAACTGTCGATGAGGACCTGCGGCCGGCCGGTCAGCGCCGCCCAGAGCGCTTCGGGGAAGGGCGCACCGCGGCCGATGGCCGGAAGCCAGCCGAGGGTCACGGCAAAGAGCAGCATCAGCAGCAGGCCGAGCCAGTAGACCGGCATCGAAACGCCAAGCTGGGCGAAAATCATCGATACGGTATCGACGATCGAACCCTGTCGCGTGGCAGCCAGCACCCCGAGCGAGATGCCGACAAGACAGGCAAGGATCAGCGCCAGGACGGCCAGCTCGATAGTTGCACCGAGCCGGCCGGCGACGATTTCCGACACCGCCTGATTCTGGAAGATCGAGCGGCCCATGTCGCCCTGCAGCAGGCGGGCGAAATAGGAGCCGAGGCGGACATACCAGGGATCGTTGAGGCCGAGCGCGTTGCGCAGGTTGTTGATCGCCTCCGCCGAGGCCTCCTGGCCCAGCAGCACCGAGGCGGGGTCGCCGGGGATCAGCAATAGCAGGCCGAAGGTGACGATGACCATGCCGGCCGCCATCGGGATCAGCAGCAGCAGACGGCGGACGATATAGGCTAACATGGGGCGGCTCCCCTTGGCTGTGCCGGAGCGAAGGTCATGACAGCACGATCTCCTCGAAGCGGCGCGGGAATTTCGTGAGTGAATCCGGACCTTGCCCGGTGACGAGAACCGTATCGGCAAGGCGAAAACCGCCAACCTCCGGCACGTAGAGCGCAGGCTCGCTCGAACAGATCATCCCTTCCTGGAGAATAGTCTGGTCACCGGCTTCGATCCAGGGTGGTTCATGAAAAGCAACGCCCATGCCGTGGCCGACGCGGTGCTTGAGATAGGGCGTCATGCCCTGTTCGCGGATATAAGTGAGGGCGCTGATATCCGCTGACGCGCAGGTACGGCCGGCGACGAGGCCTGTCGTGCCGAGCCGCTGCGCTTCCTGGGCGATGGCGTAATATTTCCTGTGTTCCTTGCTCGGTTCGCCGAGCACGAAGGTGCGCTCGCTTTCGGCCGAGCGGCCGCCCACACGGCAGCCGAGAGAAAGAATAAAGCTCTCGCCCGGCTGGATGCGTCGATGGGAAATGATGCCGTGCGGATAGGCAGAGTTCGGTCCGCCATAAACCAGTCCGCCCGCCAGCGTCGGGACATTCATGATGTCCTCGTGCTCGTTTTCCATGATGTCGAGCGCATGCCGCACCACATGGGCTTCGAGGGCAATCTCACTCGGCAGTGGCTTGCCGGCCCGAAAGGCTTCGGTGACGAGATCGACACCCGATTGAACCATGGCGTCGGAAATGCGTGCCGCCTCGCGATGCAGCCGCAATTCCTCGGGATATTTGACCTGCCGCATCCTGGCGACGATATCCGTCGGCATAACGCGGTTGTTCGGAAAGAGTCCGGCGAGTTCCGCCGCCCGTCCCACCGAAAGCCCGGAGGAATGGGCGATATCGCCTGTGATTTCGCCGATCGAACGCGCGAGCAGCGAAAAGGCCCGGTCCACGCCCGGAAATTCGAAATAGACGAGAGTTTCGGCCGCCATGTCCTGACGCTCGGCGTGTTCGCGCTCCAGTTCGGGGATCAGCAGGATCGCAGCCGTTGCGGTCAAAGCGAGCGCCACCGGCCGTTCGTTCGGTCGGAATGAAAAGCCGGTCGTATAGAGCACGTCGTCGGCAGCATCGAGGATCAGGAGGCCCACGCCCTTTTCCTCCATGCGGGCACGGATGTCGCGATGCAGCCGTTCAAAGAAATCTGATGCGAGACGCTGGCTGAAACCCATCTTTCCGACCTCAGGAGATGACGATGTCGTCAAGTTTGCGGGGATAGACCGTCATACTGTCGGGCGCTTCGGCGGCGATCAGCACGGTGTCTGCGATGCGATAGCCGGCAAAGCCCGGCACGAAGATCGCCGGTTCGCTGGAGGTGATCATGCCGGGCTCCAGAATGGTCTGGTCGCCGCCTTCCACCCACGGCGCTTCATGGAACATGATGCCCATGCCGTGGCCGACACGATGCAGCAGATATTCGCCCATGCCGCTGTCGCGGATATAGGCAAGCACCAGATTGTCGGCAGAAGCGCAGGTATGCCCGGCGATCAGCGCCGCGGTTGCCATTCGCTGCGCCTCGTAGGCGACGGCATAATGCTGCTCCTGCACCTTGGACGGCTCGCCGATGAAGAAGGTGCGCTCGCTTTCCGAAGCGCGGGCACCGACCCGGCAGCCCAACGACAGGATGATGCTTTCGCCGATCTTCACCGGATTGCCGGTCGGCATGCCATGCGGGAAGGCGGATCTCGGCCCGGAATAGACGAGCCCGCTCGCAAGCCCCTGAACGAGCATCACGTCCTCATGCTCCTCGTGCATGGTGCGCACGGCGTGACGGGAAACGTAGGATTCGATCTCGACTTCGCTCGGCAACGGGCCGCCCTTGCGCATCGCATCGCGGATCATCTCGACGCCGGCCTCGACCATGCGGTCGGAAAGCCTGGCGGCCTCGCGATGCAGTGCGATCTCTTCCGGATGTTTGCGAAGCCGCATCTGCTGGACGATGTTGCTCGCGATCACCCGTTCCGCATTCGGAAAGGCGCCCTCGATCGGCTTTATTCGGGCAAGCGAGATCGCATGGCCGTAGGCGACCGTTCCCTTGAAGTCAGCAAACTTGCGGCCGAGCACTTCATTCCATGGATTGATGCCGGGAAACTCGAAATAGACGATCGCCTCTGCGGCTATGTGCTGGTGTGCCGCATGGGTACGCTCCAGTTCCGGAAGCAGCAGGAAAGCATCCGTCGCCGTGATCGCCACGACCACCGGCCGCTCCGTCGTATAATGCGAAAAACCGGTCGTGTAGATGACGTCGTCGTTGGAATCGAGAAGCAGCAAATCGATGCCGGCCGCGTCCATCCGTTCGCGGATTTCGGCCTGAATTTTCGCGTAGAAGTCCGCGCCGAGACGCTGTGAGAAAGCCATCGATCTATCCTGGAGCTGCAATTGGGTCGTCAGGCGCGGGCCGGATGAGCCGGCCCGCGCGAGCTGTCTCAGTCCTTGAGACCGATCAGGCCGCGCATGTTTCCACGCGAGGTCGCCAGCACCTCGAAGGGCAGCTTCTTGGAATAGAAGAGCTGGTAGCCCTGGTAGGAGACGATGTAGTAGGGCAGTTCGCTCGCCAGCAGCGTTGCAGCCTTCTGGTATGCTGCGGTGCGATCCGCCTGGCTGGTCGCTGAACGACCCTGCTTTAGCAGATCGTCAACCGCCGGGTTGGAATAGCCACCCCAGTTGGTCGAGCCGCCGGTGGTCAACTGTGCGAACAGGAGGCGATCCGGATCGACGATGTTCAGCCAGCCAAGTAAAGCGATCTGGTGCTGGCTCTTCTGTACGTAATTGGTGGAGAAGGACGGCCAGTCGCTGATCTGCGTCTTGGCCTCGACGCCGGCGGCCTGGAAGTTTGCCTGCATGAATTCGATCGTCTGGACGCGGTTGCTGTCTTCGCTATGCGTGGACAAAACAATCGTCAGCGGCTTGCCGCCCTTGTCGAGGATGCCGTCGCCATTGGTATCGGCCCAGCCTTCTTCCTTGAACAGTTTCTTGGCGCCCTCGATATCGAAGCCCGGCTGCCTGATATCTTTCGAATAGGCCCAGGAGGAGGGCAGGATGATCGAGGAGGCGACCGCATCGACGCCTTGGAAGATGTCGTTGACGATGGTCTTCTGGTCGATCAGCATCGAGAAGGCCTGACGCATCTTCGGGCTCGAAAGCAGCGGGTCCTTGGTGTTGAAGTTGATGTAGGTTACGCCGAGGCCGGGTTGAACCACGGCGCCGAACCGTTTGTCCGCCTGTAGGCGCTTGATGTCCTGCGGCGCGAGCGGCGATTGGATAATGTCGAGGTCGCCGGCTTCGAAGGCCTGGGCGCGGGCTGAGCCGTCACCGATGATCTTGATATTGACCTTGTCGGCCTTCGGCTTCTCGCCCCAATAGTTCGGATTGGGCTCGAGCTGGATGGCGCTGCCGCGCGTCCAGGAGGCGAATTTCATCGGGCCTGCGCCGACCGGCTTTAATGCAATGTCCGTGCCGCCTTCGACCAGCGCCTTTGAAACGATGCCGATGTCGAGATAGCTGAGCAGCGGCGCATAGGGAGCCGAAAGCGTGAACTTCACCGTCTGCGCGTCGATCGCTTCCACGGCCGAGATTGGTGTGTAGAGCGCCCGCTGCGGCGCATTGAAATCCTTGTTGAGAATGGTGCTGAAGGTAAAGACCACGTCGGCCGACGTCAGCGGGCTTCCGTCGGAGAATTTCAGGTTGGGCCGAAGCTTGAAGACCCAGGTGGTAGGGTTCGGGTTTTCCCAGCTTTCGGCGAGATCGGGCTTGGATTCGAGGCTGGGCGTGAGGTGAACCAGGCCGGAATAGATGAGGTCGGCAACGCGATAGGCGGTCGTGTCCCGCGCGAGCCGCGGATCGAGAGTACCGGCATCGACGTCGGTGCCGATCGTGATGGTCGCGGCCTGCGCCGAGTTCAGAGCGGTGAAGGAAAGCCCTGCGAGAAGGGCGGCTGCTGTGATTGAGAGTGCTTTGCTCATGTCTGTTCCCTTATTGGTTTTGGTTCATTCAAAGCTTGGCATAGGCCGTCAGCGGGTCTTGGTCCTCCGCGACGTAATATCGGCGACCTTTGCCGGAGCTTCGGCATCGGCGATCTTATTGTGGCGCAGCTCGGCGAGCGCCGGCGCGAGGAGGTTTTCGAGCACGCCCGGATCCGGCGCGTGGCGGTATTCGAAACAGCGCTTGTTCGGGCCGGCCAGATCCGCGACATGGTCGGCGCCGGAAGCGTAGATCACGACGTCGCAGCGGGCGACGATGTCCGCAAGATCATCCGCATAGGACCATGCGACCGTGATATCGGAAATATGCGGCGCGAATTCGCGCACGCTGGGACGCATGATGGCGATGTAATCCTTGAGCTGCGTGACGGCTGCGACGCGGGTGCGCGGGTCGAGCAGCGCCAGCGCCTGCCGTGTGCGTTCCGACGGAATGAACCGGAGCGACAGGATATTGGCATCCGGTACGAGGCTGCGCATTTCGACTTCGCGATGCACAAAGGTGAGCACCAGGTCGGCGTTGCGACATTTTTCGCGCGCTTCCTCGTTGTCGCGGATATGGTCAAAGGTTAGGAGCGAGATCAGGTCGTTGGCAGCAAGTGTCGGACGGATCTGTTCGACATAGTCGCGTGCCGGCGCCTCGAATATGCCGACGAAGACGATGTCGAGATGGACGCGCGGTTTGCGCAGCCTCGCCTGCGCCTGCACCATCGAGGCGAGAGTGATCGGTGAAATGCCGAGCGCTTCGGCTTTCTCCAACAGGCTGTCGATATCGGGGCCAAGCACACTCGCCGGGGCGATCACGCCATCCCGGCGGCGCGGTTCGTAAACCGTGAAGGCGCCGAGGCCGGGGCGGATTTCGACAAGGCCGTCCGCGCGAAGCCGCTTGTAGACTTCCGCTACCGTCATCGGCGCGATGTCAAGCTCGGCAGCGAGCTGGCGCACGGACTGCAGCTTCACGCCCTTCGGCATGTCGCCGAAAGACAGCACGTAGCTCAGTAGCCCGTAAAGCTGCTTGCCCACCGGAACGGGCAGGGAGCGGTCAATGCTGGACGCGTCGATAGTGAACATACGTGTATTTCTCGATTGATACACTGACCGTAACAGGAGATTCCAATTTGACAATCCCCTCTGCAATTTTTTGCATAATTTAGCAGCAAACCCATTGAGTGCCTCGATAATTTCCAATTATATCATTTGCAGACGCAGAAAATGCGATGTGCCACCGCTTAAACTGCACGAGGTGTATCAATGGAATATATCAACCTAGGTCGAACCGGCCTCAAAGTCTCTCGCCTTGCCCTCGGTTGCATGACCTTCGGTTCGAGCGAATGGGCCCCCTGGGTCCTGGATTTGGAGGACAGTGCCAAGATCCTGAAGCAGGCGGTTGATCTCGGCATCAACTTCTTCGACACGGCCGATATGTACTCGCTCGGTAAGAGCGAGGAGATTACCGGCAAGGTGCTGTTGGACCTTGTTCCGCGCCACAAGCTGGTGATCGCGACAAAACTCTTCCATCCTATGAGCAGCGACATCAACGACCGCAGCCTGTCGCGCAAGCATATCCTCGATGCAGTCGACGGCAGCCTCAGGCGTCTTGGGACTGACTATATCGACCTCTATCAACTGCACCGCTTCGACTACGGCACACCGATCGAGGAAACACTGGACGCGCTGAACGATGTGGTGCGGGCCGGCAAGGTGCGATATCTCGGCGCGTCTTCCATGCATGCCTGGCAATTCATGAAGGCAATCGGGTTGCAGCGGCAAAATGGCTGGGCGCGGTTTGTATCGATGCAGCCTCACTATAACCTCATCTACAGAGAAGAGGAGCGCGAAATGTTGCCGCTCTGTTTAAGCGAAGGGATCGGTGTTGTTCCTTGGAGCCCGCTCGCTCGCGGCCGGCTCGCTGGCCGGGCCGAGGGAGAAACCACGCGCAGTCAGACGGACGGCACGGCGCGGGCGCTCTACGACCGGACAAAGGCCGCCGACGATGCAGTTGTCGCCGGCCTGAAGGCGGTGGCCGAGCGTCACGGACGGCCGATGGCGCAGGTCGCATATGCCTGGGTCGCGAGCCGCCCGGCCATCACCGCGCCGATCGTCGGCATTTCGAAGCCGGGGCAGTTCGCGGATGCGGTCGAAGCGCTGGAGATCAGGTTGAGCGAGCAGGATGTTGCAGAGCTCGAACAGCATTACCTTCCCAAGTCGATCGCCGGGCATGCCTAGCCGAGCCTTCGGTTGGAGTGCGTTCTGGTAAAAAGAGCATCCCGTCAAGGTGTCGGCGGCTCGGGCCCTTGAGAGCATCCACTCTGGTAAGCGAGCCGCCGTTAACGGCTAGGATGTCCGTCGCTTCAACCACGCTGGCGGCTGTCCGCGGAGACCTCTGTCCGGCGCCCTGCCGCAAAAAGAGACAATAGGCATGAGAGGGACATTGGGTCGGTTCACAAAACCGGACAGCCCCCTCGACGATGTTCCAATCCTTGCGGGGATTTCTCCTGGTACAAAGGCAGAATTACGGCTTCATCTCACCCAGCTTCGTCAGCAGCGCCGCCCCCGTCTTGATCCCGGCAACGAACAGATCGAGCTTCAGGTTTTCGTTCGGCGCGTGGTTCGCCTCGTCCGCATTGGCGTAAGGCACGACAAACGCCGGCTTCTTCAGGATCTTGGTGAACACGTAGTCCGGAAGCGAGCCGCCGACGGTCGGGTAGAGCAGCGGCTCGACGCCGCGGGCGGTGAAGATGGCGTCCTGGATGACCTGCGCGAACGGGCTGTCCATCGGCGTCTTCGACGGCAGCATGGCGTTGAGCGGTACGAATTCCACGTCCGGTGCGTGAGCTGCGACATGCGCCCGCACCTTTTCGAACACGTAGTCCGGCGTCAGGCTCTCGACCAGGCGGATGTCACATTTGGCAAACGCCTCGCAGGGTAGAACCGTCTTCTGGCCCGGGCCGCCGTAACCGCCATGCAGGCCGTTGATGGTCAGCGTCGGATGGAACATCAGCCGGTCGAAATAACCGCGGTCGAGGGGCGCGTCGAGTTCCTTGATGCCGAGGTCCGCCTTGATCGCCTCGAGATCGAGCGGCAACTTGTCGACCGCCTCGCGCTCCATATTGGTCGGCGGCACGACGACGTCGTGCAGGCCATCGATGGTGATCTCGCCCTTGTCGTTCTTCATCGTGGCGAGCAGATGCACCAGCTTCCAGATCGCGTTCGGCATGACACCGCCGAAATTGCCGGAATGGGCATCGCGATTAGCGGTCTTCGCGCGCAGTTCGAAGGACGCCACTCCGCGCACGCCAAAGGTGATGATCGGCGTGTCGGATTCGTGCAGCGGACCATCGGAGGTGACGACCAGATCCGCGGCATTCAGCTTGTCGGCATGTTCGGCAACGAACTCGGCGATATGCGGGCTGCCGATTTCCTCTTCGCCTTCCAGCAGGAAGATGACATTGCAGGGCAGTTCGCCGGTCACCTTCAGATGCGATTCCAGCGCCATCAGCTGGGCGAAATGCTGGCCCTTGTTGTCGCCTATACCGCGCGCATAGATGCGGCCGTCGCGGATGGTCGGCTCGAAGGGCGGGCTGTCCCAGAGTTCGTAGGGCTCCGGCGGCTGCACGTCGTAATGGCCGTAGAGAAGCACGGTCGGTTTGCCCGGTTGCTTTTCCATGCGGCCGAGCACCATCGGATGGTTCTTGGTCGGGATGGTGATCGCCTCCATGCCCATGCCGTTCAGCATGTCGACGAGGATGGCCGCCACTTCCGCGATGCCCTTGTTCTGGGCGCTGATCGAGGGATGGCGGACGTAGTCCATCACCCGTTCGATGAAGCTTTCGCGGTTTTCCTCGATATGCGCGAAGACGCGCTCCAGATCGCTCTTTTGCTCAGTCATCTCATGCATCCTGCTTGGCTGTCAGAAGAAGGGCACCGGAGACATGCACCGTGCCGGTCCAGCCGGGTGCGACCAATGTCGTCGTGTCGAGTTGGGTGAGGATCATAGGCCCCTGGAACGTGGCGCCGGCCCCCAGCGTCGAACGGTCGACGACGGGAACGCTCGTCACGCCGCTTTCGAAATGCACCGGCACATGATCGAACGGGGTGACGTCGGAACCCTTCTCGAGAATTGCCGGCGGCGGTTCGACCGTCATGCCGGCGGCCTCGACGCGCAGGGTCACGAGTTCGATCGCCGCTTCCAGCGCAAAACCATAGAGCGCCTTGTGCTCGGCGGCGAAGGCCGCCTCGACAGCCTCGCGGGTCTCGCCCCAGGTCACGGCAAGCTCGCCGCCCTGGCCGTGGTAGCGCAACAGCGCGACGGTCGCGATGCGGCGATCCTTTTCAGCCACGCCTTCGGTCTCGAACCAGGCGGAGGCCTGGGTCTTGAGCTCGGCGATGATACCATTGGCGATCGCCACATCCACCGTACCGGCTTTCGGCAACGTGCGGCTGAACTCGGCCTTGAGGTCGGCGGCGAGCAGGCCGTCGGCGCAGAGGATGCCCGGAGCCGGCGCGATCATCACACGGGAAATGCCGAGCAGTTCGGCGAGCGCGCAGCCATGCAGCGGGCCGGCGCCGCCGAAGGGCACCAGCGTGAAGTCGCGCGGATCATGGCCGCGTTCGACCGAGACGACGCGCACCGCGCCGACCATGTGGTTGTCGACGATCGCCAGGATGCCGCGCGCCGCCGTCGCCGTCGAAAGACCGAGCGGCTTCGCAACCTTGCCGTCGACCGCCTTGCGGGCGGCTTCGACATCGAGCGCCATGCGACCGCCGAGCAGGCGGGCCGGCAGGTGGCCGAGCACGACATGGGCGTCGGTCACCGTCGGGTTCTCGCCGCCATGACCATAGGCGGCCGGCCCCGGACGGGCGCCGGCACTCTGCGGACCGACGGTCAGCGTGCCATCCGCCACCTTGGCGATCGAACCACCGCCGGCGCCGATCGTCACCATGTCGACCATCGGCAACGGCAACGGCCATTCGCCGACCTTGCCGTGTTGGGTTAGCCCGATCTTGCCATCCTTGATGAGGCAGATGTCGGCACTGGTGCCACCGATATCGACAGTGATGATATCCTTGATGCCGCAGGCGGCGGCAACTGAGCGTGCGCCGACCACGCCGGCGGCGGGGCCGGACAGTGCCGTCAGCGCCGGAGCCTGGCGGATGGTGGCCGCACCGGCGACACCGCCATTCGACTGCATCAGCAGCAGCGGGGCTGTGACCTTCTCGTCCTCAAGCCGCTTTTCGAGGCGTCCCACATAGGTGGTGACGCCGGGCATGACGGTGGCGTTGAGCACGGTCGTCAGTGTGCGTTCGAACTCGCGCACGACAGGCAGCACGTCGGTCGAGGTGGTGACGGCGAGATGCGGCAGTTCTGCGCGAAGAATCTCCGCCGCACGCTTCTCGTGGATCGGATTGGCAAACGCATGCAGCAGGCAGATGGCCACCGCCTCGACGTCCATGCCGCGGATCGCTTCGGCCACAATCCGCACGCTATTCTCGTCCAGCGCATCGAGAATGGCGCCGCCGGCGGCGATGCGCTCGTCGATCTCGACGATACGCGAGGCCGGCACGGGCCGCGCCGGCTTCACCCAGGTATAGAGGTTCGCCTTGCGGGGAATGTCCTGGCGGCCGATGTTCAGCACATGGCGGAAACCCTTGGTGGTGACCAGCGCCGTGCGGGCGCCCTTGTCTTCCAGGATCATGTTGGTCGCAACCGTCGTGCCGTGCAGGACCTGGCCGAGCGAGGAGGCCTCGCGGCCGGCATCGGTCAGCGCCAGGCGGATGCCGGTCAGGAACGCCTCCGAAGGATCGGAGGGCACGCTCGGGGTCTTCGCCCGCCAGACCTTGCCGGTGGCGCGGTCGAGAAGCGCAACGTCGGTGAAGGTGCCGCCGATATCGACTGCGACGGAAAGGGAGGTATCGATAAAGGTCTCAGGCGAGGACATCGACATACTCCTGACGATGGAATGCACGGGTGGCGGGACGATTGGCGCGAAGTGCGGCCGTAGCCGCGTGGTCAACCTTGGTGCCCTTCACGACGACGCCATAGAGGCGTTCGGCCGACTCGGCACTGACGAAACCGCCGAGCACGTCTTCGAGAATGGCATCGAGATTACGGTCGAAGGGATGGCCGAAACCTCCACCCCCGCCGGTCTCCATGCGCAGCACATCGCCCTTGACCAGCCTGTTGCCGTCCGACAGCGGCGGAACCATGCGCTGGTCTGGCCGGCCCGGATTGATGGTGACGCGGCCGGTGCCGCCGCCCATGCCGCCATTAATGCCCCAGGGCGGGTTCTTGACGCTGTCGATGCGCACCGCAAGCATCATGTCCTCGGCAAGGATCTCGTATTCGCGGATGATGCCGCAGCCGCCGCGGTATTTGCCGGCGCCGCCGGAATCCTTGACGATGCCGTAGGTGCGCAGGCGCACCGGATAGCCGACTTCGAGGAACTCGACCGGATAGTTCTCCTGCGCCACGAAATAGACCGCGTCGATGCCGTCCGAATCCGGCCGCGCTCCGTAACCGACGCCGATGCCGTCAGCGAGCAGGAAGCGCTTCAGCTCACCCGCGTCGTCCTTGTAATTGCCGCGCATGATGGTGATCACATAGGCCGAGTTCGAGGCCGGCGCCTTGCCGCCCGCCGTATTGACGAGGCCGTTGAGGGCCGACAGCACACGCATCATGGTCAGGCCGCGCATGCCGAGTGCCGCCGGGAAATTCGGTTGCAGGAACGATCCCTGGCGCAGGTTGACGGCGTCCAGCGCCTGCGGGCCGCCGGCATTGCAGACCTGGCCCGGATCGCCACCGAGATAGAAGAGACCGAGCGCCATACCCGGCACACCGCGGTTCATCAGGAAGTTGACCGGACCGGGCGCCTGATCGTCAGACTCGGTCGCATCGAAGGTGAACTTGTCTTCGCCATTCGCCAGCTTCTCGCGGGTCAGCGCGAGGCGCATCTTGAACGGGCCGTTGCCATGGCCGTCGCTGTCGATCGCATCGGTAAATTTATGGGTGCCGTAGTCGAAGGTCTCGGCGAGCTTGGAGCGCACCAGCTTGCGGGTGCGGGTGAGCAGCTGTGCCAGCGCATCTTCCACGACGTCGGAGCCGAAGCGGTCAAGGATCTCGCCGATGCGCTTGACGCCCACATCGACACTCGCCATCAGCGCCCGCATGTCGCCGATGCTCTGCTCGGGGAAACGAGAATTGCGATGGAAGATCGACAGCGTCGCCTCGTTGGTAACGCCCTGGTCCATCAGCTTGGTGACCGGAATGATGATGCCTTCCTGGTAGATGTCGGTCGCATCCGGGCTGATCGAGCCCGGCCGCATGCCGCCGATATCGGCGAAATGCGCCCAGCTCATCACGAAGGCGCAACGCTTGTCGTCCTTGAAGACCGGCGCCAGCAAAACCTGGTCGTTGGAATGGGAAACCGCGCCGCGCGAACCGTAGCAGTCATTGTACCAGTAGAGATCGCCGGGCTTCATCGTATCGGCCGGAAACTTGTCGAAGACCGGGCCGGTCATGTCGCCGAAGACCGGCACCATGGAGCCGACCGCCATGACGCCTTCGCCGTCGAACAATGCCGTATAAAAATCCTTCTTCTCGCGAATGAAGGCGGAGATCGCGGTGCGCTCGAGCAGCGCTTCCATTTCCGACTGGGCGGCGGCGATCGCGCCGCGGATGATTTCGAGCGAGACTGGATCGCAGAGGGACTCTTCCGGTTTTACCGCCCTGGCGGGCGTGCTTTCGCTTTCCTTGGGATTGTACATCTTGGAATCCTCGTTGGATGCTGTGGAATGGATCGATCGGGTGCTCATTGGGCACCTCCGATCAGGACGACGACGTTGCCGAGGCCACCGCGCTCAACGCGCTCATGGGCCTTGGCGATGTCTTCGAGGGGGAATGTCGCGCCGATTGCGACCTTGAGCCTGCCGGCATCGGCGAGTTCGGCGATCATCCTTTCACCCGCCAGCCGCTGATCTTCGGGGATCAGAAAACCCTGGATGAAGCGCAGGTTGGCGCCCTTGGCTGCGAAGGCATAGTAGGGGAGCATCGGCGTCGGATTGCTGCTCGACGAATAGGAGGCGACCGTGCCGTTGCGTTTCAGCGCGGCGGCATCGAGTTCCAGGTTTGCCCCGAAATCGACCTCGACGATACGATCGACGCCCTGTCCTTCGGTCAATTCCAAGATACGGGCCGAGACGTCTTCGCGCTTGCGGTCGATCGTGGCGAAAGCGCCGGCTTGCCTCACGTGCACTGCGGCTTCCGGTGTGCTCACCGTACCGATCACCCGCGCTCCGCCGGCAACCGCCATCTGCACTGCGAAATGGCCGACCGCACCGGCCGCACCGTTCACAAATATGGTCTGCCCGGTAACCGGGCCATCGGCGAAGACGGCGCGATAGGCGGTCATGGCCGGCACGCCGAGATTGGCGCCGTCGGCGAAACTCAAGGCATCGGCAAGCCTCACCGCCTGGTGGGAAGCGATTGCGATGAATTCGGCTGCCGTCCCGAAAGCGCGGCCCGCTTCGCCATATCCGCCCTGGGCATTCCACATCCAGACCCGTTCGCCGATGCGCGCCAGATCGACGCCCGCGCCGACACCGATGATCTCGCCGGCTCCGTCCGTATGCGGAATGATCAGCTTGTGATCCATGCCCATGCCGCGCCAGCCACCACGGCGTTTCACGTCGGCCGGGTTGATGCCGGACGCATGCACGCGCACCAGCACCTCGCCGGGACCGGCGACCGGTGCAGCCATCTCAGTCACGGAGAGAACCTCCGCGGCGGGACCGGTGCGTGTGTAGGAAGCGGCAAGCATCAACAACTCCAATCAGTAGAGGTGACAGGCGACGGTGCGGGTACCGACCGGTTTCGGGTGGGGCACCTCGGCCGCACAGCGCGCATGGGCTGCCGGACAGCGGTCGCGAAAAACGCAGCCGGAGGGTGGATTACGCGGGTCCGGCGCCCCGCGGCCGATCGGCAGCGGCTCGTGGCTCTGGTCGGGATTCGGCACAGGAACGGCGGCGACCAGCGCCTTGGTATAGGGATGCAGCGGTTCGCGGACGATATCCTCGGTCGGCCCGTCCTCCATGATCCGCCCGAGATACATGACGATGGTCCGCTCGCAGACGTAACGCACCAGCGCCAGGTCGTGGCTGATATAGATGGCGGTAAGGCCAAGCCGGTCACGGACATCGCGGAAGACGTTCAAGACGCCGGCGCGCACCGAAACGTCGAGCATCGAGACTGGCTCGTCAGCCACCACGAATTCCGGCTGCAGGATCAGCGCTCGCGCCATCACGACGCGCTGCAACTGGCCGCCGGACAGGTGATGCGGGTAGCGGTCGAGGAACTGCACGGGCTCCGGCAACTTCACCAGTTCGAGTGCCGTGATGATCCGGGCCTCGCGTTCGCGCTTCGGAATGTCTGCATTTTCCAGCGGCTCGGCCAGTGTCTGGCGGATGGTGAAGCGCGGATTGATCGCGTCGAACGGGTTCTGGAAGATCAGCTGCGCCTTGGAGCGGAATTTCTTCAGCCCCCTGCCGCGCACCGCGCCGATCTCCTCGCCGTCGAAATGGATCGTACCGCCGGTCTTTTCCTCAAGCTTCAGCAGCAGCCGGCCCATGGAAGTCTTGCCGCAGCCGGATTCGCCGAGCAGGCCGACGCTTTCGCCCCGCCGGATGTCGAAGCTGACGCCATCGACTGCCTTTACCACCGTCGATTTGCCGCGCATCGCCGCGAACGTACCGCCGACGGCATAATGCAGCTTGACATCGAAGACCGAGACCAGGACATCCGGTTTCTTGGTGACCATGTTCATGCCGGGGCCATCCATGTCTCCGTCTTGGCGGCTTCGATACGCAGGGCAGCACTCTCATTGGCACGGTGGCAAAGCACCGGGTGGCCCGGCGCGACGTCGATGACCGGCGGCTCGGTACCGCAGATGTCGAGCGCGAAGGGACAGCGCGGCTTGAACCGACAGCCGGCCGGCGGATTGGCAAGGTTCGGCGGTGCCCCTTCAATCGGAACCAGGATGCCGGAGGCGGCCCCCTGCAGATCCGGGAAGGCATTGCGCAAGCCCATCGTGTAGGGATGCGACGGCGCCGTCAGCGTCGACTGCATGGTCCCGGATTCGGCGACCTTGCCGGCATACATGACGACCGTGCGGTCGCAGATATAGGCGACGACGGAGATGTCGTGGGTGACGAGAATGACCGACACGCCAAGACGCGTCTGCAGCTCTTTCAACTGGTCGAGGATCTGCCGTTGCACGATGACGTCGAGCGCCGTCACCGGCTCGTCGGCGATGATCAGCTTCGGGTCGAGCGCCAGCGCCAGGGCAATCGCAACACGCTGGCGCATGCCGCCGGAGAACTGGTGCGGATAATCGTTCAGGCGGTTGGCATCGATGCCGACCATCTCGAACAGTTCTTCGGAACGGGCACGGGACTGTTTGCGGCTCAGGCCGCCACGGCGGCGCAACACTTCGTCGAGCTGGTATTCGACCGTATAGACCGGATCGAGCGAGTTCATTGCGCTTTGCGGCACGAAGGCGATATCGCGCCAGCGCAACGCATTCATCTCCTTTTCGGGGATCTTTGCGAGATCCTTGCCGTCGAACAGGATCTGTCCGCCGGTGATTGCGGCATTTTCGGCGATCACCCGTGTCAGCGCCCGGGCGACCGTTGTCTTGCCGCAGCCGGATTCGCCGACCAGGCCGGTGATCGAGCCGCGCGGAATGTCGAAGCTCGCGCCATCCACGGCGTGGACGAAATTGCGCCCCACCTGATAGCTGACCCGAAGATCTCTGACGGAAAGAAGGGGTTCGCTCATCGGCTCAACTTCGGGAAGAGGATGTTTTCATAACCGCGGGTGATGAAGAAGCCCGCGCTGACGACGAGGATGATGCAGATGCCCGGAGGCACGAACCAGTAGAAGGCCTGTTTGGCGAGCGCCTGGCTGGCAAACGCATCCTGCAGCATGTAGCCCCAGCTGATCGAATTGGGGTCGCCGAAGCCCAGGAAACTGATCGATGCTTCGGTCAGGATCGCCCAGCCGATGGCGATCGACCCATAGAGGAAGGAGAGCGGCAGGATGTTCGGCGCGATATGGCGCAGGATGATCTTGAAGTCGGAAGACCCCGCCACCCGCGCCGCCTCGACGTAACCCCGGGTACGCAGCGTCAGCACCTGGCTGCGGATGACGCGGGCGGTATCGCGCCAGAGGACCAGCGCCATGGCGATGACGACGTTCCAGATCGACGGCCGCAGGAAGGCCGCCAGCACGATGACGAAGGGCAAAAAGGGAATGCCAAAGGCGATATCGGCAAGCCGCATCAGGATGGCGTCCACCCAGCGTCCGAAATAACCGGCCACGAGGCCGATGACGGAGCCGATCAGCGCCACCATGAAGGCAGCAGTAATGCCGATCAGCAGTGCCGAGCGGCTGCCATAGACGAGTTGCGAGAAGATGTCCCGGCCGAGGCTGGTGGTTCCCATGATGAAACCATCCTGCCCCGGCCGGAGGTCCGCCGCGAGATCGTAGGCTGGCGTATAGAGGATTTCGGTCGGATCATGCGTGGCGATCTGATCGGCGAACACCGCGACGAGGACGAAAACCAGATAAATGAGAAGACCGGCGACCGCGAACGGGTCATTCATCGGCAGTCTCAGCGCGCGAAACATCCGGGCAATAATATTGGGGCGTCTCGGTTTGATGATGGCGGGGGCTGCGATCTCAGGCATGGGAAATCCTTGGATCGAGGAAAGCATAGAGCAGGTCGGCAGCTAAATTCATGAAGATCACCACGAGCGCGATCATCAGGAAGGCGCCCTGCGCCAGCGGATAGTCGGAAGCGGCGACCGCATTCACCAGTTCGCGGCCGAGGCCGGGCCACGAGAATACCGATTCCACCACGACATTGCCCTGCAGCTGATAACCGACGGCGATCGCAAACGATGTCATCACCGGCAGCAGCGCGTTGCGGGCCGCATGACGCACCACCACCGTCCAGTTCGACAGTCCCTTGATGCGGGCCATGGTGACGAAGTCTTCCTTCATCACGTCGAGCATGTTGGAGCGCATCAGGAGAAGCGGCAGGCCCTGGCTGTAGATCGCCAGCGTCGCTGCCGGCAGCGCCAGATGGGCGAGGAAATCGCGCGACGTATAGAGGTCGAGAAAGCCGGAATATTCGTTGCCCGGAGCGCGGGTGCCGCCGGCCGGCAGCCAGCCGAGCGAAAACGAGAAGATCGCCAGCATCACCATGCCGAGCCAGAATTCCGGCATGGCGCGGGTGGTGAGCACCAGCGGAATGGCCGCCTGCTCCACCCAGCTGCCGCGGCGCCACGCGAGATAGGCACCGGCGAGAATGCCGAAGACATAAGCGACGATCAGCGAGGAGAAGGTGAGGATCAGTGTGTTCGGCAACAGGATCCAGATCCGCTGCCCGACCGGCTCGCGGTAGCGAAAACTCTGGCCGAGCTCGCCCTGCAGAAGGTTGCCGAGATAGATCAGGTATTGGTGCCAAAGCGGCTTGTCGAGGCCAAACTGGGCCATAAGCTGGTGCTGCTGCTCGAGCGTAAAGGTCGGATCGATATAGGCGGCCATCGGATTGCCCGGCATCAGCCGGAACATCAGAAACAGGATGGTCACCACCGCCCATAAAACAAGAGCGAGCTGCAGCAACCTGCCGCCCACAGCCTTGAAATTCTTCATCTGAAAAAATTCCTTCTCTTGGCTCGGCGCCGCCTTGGGAGGAAAGGCGAGGCGGACCGATGTCAAGCGTCAGGCAAAAAGGGGAGGCGGCACGGGGAAAATCCACCGCCTCCGTGAAGATTACTTGGCGGCGATGGTTTCCTTGGTGTCACCGGGATAGCGCAACTTGCCGCCGTCCAGCGTATAGCCGGCATCCTTCAAGGTCTTGGCCGCAACGGCCTGACCGGTCTTGAAGCCATCGACGACCGACTTGTCATGCCAGAATTCGAGCGCCGGGGAGACGATCGAGTTCGAACCGACCGCGAAGCTCTTGTAGGCAGCCTTGACGATCAGCTGGCGGTCGACCGCTTCGGAAAGCGCGCGACGGAAGGCCGGGTCGTTGAAGGGGGCGCGACGTTCGTTGAAGGCGATGTAGCGGAAGCCCATGTCGACGGTGGAAACCACTTCCAGGTCGCCGTCCTTCTTGGCGGCATCGATGAGCACCTGCGGATCGCCGGTGAACTCGCCCATGAAGTTGATTTCACCCGAGCGCAGCATGCCGAGTGCAGCTTCAGCGTTCGGTACGATACGCAGGATCCAGCGATCGACCTTCGGCGCGGCGAAGTGGTCCTTGTTGGCGGCAAGCGTGACGGACTCGTTTTTCGCCCAGCTGGTGAACTTGAACGGGCCGGAGCCGATCGGCATCTGCTCCTGATAGCTTTCCGCAGTCTCCGGCTTGGTGGCCAGATCCTTCAGGATCGGTTCCCAGATGTGCTTCGGGATCAGGTTGACCTTGGCAAGGCTGGAGGTGACGAAGGAAGCGGCGGGCTTCTTCAGCTTGAAGGTGATGACGTCGCCATTCGTGGTGATCGAGTCGATGTTCGTGGCGAAAGGCTTGTACATCGGGGCTTCGCCGCCGACCGCCGCTTCGAACGAGAACTTGACGTCATCAGGCGTGACCGGCTTGCCGTCATGCCATTTCATGCCGGACTTCAGCTTCACGTCGACCGTAGTGCCGTCCTTCCAGGTGAAGCTCTCGGCGGCCCACGCCTTCGGCAGGCCGTCCGGGCCGACGCGCAGCAGGCGGTCCCAGACGAGTTCGGTGATCCAGCTGTCGACGCTGCCCGAGATATAAAGCGGGTTGATCGCCTTGATATTGTCGGACGAGTTGATGATCAGATCCTTCTTGGGTCCAGCCGGCTCGATGCCGAGGAAGGTCCAGGTGTTGCGGATGCCGATGCCGCTCTGATTGACGACCGATTCCGGCTTCCAGACGGTCTTGTCGAAAGCGAAGGTCGACTTCGGATGCACCAGCATCATGTAAGGCTGATCCTTCGACAGGATCTCCTGCGCCTTGAAGACGAGCGCCTTGCGCTTGGCTGGATCGATCTCGCCGCGCTGGGCTTCGGCGGTCGCGTCGTAATCCTTGTTCAGGTAGCCCGCGAAATTGTAGCCATCCTTGGCGGTCGAGGAATGGAAGAGGTTGAAGATGAGCTCGTCCGGATCGGAGCGCTCAGGCCGGCCGACCATCTGCCAGGCGGTCGAGTCCCACTGGTCGCGCTTGTACCAGACTTCGTCCGACATCTGTTCCCAGGGGATCGCCCGGACTTCGACATCGAGGCCGAGCTTGCGCCATTCCTGGGCGATCAGCTGGACGGACTGGAATTCTGCCTGCTGGCCGGCCTGCGGTCGGGACAGGATGGTGATCTTGCGGATCGGATCGCCGGCCCAGGCGGGCAGAGCGATGGCCGTCACCACAAGAGCTGCAAATGCATTTCTCAAAACGGACTTCATGGTCGTTCTCCTCTGAATAGCTTGACTATTCTCTTTGTTGGCAAAGGGTTTTCTCCCTCCGCATCGCAAATCCGAAATCGGCCTTCGAACACGTTTCCCGCGCGTTCAATGCCGATACTCAATCCACAGAATTCTGCACGGGCGCCTTCGAAGGGTTTGCAACCCGGCTCCCAATGTTTTATTGTGTGAAACATCGTTTCGCATTGATGGCGAGTAAAACACATTCCAAGAAGATTGCAAGAAGCTTCAAGCAATCCAAATCACATGCCGGAGGAGACCATCCGATGAGCGAACCAAAAGACTACAAGATCGCGGCCGTGGACCGGGCGCTCGCCCTTCTCGAGGCCCTTGCCGATCGTCCGGACCAGGGCGTGACGTCGCTCGCAAAATCGCTGGGGATGACCAAATCGCTGGTCTTCCGCCTGCTGCACACGCTGGAGGAACGCGGCTTCGTATCGCGCGATCCGGAGCGTGCCGAATTCGCGCTCGGCTATCGCATCGGCGTGCTCGGCGAGCGTCTCGGCAAGGATGGCGCGCTGCTTTACGCTGCCCGGCCGGTCATGGATGCGCTCCGCGACCAGACATCCGAGAACGTCAATCTTGTCGTGCGCGAAGGCCTGAAGACCTATGTTCTGGCGACCCGCGCCGGCCGCCATTCGATCCGGCTTTTTGCCCAGGCCGGACGCAATGGCCCGTTGCATGCGGGCGGCGGATCGCTGCTTCTGCTGGCTTACGCGGATCCGTCGGTCATCGATGCGGCGCTCTCCCAACCGCTCGAAGCCTTCACTCCCTACACGATCACCGACCGGGCGAAATTGCGCCAGGCACTCGAACGCATCCGCGCCAACGGCTACAATATCGTGCTCAACGATCTCGATGAAGGCGCCTTCTCCGTCGCTGCCCCGATCACCGGCGCCGACGGCACGATCATCGCCTCGATCTCGGTGGCCGGCGCTGTCGCCCGCTTCGACGAGGAACGGCGTGAAAGCCATTTGAAGGCGGCCCTCGACGCCGCTGCGGAAATATCCGAGCGCCTTTCGATCCACGGCCCTGGCGAAAACGGCCTCGTGAAATCAAGGGCTTGAGGCCCGATCGAGCTTGTCTCCAATCATCCGGAAATAGACGGGCGCTTTGGCGCCCGTTTTCGTCAGTGCGATTTCTGGCCCTTCGAAGCCGCTTGCGGGGTCCCCAAACCTCTGTTAGCGTTTTCATGCTTTGTGAAACGACGTTTCACTAGATAAAACAAATTGGGGAGTGCCGGATATGAACGAGATCGAATCTGCCGTTCTGGGAGCGGTGAAGCTGGATGAACCCTGGGCTCTGGTCGAGAGCTTTGCGACCTACAAGCGCGAGCATCCGACCGATGTAAACCGCGCCATGGACGAGGTCGCCGCGCGGCTCGCCAAGCACGGTGTCGAGGTCAAGATGCATGAAGCCGACCTTTTCCTCAGCTTACCCGGCCTTGCCCGTGTCGAAGCCGGCGGCAAAACCTTCCGCGCCAAGCCGCCGTCCTATTCGCTGGATGCATCGAAGGGCGTGAAGGGCGAGATCGTTTATATCGCCAGCCTCCAGCCGAAGGCGATCTCGACCATGTTCGAAAAGACCGTCGACGGCACCGGGGAACTCGCGGCCCGGGTCCGCGGCAAGGTGGTTCTCTCGGAAGGTTTCGCCAATCCGGGTCTCGTTTCGCAGTTCACCGAGCTTGGCGCCGTCGGCGTCATCGCCATCAACCCCGGCGTGGACATTCATTGGGGCACCTGCACCACCGTCTGGGGCACGCCTGACCTCGACGACCTGCCGCGCAAGCCGTCGATCCCGGCCGTCGCCGTCAACCGCGAGAGCGGCGACGCGCTGATCGAACTTGCCAAGACCGGCGCCGAGGTCACCATCTTTGCGGACATGGAAGAAGGCTGGTTCAAATCGAAGCTGCCGGAAGTCTTCATCAAGGGCACCGAGGAACCCGACAAATATGTCTTCCTGCACGGCCATCTCGACAGCTGGGATGTCGGCGTCGGCGACAATGCGACGGGCGACGCGACGATGCTCGAAATCGCTCGTGTGCTGTGGGCCAACCGCGACAAGCTGAAGCGCTCGATCCGCATCTGCTGGTGGCCCGGCCATTCGACCGGCCGTTATGCCGGCTCCACCTGGTTCTCCGACAATTTTGCGCTCGACCTTGACGAAAACTGCGTCGCATCCGTCAACTGCGACAGCCCCGGCTGCCGCTGGGCAACGGAATTCATCAATCTCTGCATGATGACCGAAACGGAAGCCTTCCTGTCCGACGTCATCGAGGAAGTGGCCGGCAAGAAAGCCGAAGCCGAACGCCCGCACCGCGCCGGCGACTATTCCTTCAACAATATCGGCCTGTCGAGCTACCTGATGCTGTCCTCGACCATGACGGAACGGGATCGCGAGGAAAAGGGCTATTACACGGTCGGCGGCTGCGGCGCCAACATCGCCTGGCACACCGAAAACGACACGCTCGAGATCGCCGACAAGGACATCATGCTGCGCGACATCAAGGTCTATCTGCTCGCCGTGCTGCGCAATGCCAATGCAAAAATCCTGCCCTTCGACTGGCGCGCGACGGCACGAGAATTCGTCCACACGGTCGACACCTACCAGAAGAAGGCCGGCAACCGCTTCGACCTTTCGCCGAGCCGCAAGGCCGTCGAATCGCTCGCCGAGGCACTCGCCGCATTCTACGCCGGCATCGATTCCGGCAAGATCGAGCCAAAGTCGGCAAACCACGTGATCCAGAAGCTCGCCCGCATCCTGGTGCCGCTCAACTACACCCGCGAGCAGCGATTCCGCCACGATCCGGCCTTGCCGATCCCGGAACTGCCGGCCATCTCGACGGCAGCCGATCTCGACAAGCTCGGCCCTGGGAAACTCGGTTTTGCCAAGACTCAACTCGTGCGTGGCCAGAACCGCGTGATCTCGGCGCTGCGTCAGGCAGAACAGTTGGTTCGCGCTGCCTGATCGCCAACACCTAGACAAAAACCCCATAAAGTTGATGTCCAACTTTATGGGGTCAGTTCATCCCTAACCGCTCCCTTTTGTTCCTGTAGTTTTATCTTCCGCTTCTCGTTTTGCTGCGGAGCTATCCATCGATCGTTGTCGTCCTCCCGTTGGGCAGGCGGCCCCTCGGCGACCGCCTAAGCGTGAAACGCGTCGACATCCTCGAGCTTGAAATTGGCCGCCCCCCGTCGCGCGCGCGGGCCGTTTCCGGAATGGTCTCGTGATCCCCGTGGAGGATGGCCAGATTGACGGTCGATTTAGATGTGCCGAGCCCGGCGGGCAGGGTTCATATTCCTTCAAGAGCGCGATTACGCGAACTCTCCGGCGCAGGCGATATCCACGCGCCTGAGGGCGTCGCATCGCTCGGTATTCAAAATGCCGTCTTTCAGAGCAACGTCGGGTCACGACGAAAATGTTAAAGAGGGTCAAGGCCACCCAATAATCAACACTGCGGCTATCAATCCTTGCAAAACGGCAAGATGCCATCTATATCTACGGCAAATTGCCAGAGTCTTTAAAGAGGCTGTCATGTCCACTGCCATTGTCGAGGAAGTCGCCCGCAAGCTTGGCGGCCAGACGGTTCTTGGGACCATCGTCCGATCGCAGGCCGATCTGGCTCTTGCCGTGCGTAACCGCTTGCCGTTGGCAACACTCAGGGGGCTGACCCTTGCGGGGCTGAGTGATCAGGAGATCGAGAAATTCGTAATTCCGCAGCGGACCCGTCGGCACCGCGCCAACAAGCATCAGTCACTGACGATTGATGAGTCCGATCGGGCCGTCCGGCTTCTGCGGATCCAGTCGCTGGCGGAAGATACCTTTGGCGACAAGGACAAGGCCAATCGCTGGCTGCGCCGGTCCCTCACCGAACTTGGAGGCGAGACGCCCCTGGACGTTGCCCAGACCGAGGCGGGCGCCCGCGTCATCGAGACGGTTCTCGGCAAGATCGCCTGGGGCGCGGCCGCCTGATGCTGCTGTGGCGTCTGTCAGGCAGGCCGCACGCGCAGGCGCTTGACGGCGGTTATGGCCTGCATTTTGATGGCAGATGGAACTCGGTGGGACATGCGGTCACCTATTGCGCGACCTCTCCCTCCCTCTGTGTCCTGGAGAAACTCGTCCACATCGAGGATCCGGGGTTGCTTCCCGAACTCATCATGGTCACTTATGATGTCCCGGATACCCTCGGCGTCGAGACCGTCGATCTGGATGATCTTCCGTCGGATTGGCGCCGTCAGGAGGTATGGACACAGCAGCGAGGGGATGCCTGGCATCAGGCGCGCTCGACACCATTGCTGCGGGTGCCGTCGGCGATTGTGCCGATCGTCCGATCGCCTGATCTAAACATCGTCGTAAATCACCGTCATTCCGCGGCCAGCGAAATGAAGATCATTGCCGCTGAGCCATTCGTCCTCGATCCGCGGTTATTCTAGGGTGAAACCCAATCAGACACGGCTGCTGCGCTGCTTCGATAGGGGGATGCCAAGACGCTGCATGATCTGCTCGACGCACGTGACGTATCAGTCTGGTTCAGCGAAAAGGACGTCGCCCTCGGTACGTCGTTGCTTCGCGAAATCGACAAGAGATTGGTGAAGTCGCGCGTCGGAATCGTGCTGGTGACGCCCGCATTGCTGCGCTGTCTTCCAGCAGCAGGTGTTGCCGACAAGGAGCTTTCGGCACTCCTGGCGACCGAACAGCTCGTCCCCATCGTCCATAACACGACGTACGATGCTCTCCGCAACGTTAGCCCTCTTTTGGCCTCGCGAAGCGGGCTGAGCACCGAAGAAGACACGATGGCAGTGGTGGCGGACAAGCTCGCCGAGCTTGTTCCGACCTAGCTTCATAGGAATACGTCGATGCTGAAAACCGATACCCGCCAAGCGAACTGGCGCCGAGCCAATCTGGCCAAATATAATGCTCATCTTGCCGTGCAGCGGGCGGTTAAGATGCATGATCTGGAAAAGCAAACGTGTGAAGTATGTGAGAATAAAGCGGTCGATGCTCATCACGATCAATACGACGAGCCGGCTACATCATACCCGTCTACACCACCACGGCGAAGATATGTTCCCCATCCGACGCCGAGACGAGTGACAGAGGAGATTATCATATATTCTCAGGCAGTTGGGACTTCCAAATAGCGGGCCGCTGGTTCAAACCCTTTCAAGAGCCAGAGACCAAACACGTGAGCGAAGCATGTTCTTTACGGCCCAGTCCTTTTGGTTCATCCGCTCCGGACACAGCAACAGCGCGATTTTTTCGGCGTGAAATATGCCCTGCGTAATCGCCCGCCCCTCGGCTGCTGACAAGCATCGCAATTATCTTGACAAAATAAGTCATATTTACGATTTGATGTGCGTCACTGTATTTTGAGGGGGTTTCATGCTTTTCAGACGGAACGAACTAGCGATTGCAATTGCGTTGGTGGTTGCGCAGCCACATGTCGCATCTGCCGACCCGATCACCATCATCGACCATGAAAAGCGCACCGTGACGCTGGCAAGACCGGCCGAGCGGATCGCGTCCCTTCCGATCCCGATGGCGTCGACCATCATCGCCATGGACGGCGGAACCTCGAAGCTCGTGGGTATGAACCCGACCGCCAAGTCGGCGATCGTCGAAGGTGTGCTCGGCAAGATCTTCCCCGAGGCCAAGGACATTCCTTCGGACATTACCGCGCCGAATTTCATTCCCAATGTCGAGGAACTGGCGGCCACCAATCCTGACCTGGTGATCCAGTGGGCAGATCGCGGCCATGATCTGGTCGGCCCGATCGTCAATGCCGGACTTACCGCGCTTTTGATCTCCTACGGCACGGAAGAGAAGACCAAGCAGTACCAGGTCATGGTGGCGACCGCGATGGGCAAGCCCGGGCGGGCGGAGATGATCAATGGCTGGCGCGATCAGGTGGCCGCCGAAATGGCGGCGAAGTCGAAGGACATTCGGGCGGAGAGGAAGCCGAAAGTCCTCTATCTCGGCCGCGCGCTGGAAAGCCTGACCGCCTCCGGCGACAAGGGCAACTACAACGCCTTCTACATCAATCTGGTCGGCGCCACCTCGGCTTCCGCCAATGTTGAAGGCCAGGGCACCACGATCAGCCCCGAGCAGATTGCCGAGTGGAACCCGGATGTAATTCTCTTGAACAGTTTCGAGGCCAAGCTCGGTCTTGAGCGGGTCTATGACGACCCGATCCTGTCGCTAACCAAGGCCGCACAGGAAAAGCGCGTCTACAAGATGCCGCTCGGCGGCTATCGCTGGGATCCGCCGAACCAGGAAAGCCCGCTGAGCTGGATGTGGCTCGCCAATCTGATGCATCCCGACATCTTCCAGTACGACCTGCGCGGCGAGATGAAAAAGGCATACAAGACCCTCTACGACTACGATCTGACCGACAAGGACATCGACGGCATCCTATGGATCGGCATGCAGGGCGAGGCGACTAACTACGCCCAGTTCAAGGCGAAGTAAGATGGCGATGGCGGCGACTGAGCGCGGGCGCCGAAGCCTGATCGGCTTCCGCATCGGCACGTTTGGGCTCATGGTGCTGGCGCTGATCGCGGCCATGGTGTTTGCGATCGGTGCCGGGCGCTTTTCCGTCGACGTGGCGCGGATCGGCGAGATCCTGCTCGCGGCGGTCCTCAACCCGAATGCCGCGCCGACGCAGATGGACGAGCGCATCGTGCTGCTCGTGCGTCTGCCGCGCGTGCTTCTGGCGGCGCTGTCGGGTGCGGCGCTCGCCGTCGGCGGCGCTGCGCTGCAGGGTGTGTTCCGCAATCCGCTGGTCTCGCCGCAGGTGCTCGGCATCAGCCAGGGTGCGGCCTTTGGCGGCGCGCTCGCCATCCTGTTCGGCTTTTCCGGCTTCGTCCTGCTCGGCATGGCCTTCCTGCTCGGCCTGTCGGCGCTGGTCATGGTCGGGCTGCTTGCCCGCATCAATGGCCGCACGGAGGTGATCACGGTCATCCTCGCCGGCATGATCGTCGGTGCCCTGTTCGCGGCGCTGGTATCCGTCGTTCAGTTCGTCGCGGATCCCAACACTTCTCTGCCCGCCATCGTCTATTGGCTGATGGGCTCGTTTTCTACCGCCACCTGGCCACGCCTGTGGCTCGCGGTGCCGGGGATGGGACTTAGCCTCCTTGCCGTCTGGTTGTTACGCTACCGGCTCAACCTTCTCGCGCTCGAGGAGCAGGAGGCGCGTTCGCTCGGCGTCAATCCGGATCGTGAGCGCTGGTACATCTTCGTGGCCATTTCGCTGATGACAGGCACCTCGGTGGCGGTGGCCGGCATCGTCGGCTGGATCGGTCTCGTCGTGCCGCATGCTGCGCGCATTCTAGTTGGCGAGGACCACCGTGCGCTGATCCCGGCCTCGGCATTGCTGGGTGCCGCCTATCTGACGCTAATCGACACCATGGCGCGCACCCTGACGGCGGCGGAAATTCCGCTCGGTGTGCTGACCGCGCTGGTGGGTGCGCCGGTGTTCGGTTTCCTGCTGCGCCGCCATTTCAAGGAAACCAACCGCACATGATCGGTCTTCAAGACGCCTCCGTCTCCTTCGGCGCCCGCACGCTGTTTGCCGGCATCAGTTTCACCGTGCCGGTCGGCCGTTCCATGGCGGTGCTCGGCCCCAATGGTCGCGGAAAGACCACGCTTTTGCGTGCCCTGCTTGGTTTTCAGCCGCTGGTCGACGGACGCCGTAGCGCGCCGAAAATCGCCGGCTATGTGCCGCAGCACGGCGCCTCGCAGGCCAAGCTTTCCGGGCTCGAGGTCGTGATCATGGGCCGGGCGGCGAGGCTTGGCCTGTTCGGCCAACCCTCCGCCGAGGATCGCGCGGCGGCCGAACAGGCGCTGGTCGGGGTCGGCGCCTGCGATCTGGCCAAACTTCGCTACGACCGCATGTCCGGCGGCCAGCGGCAGATGGTGCTGATCGCCCGTGCCATCGCCACTGGTTCTCCGGCCCTGATCTTCGACGAGCCGACCTCGGCGCTCGATCTCGGCAACCAGTCGCGCACGCTGGAGCTCCTCAATTCGCTCCGGCTTCGACGCGACAAGGCGATCCTGTTCACCACCCACGACCCTAACCATGCGCTGGCGGCGGCCGACGACGTGCTGCTGATGATGCCGGGCGGGCGCGAAATCCACGGCACCGTTGCCGACATGATCGAGCCCGACAAGCTTTCCGAACTCTATGGCGTGGCGATGCGCTGGGTGGAGGTGTCTGGACCGACGGGTGAGACGCGCCGGGCAATTCTGCCGGCCTTCGCCGGAATAGAGGCAGCATGAACACGATCTATCTAAAGTCGGAACATGAAGGACCGTCCGAGGCCGTGAAGGCCGCCGCTGCCGAGGGAGCTGTCACGATCGTGGAGCAGCCGGACCTAACCGCAGAGATGCTTTTGGCCCACAAGGGCCTGATCACCGGCAACCAGCTCGATCAGAACGCTATGCTGCTGATGCGCGGGGCGCTCGCCGCCTTCCTCGACGTCGGCGGCCGCTGGTTCTTCAACGGCCACATGGTGCGGCCGCTGGCCGACGGCATGAGCCAGTACCGGCCGATCGAGGCGCCGAAGCGCGCCGATTTCGATCTGTCCTCGGTCAATCCCCATCCGCTGTTCTCCGGCATCGATCTTTTAATGCTTGAGACCAACAAGGGCGTGGCGGGCTTTTACGGCCGAGGCTGCAATCCGCTGCCCGAAGGCGCCGTTGCGGTGAACGGTCTCGGCGCGGCGCAGGTCCCGGTCGACTGGGTCTGGGCGCGACCAAGGGGCGGGCGGATCTTCTCCCATGCCGGCAATGATCTCGGCTCGATGGGGCTCGAATGGAACCTTTCGGGCGAGCTGACGCGGCGCATCATCGACTGGACCCGGGGCGGCGCCTGCTTCGACCCGTGGCCCTCCGCGCCCGCGTCGCCGGCGGCCGACCTGCCGCTTGCCGCATCCGAAACCTATGGCGGCATGCGCATGTCGAGCCGGACGGGACGGCGCATCGTCGCGCCATCGTCCGGCACCTATTACAATATCCGCAGTCTTGAAGGGCCGCGCTACACCGAGATCTTCGATATTATCTGCGCGCCCGAACAGCTCGGCGACATCCTGCGTCCCGGCGATATTCTGTGGGTTCCGTGCCGCACGCCGGCGCAGCGCATGATCGCCCAGAAGGACTTGGTCGCCCGCCATCTGGCTGGCGGCGGTACGGTTGTAGCGCTCGGCGAGAGCCGGTCCGATCTTTGGCTGCCGAAGGTCGATTTCTCCGGCACGCCGACAAACTGGTGGTGGTGGCTCGATCCGGCCGCTGATCTCGGCGTGCGTGTCACCGAGGCCGCGGCCAGCTATCCGCTGATGGCCGGCATAGGCCGCAGACAGGCGACCTGGCACCTGCATGGCTGGTTTGTCCCGCCGGACGGCGCCACGGTGCTGGTCCGCGACGGCGAGGGACGGGCGATCCTCTACGAGGACAAGGTCTCGACCAAGGGAACCATGATCCTTTCCTCGCTCGACCCGATGTTCCACCACGGGTCGCATTTCATGCCGGCCACGACACTTTTCCTCGATCATTTCGTTCCCAACGTGAAAGCCTTTGCAAATGTCTAATGCCATTACCGTGCTCGACAGTGGTCACCCGCTCAGCTTCACCTTCGATGCCATCAACGCCTATCACGGCGGCGGCTTTCCCGGCGGCGTGGCGCATGCACTGAAGGCGATGCAGGCGGCGTTTCCGCTGTTGTCCGCCACACCGCTGGAACGGCGCGAGGTGACTATCGTAACCGCTTTTTCCGGTCCCGGCGGACGCGACGCGCTGGAAATGGTGACCCGGGCGCTGACGGAGGGACGGCTGACCGTCGACAAGGCGATCGGCGGCAAGGACATCATCACCGACCCGCCCGGGCCTTACGTGTTCCGCTTCAGCTATCGCGGCCGTACCGCCGAAGCGGTGATCAAGCCGGGACATGTGAAGGAGGAGTTCGTCACGCTCGGCGCCAAGAAGGACAAGACGCCCGACGAGATCGCCCGCCACGAGGAATTGAAGGCAGAAATGGCCTATCGCCTGCTGCCTATCCCGGCACACGAGGTGTATGGCGTCAGGACCGTTTGATCCAGACCTGACCGAAGATCCACCGTATCGGGTGTGAATAGCTGCGGTCAGAGTTTGTAAGCTGGTCCTGAATACTGTTCCGGGCGATGTCACGTTGTTTGATCAACGGCAGTGAATGCTCTTGTCGGTGAACTCAGGCAATTGCAGCGGTCACGGCATTCCACTGCGCCATGGCGCGGATACGATGAATTTGGATGGCCAAGGCTGAGTGCTTCTGGAGCGGCGGGACGAAAAGATTTCGGACTGCTGAAAAGACCGAGATGAAGCGTTGCAAGCCTCCGGCGGATCGGAAGCCCTGCATCATCCACTCACGTTTTCGAAGCGGCACGTGAGAATTCTTGGCGCGATTGTTCAGCCCTTTGTGCGATCGATGTTCGACGCCGGGCATTACGTCCCGTTTTGCCGCGCCGTATGAGCGTAGTTTGTCGGTAATGATGCGCTTCGGCGACAGGCCCTGTTTCTTCAGCAGCCTGACCAGCAATCGCTTGGCAGCCTTGGTATCGCGGCGCGTCTGAACGATCTCGTCGAGAACGTAGCCGTCCTGGTCGACCGCACGCCAAAGCCAGTGTTTTCGGCCGCCTATCGAAATCACAACCTCGTCCAGATGCCAGATGTCCTTTCGCGACGGCTTCTTTCTGCGCAACTGTTTCGCATAAGCCACCCCGAATTTGCGGCCCCATCGCCGGATCGTTTCGTAAGAGACGACGATGCCGCGCTCCAGCAATATTTCCTCGACGAGCCGCAGGCTCAACGGGAACCGGAAATATAGCCACACCGCATGTGAGATGATCTGCCGTGGAAAGCGGTGGTTCTTATAATTGATAGTCGTCGAGTTCATCCTCGCCCAATAATCCGTCAACAGTTAAACTGCAGACAACGTGACATCGCCTGTTTACCTACTGCTGCGAGCCGTCATGCACCCGATAACCCCCCCGCGAAAACCTATTTATCGGTACGGCAAAGTCCCATCCTTAGCTTGATCGATCTCACCCTTGCCATCCCTTAGTTTGCAGTGAGTTGCTAACCGATCCGGGCTTGGTCGGGTACCGGACGGTCCAATCGCCGAAGTGACCGGGAAGCTGCGGTCCAGATCCGTTAACCCATCCGCTCGGAGGCATAGGAACCCGGGCTCGGCGGGAAGACGACGGTACGATTGCCGTTGATGAAGGTACGGTGATGGATATGGGCGTGGATGGCGCGCGCCAGGACCTGGCTTTCGACGTCGCGGCCGAGAGAGACATAGTCTTCCGGAGACTGCGCATGGGTGACACGCACCGTGTCCTGCTCGATGATCGGACCTTCGTCGAGATCGGCGGTGACGTAATGGGCCGTGGCGCCGATCAGCTTCACGCCACGTTCGAAAGCCTGCTTGTAGGGATTTGCGCCCTTAAACGATGGCAGGAAGGAATGGTGGATGTTGATGATCCGGCCGGACATCTTCTGGCACATCTGATCGGACAGGATCTGCATGTAGCGGGCAAGCACGATGAGTTCGGTGCCGGTCTGTCTGACGAGGTCCATGATGCGCGCTTCGGCCTCCGGCTTGTTGGCCTCGGTCACCGGAATATGATGGAAGGGGATATCGTGATTGACCACGACCTTCTGGTAGTCGAAGTGGTTGGAGACGACGCCGACGATCTCGATCGGCAGTGCGCCGATCTTCCAACGATAGAGCAGGTCGTTCAGGCAATGGCCGAAGCGCGATACCATAAGCAGGACCTTCTCCCGCCTGGCGGCATCATGCAGGCTCCAGTCCATGCCGAAACGCACGGCAATGGCGGGGAAGCCCTGTGCGAGCTTTGCTTCATCGGCCTCTTCCTCGGAGATGAAGGAGACGCGCATGAAGAACCGATAGGTGCCGAGGTCGTCGAACTGGGATGAATCCACGATGTTGCAGCCCTGATCGGCAAGATAGCTGGAGACTGCAGCGACGATGCCGCGGGTCGACTGACAGGAAATGGTCAAAACATAGGTCTTCATGGTCATCTCGCGAATGGCCTGTGACGGCGTCATCTAAATTGTAAGACGGGTGCATAGGGGGAGGCGGTGCAGGTCGCTCGGAACCAGCACCGCCTCGGCGCCTGGGGAGGTTCTTCAGGCGCGGGATTTCTTGCGTTGGCGGTGCACGTCAATGACGACTGCCGCGACGATGATCGCGCCCTTGACGATTTCCTGATAGTAGGCACCGACCTTGAGGAAGGTGAAGCCAGAGGTCACCACACCGAGAATAATCGTACCGATTACCGTCCCGGTGATCCGGCCGACGCCGCCGGAGAGCGAAGCGCCGCCGATGACGGCCGCCGCGATGGCGTCGAGTTCGAAGGAGACGCCCATGTTCGGCTGGCCGGACTGGGCGCGGGCAGCGAGCATAACGCCGGCGAGGCCGGAGAGAAGGCCGGCGACCGCATAGACCTTGATCAGGTGCTTGCCGATGTCGATCCCCGAGACGCGTGCAGCCTGGCTGTTGGCGCCGATGGCATAGGTGAACTTGCCGTAGCGGGTATAGGACAATGCGACGTGGAAGATGATTGCCACGACGAAGAAGACGATAACCGTTCGCGGGACGGGAAAGCCCCAGAGACTGAAGCTCTGGCCGAGCCAGGCGAAGTTTTCGTTGAGCAAAGCGACGGGTTGGCCTTCCGTATACCACTTGGCCAGGCCGCGGACTGAAACCATCATGCCAAGAGTGGCAATGAAGGGTGGAATGCCTGTCTTGGCGATGAGAAGGCCGTTCAGAAAACCCAGGAATGCGCCGAGCAGCACGCCGACCAGAAGCGGCCAGAACGGGCTTGAATCGATGAACCAGTCCAGGCCGAAAGCGGCATATTCCGGTTGCAGGAAGACGGCACGGGCATTCAGCGAGGTCTGGGCGAAGCTTGCAGCCACCATGGCGATAAAGCCGACCATGGAGCCGGACGAGAGATCGACACCACCGGTGATGATGACCTGCGTCACGCCGACGGCGATGATCCCCGTGACAGCGACCTGCAGGACGATGATGGACAAGCGCTGCTTGTTCGCCAGAAAGCTTTCGCCCACGACGTACCAGCCGATCACTTCGAAGATAAGGGCGATCCCGATCAGGACGGCGAGGATCGAGAATTCCGGCGGAAGTCGCCGAATTTTCTTCAAGCCCGTCTTGGAGGTCTCCCCCAGTTCGTTGATGGCATCAGACATGATTTTCTCCCGGCTGTGCCGTCAGCGCGACGCCAGCTCCATTATCTTGACTTGATCGGCTTCTGCCCTGTCCAGAATGCCTGTGACCCGCCCCTCATGCAGCACGACGATGCGGTCACTCATGCCGAGCACCTCCGGCATCTCCGACGAGATCATGATGATCGCCACACCTTGGCCCGCGAGCTGCGAGATCAGCCGGTGGATCTCGGCCTTGGCGCCGACATCTATGCCGCGGGTGGGTTCGTCGAGGATCAGGATCTTCGGATTGGTCATCAGCCAGCGACAGATCAGCACCTTCTGCTGGTTGCCACCCGACAGGTTGATGATCGGCTCCCGCATGTCGGGCGTGCGGACCCTGAGACGGTTGGCCATGTCGGTGGCCGCCTTCCGCAGCTTTTCCTGCTGTACGAAACCGAGCTGCACATAGCGCTTTTGCAGCACCGCCATCTGCGCGTTTTCCTGGATGTCGAGCAGCAGGAAACAGCCGGTCTCCTTTCGATCCTCCGTCAGAAACGCCATGCCGTGCGCCATGGCGACGGACGGCGAGGAGACGGTCAATTGCTTGCCGAAGAGCTCGATCGTCCCGGAACTTGCAGGGGTCACGCCGAAGATCGTCTCCGCGACGTTGGACCGGCCCGAGCCGACGAGGCCGGCAAAGCCGAGGATCTCGCCTGCCCGGAGATCGAAGGACACGTCGCGGAAGACGCCGGTCAGCGTCAGCCCTTTTACCGACAGCACGACGTCGCCGATCTGCGCCGGTTCTTTCGGGAACATCTGGGTGATCTCGCGCCCGACCATCATGCGGATGATGTCTTCGCGGGTCACCTCCGAGGAGTTGCAGGTCGCAACGTACTTGCCGTCGCGAAAGACGGAGAACTCGTCGGCGATCTCGAAGAGTTCGTTCATCTTGTGGGTGATGTAGATGATGCCCTTTCCTTCCTCGCGAAGGGAGCGGATGATCCGGAAGAGGTGGTTCACCTCCCTCTCGGTGAGGGCAGATGTCGGTTCGTCCATGATGAGGACATCGGAATCGAAGGATACGGCCTTGGCGATCTCGACCATCTGGCGGTTGGCCACGCTGAGCTTGCCGACCTTGATTTCCGGATCGATCTCGATCCCGAGGCGCTCAAACAGCGCGTCCGTCCGGCGGTTCATTTCGGCATGGTCCACGATACCGAAACGCCCGAGCGGTTCACGACCGATCCAGATGTTTTCCGACACGGTCATGGGCGCCATTAGATTCAGCTCCTGATGGATCATCGCGATTCCGTTCTGAAGCGCGTCGAGCGGATTCTTGAGGCGGATATCGACGCCACGCAGTTTGAATGAGCCACTGTCGGGCGTGTAGATGCCCGCGAGGATCTTCATCAGCGTCGACTTGCCGGCGCCGTTCTCGCCCATGAGGGCATGCACCGTCCCGCGTTTCAGCTTCAGCTGCACGTTGTCCAGGGCAACGACCCCTGGAAATTCCTTGCGCACGTCCTCGACTTCCAGAAGATATTTGCTGCCCGGGACAGCGCCGCTCCTGCGAACGGCCTCCATGGTCTGCGGACTGATGATGCGTTCAGCCGACATGGTGGTCCTCCTCCACGAGAGTGATCCGCTGCCTCGCAAGACAGCGGATCGGCCCATCCTCGGTCAATTCTTCGTCGTGAACTTGGTCATGTTTTCAGGCGTCACGAGCTGGAACGGGATCCAGACCTTGGCGTCCACTTTCTCACCCTTGGCGAGCTTTATGGCAGCGGCGACCGCACCCGAGCCCTGGCCGAAGGCATCCTGGAACACGGATACATCCAGATTGCCTGCCTTCATGTAGGCAAGTGCTTCCTGGGTGGCATCGATGCCCGCTACGACCACGTCTTTCATATTCCAGCCGGCGGATTTCATGGCGTTGATCGCGCCAATCGCCATGTTGTCGTTGTTGGCGATGACAGCCACCGGCTTGTGACCGGCCGCGATCCAGTTGGTCATCAGGTCCTGAGCCTTGACCGGATCCCACACGGCCGTCTGCTGGTCGAGGATCTTGATGCCCTTGCAGTCCGGCGTCGCGATCACGTCGTGGATGTCCTTCGTGCGCTGGACGGCAGCCTGGTTGGCAAGATCGCCGACCATGACAAGGATATCGCCCTTGCCGCCCAGGATGCGACATACTTCCTTGGTCTGCAGCGTGCCGGACTGAACTTCGTCGGAGGCGACGAATGCCCCCTTGGGGCCAAGCTTGTCCACGTCTGCCGGCATCCGGTTGACGTAGACGATCGGGATCCCGGCATCGTTCGCCAGCTTCGTCATCGGCGCCGTTGCCGTGGTGTCGACGGCATTGACGATGATCGCATCGACCTTCGAGGCGATGAAGTTCTGGATCTGGGATAGCTGCTTCTGAACGTCGTCATCCGCGATCTCGATCTGGACCGGCTGCTTTGCATCGGCCGCAGACTTCTCGATACCCTTGCGCAGAACGGTCAGGAACGTGTCGGAATTGGCCATGGACACGCCAATATTGCCTGCATAAGCACTCGATGCCATCAGAACCCCGAGCACGGCACCCGCCAAAAATGTCTTCATCTCTTCCTCCTCTGAAACGGTGCCCGGCGAACACCTCAAAAAGCCGGTCGCCTCCTCCCCGAAGGCAATCTCAAGAACCGGTCCGGTCACTGCCACCGGATCGGTGAAGACGTCAAAGTCTGTCCCGGATCAGGTCCATGCTATTGCGGATCATCGCTTGCGGATCGCTCGATGCGTGAACGGATGACGCGAACGGTTCGAACGAGAACGGGCCGGGATAACCAGCATCGACGAGCGCACGGATTTGACCGATATTGTCCAGCCGGTCCCGTGCCGTCACCATCACGCGATGCGGGTCGCGCATGGCGTCGATGCTGACCTCCTGGTCATCGACGCCTGAAATGTGCACCAGCCCCGTCAAATCCGGAAATATATCCGGCTCGCTAGCCAGCACGTGGTGGAAAGTGTCATGAACCAGCTTGAAGCTTTGGCGGCCATCGATCGCGGCAATTGCTTCCGCTGCTTCTTTCTTGGAGCGAAGCGAGCAGATCTGGAAACCGAGCGGCTCCACGAGTCCGATGAGGTTATTGTCCTGCAGGATAGGTTTCAGTGCCTTGAGCGCAACGCGCAAATTCCCCTGACGCTCTCCCTCCAGCCTGCCGCTTCCATCGTTGACGGGCACGAGAACCAGAGCTTTTGCGCCGCAGGCAGCAGCATAGGCGGCCAGTTCCCTGGCTTCCGCTTCCCGTTCCAGCGTCCATTCGTTGAAGCGCTGCAGGGCATTGATCGAAATGATTTCGGTTCGGTGCGCCTTTGCCAGGTCGCCGACCGTCTCAGGTGAAGTCCCGTCGAGCATGGCATTACCCGCAAGATCGTTGCGGATTTCGAATTGCCGAACACCGAGCGATATGCCCAGTTCGAAAAAAGCGCCGAGCGGCATGTGTGGCGCAACCATGTGGTTGAGCGCGAAGGTAAGCGCGGCCATGAGTTCTCCCGAAGTTTGGCGCGGCCGGCTTTCCTCCTCCGTCCCGCCAAACGAAGTCATCAGGTTTCGTGGCGTTCGTCAAAGAAGAAATAGCAACATTCTATTTCATTCATGAAAGAATTTGAGGATTGTTATGATGGTTTTCCATCATCGCGGCTCAGATATTTTCCGGCACGTAAATTTCGAGCGGCAGGAAAGTCTGGCCTGGCGCCGTCGCGGGACCGGTATCCACCGCCTCGACCATTAGCTGGACGAGTTCGCGGCACAGATTGGCAAGCGGTGTCGCAATCGCCATGGTCACGATCTCATCGGCCAGCGCTGCGCGGGAAATTGGCGTCAGTTCGTTGACGACGATAACGTGCTTGCCGCCGAGCTTTTCTTCCCGGATGGCGGAGATGGCGCCTTCCATTCCGCCGCCGGCAACATAGAAACCCACAAGATCCGGATGGCGGTGCAGCAGATCCAGCGTGGCTTCATGGGTGATTTCAACCGTTTCCAGGTTCACCAGCGTGTCCAGAACCTCGAAGTCGGGAGCGTGTTCGCGGAAGTAGGACCGAAAGCCGATCTCGCGTAATTCGTGACCGTGAAAGCGGTGACTACCGACGAAAACAGCCACCTTCCCCGGGTTTTTCGCAGCCTTCGCGATCATCCAGGCTGCCGTTCGACCGGCCTTGCGGTTATTGAGCCCGACATAGCCCTCGCGGATGCCGGAGGCGAAATCAGACAGGAGTGAGAATACCGGGATGCCCCTTGCCTTCAGTTCCTCCGCTGTCACCGTCAGGGCTGGGTAGTCCGGGGATGTCATGGCGACCGCCTGATTCCTGGCGCCGACCTCTTTCAGCTTGTCGGCCAGTTCGCTCGGTGTCTGGTTGGCGCAGAATTCGATCTGGGCCACGCCGCGAATGCAGGGATGATTCTGGACGGCGATCTCCAGCTCCCGCTTGAAGCTCTGGTAAAAATGGTGGTTGGGCTTCTGCAGGATGAAGCCCAACCGGTATTGCGGCAGCCCCTCGAACACTCGCTGCCGCAGCAATCCGACGGCATGGAAGCCAATCTCGTTTGCCGCGTCATAGACGCGCCGCGCCGTGTCCTCGCGCACCTTGTGCCGCCCGTTCAGCACGCGGTCCACGGTTGCGACGCTCACTCCCGCAGTCTTGGCCAGATCCGCGATCGTCGGTCTTGATCCCATCTGTTCCTCCTTCAAGTGAGACCTTTCTATCATGGAGTAAATCAAGAATGATAGACTTTGATAGAATATATCATGCGTGGATTGTGATCTGTCAGAACAACGATAATCCTCAAGATCAGATTCCATGCGACGCCTTTGATGGCGACCGCATCGAAACCGATGGAGGAGATCGATGGCGAGGACGGCGGCAAAGCGTGACTACAGCCTGCTTGGGCGCGATGCGCAGGCGGCGGTGGCCAACGGGCTCGCGGCAGCGCAGTGGTATCATACCGAGGTGCCGCGCAAGCAGATGAAGGAATTGATGAAGCGGGAGGATGGGCCAGCCCTCCGGGACACGGCGATCTGGCTCGGCTGCTTGGTCGTATTTGCAGGGCTTGGCATCTATTTCTGGGGCAGCCTCTGGGCGATCCCTTTCTTCCTCGCCTACGGCGTGTTCTACGGGTCCGCCTCGGACAGCCGCTGGCATGAATGCGGTCATGGCACGGCGTTCAAGACGATGTGGATGAACAACCTTGTCTACCAGATCGCCTGTTTCATGATCATGCGCAATCCGGTGACCTGGCGCTGGAGCCATACCCGGCACCACACCGATACGGTTATTGTCGGCCGGGATCCGGAAATCGCGGTGATGCGTCCGCCGGATCTCCTGCGGCTGATCCTCAATTTGTTCGGCCTGCTGGATGCCTGGCATGCGGTGATCGACATGGTCCGCAACGCGTTTGGCGTCATCAGCGCCGAAGAGAAGATCATTATTCCGGAGACGGAGCAGTCGAAGGCGATCCGCGTCGCGCGCATCTGGCTCGCGATCTATGTGGCGACCGTCGCACTCGCGGTCGGCCTGAATTCGATCCTGCCTCTGGTGCTGATCGGCATGCCGCGCCTTTATGGTGCCTGGCACCATGTCATGACCGGCCTGTTGCAGCATGGCGGCCTTGCCGACAACGTCATCGACCACCGGCTAAACAGCCGCACGGTCTACATGAACCCGATCAGTCGCTTCATTTACTGGAACATGAACTATCACGTGGAGCATCACATGTTCCCGATGGTGCCCTATCACGCGCTGCCGAAGCTGCACGCGATGATCAAGGACGATCTGCCGGCACCGAACCCGTCGATCCTCGACGGTTATCGCGAGATGATCCCGGCCTTCCTGCGCCAGCTCCGGAACGAGGATTACTTCCTGAGGCGCGAGTTGCCACCGACGGCAAAGCCCTATCGCGAAGACTTCCACAGCGACGCCATGGCGCCAGCGGCGGAGTGACGCCGGCGTCCGACAAAAACAAGCCATAAAGGGGGAGGAGAGCCCGATGAGCACCTGGATCGACGTCTGCGACAAGGACGAGATCGACGAAGAGGATGTCATCCGCTTCGATCACGACGGCAAGAGCTACGCCATCTATCGCAGCCCGGAAGACAGTTTCCACGCGACCGATGGACATTGCACGCACGAGAATGTTCATCTGGCCGATGGTCTGGTGATGGACGACATCATCGAATGTCCGAAGCACAACGGCCGCTTCAACTACAAGACCGGCCAAGCCAAGGGCGCCCCCGTCTGCGTCAACCTCAAGACCTATGCGGTCAAGGTCGATGGTGGCCGCGTCTTCATCCAGGTCGGCTGAGATGGGTGACAAAGGCATGGTGATCGTCGGCGCCGGCGAAGCCGGCGTGCGGGCGGCCTTTGCCCTGCGGGAGCGGGGTTACCAGGGAACCGTCACGCTGATCGGCGACGAGCCGCATCTCCCCTACGAGCGTCCACCCCTGTCGAAGGGGGGCGAGGAAGCCGAGACCGTCCGGGCGATCGTCGCAAACGAACGTTTTGCCGAGGCGGGGATCACCTTTCTGCGAGGCCATCGGGCTATCTCGGTCGACCCGGCACGCCATGCGCTGCTATTGGAAGCCGGCGAAACGCTGTCCTACGAACGGCTGCTGCTTGCAACCGGCGCCGCACCGCGCCCGTTCCCCGGCATTGGCACGAGTGATCGCATCCATGTGCTGCGGACCGTCGAGGACGCCTCCGCCATTCGTCGTCATATGCGGGGGGATGGCCGCTTGGCCATTCTCGGCGGTGGCTTCATCGGGCTCGAACTGGCCGCGATGGGCCGGAAACTCGGGACGGCCGTCACCTTGTTTGAGGCGCAAGCGCGCGTGTTGATGCGCGGTGTTCCCGAAAAGCTCGCGCTCGCCTTGCAGGCACGGCACGCGGCAGAAGGCGTGGAACTCCTCTGCGGCGTGGGGATCGAGACCATCGCCGATGGCGAGAGCGGCGTTACCATCGGGTTCGCCGATGGTCGCCAGATCAAGGTCGATGCGCTCGTGGTCGGGATCGGCGCCCAGCCCAACACCCGTCTTGCCGCAGAAGCAGGGCTTGCGATCGACAACGGCATTGCCGTCGACCGCCATCTGGCGACCAGCGATCGGCACATCTTCGCGGCCGGCGACTGCTGCTCCTTTCCCGTCACCGCCTATGGCGGCCGGCGCGTCCGGCTCGAATCCTGGCGCAACGCGCAGGAACAGGGCAGCGTCGCGGCGGCCAACATGCTGGGAGAGGCCGCATCCTTCGATGCGGTGCCCTGGTTCTGGTCGGACCAATACGACCTGACGCTGCAGGTAGCCGGCTTGTCCGACGGCGCAACATCGACCATCGGCCGGACGCTGTCGCCGGAGGCCGAGATCCTGTTTCACCTCGATGCGGATGGGCGATTGCTGGCAGCCAGCGGACTTGGCCCCGGCGGTGCCGTTGCCCGCGACATTCGGCTTGCCGAGATGCTGATCGCCAGGGGCACGCGCCCCGATCGCGCGGCACTCGCCGATCCTTCCGTCAAACTGAAATCCCTTCTGTGAGCGCGTGGCGCCAAAGGATGCACCGATGAAATCCCACCGTCCCACCGTTGCCGATATCCTGGCGCTCAAGGGCAAGCGCCAACTCAGCATGCTTCGTGTCGTCACGCTCGAGGAGGCGGAGGCCGCCGAGAGGGCCGGGATTGAAATGGTCTCCGTGCCGCCGGCGCTTCTGGGGCCTGCGTTTCGGGAGGTGGCGCCAAGTGTCTTTGCGGTGCCGGGGCTTGAATATGGCGACTTCGTCACGACGGAGGAATATCTGCGGGCGGCCTTCAAAGCGATGCGCGCCGGTGGCGACGCCGTCTATTGCGCGGCGAGCCTCCGGATCATCCGAGGGCTCAGGGACGAGGGCATTCCCGTCTGCAGCCATGTCGGCCTCATTCCCTCGAAGGCAACCTGGACCGGTGGCTTCAAGGCGGTCGGCAAGACGGCCGACAGCGCGATGGCTATCTGGAATGCCGTCAAGGCCCTCGAGGAGGCTGGTGCCTTCGCCGCCGAAATCGAGGTGGTTCCCGCCGAAATTGCCTCGCTGATCAGCGCCCGGACGTCTCTCTTCATGATCTCGATGGGGGCGGGCGCCGGTTGCGACGCGCAATATCTCTTTGCCGATGACGTGCTCGGACAGAACCGCGGGCATGTGCCCCGACATGCGAAGACCTATCGCAACTTCGCTGCCGAATTCGACCGCCTGCAGCACGAGCGCATCGCAGCCTTCCGGGAATTCCGGCAGGACGTTGAGAGCGGAGCCTATCCGGCGGAGCCGCACAATGTCGGTGTGGCGGGCGAGGAACTTGCCCGTTTCCGCGATAGGATCAACGGCTGACCAAGCCACAGGAGGTGGCATGAAAGAGGCCGCGCCCGCTGAGAGAACGGATCACTGAGATGCAGGTGATGATCGAGAGACAGTCACACTTCCAGCCTTTCGGCTTACCTTATTGGGGTTTCGCAGATCTCAATAAGGGAGTTGGAAGCATGACCGCTTCTTACAGCCACCTTGTTGTTGAGGACAGCAGCGGGAAGACGCTGAGATCCGACCAGGTGAAGAACGATCGCCGTTGCTTTGCGGATTTCTCGCTCGCTATCGCCAGCGATGACAGTGAATTTTCCCCTTTTTGGCGCGGGCCGCATCGGCCGGGCGCATGCCAAGGCGGTCAGCGCCAATCCGGATGCGCGGCGAGCCGCCGGGGCCGACGCCTTGCAGGCTGCTCCAGTCCATTGCCACCCGATAAGGTGCCGTTCGCTCGGCGCAGCAGTTATCGCGGCAGCATATGCTGGACGTGTAGGGGGAATCGATTTCCTTCGCGACGATGTGGTTGAACAAGTCAATCTCGTGCTGGGTGAGCGGCATGAATGGCTTATCAAGTCGTCTGGAATGAACGTGGATTCTGCTTGGTCGGGAAGCGCTTCGGGAATGTTCAGGTCGGACATCAAATTCATTTCGGTTTCAAGGCGGACATGGCTCTTGCGGCAAGGTTCGGTGCTGATTGACACCCGTTATCGACGTCAGACGCTTTTGATCAGCCGTTTCCGGCTGGCGCAGATCAACCGGAAGAAAACGCTGCGTCACCGAAGAATTCGGCCAGTACTTTCGTCGTTTCGATGGGATACTCTTCAGGAAAGAAGTGACCGCCCGGCATCGAGTGACCGACGACATCGCCTGCGAATTGTTGCCATAACGCCAACGGCCCTCCGTCGCTGGTATACCAGGTGGCTAATGCACCGGTTCCGCTCCAGAGGGCCATGAGTGGGCAACGAATACGGCGTCCAGCGATTTGATCTTGGACGTCATGCTGGCGATCGACGGTTGCTGCAGCACGATACTCCTCGCAGATCGCGTGAACATGGTCTGCATTTCTGAGCGCCTCGACTTAGGCCTCTCTGATCTTTGGCGGGAACGCCGCGGCGGAAGATCCCAGCCTGTAAGCGCATCGTCGATAACAGCCTCCGGTGGCATCGGCGATCAGTCTTTCCGGCAAAGGCTCGGCTTGCGCCAGTAGGACCCACGGCCAAAAGCCTAACGCAAATCGGTCGTCAGCTTGATCCCAGACGGTGGAGGTAGGGACGATATCCAGAACGGCAAGCTTTCTTATCACCGCCGGATGATCGAGCGCCATGCGGTAAGCGACACGGCCGCCCCGGTCATGGCCACCGATCATGAACTCGTTGAAGCCGAACTTTTCCATAAGCTCGACCATCTCGGCCGCCATCGCGTGTTTGGAATAGGGGAGGTGATCGGGGGTGGAAGGAGGGCAAGCGCCGGCGCCATATCCACGCAGATCGGCACAGATGACGGTGAACTCGGAGGCAAGCAGAGGAGCGACGTCGCGCTGTTTTCGCCTCGCTCCGGATACCCCTTCGCTGAGCATCAGCTAAGCCAGTTCCGGTGCCAATGAGCGAAGGTTCAGCAGTGCCTGCGTGACCTCACACCTCCTCCATGCCGCAATCTGGCGTGCCGCCTAGTTTTGGTTCTGGTTTCAATCAGTCGCCATCTGGATCTCAGATGGTCATTCCTTGACTTTCAATCGGTCATCCTCATAGTTTCAACCGGTTATCAAAGGAACGAAGCTATGCCGCTGTATCCAAGGCTCGTTGAGCAACGCGTTGCCGACGCCATGTCAGACACGCGAGTCGTGCTGATCGTGGGTCCCCGACAATCCGGAAAAACAACGTTGGCGAAGAAGATGGCCAACGAGGGGATGGAGTATTACACGCTGGACAATGCGACGACGCTCAGTGCCGCGCGACGGGATCCAGTAGGCTTTGTAAGAGGAATGGATCGCGCCATTCTCGATGAAATTCAGCGCGCTCCCGAGCTGTTGTTGGCGATCAAGGAAAGCGTGGATACCGATGAGCGTCCAGGGCGTTTCCTCCTGACCGGTTCAGCCAATCTCATGACGCTGCCACGCGTCGCAGACTCGCTCGCAGGGCGTATGGAGGTCGTCCAATTGCTGCCGCTCGCTCAAAGCGAGATCAGAACGGCCGGTGGAAGTTTTTTGGTCGACGCCTTCCGAAACGAAGCTAAAGCCGGACAACCAATCGTTGGTGATGACCTGGTGGCTGCAGTTCTGGCAGGTGGATATCCGGAGGCATTGGGTCGCAAAACCTTGAACCGCAGACAGGACTGGTATGGGGATTATATCCAAGCGATCGTCCAACGCGACGTGCGCGATGTCGCGCAAATCGAGCAGATCGCGCAGATGCCGCGCCTGCTACGCATTCTGGCGGAACATTCGGGACAACTCGTGAACTATTCCGGAATTGGCGCCGCCATCGGGATGAACCACGTCACCACGCAAAAATACGTTGCCATATTCGAAAGCCTATTCCTCGCCAGAACGATCCAACCCTGGTTTTCCAACAAACTGAAACGCCTGACCAAGACCCCCAAAATACATTTCCTCGATTCTGGTCTTCTCGCCTCACTTCGCGACCTCTCTCTCGAGAGACTCCGGGATGACAGAGGGCCGTTCGGAGCGTTGCTGGAGACTTTCGTCTTTGGCGAGATCCTTAAACTCGCCAGCAGCGGACATACCCGCTTTGAGTTTTCACACTTTCGCGACAAGCAGCTGAACGAAGTCGATATCGTCATCGAAGACAGAAGAGGGAGGGTTGTCGGTATCGAGATAAAAGCGGCAGCATCCGTCTCGACTTCCGATTTTTCCGGATTGCGAATGTTGGCCGAAGCATGTGGAGAGCGGTTTGTTTCAGGCATGGTCCTGTACGACCATGACAAGGTGGTTCCGTTCGGGGAGCGCCTGTCCGCCGTGCCAATTTCGGCATTGTGGCGTTAGCGCGTAGGAATTTAGCTTCAGTCTCCAGACTGGAGCATTCTTGAACTTCGACCGTTTCGTTAAAATGGACCTCCGGTTCGATTCCCGTCGACTGCAAGCAAGGTGTAGAATGGCGGGGTCGCAGGTTCCACTCCCATCAAGGCGCCAAATCCGGACCCGCTACGCAATTTGGGTCCCGCCATTTCTCTATGGCTTGGAGATTGCCCATTAAGTGGTGTAGGGCTCAAGCCTACAGCCGGCTGATTAAGGGTCAGCAGCTTTGCCAGCCGAGGTAATGACGCCATGTGCTTAGGCGCATCTCTTCGCGGAACTGGGGCTGTTCAGATCGGTAGCGAGTGAATATGTTTCTGGAAGAAACAGGAGTATCGTAGTGCCCGAAGTTCACGTTTTTTGCGCAGCTGGTCGAACACGAGACCAAAAAGTCAGGCTGATGAAGAAGATCACGGATGCGGTGGTCGAGGAGTTTGGCGCATCGTCGGGATCAGTGACCGTGCAAATTATCGAAGCTCCTCTTGCTGACAAGATGAAGGGTGGGATACCTTTCGACGAGCGGTGATCTCCAGGCGCAGACGCGATCAAGGGAGCCCTCCAGATAGAGCAGTCGTCTCTCAAGCTCTAAAAATGGGACGCCACGCCTCTGTCGGAATAGAGTGGCCGGAAGTCGTATCCTCCACGAACCCACGGCAGCAAGTTACCGGTCCCACGACCGCTATCGGGGTATCGGGTCAAGCGCCCTCGAATGCGGTCGCGTATCCGTGGGCGCTCTGACTTTGCGATTGATCGCCGGTGACTATGAGGCGGGCGTTCCGGATCGTTTATCCAGTTCTGAAGCGGGTCCGAAACGTTTTTGTCACGAGCGGTCGTTTTTAGAAAAATAATTTTCTTATAAAATCTATCGTTTCACTGCATTTTTATCCCCGGCGGTGTTCATCACCGAGTGTTAGCTGGGGACAAACCTGTGAACAGACGTACATTCCTATCCTTTGCCTCCGCCCTTTCGCTCGGTCTCGCGTTTGGCCGCCAGACCGAGGCAGCCCTAACGGTCGATCCCAACACCATGCTTGCCGTCGCGGACCAGAGCGAATTCGTTCGCCATCTTCTCGATGCCAGCGGCGAAGCACCGAAGCTCGAATTCCAGGCGAGCTTTCCGAATTTCGCCGGTGGTCCCGCTATTCTCGAGGCGATGCGGGCCGCTGCGCTGGATATCGCCTATGTCGGCGATACGCCGCCAATCCAGGCGCGCGCGGCCGGCACGCTTCTGCCGATCATCGGCACGTTTACGCGAGAGGTGGCGCAATATCGCCTGACGAGCCGTCCCGGACTTGTCATCAACAAACTGGCGGAGCTCAAGGGCAAGAAGCTCAGCTATGTCGAAGGCTCCGGTCGGCAGGCTTTCCTGATCGAGGCGCTGAACCGTGCGGGTATTTCGCTCAAGGATGTGGAACTGGTTAATCTTCGCGTAGCCGACCTGCCGGACGCTGTCCGTTCCGGTGCAGTCGACGTCGCCGTTTTGACCGAACCGCATGTTACTCGCCTCACCAAGCAGGTCGGGGCTTCGCCGGTTCTCGATCCGGTCGAGCGCCAGATCCTGCCGAGCACCAGCTATTTCTACGCCCGCCCCGCTGCTCTGGCTGATCCGAAGAAGGTCGCGGCCATCGAAAGCTTCCTCGGCGCGTTCGCCCGCGGTGCCAATTGGGCGAATGCCAACAGGCAAGCTTGGGGAAAGTTCTATTACACGGATTTCCAGCGCATTTCACCCGACGATACGGCGGTGATCCTGGCCGCGGAATCGCCGCTTGTCCTGCAGACCTCGGTAGAGGCCATCCCCCATCACCAGAAGCTGATCGACATTCTCTATCAGGCCGGGTCGCTCAAGGAACGTTTCGACGCCAAGACGTCGTTCGTCAGCACATTCGACCCGGTCATCGTAGCTGCGCGCTGATGCCGCTTTCGATCTCCAGAGAACACGAGGAGGAACCGTGACGGACTTCATTTCATATCCATATCTTTCGGGGCGCTTGGAAAAGACACAGTCTGCCGGCGATCAGCAGTCAGAAGTCGGCAAGGCTGTCCGTTTGACGCCGAGGCGGCTTCCGACCGGTGCAAGGCTGATCGGTCCTCTCCTCGTTCTGATCGTCTGGGAAGCGGCTTCCCGCCTCGGCATCTTGTCGCCCTACACCCTGACGGCCCCGTCGGCCGCGGTGGTGACCGGATACGGAATGCTGGCCGACGGCACGCTTTTGCCGCACCTGCTGGCTTCGGCCGGGCGTGCCTATGCGGGACTTTTTCTCGGTGTCACGGTTGGGGTCATCCTCGCACTTCTGTCCGGCCTGACCCAAAGCGGGGAGGCGCTGATCGATGGCGTGGTGCAGATCAAGCGCGCCGTTCCGACGCTGGCGCTCGTCCCGCTCGTCATCATCTGGCTCGGCATCGGCGAGGCGATGAAGATCTTCCTGATCTTCACCGCGGTTCTGGTGCCAGTCTATATCAACACCCATGCGGCGTTGCGGGGAATAGACATCGGCCATGTGGAACTGGCCCGGACGCTCGGCCTCACCCGCGGCGAGTTCATCAGGAAAGTGGCGCTGCCCGGCGCTCTGCCCGGTTTCTTCGTATCGTTGCGGTTGGCGGTTACCCTTTGCTGGACGGCGCTCGTTGTCCTCGAGCTCATCAATACCCAGACGGGGATTGGATATCTCATGAACCGCGCCCGCGACTGGGGGCAGACTGACGTCATCGTCGTCGGGATCTTCATCTATGCCATCCTCGGAATTGTCTCCGATACCGTCGTACGGCTGATCGAATCCCGGGCATTCGCTTATCGGAGGGCATTGGGAGCATGAATGTCCACACCTCTTCGTTCTCGTCCGTTTCGCTCCGCAACCTGTCGCGCGGTTTCAGCGACAAGACTATCCTCAAGGATATCACGCTCGAGATACCCAGGGGGCAGTTCGTGGCCCTGCTTGGCGAATCCGGTTCCGGCAAGACGACCCTTCTTCGGGCGCTTGCCGGGCTGGACGATGATGCGGTGACCAAAGGAGAGTTCCGCCGACCGGCAAACACATCCGTCCTGTTTCAGGATGCTCGATTGCTGCCCTGGATGAGCGTCATCGACAACCTGACGCTCGGATTGCGTCGGTCCGACGCGAAAGCAGCGGCTCTCGCCATGCTGCAAGCGGTGGGGCTGGGCGACAAGGTCCATGTCTGGCCCTCCACCCTGTCCGGCGGCCAGAAACAGCGGGCGGCGCTGGCAAGGTCGCTGCTGCGCCGGCCCGAACTGCTTCTGGCGGATGAACCGTTCGGTGGTCTTGACGCGCTGACGCGGATCCGCATGCACGGTCTCTTGTTCCACCTGGTCGAACAAAACAAGCCGACAGTCGTTCTCGTGACGCATGACGTTGACGAGGCGCTGCTGCTTTCCGACCGAATTCTGGTCCTGAAGGACGGGCGGATCGCCGAGGATCATCAGGTCGAGCTGACCCATCCGCGCAGTCCCGGGCACCCCGCCTTCATCGAACTCCGCCGCATGCTGCTCGCCAGCTTCGGCGTCGAACAGAACCTCATCTGAGAGAAATCCTATGACGCGCCAGCTGCACTTCAATCTATTCCTGATGCCCCGCGGCCACCACGAGGGCGCATGGCGTCATCCGGATTCCACGCACCGCGCCCTTACCGATCTGGAACTCTATGTCGAGGCTTCGCGGATCGCCGAGGCCGCCAAATTTGACGCGGTGTTCCTCGCCGATGCCCTGGTTGCTCCCAATAACGGCGGACTGGTCGCGAGCGGCTCAATGGAGCCGATTACCCTCCTGTCGGCACTGGCTGCACGGACCGAGAAGATCGGGCTGATCGGCACCGCTTCGACGACCTACAGCCTGCCCTATACGCACGCCCGGCAATTTGCTTCTCTCGACCACTTGTCCGGCGGACGAGCAGGCTGGAATATCGTCACATCCTGGGCTCCGCAGGCTGGCCTCAATTACGGTCTGACAAAGGATATCAGCCATGGCGACCGTTATGAGATCGCCGAGGAATTCGTCGAGGCCGTCGACGCCTTGTGGCGGAGCTTTCCTTCCGAGGCGATCCGCGACGACCGGGAGACTGGGCAGTATCTCGATCCCTCGCTCATCCAGCCGGCCAATTACAACGGCGCGCACTACCGCACGCAGGGGCCGCTGAACGTGCCGAGCAGCCCGCAGGGTCGTCCGGTTTATATTCAGGCGGGTCAGTCGGATTCCGGTCGCGGCTTTGCGGCGCGATGGGCGGAGGCGATCTTCACCGCGCATCTTGGAAAGGAGACGGCGCAGTCCTTCTATTCCGACGTGAAGGGGCGGGCTGTCGGTTACGGCCGTCGCCCGGAGGATATCCTCGTTCTGCCGGGCATCAGCGCCGCCATCGGATCCACCACGCATGAAGCCCAGCAGGTGTGGGAAGAACTTGACGCGCTGACGAGCCCCCAGATCGGGCTTGCACGCCTCTCGGCTCGGTTTGGCGGCCATGACTTTTCCGGGATCCCGCTCGACCGTATTCTAACGCAAGACGATTTTCCGGATCCGGCGCAGGTGGAAGCCTCGAAGAGCCGCGCAACCGGTTACGTCGATCTTGCACTGAAGGAGGGCCTGACGCTTCGCAAATTGCTCCAGAAGCTTGCCGGCGCAAGAGGGCACTTTACCGCGACAGGCACACCGGAGCAGGTAGCCGATATCATCGAGGACTGGTTCAAGACCGGCGCCGCGGATGGCTTCAACGTGATGCCGCCGATCGTCAACAAGCAGTTCGAGTTGTTTTCAACCGAAGTGGTTCCTATCCTACGCAAGCGGGGTCTCTTCCGTACCGACTATGAAGGCAGTACCTTGCGTTCGCACTTCGGTCTGGGGGCGGTCGGGGCGAAGGTACCGTTCGCTAGGACTGCTTAAGGCGGCGAGTGTTTCCGGGCGTCGATTTGCTCTGGCGCAGTGACGCCAGAACCCGTGAGCGGGTGCCGGTGTTGGCGATAGGCCGGGTATAAAGGCGGCGAACTGGTATCTGCGACTTTGGTCATGTGGCGGAGATGATCGCGGCGCATCTCGTGCTGCCGAGAGGAGGCGACTACCACTGCCTCGCTGCTGGGCGACGACAAACCGGAATCGAAGATCTGGGTGAAGATCGGCGAGCTGGTGGAAGCCAAGCTGCCGGGCCAGTTCAAATTCAACGTCGTCAAGAACGGCGCGCTCGGCGGCGAGAAGGAAGTGGCCGAAGGTGCCCGCCTCGGTGCCGTGCAGGCAAGCCTTTCGACCGTCTCGTCGCTGTCGGGCTGGGTGCCGGAACTGCAGGTCCTCGATCTGCCGTTCCTCTTCCGCGACGCAGCACATGTCCGCAAGACGGTCGATGGCAGCATCGGCGCCGACCTCAAGCAGAAGCTCGCCGCGCAGAATTTCGTGATCGGCGACTTCATCAACTACGGCGCCCGCCATCTGCTGACCAAGGAGCCGGTCACCCGTCCGGAACAGCTGAAGGGCAAGAAGATCCGCGTCATCCAGAGCCCGCTGCACACCAAGCTGTGGAGCGCCTTCGGCACCGCACCGGTCGGCATTCCGATCACCGAGACCTACAACGCGCTGGCGACCGGCGTTGCCGACGCCATGGACCTCACCAAATCCGCCTATGCCGGCTTCAAGCTCTATGAAGTCGTGCCCTACATGACCGAGACCGGCCATATCTGGGCGTCCGGCGTCATCTATTATTCCGCAAGCTTCTGGAACCAGCTGAACCCCGAGCAGAAGACGGTCTTCCAGGAGGCCTCGAAGGAAGGAGCTGCCTATTTCAACCAGCTCATCGTCGACGACGAGGCGGCATCCGTCGCGGTGTCGCTGAAGAATGGCGGTAAGCTCTTGAAGCCGGAAGTCTTCGAGGAATGGCAGAAGGGCGCGCAGGGAGTGTGGCGGGATTTTGCCACAATCGTCGGTGGCATCGACAGGATCAACGCAATCCAGTCAGCCTGACATCTGCTCTGCCCGGTTGCTGGCCACCAGATCGGCAAACGCGCCGACGAGCCATTTTCATGATGTCTGCGGCGGTCATAAGTTAGCCGCTCCATCATGACGCTTCCCAGGCCAGGCCGTGAGCGCGAGATCGATCAGCCGCTTCAGCCGGGCATTGCAGGCGCCATCGCAGGCCTGTGCGGACATGCCCTGGATAATCGCACCATAGAAGCGCGCGAGCGTATCGGTATCGGTTTTGGCCGGCAATTCGCCTTCCTCGACGGCACGGTCGAAGCGGGCTTTGAGGGTCTGCATCGACGTCTCGCGCAATGCTGCCGTCATCCGCGCGACCGACGCATTCTCTTCCGCATGCTGCAGGACGGCCGTCGAGACCATGCAACCTCGCGGCTTGTCCGGCTGGGTGTCACCGTCAGCTATATCGTAAAGGTAGAGGCTCAGGGCTTCGTGAACCGGGAGGTTGGATGCTAAGATTTCCAACCGGCGGCTGTTTTCACGGGCAATACTGAAGTCGAGCGCCTGACGGTACAATTCCGCCTTAGAGCCGAACATCGAATAGAGAGTCGGCGGGTTGATCCCCATGGCCTTCGTGAGGTCGGCGGTCGAGGTTCCCTCATAGCCGCGTTCCCAGAACAAGCGTGCCGCGATGTCGAGCCCGACGTCGCGATCGAGCGCGCGCGGTCTGCCTCGTTTGCGGACTGGCATTTCCATTAAAATAGCGATCCCTATTAATGTCGTTGACAGATGGCGTACAGCTCATATTATAGAGATCACTATTTAATTTAGCAACGGAGTGATCCATGTCGCAAAGACTAGCAAACAAGATAGCTCTCATTACTGGAAGTTCCCGCGGTATCGGCCGGGCGGTTGCTCTTGCGTTTGCGAGGGAGGGTGCCGCGTTGATTGGCGTGCACTACACCGCAAACGCGGAGGCGGCCAATGCCACCGTCCGCGACATCGAGGCGCTTGGTGTCAAGGCCGTCGGTGTGAAGGCTGATCTGAGACAGGGCAAGGACGCGGCCGACAGCCTCTGGGCGCAGTTCAGCGAAGCCGCGCGTACCGAGACGGGCTCGTCCGCTCTCGATATTCTGGTGAACAATGCCGGCATTGCGCCCGCGCTGCCGTTGAAGCAGACGAGCGAAGCTGCTTTTGACGAGGTAGTGACGATTAATTTTAAGGCGCCGTTCTTCCTGATCCAGGCCGTGGCCGACCATATTCGTGATAACGGGCGCGTCATCAATGTCTCCACTGGGTTTACGCGGATCGCGGCGCCGACCCATCCCGCCTATGCGGCCTCCAAGGGGGCGCTGGAGACATTGACACTGGCGCTGGCACCTGAATTTGCAGCTCGCGGGATCACGGTCAATGCCGTGCTGCCGGGGGTGACGGAGACGGATATGAATGCCGAGTGGCTGGCATCGCCGGATGCGCGCGCCGGTGCCGAAGCCCTCTCGGTCTTCTCACGTGTCGGACAGGCCGAGGACGTCGCCGACGTCATCGCTTTTCTCGCATCGAACGACTCGCGTTGGACAACGGGCCAGATGATTGATGCGACGGGTGGCGCCCGGATCTAATCCGTCCCGAGCCTTTGCTATGTTTGCAGCCGTTCTAATCAAGCGACATAGCGGGTATTCTTTACGAGGTGCCGGTTGAGGTCCGGTCCCCCGTCAGTCCACCAAACCGGATCGCGCTCGCTGAGCGCGATCTTGCCTTCATCGACCCGTCGGCGAGCTTTCGCCAAGTGGGCGGGTTCATTCCTTGCATCTCGAATGGCCCGCCGCGTCGACATCAACTCATCGCCAGGCTGGTCTAGTCTCGTCCACTAGAGCTGGATCGCTCTTGCCCCAACGCGCCGCCCACCGCGCATTTTTTTCGGTGGAGGTTGAAAGAGTTGCCTTAGGTTCAGATCCTTTCACATCAGGTTTTTTGTCAATCGTTCATCCGAGTGGCATCGAATTTCTCCTTGGTAAGCGGATCCCGGTCTGAGCCCATAGTAATTACCGGCCCGATTCTCGGGCCTATACAACCTCACATCCGGTCGCCGTTCTTAGCGGCTGCACCATTATCCCGCATTCGACGGGCACGGGCTCAGGAGAACGGGACCAAACTCAAGATCGGCATTTGAGGGCCAAAAGGATCCCCGGTCCGTTCACCTGGATCCGTCAGGACTGATCAGGCCCTGAGGATTCGAATTTTCGTTATAGGCACGTCCGGCTTCAGGCGGTTTTCATGATCGCACCTTCGATCACGACGCCGGAACTCACATACTTCCAGAGAGCCACGAGCAGCTTACGCGCGAGCGCCACGACCATCGGCGTCTTTAAGCGGCCGGCGTTTTGAGCGATGCGCTCTTTGAACCATATCGCTAGCGTCGATTTTGGTTGATGTCGCAACCAAAGCCAGGCGAGCTCGACCATGGTTGCTCGTAAACGCGGATTTCCCGCCTTGGACACACCCTGTTCGCGATTGACGTTACCGCTTTGCCAAGGGGAGGGGGCAAGGCCTGCGTACGATGCGATTTGGCGTCGGTTGTCGAAGTGTCGGAATAGGCCTTCGGTGTAGAGTATAGTAGCGAATTCTGGCCCTATTCCTTTGATGCCCAAAAGGGCGGTCGCTTCCTTCGGTGTCTCTGACGTCTCGCGCACGATCAAGGCGTCTCGCTCTGCTTCTACAGCCTTGATTTGTGTGAGCAACAATTCCAGGCGATCGAGTTCTCTGGAGATTTCGGCCTTCAGGTGTTTGGAGAGCGGCCGACCATCGCCAGTCCGAAGCTCGTCCAGACGTTGCCGTCGATCTCGATTGACCGGTTGGTAGTCCCGAATTCCTTGAGTGAAGAGCAATCCCTTTATGCGATTGACGTGGAAGACCCGCTCGGCAATCAGCGTTTTCCGCTCCCGCCCAATCCGTCGGTTGTCGTCTTCCTCGGGAGTGAGAAGTTTGACCATCGAACAAGCGCGAGGCTCGCCGCGTTTCCATGCCATCAAAGCCCGGATCAGCGTTTCGCCGTCGATACGATCGGTCTTCGCCCGGCGATGCCGGCGCGGCATGGCGATCGATGCTGCTTCTACAATATGGCTCTCGATCCAAGCTTCCTTGCTGAGCACTCGCCCTAACCAGAAGCCATCCAACCCGGCCTCCTGGATCACTACCAGCGGGTAAAGTATGTTCTTTCGACGTTTGGCCTTCTGGCGAAGCTCGCCAAAACAAGAGAACAGGCCGGCGATGTCACCTCCAGTGATGGTATAGCGGGACATCTTCTCGCTACACGGCGACAGAGCCGTCACCAACCAGGTTGATTTGCTCAATTCCAACGAGACGAAAATTGCGCCAAGATCGACGAGAGTAGCGGTTTGCTTTTGAGATTGATCTGCTGTCATCGGCATGGTTGGCCTCCAGAGAGTTTTCTAGCGACCTCACTCTGCCACGGTGCAGGCCGCTACTCACCCCTGATGGGATCTCAAGACCTCCGCTCGCTTCGGGCCGATCCATAAGTCTACACATCAGGTCGGTACGCGACTGAGTGATCAGCCTTGCTTTTCAGGGTCAGATGATCGCCGCTCATATCGGTGAGATCGAGACCATGCCCACGAGCCGTACACCCTTCGTGACCATCCAGCCGCTCTTGTCGGCGCGATCGAGAACGTCGCTCTCTAGCATCGGCCGCTGCGGCGCTTTCTGAACGAACATCAACACAATCAAGTCCGGTCGGGACCCGCTTGCCGGTCGGATCGTTCATGAGAGAGCCTCCTCCCGCGCGCCCGAAGGCCGCTAGGCTGAGGATCATCGCCTTTCTAGAAATGAAACGCTTTGTCTTCGGCAACATTCTCGACCCGCTTGTGGCGGACGCGCCAGTCGCCGGTTTCCGTCCTGGTGAGCCGGTCCGTCACCATGGCGTAGGAGATCAGCTTCGGCAGATGCTCGCCATATTCCATGATCTCCATCGGCGCGGATTTGAGTTTGCCGGCCTCTGTCGACGGAGCGATGCGGATGAGCAGGATGTAGTAGGTGACGAGAATGTCGTCGCCCGGTCCGGCGTCGATCACATGGTTGCAGTTGTGCCGCCGAACACCATGGGTGATGGGCTCGTAGGCCTTCAGGAATGACGCCAATTCCTCCTTGCCGGCACTTCGACCAAGCGGATGATCGACGATCACATCGTCCGAGAACGCGCCAAGCAGTTCCTCCGGTTGCCAGCGGTCGAACGGGAAATTGACCCGGTTCACGAAATCAATGGCCTCGAACCGGGTGTCGGCGTCGATGCGCGGTCTTGGTTGGGCGAGCGGCATGGCGCTGGTGCTCATGGAGCATTCCTTTCGCAGAGGTTGGGGCAGCCCATCGCCAGGCCGCTGCGGAAAGTCAGGGCCTGGGATGATGTTCTCCAAAGGCTGCAGAAACGGCGGGCGCCTTTGTATGAAGTGCTAGACGAGCGAGTCCACGACGCCGCCGTCGACCCTCAGCGCCGCACCGGTCGTGGCGGATGCGAGGGGGGAGGCGACATAGGCCACCATGTTCGCGACTTCCTCGACCGTTGCCGGCCGCTGGAGGATGGAGGTCGGGCGATGGGTCTTGACGAAGTCGATGCCGACTTGCTCGAAGGACCGTTCGGCCGTGACATGCCCCTTGAGCATCTCGGCGGCGCCTTCGGACATGGTCGGGCCCGGCAGCACCGAGTTCACCGTCACGCCCGTGCCAGCCATGCGCTTTGCGAGACCTCGCGCGACAGCCACGTCCGCGGTCTTGCTGACCCCGTAGTGGATCATCTCGACGGGAATGTTGAAGGCGGATTCCGAACCGAGGAAGATGAAGCGCCCCCACGATTTGGCAGCCATTTTCGGAAGGTAGGCGCGCGCCAGGCGTACCCCTGCCATGACGTTGACCTGCCAGTGACGGTCCCAGATCGCATCGTCGGTCTCGAAGAAATCCAGAGGTTGGAAGATGCCGAGGTTGCTGACGACGATGTCGGGCTCGGGTTCGGCGCGGATCATGGCGTCACATCCCTCGGCGCTGGCGAGGTCGAGTGCATGGCCGCGCGCACGGCCGCCGAGGCGCGCCACCGCCGCATCGACCTTTTGCCGGGTGCGGCCGTTGATGACCACATCAGCGCCCGCCTCGTGGAGCCCGCGGGCAATGGCAAATCCTATGCCTTCGGTGGAGCCTGTCACGAGGGCGACTTTACCTAAAAGGTCGATGTCCAATTTGTTTCTCCTGAAAGGTTGGCCGGCGGCGCTTGCATCGCGCCGTTCCGGCGTGGTGGACGGAGCCGGTGTGGCTTACGCCGCTGCGTCCAGCGTGTTGAACGCGGCCCGGTGCGACGTGACGAAATCCTGAACGGTCATCGGCGGCACGCCCGTCACCTCGCCGATGATCTTGTCGGCGCCCGAGAAGATGCCGTTCTGGTAATCGAGTGCGATCGCGCAGAAATGCTGGATCAGAAATTCCGGCAGGCCGAACTTTTCCAGGCGCTCACGATAGGCGGGGATGGTCAGCGGCTGGTAGCCGATCTTGCGGCCAAGCACCTCGCCGATGGCTGCGGCGATGCCTGGCTGGTCAAGCTCCGTCGGCCCATGAAGCGTGTAGGTCTTACCGATATGCGGGGTCGGCTCTGCCAGCAGCGCTGCGATCAGGCGGGCCTGGTCTTCGGCGGCGATCGGGGCATGACGGCCGGCGCCGTAGGGGAGATCGATGATGCTCTGCTCGACGATCGTCTTGCGCGCAAACGGGTAGAGCAGCCACTGCGAGAAGAACGTCGGCCGCAGGTGGATGGTGGGAACGCCCGACCAGTCGAAGATCCGCTCGGCGATCCAGTGATCGCGCGCCGCATGGCTCTTGGAATCTTCGCGCGCCGAGATCTGCGACATGTTGATCACGGCCTTCAGCCCGGCGCGCTTGGCCGCATCGGCGAAATACGCCGTCGTCTGGATGATGCCGGGACGGACGGGATAACAGAAATAGGCGGCGGTGGTGCCTGCCGTAGCGCGGATCACGTCGTCATGCTCGAAGAGGTCGCCGACCAGGACCTCCGCGCCTTCACCGCGAAGCGCGTCAGCGCGCTGGTCTTGCCTGTGGACCATAGCCCTGACGGCATAACCCTTTTTGAGCAGGCGCTGGACCGTGTAGCGGCCGGTCTCACCGGTCGCGCCGGTAACGAGGAACATGTCGGTCATTTTCATTTCCTTGTGTTGGCAGAATCATAAAGTGTGTAATTGCACACTTTCGGGTAAAAAAGGGAGCTATCCGCCGAGGTTCAGCTCCAGGATTTCATCGCGAATGCGCACGGCGCGGTCCTGTCCTACCTCCCGCTCAAACGCGTCCTGCGCGCTTTTCCAGAGAGGAATGGCCTCCGCCACTTTTGCATCGCCCGAAGGGGAGAGCGTGACATCGAAGGCGCGGCCGCTATCGGCTCTCCCGGCGACAATCCATCCGGCCGCCTGCAGCGGCTTTAGCGCGCGCACGAGCGTCGTGCGCTCCATGCTTAGCATTTCGGCCAGGCTGGTGATCTTGAGGCTTTGGTAGGCTTGCAGAAGAGACAGAATCGAGAACTGCGAGACCGACAGACCGGCGGGTGCCAAATGGCTGTCGTAAAGTCGGCTCAGATGCCGCGCGTTCTGGCGGGCGGCAAGGGCGTAACAGAGATGGGGACCGGTTGGTGTTGGCATGGTGTGTATTTAACTGTGCAATTGCACAGTGTCAACCTCGAACCTCGACGTTCAACCAATCAGATACAGGTTTGTTCCAAGGCTCATTGCTTGAAGTGCAGCTACACACTACGTTCAGGAACGTCGCAGTTGAGTTTGGATCGTGTTCACGTGGCCACCCCAGAAATGACGCCATCCGGAGAAACGACATGTCGAACGGCAACGGAGAAAGCACCCATTCCTCGATGATCTTGCCGATGACGCCGAACTGAGAGGAACGGTCCTGCGCCGTCCGGTTTCGGGTCGTGACAACATCAAGCGCATGGTCGAGGCCGTCGGCACGCTCTACGCCTCGCAAACGCCCACCTTCTATGGGGCGATCGATCAGCGCCATTTCCTGCAATACAAGGCAACACTTCGCGCCGGCCTCGATCTGGAAGCGGTGGGTGTCATCGAGGGGGACGACACCGGACTCGTTCGGCGCGTGACGATGACGTTTGCGCCTTTGGACGCTGCGCTGTCACTGTCAGCAGGACTGGGCGGCATCGTCGGGAAGGAGTTTGGTGACGATCTCTTTTACGACGCGTCGGTGAACGAGGTCGCGACGTCCTGATTGCCGCACTCGCATACGATCGCAGGCAAAGGCGCCGGGGGCGGGGCTACGGCCAGCCCCCGGCCTTTCGCACACCATCAGCCGCGGATGAACGCCAGCAGGTCGGCGTTCAAGCGATCCTTGTCGACGTGCAGCAATCCATGCGAGCCCCCGTCATAGACTATGAGCTTGGCGTGCGGAACAAGCCCTGCGGTCAACTTCGCGGAGATCTCCAGCGGCACGATCTGATCGTCACTGCCGTGGACCACCAGCGCGGGAACGGTGATCTTCTTGAGGTCGTCCCGGAAATCGGTTTCCGAGAAGGCGCCAAGCGCATGATAGGCGGCAAGAAGCCCGGTTGCCTGTCCCTGACGCCAGTAGCTCTCGCGCAGGCCCTCCGAGATGTGCGCCCCTGGCCGGTTGAAGCTGTAATATGGCATGGTGACGTCGAGATTCCACTGCGACCGGTTTGCCTGCACGGCTGCGCGGAACGTATCGAACAGTTCCTTGGGCGCCCCGTTCGGATTGGTCGCGGTCTTGAGCAGGAAGGGTGTCACCGAGGAAACGAAAGCGACCTTGGCGACGCGGTTCTGGCCATGGCGCGCGACATAGCGCGCGACTTCCCCACCGCCCATCGAATGGCCGACGAAGGTCGCCTCGCGCAAATCGAGCGCCTCGACCAACTGGGCCAAGTCGTCGGCGAAGGTGTCGTAGTCGTAACCACCGGAGGGCTGGCTCGACCGGCCAAAACCCCGACGGTCATGGGCGATGACGCGGTAGCCATTCTGCAACAGGAAGAACATCTGGTCTTCCCAGGCGTCGGACGAGAGCGGATAGCCATGGCTGAACACCACGGCCGGCCCGGCGCCCCAGTCCTTGAAATAGAGGCTGGTGCCGTCTCTCGTGACGAGGCGGTCGCCTGTGGCCTTGCCGGCGCGGGCAGGGGCGGGGGTCTTTGCATCGGCGGGGGATGCGCCGGCACCAGCCGCTGCAAGTCCGACGCCGGCGATGGCGGCTCCTTTCAGCAGGTTGCGCCGGGAAGCGCTGTCGGGTGTTGAGATCGTGGACATGAGGAAACTCCGTGAGGTTATGCCGCCTGGGCGGCGCGGGTGGCGATGTGGTTGGACGTGTCGGTGCGATGTTCGCACCGCTTTCGTGCGGGGGATTAGAAGCCGAGCCTGCGCAGATCCTCGGCGACGAACATCTGGCCGCTGCGATTCTTGACGCTCGGCAGCTCGGAGACCTTTGCGCGCCAGGACTTCAGCGCGGAATAATCGTCAGGGATGGCAATGCCGGCGGCGTCCGCGAACATCAGCCCGGCAAACACCGTAATGTCGGCCATCGAGAATGCATGGCCGGCGACGAACGAACGGTCCTGCAACACCGTGTCGAAATATTTCATGCCGGCGCGCGCCTTGTCGCGCTGGCGGTTGCCCCAATCCTGACGGCCGGCCCATTCCGGGCTCTTGAACACCTGCAGCTCGGCGCCGAGGCCGGGCGTCGCGTGATGGAAGTAGTTGCCGACGGCATCGAGCAGTTCGGTTTCAGCCCGCTTCTGCATCATGTGGATGACGGCCTTTTCCTTCGGGGTCTTGCCGGTGAGCCGCGGATCACCGTCGAGATTATCGAGGTATTCGGTGATGGCGGTGGCCTCGGCGATGTAGGTACCATCATCGAGCTGGAGGACCGGCAGCACGCCCGAGGGGTTCTTTTCGAGGAAAGCCGGCTGTTTGTGCTCGGCGCCGATGAGATCGACGGAGACGAACTCGACCTGCGGTTCGAGGCCCTTCTCGGCGAGCACGATACGGATACGGGCCGGATTGGGAAAGCCGGGGCGATCGAAGATTTTCATGAGAGACTCCTTTTATCTGTCTATCGATAGATAGGTTACGGCTGTCGCTTAGCCCTTCCCTTTTCCGGCGTCAACAACTATCTATCGAGTGGTAGGTAAGGATCGATGATGGCTAAAACCAAGACGGATATGCGCGAGGCGGTCATGACCGCCGCAAAAGCGACGGTGCAGTCGCATGGCTACAATGCGCTCAGCTTTCGAGAACTCGCAAAAGAGGTCGGCATCAAAAGTGCCAGCGTGCACTACCACTTCCCGACCAAGGGCGACCTCGGCACCGCCTTGGCGCGCCGCTATACGGAGGATGGGGCGACCTTTCTGGCGGAACTCCTAGCGGCCTGCCAGGATGCGACCTGGTGCATGGATAGATACACGGAGATCTTTCGCTCTGCTCTGGCCAACGACAATCGCATGTGCCTGTGCGGCATCATGAGCGCGGAACTTGACGACCTTCCGGCAGAGGTCCGCGCCGAGGTCGATAAATTCGCGGCGATGAACGTCGACTGGCTTATGAAAGTGCTCTCACGGGCAAAGCCTACGGCAAGCGAGCAGGACCTGCGAGATCATGCCATGGCGATCTTCGCAGCCATCGAGGGGGCTCAGCTGGTCGCGCGGGGGTGCCGGGACATCGGAATCTACGACCGTACGATCAAGGCCTACCGAGCGGCGGGTCTCTTCCCATAGGAGCCGATGGCACCCGATGGGTCCGCGCTCGCGGTTGATTATGATTGAGCGTTGAAGTTTGAGCGATCAAAACTCGGTGGAAATTAACAGACATATGAAACCTGGGGTCCGAAAGGCGTCCGAGCGCCATATTCGCGTCCAACGATCTTTCCGGTATCAGCGTTTTGCACGCAGCTGTGGATTTGGGCGTTTCCGCGCCCGGCGATATCGCCGTCGTTGCCTAAGACAATATCCAGAAGGGATTATTTAGCTCTCCGCGTCTCACGAGCGGTGCACATCCGCCCGAAGAACTCAGAGATGCCGCCGTTCGCCACCTGGTCGATCTTGTCGAGCGAACGATCGAGAACCACTTCGGAATCGAGCCGATAAGCCTCGCCTGGTGATTCGGGAAAGGTGCGGGTACAAATCGAAGCATCCCATCCCGCAAAGCTGATCGCACCGTCTTCGCGATCGGAACGCTATTGCGCGACGCCGATGCGTTGTGGCAGCGAAGAAATGAAGTCGGTCAATTGGTCGCCAAGCAACTGCACGTGGTCGCTTGCCGCCTTCTGCGCGGCGTCGGGATCACCCGCATCGATCGCATCCATGATCCGTACATGCTCGGTCAGCGTTCCAAGCATACGTCCCGGCTGATAGGTGGCGCGCAACCTGTAGGCGCCGATCCGACGGCGGAGCTGGATAGTTTGTTCGGCGATGAAATGGGTATGCGCTGCCTCATAGAGCAGGTCGTGGAACTGCTGATTGATCTTGTAGAAGTTCATCGGATCGCCGGCTTCGTACGCCTTGACAAGATCCTCATGGACCGCGCGCATGGCGGCCCGCTCTGCCGGCGTCGCGCGTCGCGCTGCAAGCTTGGCGCATAATCCCTCAAGAGAGGCCATGACATCGAACATTTCGATGATCGCTGGAATCGAGAGAAGGGCGACATGCGTGCCTTGGCGTCCGCGCGTTTCTATCAGGCCGATGGCGAGCAGCGATTTGATCGCTTCACGAACCGGCGTACGCGAAAGACCAAACCGGCGCGACAATTCCATCTCGTCCAACCGCTCACCCGGCGCGAGACGCCCGTCCAGAATCATCGCCTCGAGATGATCGCGCAACTCGTCCGATCGTGTCGCCTGACGTGCTGTAACAACACCGGATATGCGAACCGCATCTTGGTTCAATTGGAAGGCTCCTTTGCCGGCCTTGCTCGTGACCGGTCGGGCTTTAGTGGCGCGCATATATGTTTATTTCTCTGCTGCATTCAATATCATATAATCAGTATACCAGGCTTGCGATGCAACTTCTGATCTTGTCCACAATCATCGAAGGGGCTTCCACCATGGGAAAATGGCCGGAATCGTAGGTGGCTATCGGGGTTGCGGCAAAGCAAGGCATGGGATCGGGATGGGCCAGGCGCGCCACATATGGCGAGTTCAGCAGCATTTTCGGGCAGGTCACCAGCGGCCAGCGATCCTCCGCATTCCAGGCGAACAGGTCGTCCTTGATATCAAGCGCGAAGTCGCCCGGTGCCGCGGCAAGCATACCGTCGTTGATCTGTGCTCGCACGGCCTCCGCCGTAGTCGGATGAACGATCATGTCCACCATCGCCCGCATCCGGGCCGGATAATCCATCTGGAATTCCTCGTGCCGGCGCCGGATCTCCTCATCCGGGACACGTCCGTAATAATCCCGGTCGGACAGTGTATCGAGACCGATTACCGCGGCCACTCTCTGCGGCGCGGTTATCGCTGTTTCCGTGGAGATAGGTCCTCCCATGGAATGACCGACGAGAATGGCGCCCGAAATGTCGAGGTGACCAAGCACAAGGGCAACCGCCGCGCCCATGGCCGTGATCGTCTGGCCGCTCGCGGGCGGCGGTGCGGTGCCGCCGAAGCCGGGATGCGATAAAACCAGAACCCGGAAATCGCGGGCCAGTTCAGGCCCGATGATATCCCAGTGACCGGCGCTGCCGCACCAGCCATGGATGAGCACCAGCCAATCCCCGGCGGTGCCGAGCGTACGATAGCCGACCTGCCCGCCGAAAGGTGCGTCCAGCAGATGAAGATTGTTCATCCGCTCAGCCCTTTATGCCGCTGGTGGCCATGCCCTGGGTGAAGTATTTCTGCAGGACCAGGAAGAGCAGGATGAGCGGCACCGTGGCGACCGTCGCTCCGGCAAAGGTCTCGCCCCAGTTCGGCAGCTGGGTCGGCGAACCCTGCTGGGCGATCGCCACCTGGATGATCTGGCGTGCGGGATCCTGGACGATGACCAGAGGCCATAGGAAGCTGTTCCAGCAGAACAGGAACGTGATGAGCCCAAGCGTCACCATCGGCACCTTGACGTTCGGCAGGACGATGGAAAAGAAGATGCGGACATGCCCGGCACCGTCGATGCGGGCAGCGTCCTCCAGCTCGGTCGGCAGTTCCTCGAAGGCCTGTTTCAGCAGAAAGAGGCCGAAGGGGCTTGCAATCCAGGGGATCATGATCCCGACCAGCGTATTGGAGAGGCCAAGTCCGGAAACCACCTGATAGAGGGGCACCATCATCGCCTCGATCGGCAACAGAAAAGTCAGGAGGATCAGCATGAAGACGATGTTGGCGCCGGGAAACTTGATGCGGGTCAGCGCATAGGCGGCCATCGAGCAGAGAAGCAATGTGAACGCAACCTGCCCGATCGCGACGATTGCTGTGTTCAATAGGGCTCTCAGGATATTTGTGCGCTCGAACAGCGATACATAGTTCTCGATCGTCGCGCCGACCGGCACGAATGCGCGCCAGGAAAGCGGCGTGACGTCGCCGAACACGGTGAACTGGTTCTTCAAGGACGAAGCCACGACCCAGGCATAGGGCGCCAGGAAGCAGGCGATGATCAGAAGGATGGTCACCAGGGTGAGGGCGGTGCGGCGGATGCGGGTCGTTCTCATTTCAGTAGTTCCAACGGGATCGCAGGAGAGCCATCTGGACCATCGAGATGGCGAGGACGACGAGCAGCAGCACGACGGAAAGCGCCGAGGCATAACCGGCCTGCTGCATGATGAAGGCTGTATTGTAGATGTGGTAGACGATCAGGTTCGTTGCTTCCTGCGGCCCGCCCTGGGTCATCAGGAATGCCGGCGCGAAGGCCTGCAGCGAAAACACCGTCATGATCACCACCACGAACAGCGTGGTGCGCGACAGAAGCGGTATCGTGATGTTCCACAGCACCTGCCACCGGGTGGCGCCATCGATGCGGGCCGCTTCACCAAGCTCGGAAGGCACGCCCTGCAGTCCGGCCAGAAAAAGGATCGCCCCGAACCCGACCTGCTGCCACAGCGTCATGGCGATGAGCGACGGCAGTGCCTGGGTGGTGCTTGTCAGAAACGGTTGTCGGGCGATGCCGACGATATCCAGCGCGCCGTTGATCAATCCGTTCGACGGGTCGAGCAGGAAGGACCACATCGTTGCGATCACCACCGAGGACGTGACGACTGGCAGCATGATCATGGTGCGGACGAGGCCGCGCGCCGGCAGTTTCGAATTGAGGAAGAGTGCGAGCGCGAAAGCGATCGGGATGACGAACGCAACCACACCTAACGCGAAGAGGAAGGTGATGCCGAAGCTCTTCCCGGCATCATCGTATTCGATCATGTCGGTGAAATTGCGCAGGCCGATAAATTTCTCCGCTGCCGGATTGAGCAGCGAATAGTCGTAGAAGCTGTTGCGGGCCATGACCAGGAGCGGAACGTATTGGAAGATCAGCAATAGCAGCATGAAAGGCGCGAGAAAGCCGACAGCCACCAGACGCTCCTGCTTTTGCCGCCGGGTGGCGGCCTTGCGCGGCCGGGTTTTTGCACCCGCCGAAGCGGTGCGTGTTTGTTCGCCTGTCGACATTCTCGCGTCCATTGTCATTATCGGTCGAGGATACGCTGAACCTTCTTTTCGGCATCGGCCATCAGCGCAGCCGGATCGCCGCCGAAGGCAACGCCACGAAGAGCCTCGCTGACGATCTTGTCATACTGGGCGAATTTCGGGCCCGGCGGGCGCGGCTGGCCCCAGGACTGAAGCTGATCGACGAACACCTTCATCGGATACTTGTTGTAGACGTCGAAGCGGTTGAACAGGCTCTTGAGGGTCGGCAGATTGCCGCGCTGGCTGACGTTCATATAGGCATATTCGCCCACTGACATGTCTACCACGAACTTTGCGGCGATCTCCGGATGCTTGGATCGGGCTGTCGCGCCGAATGTGGTCGAGCCCGTATGCACGACTGGCGTCTTGAAATACGGCAGCGGCGTGATGCCCCATTCGATCTTCGGATCCTTGATCAGCGCGTTGCCGGCGGCCGGAGTATCGATGTAGAAGCAGGCCTTGGCATCGAAGAAGGCGTTTGGAATGCCGACCTTCGGCGCAACGCCTTCAGCGTTGAACATCGACTGGTAGAATTTCAGCGCTTCAACCGCTTCAGGCGTATTGAGATAACCTTCGGCTGTTTTGCCGTCCGGTGCGAACGCCCAGAAGGTCTTGTAGGCGCTGCTGGTCGGGGCTGCCTTGGGGTCGCCGGCGGAACGTTGGTAAGTCAGGTCCTGATAGACGAGACCAGGCTGGCCGTTGCCGAAGCGGGTCGGGCCAAGGCCCCAGACCGTGGCGGCGCCGGCCGGACCCTGCTGGCACTTCTTGAAGGCTTCCAGCGCCTGAGGCCATGTCCATGCATCGGCAAGCGTCTGCGGCGGCTTTATGCCGGCAGCTTCGACCAGCTTCTTGTTGTAGTACATGGCAACAGTGGTCTGCTCGATGCCCGGCGAATAGACTTCGCCGTTATAGCTGTGCTCGGACTTGGTGGCCGGCAGGATGTCGTCATCCCACCCCTTCGGCAGGTATTTGGTGATCGGCAACAGGATGCCGGCAGCCGCGTAGGACTGGGTGTTCGGCCCGTCATAGACGATGATATCGGGCGGATTTGAGCTGGCTGCCTGAACCGAAATCGTGTCCGCGAGCTGCGGGAACGGGACTTCGTTGACTTCGAACTTGACGCAGGGATTATCCTTTTGCCAGGCCTCCATCGGCTTGGGATAGGGGTAGTTGCCAGGCGTGCGCAGGATGCGCAGGGTTACGGCTTCGCCGGTGCAGGAAGCCGCAGTCTGCGCCTGGGCGCCGGTCGCACTCAGCGCCGTGGCGCCGAGCAGACCGGCAAAAACGATAGGATAGATCTTCATCAGCCGTTCTCCTTCTGGTGTTTTATCCGGCGGCATTTTTCAGATGGCGCCGCCGGTATCGGGGTCGAAAAGCGACATGCGGTCATGCGCGATGCGGAGCGGCTGCTGACCTCCTTCGGGGAGCGCGTGCTGCGGCGCAAGCATGGCTGCGCAGGGCACGCCGGCAAGGGTGAAGTGAACCAGCGTCGTCGGTCCGAGCAACTCGGCCATGTCCACGGGAACCGAAAAGTCAGGCTCACCTTCGCCGGCCAGAAAGTGTTCCGGCCTCAACCCCACTTCGACGGTCTTCCCGACATACGGCAGAAGAGCATCTCTCCGGCCAACTGGTGACGGCAGTGTTGTATCGTTGAGTTTGAGCACGGGCTCCCCGCCTTCCAGCGCAACCTGTGCCGGCAGGAAATTCATCGAGGGGCTTCCGATGAAGCCGGCCACAAAGCGGGTGGCGGGACGTTCGTAGAGTTCCTGAGGCGTGCCCTGCTGCTCGATCTTGCCGTTGTTCAGCACCACGACGCGATCGGCGAGCGTCATTGCCTCGACCTGGTCGTGGGTTACGTAGACGGTGGTCGCCTTTAGGCGCTTGTGCAGCCGACGGATTTCCGTGCGCATCTGTCCGCGCAGTTTCGCATCCAGGTTGGAAAGCGGTTCGTCGAACAGGAAAACTGCCGGATCGCGAACCATGGCGCGCCCCATCGCGACACGCTGCCGCTGGCCGCCGGAAAGCTGCTTCGGTCGCCGGTTGAGCAGCGCGGAAATCTCCAGCATCTTGGCGGCTTCTTCGACCTTGCGGCGAATTTCGGTCTTGTCCACCTTTGCCAGACGCAGGCCAAAGCTCATGTTCTGGGCGACTGTCATATGTGGATAGAGCGCGTAGTTCTGGAAAACCATGGCGATGTCGCGCTCGCGCGGATCGAGCTCGTCCACGCGGCGATCGCCGATCCAGATCTCGCCGCTGCTGACCTCTTCCAGGCCGGCGATCATGCGCAGCGTCGTGGACTTGCCGCAGCCCGAGGGGCCGACAAGCACCACGAATTCGCCGCTGCAAATATGCAGGTCAAGTCCATCGATCGTGGTTGCCGAAGCACTCTCGTAGGTCTTGCCCACCTTTTTAAGCTGAACGTCTGCCATGCCGGCTTTGAGGCCTTTTGCTCTTGAAAATTCCAGAGACCTGTTGGTCCTGCCATCCGGACATTAAGGGACGGAACATGTATTCGTGCAAGAGGTAAATGTATACGAATATTATTTTTTTATCGAGCGGCCAAATTCGCCTATTTATTCGGCTGACTGCCTCTACATTTTGCTTATATTGGCGGCATATTGGAATAATGTGCCATTAATTCTTTTTCAAAGGTGGAAAATTTCAAACTTTGGCAAAAAATCCATGGACAGAGCGCAGAAATGGCGTATGCAAAAAAGAGGAATATGTATTCATCACAGGAGACGTAGGTGGAACTGAATCTTGCTGGCAAAACGGCCCTCATCACCGGAGCATCCCAGGGCATCGGCTACGCGATCGCCAAGGTTCTGGCCGCTGAAGGATGCCACCTCCACCTGGCCGCCCGCAACGGCGCGGCCATGCAGGCCCTTAAGAAGGAGCTCGCCCAGTACCCGGTCAACGTCACCGTGCACGAGGCGGACCTGGGTACGACCGAAGCCATGGTCGCGCTCGACAAGGCCTGTGGCGACTATGATATCCTGATGAACAACGCGGGTGATATCCCCGCCGGTTCGATCGAGGACGTCACCGACGAAGCCATCCGCCGCGGTTTCGATCTCAAGGTCTTCGGCTACATTACCCTTTCCCGCGAGTTCTGGAAGCGCCGCAAGGGCCGCGACGGTGTGATCATTAACGTCATCGGCAATTCCGGTGAAAATTGGGATGCCGCCTATTTTGCTGGCTCGACCGGTAACGCCGCTCTGATGAGCTTCACCAAGGCGCTCGGCGGCCGCAGCCTCGATCAGGGCATCCGCGTCATCGGCGTCAATCCCGGGCCGGTCGATACCGCGCGCATGTTCAAGATCATGAAGCGCAAGGCGATCGACATGCTCGGTGATGAGAGCCGTTGGAAAGAACTCTACGACAAATATCCGGGCAAGCGTCCGGCCACGGCCGAAGAAGTCGCCGATCTCTGCGCCTTCCTCGCCTCACCCAAGGCCGGCTACATCACCGGCACGGTCGTCACCATCGACGGCGGCATCGCCGCACGCGGTTCGGTGATCTGACGATCATGAGCGACGCGCGTATTCGGAACCGCTATTTCGACGACCTGTTCTCGACGCCGGATCTGGCGTGGATGGGACAGAACACCAACCACATCCCCGCGCATCCCGCCGTGCGCGAAGCAATGATCCGTTCCGTCGAGGCCGGCGAATTCAACGCCTACGCGCCGCCGATGGGCTTCGAGGCGCTGCGAGCAGGAATAGTCGCCGATCTCGGCGTCCTGTCCGCAGAAGCGCTGGTGACGGAAGGCGGCGTCAACGCTCTTGCGATGATCTGCAAGGCGCGCGCCAAGCCCGGCACGACGCTGGTGACGACGGACCCGACCTGGAAGTGGCCGTGCATGTTTGCCGAACAGGCCGGTGCCGAGGTCATCCAGATCCCGATCTACGATCCGGCGACCAAATACAAACTGACCCCGGATGCTCTGCGGGCCGCCGTCGATGACCGTTGCGCGCTCATCTATATCGTCGATCCCAACAATCCGCTCGGCATCCGCTACGACCGCGAGGAAATCGAGGCCTTTGCCGAGATCGCCCGTTCGGTCGGCGCCTTGATGATCCACGACTGCACCTACCGCGATTTCGCCGACGGCCACACGCCTGTCCTGCAGGTCGCGCCGGAAGGTACCGTCGTTTCGCTGAGCTTCTCCAAGTGGCTGGGGCTGGCAGGCATGCGCATCGGCGCGCTTGTCGCATCCCCCGCACTGGTCGACGAGTTTTCATCCACTTCGACCTCCGTGCTCGGTGCATCTGTCGTCGCGCAGCGCGCTGCGATAGTCGGACTTTCGGTCAAGGCCGAATGGATGAAGGACGTGCGCTCCATTGACCGTGCGAACAAGGCGATGATCGTCGCGGCCGCCGAAGCCGCCGGCATCACCGTGCCGGTTCAGCCGTCGCATGGCAATTTCCTCGTGCTGGAGACTGCGGCAACCGGCGTCTCGCCGGAAGCGATCGTTGAGGCTGCCCGCCGCGAGGGCGTGATGATCCGCCAGGGCCGCTACCACACGGCGCGTTTCGGCGACCGGTTCATCAAGGTCTCGACCTCGGTGCCGAGCGCGTGGGCCGAGCGCTTCTGCGAAGGCTTACCCGCTTATATCGCGACGGCGCGGACACTGAACGACGTGCCGGCCCTCTTCTAGGGGTCGGTCCCAAGAGCCAAGCATATTACAGGGGAGAAGCCGATTCATGTTCGTGACCAGCAAGGATGGCATCAAGCTCTACTACGAAACGGCAGGCGAGACCGGAACGCCGATCCTGTTCATCCACGAGTTCGGAGGCAATTATGACGCCTGGGAGCCGCAGATGAGCTTTTTTTCCCGGCGCAACCGATGCATCACCTATGCGGCCCGCGGGTATGCGCCGTCCGATATCCCGGCGGATGTCGAACAATATTCACAGGTGCTCGCCGCTGAAGACGCTCTCGCCGTGCTTGACGGTCTCGGTATCGAGAAGGCCCATATCGTTGGCCTATCGATGGGCGGTTTCGCGACGCTGCATTTCGGCCTTCGTTTTCCGGAGCGGGCGCTATCGCTGACGGTCGCCGGCGCCGGTTACGGCACGGAGCGCGCCACGGCCGATTATTTCCGCAATACGTCGCTGAAGGTGGCCGATAATTTCGAAAAGGATCCGGTCGGTTTCTCGAAGATCTATTCGCTCGGCGCAAGTCGCGTGCAGTTCCAAAACAAGGACCCGCGCGGCTGGGCAGCTTTCGCGGAGCGGTTGTCGCGGCACTCTGCCGTGGGCGCCGCCAACACCATGCGCGGCGTACAGTGCCGCCGGCCATCTTTCTGGGACCTGGAAGACGAACTGAAGAAGATGATGGTTCCGACCCTGATCATGTCGGGCGACGAGGACGATCATTGCCTCCAGCCGAGCATTTTCCTCAAGAAGACGCTTTCCGCCAGCGGCCTCGCGATCCTGCCGAAGACCGGCCATACGCTCAATCTCGAGGAGCCCGCTCTGTTCAATTCGCTGGTATCCGATTTTATCGCCCAGGTGGAAGCGGGTGCCTGGAACGTGCGCGATCCACGCGCCGATCCGGGACAGGTGATGCGGACGGAATAGCGCAATGACCGGCGTGGCCTCCATATCCCCGGAGCGGCTGTGGTCGCGGCTCATGGAACTCGGCAGGGATGGCGCCCTGCCCGAGAAGGGTGTCAACCGCCAGGCTCTCTCGGCCGAGGAAATTCTTAGCTGGCGGCGCATCATCGCATGGGGCGCCGAGGCAGGCTTGAAACCCTCCACGGACCCGGCCGGAAACCTTTTTCTGACACTCGAGGCTAAGTTTCCCCACCTGTCGCCCGTCGTCACTGGCAGTCATGTCGACAGCCAGCCGACGGGCGGTCTTTTTGATGGGGTATTCGGCACGCTGGCGGCGCTCGAAGCCGTAACGGCTATAGCTGAGGCGGGCATGATACCGGACCGGCCGATCACGGTTGTCGCCTGGATGAACGAAGAGGGGAGCCGGTTTGCGCCCGGAATGATGGGGTCCGAGCTTTTCGCGGGCAAGCGAACGATGGATGAGATCATGGTGGTCAAGGACGCCGCCGGCATCTCCGTCGCCGAGGCGCTGGCCGCTGTGCATGCCGCCTTTCCGGATATAGAGCATCGGCCGCTCGGTTTTCCCGTCCACGCCTATATCGAACCGCATATCGAGCAGTCGGACGTGCTCGAACGCGCCGGTGCGGTAATCGGCGTGGTCTCCGGCATTCAGGGCAAGAAGACCTACGAGATCATCATATCCGGACGCGAAGCGCATGCCGGCACCGAGCCGATGGAGCGCCGCCAGGACGCGTTGCAGGCGTTTGTGCGCATGGCGTTGCGCATGCAGCAAGACATGGCGATTGACGACGTGGTGAAATTCACTATCGGCCGGCTGGAAATCCAACCCAACGCGCCATCGGTCGTGCCCTCCAGCGCAGTCTTCCGCATCGATCTCCGGCATCCGGACAATGCTGTGCTCGACCGGCTCGGCCTGCGCCTGGAGGCGATCGTTACCGAAGAGGCGCATCCCTGCAGCTTCCATATCAAACGCCTGGTCGATGCCCCCTCGAACACGTTCGACGAGGGGCTTCAGTCAGCGATACGCCATTCCGCCGGCCGCCATGGCTATTCTGCGCTCGATTTGCTTTCGGCGGCAGGGCATGATGCTCGACAGATGGCGCCGCTTGCTCCGAGTGCGATGATCTTTATCCCCTGTCGCGCTGGCCTCAGCCATCATCCCGACGAGTGGGCCGAACCGGAACACGTTGCGGCCGGCGCGGCTGTTCTTCTCGACCTGCTCTTGGAACAGACAGGTCTTTCACAGAAATATGGAGACGCATCATGAGCACCGTCAACGACATGGCCGAAATGCCGGTCCAGCTGCCTCGCAATCCAGCCAATGCTGCCGAGGCGCGCAGCCGCTATTTCAACTCCGGCAATGCCTTCAACATCAAGCTTCCGCCGGTGCCGGGCAGAATCTTCACCGACGAACCGACCAGCGCTTTCGCGCTTGAAAAGACCGGTTTCATCAACTGCGATCTGTCCGCGGAAATGCAGTGCCCCTTTCCGGCGACAACCCCGTTGATGCTGGCCCGCTATGCGGTGATCAAGTCCGGCGAAGGCCTGGATACGACGCTCACCAATACCGCGTCGATCTGGTACGCCATTAAGGGTAAGGCCACTCTCGTCGTAGGTGACGAAAATGCTGTTCTGGGCAAGGCAGATGTCTTCCTTCTTCCCGGCGGCGTGCCTTCTGCCATCACTGCGAGCGAGGACAGCATCTTCTGGCTGGTGGGCAATGATCCGCAGCTGATGTTCGACGCGTCGGCGCCGATCATCGGCGACAATGCGGCCGTCAGCTTCGTGCACTACCCGGCAGGCGAGATCAGCCATCAGCTCGACGTGGTTTATGGGACCAACGCCAATGCCAGCACATCCGGCCATGCGCTGATCTTTTCGGCCGAAAAGACGCAAGCAAGCCGCAATATCGCGACGACGATGACCCTGTCGCTGAACACGCTGAAGCCGCGGAGTTTCCAGCCGCCGCACAAGCATAACTCCGCTGCGATCACGCTGGTGGTCAACGGTGATCCGGCCTATTCGATGGTGGCGGATGCCAAATGCGCGTGGTCTCCATGGGCGACGCTGGTGACACCTCCGGCTGCCAAGCATAGCCACCACAATGACGGTGATACCCGGGCCGAATTCCTGATCGTTCAGGACGGTGGTTTCCACTATCATGCCCGCACCATGGGCTTCGAGTTCTACTGATATGCGGCTGATCATAGACACCGATACGGCGGGAGACGACACCTATTCGCTCCTGCTCGCCATGCGCACGCCCGGCTCGACGCTGGAGGCGGTGACTATCTGCGTCGGTAACGTGCCCTTCGACCAGCAGGTTGAAAACGCTCTGGCGACCATCGAGGCGGCCGGTTTCTCCGGAAAGGTGCCGGTCTATCTCGGTGCCCGCCGCCCCATGGTGAAGCCCTGGGAAGCATCCACCATGCACGGCAACGATGGAATGAGCGGCGTTGACCTGCCGATCGCCCGTCAGCGGCCGGAAACCATGCATGCGGTTGATGCCATCATCGAACGGGTGATGGCTGAGCCGGGCGAGATCGATATCCTGGCCCAGGCGCCGCTCACCAATATCGCGATGGCGGTCATGAAGGAGCCGCGGATTGCCAAGGCGGTGCGCCACCTCTGGATCATGGGCGGCACCGACAATGCGGTCGGCAACATCACGCCCTGCGCCGAATACAATTTCTTCATCGATCCGGAAGCCGCGCGCATCGTCTTCGAGGCGGGTTTCGACATCACGCTCTCCACCTGGACGCTGACCATGCGCTCGGGCCTTTTCGAAGCTGACCAATTGAACGAGATTTTCGCGATGAAGACCCCGCTTTCGGAGTTCTACCGGAAGGTTTCCGCCGTTCCGCGCGAAACGGCGGAAACGCGTTACGGCCGGCCGGTCAGCACCCACCCGGACTCGCTGACCTGCGCCTGCGCGCTCAATCCGGACCTGATCGAATCTTCGCGCGAGGCGGTGGTGCGCATCGAGACCGCCGGCGAAATTACCCGTGGTTTTTCCGCAATTCACCCGCCGAAGCTCGGCACCCGCTGGCCGGAGTTCAAGGTCAATGCCCGCGTCATCGAACAGGCGTCGACCGACGGCTTTCTCAAGATGATGAAACAGGCATTCGCCGAAAACTGAAGGCTTTCGGTTTCGGCGGGAGCGATCCCGCCGAATCTTTTTATGTTGCCGCGTGGTTCAGGCGGCTGGCGCCAAGGCTCCGTCGAGCGCGTCGGCATCGGCCGCCGTGGCATTCGATCGGATGGTGACGATCGGCGGCATGTCCTTGCCGACCTTCCTGAAGCAGGCCGCCATCGCATCCAGCCAGAGGCCCTGTTGCGGCAAATCTTCCACGGCAGCGATCACCACGTTATAACCGTTCTTGCGGTAGTCGATGAGGTCACCCACGGAAACCTCGATCAGCCTTTCGCAGCTTTCCAGTCTTGCCACATGCGGTGGCATCTTCATGATGCCCCAGCCGCGCTCCACCAGCGCATCCATGAAATCGGTCGGTGGTGCCTGTCGTTTGCCATAGAGTGCAGAGCCGGGATTGACGACGAAATCGGCGATGACCGCAATACGGCGGCTTCTCAGGTCTTCCCGGATCACGCGGCGTTCTCCTTGCCTTCGGTCAGAAACTGGTCGAGTTCGACCATCGCCTTTTGGAGATCGAAATCCTGCGCATCCATCGCGACGCCCGTCGCGCGGGGAAATGCAAGACCGCGTTCCTCGAACTCGAATTTCAGCTCTTCCATCCAGATGCCCATGCCGGGTCGGCGATCGCTCCCCCCGTGGACGGCGCCCTCCGGTCGGCCACCCCAGGATGCCTTGGTGCTGGTCAGACGGACGCCGCTTGACGGACTGCCGTCCAGGCCGATGATGACGACGTCGTAGCCGGCATCCTGATGCAGCATCACGAGATCCACGACACTCTTTGCCAGGTTGCGGCAGTGGTGCCGGTAACCGGGTGTGTCGTACTGCTCGCGGGATGCCCACCACCGGACGGCTCCCATATGGCTCATCTCCGGACACGGCAATTGTTGGAGCTCGAAGCCGTTCTTGACCAAACGCTCGACCAGTGGAGAAAACACGCCGGCGCATTTGGCGAATTCGCTGACCTTGGCATTCTGGTTCATGAGACAGTGCGCCACATAGGCCACACGTCTTGGTTCGTCCTGCATGATGTGGTTCTCCCGATGTTTTGAGCTGCCCGATAATAATTCATGCCGCGCCGGCTTGCCGCGGCATGTTGGTGGGGTGTCGATGCAATCGCCATGCCACTATCCTTATGCCTGGTCGCTTCCAGTAAGCGGAACGCCGTGCCGGAATGCCTCCCCGCAAATTGCCGCAATAGCGGTCATTCTGCGTCCAAAATATGCGTGTTCTGTATTCATATTTCTGATTATTGGATATTTTGGCTTCGATTTATCTCATGATAACATCTGGCACGCCCGATATCGCCGGAAAAACCCCACGATTGAAGGCATTTTTCTTCGAGGCAGAAAGAAAATGTATTTGGCACGGTGCTTGCTTGCATCCTTAATGGTGATAATTGCATGCAAGGAGATGCCTACTCGATGACCGACATGTCGATCGCTTGGAGTGAGGACTACGCATGGGGGCTGAATCCGGGAGCGCGCGGTCTCGCGGGCCTGTTGAGGCCGGTAAAGACCAAAGCCCTTGCAGCACCCGCTGTGGAGCCAGCCTGGACCGCATCGGGTGACAAGCCGCTCATCGAACTCCGCAAGGTGTCCAAGAGTTTTGGCCCTGTCATGGCGCTGGAGAACCTGGAGGCAACCATCCTTCCGGGTGAGCTGGTGACGGTGGTCGGCCCTTCCGGCTGCGGCAAGAGTACTCTTTTCAACATCCTCGCCGGCCTGGAAGAGCCGGATCCGGGCAATATCCTGCGTTTCCGCGGCAAGAGTTCCACGGCCTCGGAACTGCTCGGACGGATTTCCTTCATGCCGCAAAGGGACCTGTTGCTGCCATGGCGAAACGTCATCGACAACGCAATCCTGGCGCTGGAGATCGAAGGCATGCCGAGGGCGCAGGCCCGGGCGGAGGCGCTAAAGATGCTGCCGGAATTCGGGCTTGCCGGGTTTGAAAAGCAATATCCCAACCAGCTTTCGGGCGGCATGCGCCAGCGCGTGGCTCTGATGCGCACTTTTCTCTTCAAGCGGGATCTCATGCTGCTCGATGAACCGTTCGGCGCGCTGGACGCCCTGACGCGGACGATGATGCAGCGCTGGCTGCTCGACGTTTGGCAGAAACACCGGCGCACCGTGCTCTTCATCACCCACGACGTCGACGAGGCGATCTTCCTCGGCGACCGCGTGCTTGTCATGACCGCCCGGCCGGGCAAGGTGAAGCTTGAACAAAAGATCGACCTGCCGCGCCCCCGCAAGGCCGACATTGTCACGTCGCCCGAATTCATCGGGTTGAAGAAGACACTTCTCGACGCCATCGAGGAGGAAAGCATGAAGTCGTTCATGACTTCGGGACATTAGAATATGAGAGGAAACACGGTGGCCAGTGAATATTCCGAACGTCCCGCCCACATTCCCGAAGCCGAGTGGAAGGCGCGCGTCGATCTCGCCGCTTGCTACCGCATGGTCGCACGGCTGGGCCTGGATGACCTGATCTACAACCACATTTCAATGCGCGTACCGGGGCATGACGATCAGTTCCTGCTCAACCCCTACGGTTTCCTGTTTGGCGAGATAACTGCCTCCAGCCTTGTGCGCATCGATATCGACGGCAACAAGCTCGACGACACGCCCTATACGATCAACAAAGCCGCTTTCGTCATTCATGGCGCCATCCACAAGGCCGTGCATGATGCAGCCTGCGTTCTCCACACCCATTCCGATGCCAGCACGGCGATCTCCTGCCAGAAGGACGGACTTCTGCCACTGTCGCAGTTCGCGATGCGCTTCTACCGACGCCAGGCCTTCCATGACTACGAAGGTGTGGCGATCGACATGGACGAACAGACCCGCCTCATCGCCGACATGGGCGACAACCGGGTGATGCTGATGCGCAACCATGGCATCATGACGCTCGGTCGCACGCCGGGCGAAGCCTTCATGCTGCTTTATTATTTCGAGCGCGCCGCGCGCATTCAGCTCGATCTGCAGGCTTCCGGCGCCGAGCTTCTGACCCCGCCGCACGAGGTCTGCGAAAAAGCGGCACGTCAGTTCTGGGAGAACAAGGGTGACATCCTGATTGCGGGGGAACGGGAATGGCCCGCCTTCCTTCGCCAGCTCGAACGGGAGGGATCGGATTACCGCCGATAGTCGGGAGGAGAACGACTAACGCTACCATAACCAACCAGAAATCGACAGAGAGGGACCATGCTTAAAAAACGACAGCTTCTGGCGGCGCTTGCCGCAACGTTCATCGGCATTCAGGGCTTGGGCTACTGCGCAACCCCGGCCGCTGCCCAGCAGGCAGTCAACGCCAGCCTGCGTCTCAAATGGTTGACCCAGGCTCAGTTCGCCGGTTTCTACGTCGCGCTGGAGAAGGGGTATTACAAGGATGAGGGCATCAACCTTACCATCAACCCCGGTGGCCCCAATCTGTTGACGGAAAACCTGGTGGCGACCGGGGCCGACACGTTCGGCCTTTCGGGCGGCACCGACAGCGTCTTTAGCGCACGCGACAAGGGCCTGCCGATCGTCTGCATCGGTGTTGCCCATCAGGTGACGCCGTTCGTCTTCGTGACCTACAAGGACGGCCCGGTCAAAACCGTCCAGGATTTCAAAGGCAAGAAGGTGACGGCATGGTTCACCGGCGCAAACCACGTGCTCTCGGCCATGTTGGCAAAAGCGGGCATCAAGGCCGGCGAAGTCGATATACAGCCGCAGCAGGTCTCGATGACGCCGTTCATCGACAAGCAGGTCGATGTCGCGACCGCAACCCGCTACAACGAGCTGCAGATCGTCGCACAGCGCGCCGGCATGGATAACCTGCGGATCTTCGTGCCCGAAGATAGCGGCGTTTCTTTCCCGCGAGACACATTGATCGTGTCGGAACAGACCGCCAAGGAAAAGCCGGAACTGGTCGAGAAATTCCTGCGCGCCAGCATCAAGGGATGGAAATACGCCCTGACCAACGAAAAAGAAGCGATCGACATCGTCATGAAGGTGGCGCCGACTCTCGACCGCGCGCAGCAGGAAGTCATGCTGTCCGAGATCAAGAAGCTGATGGTCGCCGGCAAGGGCGGCACGGATGGCCTCTTCGCCATTGACAAAACAGCCGTCGGCTCTGCCAACAGCCTGCTCGCCGAATACAAGGTGATCTCCAAGCCCGTCGATCTCGACGCCGCGTTCAACGACAGCTTCCTGTCGAAGATCCCGGTCGCGGAAAAGCGCCTATGAGCCTCTCCGGCCTGTCCGGCGCATCCCTGTCCGCCGTAAAGGCGGGCAGATTTGTCTCGATCCTGAAGTCCCTGATCCGGATCGCCGCATTTCTGCTGATGGTGGAGCTGATCGTCGTGGCGTTGGGAATCAGACCCTATTACCTGCCACGGCCGAGCGCGATTGCGGCCGCGTTTCTGGCCACGCCGCAGGCTTATCTGCTGAGCATGTGGCGTACCCTGCTGGAAACCCTCATAGGCTTCCTCGCCGGCAGCCTGTTCGGCGTCGCCATGGGCGTGCTCTTTCATCGCTGGACTATCCTCCGCGAGCTGTTTTTCCCCCTCTTCGTGGTGTCCCAGACCATACCGGTGATCGCCTTCGGTGCGGTCGTCGTCCTTTGGTTCGGCAATACGCTGCTCGCCAAGGCCGTCATTTCCTTCTACATCAGCTTCCTGCCGGTCACGGTGAATGCCATTCTCGGCTTCGCGACGGTCGACCCGCGCCAGGTCGCGCTGCTGCGCAGCTTCGGGGCAAAAGAAGGCCAGATATTGCGCCGTCTCTACCTTCCGGCCGCGCTGCCGCAGATCTTCGTTGCCCTCAAGCTTGCCTCCTCGCTATCGCTGATCGGAGCCATCGTCGGCGAATGGTTCGGCGATACGACCGGCCTCGGTGTACTGCTGCTGCAGGCCATGTACAACGAAAACGTCGTCGGAATATGGGTCACCATCGTCGCCTCCGCCTGCCTGGGGATCGGCCTTTACGCTGCAGTCTCCGAGGCGGAACGGCGGATCGTCTTCTGGGGAGCGGAACAATGAGCCCCGTCACCGCAAGCAGTAACGCGCGCCGCATCAGCCGGGGTTTTGCCGGTGCATTCCTCCTTGCCGCAATCTGGGAACTGAGCGTCCGCGGGTTCAACCTGCCGGCCTATGTCCTGCCTTCCGTAAGCAGCATTATTGCCGGCATGTTCGCCGATGCGGGCAAGCTCGTTGCCGCCGCGCGCTTCACCGCAGCCGAAGCTCTCGCCGGTTATCTTCTGGGTTGCATCATCGGCATTGCCGCAGCCATCGCCGTCAGCATGGTCCCCCGCAGCCGCAGCACCGTGATGTCGGTTGCGACCGCCGTCAATTCCGTGCCGGTCGTCGCCTATTCGCCGCTTGTCCTGCTCTGGTTCGGCATCGGCATGACGTCCAAGATCGTCATGGTCGCCGTCGCGGTCAGCTTCACAATCTTCCTGAGCACCATCGCAGGGCTCGATCGCGTCGATCGGAAGTCGGTCGATCTGGTCCGCTCGTTCGGGGCAGGCCGCATGGCGGTGCTCTGGCGGCTCAGGCTCCCGACAGCGTTGCCGCTGATTATCGCCGGTATGCGGGTCTCCACCGTCCGCAGCGTCATCGTCGCCATCGTCACGGAAATGCTGGGCGCTTATGGTGGTCTTGGCTGGGTAATCTACCAGGCCGTGCTGCAGATCGATTTCGTGCAGGTCTGGGCGGCCATCATCGTCGCGTCGGCGATCAGCCTCTGCTTCTTTGGTGTGATCAGCTTCATCGAGCAGCGTTACATTTTCTGGAGATGACCAATCTTATGACGCGCAGCATTCACTTCGGACTCTTTCTCCTTGGGACCGGCAGCCACGTAGCCGGATGGCGGGTACCGGGGGCGATAGACAGCTTTCAGGATATCGAGATGGTACGGCGCATTGCCATGGAGGCAGAGCGCGGGCTGTTCGACCTGATCTTCATGGGCGACAACCTCAATGCGGATCCGGGGGCCCACCCCTCGTACACGGCACGGCTCGAGCCGCTGACGCTGCTGGCGGCGATTGCCGGCGCGACGCGCCATATCGGTCTCGGTGCCACGATGTCGACGACCTACAGCGATCCGTTCACGGTGGCCCGCGCATTTGCTTCACTCGACCATATCAGCGGTGGCCGCGCCGCCTGGAATGCGGTCACCACGGCCAATCCGGCGGCGGCGGCCAACTTCGGAACGATCCATCCGGACCATTCCAAACGTTACGAGATCGCCGAGGAATTCCTGGCCGTGGTTCGCGGGCTGTGGGACTGTTGGGCCGATGATGCGATCCTCGCCGACCGGCAGAGCGGGGTCTATATCGACGCCGCAAAAGTCCGCGCGCTCGATCACGACGGCACCCATTTCAAGGTCAAGGGACCGATCAACATCAGCCGCTCGCCCCAGGGGCAGCCGATCATCCTGCAGGCCGGCGGCTCCGGTCCGGGACAGGAACTCGCGGCCAAGTCCGCCGATGTCGTCTTCTCCGTCACCCAGGATCTCGATGAGGCGCGCTCCTTCTACGCCTCCGTCAAAGGGCGGCTTGCCAAATATGGCCGAACCGCGGACTCCATGATCGTCTTGCCGGGTGTGATGCCAATCATCGGGCGCACCGAACGCGAGGCCCACGACAAGCTCGCGGAACTGCAGGAGTACATCAGCGAGACCAACGGGCTTTCCATTCTGAGCGACCGCTTCGGCGTGGACATGAGCCAATTCGACCTCGATGGACCGATCCCGGATATCGGCCCGTCAGACAATTATCATGCCTTTGCGCGGGTCATGCTGGACAAGGCAAGGCGGGAAAACATGCGCCTGCGGGATCTCTACAATCTGGTCGCTGCGGCACGCGGCCACTGGGTTCTCTGCGGCACGCCGGACTATGTGGCGGATACGCTGGAGACGTGGTTCACGACGGGTGCGGCGGATGGCTTCAACATCATGCCGTCCCACTTCCTGGGCGGGTTGACGGATTTCGTCGATATGGTCGTGCCGATCCTGCAGCAGCGTGGGCTCTACCGCACGGAATACGAGGGCACGACGCTGCGCGACCGCGTGGGTCTAGCAAGGCCGGTGCGTGCCGGGAGCGCGTAATGTGTTTTCGTCCGGACCGACGAGTAGATTGCTGGCTTGTCCTTGGTCTCTGGTTCGGGGACGGAATTGCTCGACATGATGCAGGTCCACTCGGCCATGCGCCAACATGTCGATATGGTGATCTCCGACGCGCCATCCTCAAATGAGGCCAAGATCGCGTTTCTCCACGAGATCCGCAGGCGTGCCCGCGATGTGGCGCCTCCCGCAATCAGGGCGCCTGATCTTTTGCGTCGCCATGCACGGCTGGCGCGATTCTTGCGTGGCTTGGCGCAATGACCATTCAGGGGCAAATTTCAAAAATGACCGACGCTTCACGTCCTCGTTCGCGCAGTGCCCATCTGTCGGGGCTGACCGTCACCATCCAGAATCCACTGCGGTTGGTCACATCCAACAAGGCGAGGCTCGTCCTCATGGCCTGCCTGATGCGTTTCGTCGCCCTGCCGCTTGCGGCGGACCCGGACCAGCGGGCGACGCGCGAGGCGGTGGCGCGCATGCAACAGATCTTTGTCCAGCACTGATAAAAGAGGGAACGAAAATGAACGGAAATCATGACAACGACACGCCTTGCGATTGCTGCGGAGAGCCGATTGAGCCGCGTTTCGGCCGCCGGTCGCTGCTCCTGGGGGCAAGCGGCATCGCCTGCACCGGAGTCTTTGGGCTTGCCGCGCCCGCGATCATGGAAGCGGATTCCGCGCGCGCCCAGCAACCGGCTCCTCAAGCCCTGCCGGATCGGAAGGAATATCTCATCAAGGGCGGCTCGCTGATCACCGTCGATGACAAGCTAGGCAATATCGAGGGCGCTGACATTCATGTCCGCAACGGCGAGATCGTCGCCATCGGCGCCGGTCTTCAGGCGCCCGGCGCGGAGGTCATCGATGCTTCGCGCATGATCGTGATGCCGGGCATGATCGATACCCATTTTCATATCTGGACCAGCATCATGCGGAACATGCTGGCGCCGGGCTTGGAATATTTCGCCGTCAAGCGGGCTTTCGTGCCGCAGATGACGCCGGCGGCCTTCTATGCCAGCGACATGCTTGCCATGGCCGAGAGCCTGAATGCCGGTGTCACGACCCTGCACAACTACTGCCATCACGTCATGTCCCCGGACACAGTGGAAGCGGAAATGCGCGCACATAGGGATTCCGGCATGCGCGCATTGTTCACCTTCGGGCACCACGATGCGCTCGAAAAGGACAAACTCATCGATCTCGACCTGGCCGGACGGGTGCAGAAGCAATGGTTCGGAACGGATTCGCAATTCGGCGACATGGTGACCTTCGGCCTGAACTCGCGTGGCCCGGCGGTGCTATCCGAAAAGCTCTTCCGCACGGAAATGGACTGGGCCTTCGAGCGCAACCTGCCGGTTGCCATGCATGCCGGGCAGGGAGGCTACAGCTACAGCATCGTGCCCTTGAAGACCTGGGGTTACCTGGGACCCAAGACGATCGTCGTTCACTTTGTCCATGCCAAGCCGGAGGACCGGGCCGCCATGGCGGAAACCGGAGCCCCGCTGAGCTATTCCGTCCATTCGGAACTGCGGCTGGGAAATTCCGGCTATCAGGCGCAGCAGCTCGTTCACATGTTCAACAGCGGTGTGAACGTCTCGCTTTCCTTCGACGCCAACGCCCTGGCACCGATCGACATGTTCGAATCCATGTCGACAGCCTGGTACATGGGCATTCCGTTCAAGGGCACCGACACGGAAAAATCCCGGCCGATCAATTTCTCCGACGTCATCAAGATGGGAACGATCAACGGTGCGAAAGCGCTGGGGATCGAGGACAAGACGGGGTCGCTCACGGTCGGCAAGCGCGCCGATATCGTGCTCGTTCGCTCCGACGACCTGAACATGCTGCCTTACGGTCGTCCCGAAGGCATGATTGGGCGCACGGCGCGTGCCGCCAATGTCGATACGGTCTTCGTCGACGGAAGGGTGATGAAGCGTGGCGGGAAGCTGGTCGGGCTAGATGCCGGACGGATCAAGGAAGACGCGGTCCGCGAAGCCTACGACCTGCGCCGGCGCGCCGGCGGCGATGTTGCTGTGGCCGGTGATTGGGCTCGTCTCTTCTAGTCCGCTGCGGTCTTGGCAAAGCTCAAGACGCATGCACGTCCGCTATCTCGCCGTTGAAGTATCGGGTATTCCGTATGAACCGCAAACCTACAATATACCAGGCGCCGCGCTGCCTGGTATCAGCCGGGGAGGGCAGGTGTTCCGAATGACTCTATTGCCGCTCGCATAACCACGGGTCGATGGTTCTAATCTGTTCAAGAGCTAACTAAATAAACGAGATCGGGCGGAGGCGGCCCAAAAAGCGCTATGGCATTCGTCATTCATTTGCATTACAATGTAATTGACAATGGAGATAGCTATGGCTGCAAATGCACTCGTGCAAACTCGTATTGATGCCGAAGTTCGGGATCGTGCCTCCGCAGTGCTTGAAAACATGGGGCTTACGGTATCGGACGCGGTTCGTATCTTGCTCACCCGGACAGCCAACGAGGGTGCGCTGCCACTCGAACTTCTTTCAGGCAGCGAGGCCCATGACGCCTGGTTTCGCACCAAGGTACTTGAAGCGCTGAACGATACTCGACCTGACGTCTCGGATGATGAAGTCGAGACGCATTTCGCAGAACGTCGTGCGGCAGCCCGCCTTAGAGCGGATGCACGCAAATCGTGAAGCTTACCTGGTCTGCGTCGCGTTATCGGATCGCGACGCCATCTTCACATACATAGAAGCAGAAAATCCTACAGCCGCCATTCTGGTCGATGAACGGATCGTTGCTGCCGCTCGTCGTTTGACTGATTTTCCCGCAAGCGGTCGGATTGGCAGAATTGCCGGCACCCGCGAACTGGTAATCAACGGTACGCGGCGTATGCCATTACTGAAACAGCGGTTCGTATTCTTCGCGTCCTCCATGGGGCACAGGAATGGCCAGAGACTTTACCAACTATCTAGGCTTCGAGCTCGATCCTGAGAGCCGACGGGTCGGTGGTTCGAGCTGGTTCAAGGCGAAGGAATAGACTGGAGGTTCATATGCCTCGCCCAGAAGGAAATACCTGACAGAATAGGCGTCATTCGTCGCCCGGTACGCCGTATGATGGAGCGGCCAGCGGGTTGAGTGCCCGCGTCACGTAATCCTCCGCCTGCGGTCTGTAGACGTCCCACGCCCGCGCCACCGCTGCGATCGGGCAGCCATCGTCCAGCCAGTCGATCCGAAGTTCGGCGTAGGGCCAGGTTTGCTTGTCGACGATCAGCAGGCCCGCCGACCGAACCGGGCCGGCTTCGCCGCCCGCATCGACGGCCGCTCTGAGCGCGGCGATGAGGCGGTCACCCAAAGTACCCGAAGTGGCCTCGAATGAATCGATCATCACCTTCGGCACGCCGTCATTGGCCAGAAGGTTGCCGGCGGCAACACATTGATGGCCGACGGCGGAGGTCCAGGTTCCGAGAGCGTTGCTGCCGGAATGGATAGCCGTCCCGCCGTGCACATCCACCGCCAGCAATTGGCGATAGTTTGGAAAATCATCGCCCTGCCGTGCGGTGGCTACGGCTTCTGCTGCGCTCGCGCCTTTTTCGAGAGCGCCCAGCATTCTAGGGCCGAGTGCCGGATTGGTCACGTTCTGCGTTGCAACGGCGCCGATGCCGGCTCGAGCCCAGGCGCAGCGAGCGGCGACCGCAGGCGACGAAGACGAAATCGCCACACCGAACTGGCCGGTCAGCTCACAGCGAGCGACGATTGAGAAGGTCATGGGAACTCCTGTGTCGGGACGGTGGGATAACGCCTCAGCGTGCGTCGGCCGGTGAATGCCTGCCGACGCACGCTGAAAGACTATCAGTCTGGAATGACGGCCGTCGCGTCGATCTCCACAAGCCATTCCGGCCGTGCCAGCGCCACGACGACGAGCCCGGTGCAGACCGGGAAGACGCCTTTGATGTACTCGCCCATGGTCCGGTAGACGGCCTCGCGGTGGCGAACGTCTGTCAGATAGACGACCAGTTTGGTGACATGCTCCATCTGGCCGCCGGATTCCTGCACCAGCTGGCGAATGTTCTCCATCACCCTGTGCGTCTGCTCGACCGGATCATGGCTGTCGATATTCTTGGCGGTGTCGAGGTCCTGCGGGCACTGGCCACGCAGAAAGATCATCGTGCCGCGAGCGACAACCGCCTGGCAGAGGTCGTTGTCGAGCTTCTGCTCGGGATAGGTTTCCTTGGTGTTGAACTTGCGAATGCGCGTATGTGCCATTCTCTTCTCCATAGGATCGTTCGTGCGGGATGCTGGCAGGCCTCTGCCGGTCGATCAGGATTTCGGTGCGTAGGCGAGGTAGTTGTCCTGGATGGCGATGTGGCCGGCTACGTGTTTGGCGTCGTGCCAGACACCCCAGATGAAGCTGGAGCCGCGCCCGGAGAGCCATGGAAGGCCGAGGAAATAGACGCCCTTTTCTGCCGAGACGCCCCGGTGGTGTTTGGGGCGACCGGTCGCGTCGAAGGCGTTGACCTTCAGCCAACTATAGTCCGAGACAAAGCCCGTCGCCCAGATGATGGTGGTGACGCCGGCGTCGTGCAGGTTCAGTTCGCGCAGCGGATCGGCGACACAGTCGACCTCGGGTCCGAGGATGCGCGCATCCGGTTCATGAGGAAGATCGAGACCGTTGCGGGCGACAAATGCGTCTGCCTCGTCGAGCAGCGACAGGTAGTTCTGGTCGCCGTGATCAAGGTTGCGCGCAAGATCGTCGGCAAAGGAAACCGATCCCTCACGGTATGCGGCGGTCATGCCAGCAAGCACCATGCCCTGCGCTGCCAGGTGGCGGAAGTCGATCGTCTTGCCGCCGTGTGCCCCGCTGACGGCAATGGTCACATGCTCCGAGCCGGGAGCCTGCGCCTGTGCGTCCCATTTACCGAGAACACCGAGCCACCAGACGAAATCGCGGCCGCGATAGGCGCGGGGAGGGCGGTCATGCGGGCCGATGGACAGGTAGACCTTGCGGCCGGAAAGCATCAGCTCCTCGGCAATCTGGACGCCAGACGAACCGGCGCCGACGACCAGCACGGCGCCGTCTGCAAGCTGGGAGGGATTGCGGTATTCGCTCGAATGCATCTGCGTGACGCCGGCATCCGCGGGCACGATCGGGGGAATGCTCGGGCTCTGAAACGGTCCGGTGGCGACGACGACGTTGAGGGCTTCGATCGCGCCGTCGGATGTTTCGACGCTGAAGCCGGGGCGGTCTTCAAGCCGTTCGACCTTGGTGACTTCGACACCGCAGCGGATCGGTGCCTTGTGCATGTCGGCATAGGCTTCGAAATAATCGGCGACGCCATCCTTGGGCACGAACGCATCCGGATGCCCGGGAAAATCCATGCCGGGAAAACGGTCGTGCCAGGCGGGACCGTTGGCAACGAGCGAATCCCAGCGCATCGAACGCCAGCGTTCGGCAATGCGGCCGCGTTCCAGCACGATGTAGTCGACGCCGTTGCGGCTCAAGTGTTCGCTCATGGCCACACCTGCCTGGCCGGCTCCGACAACCAGCGTATGGATCTTCTCGACTGACATGCACTCGCCCTTTTCTGTTTCGCCAAGACCCGCAGAACGGCGTCAGCTATGGTTCCGCTCTATCGAACAGTGGGCATTCGGAAAATTACGATTTGCTGCAGCACTGGTTAGGATTGGCGAAAGCAGGGCAAGGCGGCGCGGCGAAGCGCTGTTGCCAAGTCAGGCTGCAGGAGAACATTTACATTTTGGAAAAGCGCAAATAATAAGCTGGCCTCCATCCCTTCGCATTGGCATGGGCTTACCCGTCGGCCTTCGGGCGTGACATTTGGCATCGGGGCCTGAAATGCGTTTCACACTGCGCCAGCTCGAATATTTCATCGCCACCGCCGAGGCCGGTTCCATCACGCTTGCATCGGATCGCATCCGTGTTTCGCAACCCTCCATCTCCACCGCGATCTCGCAGTTGGAAATCGAGCTTAACACCCAGCTTTTCCTGCGGCGCCACGCACAGGGCCTGTCACTGACACCGGCTGGCCAGAAACTGCTGCTCCAGGCCAAGGCGGTGATCGAGCAGGCTCAAAACCTCTATACGGCGGCGTCCGAAGCGACAGACCAGATTCGCGGAACTCTGTCGCTCGGCTGCCTTTTGACCTTTGCGCCTATGTTGCTGCCGGAAGTCAGCCAGAGCTTCAAGGCTGCTTATCCCGGCGTAACGGTCCGGCCGACTGTCGCGGATCATCGTACGCTGCTGACTCGACTGGAGCGCGCCGAACTGGATATTGCACTCTCCTATGATCTGTCGGTTCCCGAAGGCTTCGAGTTTACCCCGCTTGCCGAACTGCCGCCTTACGTCCAGGTAGCCGAGACCGATCCACTGGCGGAGCGTTCGGCAATCTCGCTTGCTGAATTGGAAGAACACGAATTCATCTTGCTCGATCTGCCGCTGTCCCGGGATTATTTCTTAGGGCTTTTCGCTGCTGCCGGTGCCAACCCGAATATTGTTGCTCAGATCCAGCATCAGGAAGTCATCCGCACGATGGTCGCCAGCCGGTATGGTTACACGCTTGCCAACGTCCGACCCAAGAACAAGGCGGCGCTGGATGGCCGGGGGCTGGTCGGCCTCCGTTTGTCGGGTGATCACAAGCCGATGCGCATTGGTCTGATCCGCGTAGGCCAGCAGGTTTCCACCCGGCTCGTGCGGACTTTCGAAGAGCACTGCAACCAGCTGATTTCCGACAGTTACGTGCCCGGCATGGAAGCTCCGATCCTCAACCTGCGTCGGGCGGGGCAGAGCTAGGCTCGCTTTTTTCAAAGCACCAGTTCCGAATATCCTATTTTTCTTTTTGACCGTCGGCTGACAGTGTGCGCGCCAAACGCCGCATGACCAGTGCGGTGGGTGCCGCATTACGGAGTCCAGAATGCCCGAGAAGAGCCAGTCCGCAGACCAGACGATCGCTTCCATCATCGACAGGATGACCAACCAGGAAAAGGTCGATCTGCTTTCCGGTTTCGGAATGTGGAAGACTGCGGCGGTTCCCGCTTACGGCATCAAGCCGATCGTCATGACCGATGGCACCTATGGCGTACGTTATTCGATCCCGCAGATCGACAGCGATGAACGCGGCGGCATGGACCTCGATGCCTTCCTGTCGGTGGTCAACCAGCGTGCCAGCGACGTCGCCATCGCCTGGGGCGAAATGAAGCCGGCGACCTGCTTCCCCAACGGTTCAGCCATGGGCAACAGCTGGGATGAGGATCTGATGCAGCGGCTTGGCGTGTTGCTCGGCCAGGAATGCCGCGCCATGGGCGTCCATCTGCTGCTCGGGCCCGGCATCAACCTGCGCCGCACGCCGCTTGCCGGCCGTTCCTATGAATATTACTCGGAAGATCCACTGGTCACCGGCAAGCTGTCGGCGGCGGTCATCGAAGGCATCCAGTCTCAGGGTGTCGGCACTTCGCTCAAGCATTTCGCCTGCAACAATTCCGAAGTCGAGCGCACCACGATGGACAGCGTCGTCGAAGAACGGGCGCTGCGGGAAATCTACCTCAAGGGTTTCGAGATCGCCATCAAGCAGTCCAAACCCTGGACGATCATGTCCTCCTATAACCGCCTGAACGCGTGCAGGCATCGCAGGACCCGTGGCTCCTCAATGGGGTCCTGCGCGACGAATGGGGCTTCGACGGCGTGGTCGTATCGGACTGGCACGGCATCAAGGACCGTCCGGCCTCGCTGATGGCTGGTGGTGATCTCGATATGCCGGAAAGCCCGCGTCGCAAGGCGGATTTTCTCGCGGCGCTTGACAGTGGCGCCGTTCCGGTCGGGGTGGCGAACCTGTCGTGCCGGCGCATGCTGGAGATGATCGAGCGCTGCAACGCAAGTGCAAGCCAGCCGCTGCCGGTCTATACTGCCAAGGAACACCATGCCGAAGCGCGTGCGATGGCCGCGGCCTCGATGGTTCTCGTGCGCAACGACGGTCTGCTGCCAATCCGGCCCGACATGAAGAACATTCTGGTTGTCGGCCGCGATGCCGGCACTCCGGTCATCCAGGGTTCGGGTTGCGCCACGACGATCCCGACCATGGTCGACCAGCCGCTGGAACAACTGGAACAGGCTCTGGGTGCGAACCACGTCCTGACGTTCGGCGAGGAAGCCGATACCGAAACGCTGGCGCTTGCGGCCAAGGCGGATCTGGTTCTGGTCTATACCTCCACCGAGGGCGCATATGACGGCGAAGGCTCCGACCGCACCACGCTGGCGCTCGGCCCCGGTCAGGATGCGATGATCGCAGCCCTCGCGATGGCCTCGGAAAAAGTGGCGGTGGTGATCGCCTGCCCGGATGCGGTGGAAATGCCGTGGGTCGATGCGGTGAAGGCGGTACTCGTCACCTTCTACTCCGGCCAGGCCATGGGCGGTGCCGTCGCCGACGTGCTGACCGGTAGGGTCAATCCATCCGGCAAGTTGTCCGTCACCTTCCCGAAGCGTCTGGCTGACGTGCCCGGCTTCCTGCATTATCCGGGTGAAAACGGCCGACATATCTATGGCGAGGGCATTCATGTCGGCTATCGCGCTTATGATCTGCGCGAAATCGAGCCGCTGTTCGCCTTCGGCCACGGCCTGAGCTATACCAGCTTTGCCTATTCCGACCTGACGGTGTCATCGGCACAGATCGGGCTTCACGACGCGATCACCGTCGCCTTCACCGTTACCAATACGGGTGACCGGACTGGTGCCGAAGTCGCGCAGCTTTATCTGCAGGCACCCGGCAAGCGGCTGAAGCGTTCACCGCAGGAGCTCAAGGGTTTTGCCAAGCCGGTGCTGGCGCCGGGCGAAAGCAGGCGGGTCGAAATCATCATCAAGGGTTCGGATCTGGCAATCTGGGATCCGGCGCTCGGACGCTGGGTGCTGGAAGGCGTCGAAGCCCGGGTGGTCGTCGGCGCCTCTTCGCGCGATCCAAAGCTTGTCGCTGATCTGACGATCAAGCCTTCGGTCCTGCCGTTCCGTCGCCTCGCCTACGATACCCAACCGGCCTACGTCCTGCCGAATGCAATCGCCTGCGAGCACATCTGCGCCTATCTGACGAGCCGCTGCAATATTTCGAAAGAGGATGCGATGCGCATGCTCAACCACTGCTCAAATTCGTTCTTCGGCATCTTCACCTCGCTCGAACGCCGTCTTCGTGTCTCCATTCCGGAGGCCAAGGTTGCGGGTCTCATCTCCGAAATCAACGCGGCGATGGACGAGGCGGAGTCAGAACTGTGACCGCGACTGAGGATTGGCTGGAGCGCCTGATCGCTCATCCCACGGTCAGTTCCGAGACGAACCTGCCGCTGATCGAGGACATTGAAGCGACGCTGGCGAATGCGGGTGCCGTCTGCGAGCGCTTCTACGATACGAGCGGGCAAAAGGCGGCACTTCTGGTGCGTCTGGGGCCGGATGCGCCAGGAGGGCTGATGCTCTCGGGACATGTCGACGTGGTGCCGGCCGCTGGGCAGGACTGGACGGTTTCCCCTTTCAGCCTGACCCGGAAAGATGGCAGGCTTTACGGACGCGGCACGACCGACATGAAAGGCTTTGTCGCTTCCGCCGTGGCACTGGCAGAGGCGATCGATGTCAAAAGCTTGGCCGCCCCGCTATGGCTCGCCATCTCCTATGACGAGGAGATCGGCTGCGTCGGCGTCAGGCCGATGCTTGAAGAAATTGTAGGGCGGGACATCCTGCCCGACCTGATCGTCGTCGGTGAGCCGACATCGATGCAGCTTGGTCTCGGCCACAAGGGCAAGATGGCTTTTCACGTCAAGGTCCGGGGCGTTCCGCGCCACTCCGCCGAAGCGCCGCTTGCACTCAATGCGCTGCATATCGCCACCGACTTCGTATCCGGCCTGCGGAAATTGCAGGACGAGATCCAAGCCCGAGGTTCGCGTGAATCCGGCTACTCGGTGCCCTACGCAACGGTGCATGTCGGCAAGCTGTCGGGTGGAACCGCGGTCAATCTGGTGCCGGATCAAGCGGAACTGCTGATGGAATGCCGCACGATGGCGGCCGACGACCCGCTTGCTCTTACCGAGCAGGTCCGCAAGGCCGGCGCGGCCGCCGTTGCTCCGCACAAGGATCGCTTCAAGGAGGCATCGATCGACATCGAGATCACCGGCAATTATCCAGGCCATTCTGTCGATCGCAGCCATCCGATGGTGCAAGCATTTGCCTCATGCCTGCCGAAGGGAGCCAGGGACTGCCGCGTCAGCTTCGGCACGGAGGCGGGTCTGTTTGCGCAGGCGCTGGACGTTCCCGTGGTGATCTGCGGCCCCGGTAGCATGGATCAGGGGACCGCCCGGACGAATTCATCGAGGAAACACAGCTTGCGCGGTGCGATGCAGTGCTTGCTGAGGCTGTCATTCGGTTTTGCGCAAGCCGTCGGCCGCTTGCTTCGCATGAGCCAAAGCAGATGCACGGAAAAATATAATTTACCGAAGTCGCCGCGACAGGAAGAGTAAAGCTGACGAAGGTCAAATAAACGCCGGAGGGTAAAAAATGTATAACAATGTATCACGCCGTGGTTTCATGAAGACGACGACCGGGCTTGCCGCCGTGGCGCTTGCAGCTCCGGTCATTCTGAAGGGCAACCGCGTCTTTGCCGGCGAAACGCTGGTCGTACGCGACATGGGCGGAGCCTTCTACGAAGGTTTCAAGGTTGCCTTCTACGACACCTTTGCCGCCGAGACGGGTGTTACCATACAGACCAATACCAACGAGCCAGATCCGATCCCGCAGTACAAGATGGCGATCGATACCGACACGAAGCTGTTCGACGTCGCCCTAATGACGCCGGAACACGTGCTGCGCATCCGCAAGCTCGGCAACAACTATATGTTGCCCCTTAACATCGAGGTCCCCAACAAGGCTGACTTCGCCCCGCACACGTTCGAACCCGATTTCGCCGGCGTCGCGATCTTCGCGCTCGCCATGGCCTACCGCAAGGACACCATGAAGACGGTTCCGGCCAGCTGGGCCGATTTCTGGAACGCCAAAGCTTTCAAAGGCCGCCGTGGCATGTGGCGCAGCCCGGTCACGACGCTGGAAATGGCGTTGCTCGCTGATGGCGTTCCGCTCGACAAGCTTTATCCGCTCGACGTCGATCGCGCCTTCAAGAGCCTCGACAAGGTCAAGTCCAGCATCGACATCTGGTGGACTTCGGGCGCTCATGCAACCCAGCTTCTTCAGAATGGCGAACTGGACATGATGTCGACCTGGTCGACCCGCGCACAAGCAGCCATCAATGCCGGCGCACCGGCTGGCATCGTCTGGAATGGCGGCCTGTTCAACATCGATGGGTGGACCATTGCCGGCAACACGAAAAAGGCCGATCTTGCCCGCAAGTTCATCGAATGGTGCCTGGATGCAAAACGTCAGGCAGCCTATACGGGCATCCTGGCTTGCGGCCCGACCAACATGAAGGCTTACGAGCATCTGAGCGCGGAAAAGGCTCAGCTTCTGCCGACAGCACCCGCCAACATCAAGGGCCTGGCTGTTCTTAACGCTGCCTATTGGGCGGAGCATCAGGACGAACTAACCCAGCGCTTCGAACAGTGGATTCTGAGCTGATTTTCAGCAGGAACGACCACCTGAGCTTCAGGTGTCGCCGCTCGGCGAGGCCGTCTATCTGACAATGGATGGCCGGTTCTGCGCTAAGCTGAACGGGCCATTTCAACAAACGGGACATCCATGGCCGAACTTTCCGCCAAAGACACCTTCTCACGGAAGCGCCTGCGAGCGGATAGCCTCTGGCTTACCATGCCGGGGCTTGTCTACATGGCTCTGTTGCTGATCCTGCCGGCTGGCGCGCTGATCTGGCAGTCCTTCATCGATCCGAAGTCCGGTGCTTTCGATCTGACCGTCTATCGGCAGATGTTCTCGGCCGGCGTCTACGTGAAGGTGCTCGCCAACACGTTCGCCATCTCGGCCCAAGTCACCATCGTCTGCCTTCTGGTCGGTTATCCCATCGCTGTCTGGCTGGCCGGCATGCCGGAACGTCGCCGGCGCATGGCCATGTGGCTGGTCCTGCTACCGTTCTGGGTCAGCCCGCTTCTGAAAAACTTCGCCTGGATCGTGCTGCTCGCCCGCAAGGGCATTGTCGCGCAGATGTTGATCGGCATGGGTTTCGATACCCAACTCGACCTGCTCTACGGCCGCGGCGCGGTTATCTTCGGCATGGCGCATGCCATGCTGCCTCTCGCGATCCTCACAATGCTGCCGACCATGCTGTCCATCGATGGTCGCCTCATCCCCGCCGCCATGACCATGGGCGCGAGCCGTAGCCAGTCCTTCTGGCGCATCTTCGTGCCGCTTTCCATGCCGGGCGTTGCCGCTGCCGGGCTGCTCATCTTCGTGATGGGCCTCGGTTTCTTCATCACGCCGGCTCTTCTGGGCTCGCCACGCGAAACGGTCATCGGCCAGATGATGATTACCCAGGTTCAGCAGCTGTTCAACCTGCGGCTTGGTGGCGCTCTTGCGACCCTCCTCCTTGCCGTGACGCTGACTACCATCGCCCTTTACGATCGTTTTTTCGGCATGTCGGCCGTCTCGGGCAATAGTGCTGCAGCCAGGCGCGGCGGCGTTGTCGGTGCTATCGGCGGCGTATTGATCGAGATCGGTGCGTTTGTCAGCGACTTCATTGCCAACCTGTTCCCAACGCGCCTTGGGCGTCGCGTCTTCACCACGTTCGTTTGGATTGTGATTGCAATCATGATCGTGCCGGTTCTGGCATTCCCGCCGATGGCTTTTTCCGGCTCGAGTTTTCTTGAGTTCCCACCGAAAAGCTTCTCGTTGCGATGGTTCCAGACCTATCTCAGCTCCGACCAGTGGATGGGTGCCACCACGCGTTCCGCCGTGGTCGCGATCGTGACAGGTGTTGTCGCCACCATCATTTCGGGCATGGCGGCCTATGGACTGGCACGCACGCAACGCAAGGCCGGTGGCCTGATCTTCCTGTCGTTCATGCTGCCAATGATTGTACCCAATATCGTCATCGGCGTATCGTTGTTCTATGTGCTTGCTAAAATCGGTCTGATCGCGACCAACACCGGCATCATCCTCGGTCACACGCTGTCGGCCATGCCGATCGTTTTCGTCATCCTGCTGACTACGTTCCGGAGTTTTGACTGGCGTCTTCTGCAGGCGGCCGCAACACTCGGCGCAAACGGCTGGCAGCAGATCCGTCTCGTTCTTCTTCCACTGATCAAGGGTGGTGCCATTGCGGCCTTCCTGTTCGGCCTGCTGCACTCCTTCGAAGAACTCACCATAGCGCTGTTCGTAGGTGCGGGCGTCAAGCAGACGCTCCCAAAGCAGATGTGGGACGATATCATTCTCAGCATTTCTCCGACCCTGGCTGCTGCCTCGGTCTTCATCGTGGCGGTGGTGACAGTACTCTTCGTCATCGCCGAAAAGGCAAGGCCGCGCTGACATGCGAAACCCCGCCGATCCCATCACGACCAAAGGAACCACATTCGACATGTCAGCCGCCTCTGCGAACACGCCGGAAATCAAGCTTCAGGTGAATGGCCTTGCCAAACTCTACGGCCAGACCACCGCACTCGATCATGTCGATCTCGAAGTCCGCAAGGGCGAGCTTCTCACGCTTCTCGGACCGTCCGGTTCCGGCAAAACGACGCTTCTGCAGCTCATCTGCGGCCTGCAGGAACCGACGTCGGGCACCGTCATCATCGACGGCAAGGATCAGACCCACGCACCGGTCAACAAGCGCGACATTGGCGTCGTATTCCAGAACTACGCGCTCTTCCCGCATATGACGGTGGCCGAAAATGTCGGCTTCGCGCTGAAAATGCGCAGCCTGCCGAAGGCCGAGATCGACGCCAAGGTGAATAACGCGCTGGAAACGGTCGGCCTTGCGCATGCTGCATCACGCTCTCCCTCGCAGCTTTCCGGCGGCCAGCAGCAGCGCGTCGCTTTGGCCCGTTGCCTCGTCTACGATCCGGCGATCATCCTGATGGACGAGCCGCTCGGCGCGCTCGATGCCAAGCTGCGCGAAGTCATGCAGATCGAGATCAAGCGCATCCACCGCGAGACGGGCGCGACGATCATCTTCGTCACCCACGACCAGCAGGAAGCGCTGGCACTGTCGGACCGCATCTGCCTGATGAACGACGGCAAGATTGCCCAACTCGGCACGCCGCGCCAGATGTATGACGAGCCGCAGAACCTGTTCGTTGCAGATTTCATCGGCATCTCGTCGATCATCCGTGGCACCGTGAAGGCCGGCGCGCTCGAAACTGCCATCGGGACGCTGCCGATCGCCGGCGAGGGTCCAGCCAATGGCACGAAGGGTGCGATCGTCGTTCGACCGGAAGTCATCACGCTCGGTGAAGGCTTCTGCGAGGGCCGGGTGCGCGAAACCGTCTATGGCGGTTCGGAACTGCGTGTGATCATCGATGCCGGCAAACAGGAAATCATCGCCCGGGCTCCCGCTCAGGCCGGCGACGTGGCGGTTGGCTCAATGGTGCGCTTTGGCTGGGCGCCGGACACCGCCCGCTTCCTCGCCGACAAGGGCTGAGCTTCAGGGAACCGGGGCATGAGCGCCTTGCGTTTTTCCCCTATGACCGCGACCCGGCGCCGACGATGCGCTGGCGATGCTTCTGGCGCTCCGCCGACCCGCTGGACATGATCGCGCTCACCTGCATTGCCGGCCTGGAGCCCGTCGTCAAGAATGCAAGGCATATTCTCGAACTGTGCGGCCGGCCGAATATCCCGGTTTATTCGGGTGCGGCACGACCCATCATGGCCTCGCGTGGCCGCGCCTCCATCATGCATGGCGCAGATGGGCTTGCCGGCAGCACGCTGCCTTTCCCGACAATGCCGCTGGCGGATAGGCATGCGGCAAACGATTTCCCGCATCGCCCGGGAGGAGGGGAGATTGCATATCTGCGCCACCGGCCCGCCGACCAATTTAGCGCTGGCGCTGCTGCTCGATCCAGATCTGCCTGAATCCGTCAGCGCCATCACCATCATGGGGGGCGCTGCCTTCTGCCCCGGTAATACGACGCCGCTCGCCGAATTCAATTTTGCCGTCGACATGCACGCAGCCGTTATCGTCTTCGTCGCGGGGGCCGAGGTGTCGTTGCTTCGTATCGTTTCAAGGCGACCAAAATCCTGTCCGTATCGTTACGTATTGCGCGACCTGTGGCATCCGGCACCTTCTTTTTTACCAAGCTACCTCGTAGATCCTGACAGCATCCGGCAGCGACACCGTGCGCGGATTGTTGACCAGCAGACGGGTCTGTTCCATCGCACTTTCCGCTAGCAGAGGAAGTCCGTCCTTGGGAATTCCAACATCTCTCAGGCGTATCGGCAAGTTCAGGCGCACAGGCAGCATCGCCAATCCTTCGATAAAGCCGGAAATCCGCTCGGCCTGACCTGCAGTCTCAAGGTGAGGATAGAGGCAAGGCGCCAGTTCAGCGTAGGCATCGCCACACACGGTCGCGTTGAAGCGCAGGACATGCGGTAAGACAAGACTGTTGGAAAGGCCGTGCGGGACGTGATAGCGGCCACCGACCGGATAGGCGAGCGCATGGACGGCAGCGACCGGCGAGTTGGCAAAGGCTTGTCCGGCGAGCATCGCGCCGAGCAGCATCGCCTGCCTGGCGGCAAGATCGGTTCCGGTCATGACGGCGATCTCGATATTCGCCCCGAGAAGCCGAAGAGCCTCCTTGGCGAGGGTACGGGAAACCGGATTGTTGTTTGCACTTGCGGAGGTGAAGGCCTCAATGGCGTGCACCATGGCGTCAATTCCCGTTGCAGCGGTCACGGTTGGTGGAAGGCCGAGGGTCAGTTCGGCGTCGAGAACGGCAGCATCCGGTAGCAGCACCGGCGATACGACGCCCTTTTTCTGGTATGCGCCCGTGGTGACGATGGAAATCGGTGTGACTTCTGATCCGGTGCCCGCCGTTGTCGGCACAAGCACCAGCGGCAGACGCTGCCCGCTTACCTTGCCCACTCCATAGATATCATCGAGTGCTTCGCCGCTTCTGCAGAGCAGAGCCACAAGTTTTGCGACATCGAGCGACGAGCCACCGCCGATGCCCAATACACCCGTTGCGCCAAACTCGATCGCCTGCGCCACAGCCGCATGAATGATGGCTTCCGGCGGATCGGCGACAACGCCTGTAAAGAGCGATGTTTCCGCGCCACCTGCCGAAAGACTCGCCAGGGCCGGCTGTACCAGCCCCGCCTTGACGACCCCATCATCTGAAATCACCAAAACACGCGACCCGAGCAGGGTCGTCAACTCCGAAAGCCTTGCGATGCAGCCCGGCCCTGCAATGATCTGCGGGACGGTCGCGAATGTGAATGTGGACATCGTACCAGCCTCTCACTGATGCCATTTGACCAGCGGCTGATAGTGATGCGGTTGGCGCATGACAACAAGATCCTTTCGGCGGACGATATTTGTCGGGTAGGGCGTATCGAGATTGGAGGTGTCGACGGTTGCTGCGGCAATCCCGTCCTCGTCCAAAATCGCCGATTCCTGGCGTGGAAAGGCAAAGGAATCCGGCCCGAACACAGCACTCTTGCCCAGGTATCCCCGCGCCGCATCCAGCACATTGGCGAAGGCGAAATAGACGTTATTCTCGCCGCCGCGCACGCGCAACGCGTGCCAGTGATAGGGGTCGCCACCCTTGGGGATCGGATAGTTGTGCGGAATTTTCGTGCCGTTGTGGCTGCCGGTGAAAGTGCCGGCGATTGCCGAAGGGCAGGCGACCAAGTCGCACCCCATCAGCGAGAGCGAACGGATGGCTTCCGGATAGAGCGCGTCGTGGCCGACTGCGAGGCCGACGCGGCCGATGGCAAGATCGTAGACTTTCCATTCGTCGCCGGCCGTCGCCCAGCTATCGGCAATGCCGAGATGCGTCTTTCGGTAGCTGCCCACAAGTCCCTCGGGTCCTGCAAGTACCGCGCTGTTATAGACCTTGTCTCCGTCCGCCTCGGCAACTCCGGCGACAAGATAGAAACCAAGCTTCATTGCCAGACGAACGAAGGCGGATACCGCCGGGCCTGAAAGCGGTTCCGCCCGCGTTTCGGGGGCATCCAGTCCGGTCAGCGACAGTTCCGGAAAAACCAGAATGTCCGGTGCTGTCGTCGCCTTCGCGTCGGCTGCCAGCTTGGTGATGCGGGCAAGATTGTCTTCGATGACAGAGGATGGGGCGAACTGAGCGACGGCGGCGCGCGATGTCCGTCCCCGTGGGATGGGCTGATAGCCATAGAGACGGAAGTAGTCGCCCGGATTCCAGGTGAAGCTGTTGGTCATCATGTTCATGTAGAGCTCGGGCCGGCGGGACTTAAACACCGGTTCGCACAAGACCTCGCGGCGGCGGGCGCGGGCAAGATCGACCGTGCCATAGGCAATCCCGTCGCCCGTATCGATCGATGCGGCAACTGTTCCATCGGGTTCGATCAGGCAGCTTCCCCCGGAAAACTGCACGCTTCTCTCTAATCCCCACCGGTTGCTTTCGATGACATAACAGGCGTTTTCGAAGGCGCGGTTGATCCAGTAGGGTGCCGGCGTGCGCTCCTGCAGCCAGTTGGAAATGTGGCAAATGATGTCGGCACCGGCGAGAGCCTCCAGCCGGGCCGTCTCGAAGAAGTGCAGATCCATGCAGACCAGCATGGAGATCCGGCCAATCTCCGTTTCGAACACCTCGTGGACGATATCGCCGTTGGCGGCCCATTTCGGCTCGGCGATATAGGGATGTGACTTGCGGTGCCGGCCAACGATACCCTCGGGACCGATCAGGACGGCGGTATTGTAATAGAGTTCGCTCGAAGGATCGACTTCAGGCATGCCGACGACGATATAGCAGCGGTGTTTTCTGGCAATGGCCTGGAACACATCGGTGGTCGGTCCGGGGATAGCTTCGACGAAAGGTTTCACTTCGGCCCTGTCGAACCAGCAATAGCCGGTCGTGCCCATTTCGGGGGTCACGATCAGGCGTGCGCCTGCCGCCGCTGCCTCCTCGCAAAGGGCTGCCAGCCGGCTGATATTACGTGCCTTCTCGAACATGGTCGGCTCGAACTGGACGGTGGCCGCAGTGTAGCTTTGTATCGATGTCATTGTCGTTCCCATTGTCTCTGTGGATGGATGCCCGGCTGTCTCAGACAGCCATATGCCGATGAACGAGCGCGTCGGAGAGCGTGTCGATGGCCCCGGCCGCGACCACACGCCCCTTCTCGAGCATGGCGAACTGGTGAGACGCGTGCCGCGCAAAGGCGACGTTTTGCTCAACAAGGATGGACGGACGCTGAAGCTCTCCGATATCGCGGATGTGCGGCGCGGTTATCAGGATCCTGCCACCTATGTCATCCGCCACGAGGGCGAACCGGCGATCATGCTCGGAGCGGTGATGCAGGCTGGCTGGAACGGTCTCGATCTCGGCAAGGCGCTTGAAGCGCGATCCGCTGTGATCGCGCAGACATTGCCGCTGGGGATGACTCTCACCAAGGTCAGCGATCAGGCGGTCAACATCGACGAGGCGGTCGGCGAATTCATGCTCAAGTTCGCGATGGCGCTCGGTGTCGTGCTGTTCGTCAGTCTGGTCGCACTCGGTTGGCGCGTCGGCATCGTCGTGGCGCTCGCCGTACCGCTGACGCTCGCCGTCGTCTTCCTCATCATGCTGGAAACAGGGCGGTTCTTCGATCGCATCACGCTCGGCGCTTTGATCCTTGCACTGGGGCTTTTGGTTGACGATGCCATCATCGCGATCGAAGTCATGGTCGTGAAGATGGAAGAGGGCATGGACCGCATTAAGGCGGCCGCCTATGCCTGGAGCCATACGGCGGCCCCTATGCTGTCCGGCACGCTAGTCACGATCATCGGGCTGATGCCCGTGGGATTCGCAAAATCAACGGCTGGCGAGTACGCTGGCAATATCTTCTGGGTCGTCGGTTTCGCGCTGATCGTATCCTGGCTCGTCGCTGTCACCTTCACGCCCTACCTTGGCGTAAAGATGCTGCCGAACATCAAGCCGGTCGAGGGTGGTCATCACGCCATCTATGATACGCCGAGCTACCGTCGCCTGCGTTCCGTCATCGAACTCGCCGTCCGCCATAAATTTATGGTATGCGCCGTGGTTGGCATCACCATGGCCGTCTCGGTCGTCGGGATGGGCGGCGTGAAGCAGCAGTTCTTCCCGACATCGGACCGTCCCGAGGTGCTGGTTGAAGTGCGCATGCCCGAAGGTACCAGTATCGACGCCACAACATCAGCGGTGAAGAAAGTCGAAGACTGGCTACAGGCTCAGCCAGAGACAAACATCGTCACCAGTTATGTAGGGCAGGGCGCGCCTCGATTTTTCTTTGCCATGGCTCCGGAATTGCCGGACCCCGCCTTCGCCAAGGTCGTCGCTCTCACGCCCGACGCCCATGCACGCGAAGAACTGAAGCACCGCCTTCGTGCCGCCATATCGAAGGGTCTCGTTCCCGAGGCCTCGGTGCGCGTGACCCAGCTCGTATTTGGACCGTATACGCCGTTCCCAGTCGAGTTCCGGATCATGGGGCCTGATCAGGATAAACTGTACAAGATTTCCGAGAAGGCTCTGGCAATTATGAAAACTGTGCCCGATGTCCGTCAGGCCAACCGGGATTGGGGCAACCGCACGCCGGTATTACGGTTTATTCCGGATCAGGAGCGGCTTAATCTGATCGGTCTTTCACCGTCGGAGGCGGCTCAACAGATGCAGTTGCTGCTCAGCGGCATTCCTGTCACTCAAGTGCGCGACAACATCCGCAACGTGCCTGTCGTTGCACGCAGCGCAGGCGAAAATCGCCTCGATCCATCAAGGCTTGCCGACTTTTCGCTGATGAGCCGGAGTGGCCGTCAGGTTCCCCTCGATCAGATCGGGCATTCCGAGATCCGCTTCGAGGAACCGATCCTGAAACGCCGCGACCGGACCCCGGTCATCACCATCAGGTCGGACATCAACGAAGCGACACAGCCTCCGGAGGTCTCGCAACAGGTCATGAAGGCCCTTCAGCCGCTGATCGCATCACTTCCAGTTGGATACCGCATCGAAATGGGCGGCAACATCGAGGAGTCCGTGAAGGCCAACGTTGCCCTTGTGCAGGTTTTCCCTTTGATGATCGCAGCTATGTTGATCGTCATCATCCTGCAGGTTCGCAGTCTATCGACAATGACGATGGTGATGCTGACCGCACCGCTTGGTCTAGCCGGGGTGGTTCCGACCTTGCTCTTGTTCAATCAGCCATTCGGCTTCAACGCTATTCTCGGATTGATCGGGCTCGCAGGCATCCTGATGCGAAATACGCTGATCCTGACTGAGCAGATCAAGGAAAATCAGGCGGCTGGTCTCGACGATTACCACGCTGTCATTGAAGCCACTGTGCAGCGCACACGCCCTGTCATCCTGACTGCGTTGGCGGCGATCCTGGCCTTCATACCTTTGACCCATTCGGTGTTCTGGGGATCGATGGCTTATACCTTAATTGGTGGCACGGCGGCAGGCACAGTGATGATCCTGCTCTTCCTTCCGGCCCTCTACGCTGTATGGTTTCGGATCAAACCACCCAAAACGAACGGGGAAGAGGAAACGGTGGAACATCCGGCGCGACCTATAGCGCTGGCGGCAGAGTAGGGGGCGTCCGTGCCAGGTATCATGATCCCACAGGGCCGCACGGGCACCGAAGTCGAGATGTGGCGCGAGCGTGTACTTGATGTGGCGGAAGAGCACTTTCGCCGCATCGGTTACCAGAAGACATCTGTAGCCGACATAGCGTCATGCCTGGGGATGAGCAGTGCCAATGTTTACCGTTTCTTCCCATCAAGGGCGGCTATTAACGAGTGTATCTGCGACCGATTCGTTGAGCAGACTATTCATCTGGCCGCCGCTGTCGCTCGGCAAGATGCGCCAGCCCACGATAGGCTCAGGAGACTTTTCAATCTTCTCTACGAGGAGAGAAGAAGGAAGCTCATCCAGGACAAGCACGTCCATGACCTGATTGTCGCGGCAACGACAGAAAACTGGCCGATCATGAGCGTCCATTGCAGTCGTCTCCTGACAATTGTCCGGGAGATTATCGAAGAAGGAGCTGAAGCAGGCGACCTTACAGTCAATGATGCAGTTGGAGCCGCCCGAAGTGCGATGAACGCTTTCTCGTCGTTTTATCACCCGGTTCTTGTCGAGGCTCGGCTTCGAGAACCCGAGATCGCTAGACAGGATGAAGTTGATCAGCAGATCAACTTCATCCTGTCAGCTCTGGGCGGGTGACGCGCCTCGTGGGCGGTTCGGTCCTTGGCAACTCGCGATGAGCGTCGGGAAGGTGTGACGGCGATCGCCTTGAGGTTTGCTGCTTCGCACGGCCTTGCGAGCCTGTGATCAGGCAGTCGAAGCATTCGGCCACCGACCTTCACCATCTCGTGCAATTCTTGCTTGTGCCGGAGCCCGGAGACGTCGCACCGCCTGCCCATGAAGCGGAGAACGCACCAAAAACGGTGCATCGGCAGAACCACTTGAATTAACGAAATAGTACGTTTATTTATTTTGGCAGGGAGGAGAAGCGCGAGCTTCTCAAAGCAACGCTTGAATACACGGATCGGCAGACTCGCCGATCGCTGACGCGTGTCTTGTTCTCCCTGTCGTTGAATAGTGGAGGAACTCACATGAAATCGACGCGGGTGATCGTGAACCGTAGAAGGAGCTTCGCTCTAGCGGCGGGAATATGCAGTCTCTTGTTCGGGCCGCCGCCGCTGAACGCAAGTGAAGGCAGCAGCGTTGCTGACAACTTCCGGAAAGCCTTTGAAGCCGCTGGGACGCAGCACTTCAATCTTTACAACATGCTTTGCCCTCGCATCGAAAATGCGAATGCGGGGAAAATTGCCCAGCCCAAGGAAGCGCGTAAGGACTCCATCGAAAAAGCCGTATCGGCGAAGGTCTTCGACAACCTGTATTACGTGGGCGAGTACGCCTTCTGGGAAAGTTCTGCTTCCTCATGGGTCGTAGACACGGGAGAGGGAATTGTCCTCATTGACACACTCAATCCTGACTCCGGTCCCATTCTTATCGAGAAAGGATTGAGGGAACAGGGACTCGACCCTCAAAATATCAAGTACATTGTAGTCGGTCATGCGCATGGTGATCACTACGGCGGTGCCCGCTATCTCCAAGATAAGTATGGCGCACGTATCATGATGTCCGCCGCCGAGTGGGATTTCCTAGCTAAGGATAAGCGTGATCCCGCTCAGAAGCCAAGGAAGGACATGGTGATCAAGGACGGCGAGACCTTTCGCCTCGGTTCGGCTTCCTTCTCCTTTTATGTGACTCCAGGTCATACCCCGGGAACGGTATCTACGATTTTCATCGTCAAGGACGGACCGAAGGAGCGGAAAGTCGCTCAGTGGGGTGGAACTGGCTTCGGCTTTGGTGGAGCCGAAGGAGATGAGAAGCTCAACTGGTTCAAAACCTATGTCCAGTCAGCCGAAAGGTTCAAGAACGTCATCAGGGAAAGCGGGGCTGACGTTCTCATAGCAAATCATCCCGGCCTCGATAACACGGTGGAGAAGAATGCAGCGCTTAGCCAGCCGTCCGGACGGGATAGCAATCCTTGGGTGATCGGCAATGACCGGGTCGTAGCATATGTGCAAACAGCGCAGTCCTGCGCTGCCGCCGGGCTTGCTGCATATCAATAAGCATTTCGATGGCCGGGTCTTCGGCCCGTTTTTATATCGATACCGTTTCGGTTCTCGAAGGCACCAATAGGAGGAGGAGCCTATGCTTTCAGCAATCGCGTCCAGAAGTCAGGCGCGCTTCGGTGGCAACCAATATGAGCAAGCAGTTCAATCGCGTTATCGGACAGGGAGATCAGATATGAAACGCCTAAAGAATTCCGTAAAAGCCGCCTTATTGGTAGTGTCCGCTCTTTTATGGGCAAGCTCGCCAAGTTTCACACAGACGAAACCCGCAGTTCAGACCACGGGAATAGAACGTCCCGAATCCATCATCTATATCGGCAATAGTTTCTTTTACTTCAACAACGGGATAAGCGGGTTTATCTCCAGAATCCTCGCAGCGGCTGACCCTGAATACAAGCTACGCTCGGTTCAGGTGACAATAAGCGGCTCGGGTTTCGATTGGCACGATGTCGGCTCGTACTTCCGGCCTAATGCGGTGGGACGTTACACGATCGACAGCAAAAACGTCGTCACTTTCAACAATCCGGAGCGCCTGTTCGACCTGGCGATTATGATGGATTGCAGCCAGTGCCCGGTTCATCCGCAGTTGAAGGACATATTCTACGAATATGCGAAGAAGCACTCTGAGACTGTAAGGAAGAATGGCGCAGAGCCAGTTTTCTTCATGTCGTGGGCTTACCTCGACAAACCGGAGATGACCGAACAACTAGCCGAAGCCTACACCCGCATCGGAAATGAAAACAAAGCTCTTGTTATTCCTGCAGGATTGGCATTTGCCAGATCGGTCAAAGAGCGCCCTGATATCAGTCTGTACACGGCCGACAAGCGGCATCCAACGGCTGCGGGGTCGTATCTGGCTGCTTTGACGACCTACGCAGCAATCTTCAAGAAAAGCCCGGTGGGACTCAGTTACACAGCTGGTTTCGATGAAGACGTAGCTAAATTTTTGCAAACCACCGCATGGGAGACGGTAAATGAGTACTTGGCGCCCTGACCGCAGGGATCATGCAATGTCTTGAGCGGTGTGTACCAAGATTAAGTCAGGGGCCAAGCTCATTTGCTGGCCCCCAATTTGTTTCTGACCAAAGTCGACCACCGGGCAGATCACCCGCAAGGCCCGCTCGCTCGGGCTTGAAACCCGCTGGCACAAGGTCGCCCAGACCTATGCGGACGTCAACCAGATGTTCGGCGACATCGTCAAGGTGACTCCGTCCTCCAAGGTGGTCGGCGACATGGCGCTGATGATGGTCTCCCAGGACCTCACTGTCGCCGACGTCGAAAACCCGGCGAAGGATATCGCGTTTCCGGATTCGGTCGTGTCGATGCTGAAGGGCGATCTCGGCCAGCCTCCCGGCGGTTGGCCGCAGGCGCTGCAGAAAAAGGCGCTGAAGGGGGAGGCGCCCTATACGGCGGTGCCCGGTTCGCTTCTAGCCCCGGCGGATCTCGCTGCGGAGCGCAAGGTCATCGAGGACAAGCTGGAGCGCAAGATCGACGACTTCGAGTTCGCCTCCTACCTGATGTATCCGAAGGTGTTCACCGACTTCGCGCTGGCTTCGGACACTTACGGCCCGGTCTCGGTCCTGCCGACGCATGCCTATTTCTACGGTCTCAAAGACGGCGAGGAGCTGTTCGCCGATATCGAGCGGGGCAAGACGCTGGTTGTCGTCAAGGCGGACATCGGCAATGCCGCTCATCTCGGCGCGCCGATGCCGGGCGTCATCAGCCGCGTCTTCGCGACAACCGGCCAGGCGGTCAAGGCCGGCGACGTGCTGCTGTCGATCGAGGCGATGAAGATGGAAACCGCGTTGCATGCCGAAAAGGACGGAACCATCGCCGAAGTCCTCGTCAAGGCCGGCGACCAGATCGACGCCAAGGATCTGCTGATCGTTTATGGCAAAGTTCAATAAATCGCCCTACGCGTCTGAAGCCTGTAGCCGCAAAGATGAAGTGTCCTGATTCTGCAAAGTTAGAATGTCACTCTCCCCGCGTTTTGATGACCTGGGAGATTGCCGATGGGACTGATTGCGATGAGCGAGCGCTATCTGCATGAGCTAGCAACCGAGTTCCAAAGAGTGCGGTTTCGGCATTGAAGCTGGGTGAGTAGTGGAGAGAGTGCTTCGCTTGGCAGGCTTTCACGCTACTAGATGATGGAAAGTCTGTTGCACACCCCTATCAGTGGGGTTTGTTGCGTTCCAAGAGACGCTGATCCGCAACACGATCTCTTCGTGTTGCGGATCGAGAATAGGGTGCTCTTGCTTTAATGAAGTGGGACGAACGAGCGGTTCATTGCAATGCGGTCCGCATGAGTCGAGTCTGGCCGAAGCGCCGCCATCTTGCTCTTAAATATGGACCATCTTGTGGGTGCTTCACCCTTCGCCGCAGCATCGAGCGCCTTGCGCATGGTGGATGCGTCGAAGTCGCAGCAGTAGCCCGGCGTCAACGGCTGCTGCCTCCAGGATTCAGCGAGCGGTCCGCCGTCGACCGGGTCGAACCCGACCTCGTTTACGATTGCCATGACGATCTTCTTCGCGGCGGCGTCGTCTCCCGCGACCGCCACGGCCAGTCGACCGACCGCACCCTCGGGCTGGCCCAGTTCCGCCAGGGAATATGCGAGGATGTTGTTGAAGGCCTTGATGATAGGGCGACCGATCTGTCTGGAGACCCAGACGCTCTCGACCTCGCCTGCATCGAGGTCGGCGATCTGCGGGTCGCGCAGACCCGGATAGTAGTTGCTGGTATCTATGACGGGGACGTTGGCGGGCAGGTCCTTGAAGAGGTCCTTCGGCAGGTTTTCGATGGCGAGAAGCGGAATGGAAAGAATGACAAGGTCCGCGCCGTAGATGGCTCCTTTCGTGTCCGCAGCAGCGACTCCAATCTCGTCGGCGAATGGCCTGACGGCATCCGCGCCCTTGGAGTTCGCCACCCTGACCTCATGGCCTGCCGATGCAAGCTTGCGGGCGAGAGTGCCGCCGATATGGCCAATTCCGATGATACCGATTTTCATGCTGATGCTCCTGTTGTGCCGCCAATCAAGATAATGAATACTGCGACTTCAACAAGAACCGACAGATAGGTGGGTTCCCCACCAAAAGGTATGTATGGCCCAGGAACGGGAGTGGAGATGTGGAGACCCGCAGCAGCAACGCAAATGGGCGGACGCGACGACGGACGCCGTGCGGGTACTCGAAGGTAAATGGAAGATCGTCATCATCTGCCAACTGTTCGGGACCAAGGAGGCGCTGCGCTTTTCCGAACTCGAACGGCGGTGCGAAGGGGTGAACCAGAAGATGCTCATCCAGCAATTGAAGGAGCTGGAGAAGGACGGGATCGTAACCCGTACCGTCTATCCCCAGGTGCCGCCGAAGGTAGAATATGCATTGACCGAGATGGGCAAGGCCCTGGGGCCGTCGATGGCCGAACTCATCGACTGGGCCATCATGCGCAGGGATCGGATGGCAACGGAAGTCCGGCTGTGAGCCGTTGCTAGTTCTCGTCGAACCGGAGCGCGGTGTTACGCTCCAGGCTTGCCGGAGCCGCTGCGACCATTTCGTTGATGAGATCGATGTCGCCGACGATAACGACAGTCTCTACGCCACGCGTGATGGCGGTGTAGAGCATGGTCCGATCCAACAGCTTCGACCGGACGACAGGGATGATGACCCGCTTGAAGGCCGACCCTGCGCTTTGTGGACGCTGGCAAAAAGCAGCACCCGTAAAACCGCCTGCTAGTTCCATAATACATATTACGCGATCTTTGTGTGTGGTCGGGTACATTCTATTTTCGAGTGCGACATGCCAATAACATCAATGGTTTCGCCTTGGAGAAATTTGCATGTCGCCCTGCTATTCGCAGCTCACCCTGTCCGATCGCCGCCATCTGTATCAGCTAAAGGAACGCAAGCTGCCGATTGGTGAGATCACCCGCCAACTCGGCCCTCATCGTTCGACCATATATCGCGAGCTCAAGCGCAACACGTTCCACGACCGCGAGTTTCCAGAATACACTGGTTACTTCGGCACCGTCGCGAACGACATGAGCAAGGAGCGCCGCCGACGGCCACGCAAGCTCAGACGACATCCACAGCTGCGCGACCTGATCATCGACCGATTGAAGGCCAAATGGTCACCGGAACAGATTGCCGGCCGGCTGCTGACCGACGGGATCAGCCCAGTCAGCATCTGCCCGGAAACGATCTATCGCTTCATCTATTGCAAGGAAGATTATCCGCTTGGCCTTTACGAGCACCTGCCTGAACGTCGTCGCCGGCGCGTGGCCGGAGCTTCGGACGATCCTTGCCGATCTTGTGCAGGTCCGAGTACGATCTGAGTCCGCGCCGGTCAGCTCACAGACGCGCTCTCATTCTTGTTGATATATCAACTATACATCTTTGATATCATTTGCAATAGCTCCCTTCAGCGCTCATCTTTCCTTGATATTGGGAGGGCACCATGACGAAAGACAGTCAGGCCTCTGCAGCCAAACCGCGATCGATGCGGAATACCCAACGTATGATCGAACGCGCCGACCCCATCTTCGCTCTCGCGTTTGATGCAGGTGTGATGGGGCTGAGCGCAAGGTCGGTGGAACGACGCCTCGTTCATGTTAAGGATCGGCAGAGCGGCACCCGCGAAGTCGTCGACTTCGTCCGCTGTTCCTACCTTGGTCTCGACAATCACCCAGCCATCATCGCAGGGGCCATCGAAGCGATCGCGGATTATAGCTCCCTGCACTGGTCCTGCGCACGCCCGCGCCTCAATTTCGGGCTGCTCTCGGACCTTGAGGAAAACCTTTCCGATCTGTTTCAGGCGCATGTCATCACGTTCTCGACCGTGCTTGCCGCCAATCTGAGTGCCATGCCGATCCTGGCCTCCGGTTACCTGACCGGGGGGTGAGAAACCGCTCGTCGCCTCCGACCGACTCGCCCATGCGACGCTTGTAGTCCACAAACCGCTCGTCGCTGCTGCCGAGACCAAGGTGCTCACCATCGATCACAATGATGTCGATATGCTCGAGCAGATCTGTCGGGCAAACCACGCTCGTGGCCCTTGTCTGCGATGGTCTCTATTCCATGGGCGGTGCAGCCCCGATCGATGAACTGCTCAGGCTGCAACGGCAATACGGATTATTCCTCTACATCGATGACGCCCACGGCATATCGCTTTTCGGTTTCCGAGGTGAAGGCTATGCCCGATCGTCCATCGGCCAGGAATTTGGCGACCGCACCATCATCGCCGCGTCGCTTGGCAAGGGTTCTGGCGCCTCCGGCGCGCTGCTCATGCTCGGGTCGCAACGCCAAGAGGACATCTTTCGGCGGTTTGCGCTGGCATTCGCCTTTTCGGTTTCTATCAATCTTGCCGGCATCGGCGGCGCGATCGCATCGGCCAATCTTCACCGCACCCAGGAGCTCCTCGATCGCCAGATCGCATTGGGAGAGCGGATCAAACAGTTCGATGCCATGATCGAAACCGAGCAGACCTCCCTGCCCTTTCCGATCCGCACCATCATGCTCGGAGACGAGCGTGCAGCCATTTCAGCGGCGCGCCAGTTGCTCGACCGCGGCCTCTATACGTCCGCGATTTTTTTTCCGACGGTGGCCGAGGGAAGAGCGGGTTTACGCGTTTGCCCGACGGCCAGCCATCTGGTCGAGGAAGTCGATTGGTTAGGCCGCGAGCTGAGGTCCATCATCGACGGACCTGCGGCCGACGGATCGGGACCACGTCCATGCTGATCACCGACGTCTCCGCGGCTGCAAACCGGCGGGCGCAGCGCGTCATGTCCATGGGAAACACAAGAAGCTCCGCATTTGCGACGCCATATCCCATCTATCTCGCATCAGGCGAGGGAGCCTATGTCATGGACATGGATGGAAATCGTTATCTCGACTTCCAGAACAACTTCACCGCCCTGATCCATGGTTATGGTTATGGTCATGCCGACGTCACGAGCGCATTGCTGGCGTAATTGATGAAGGGGTTGAGCTTTGCGACCCAACATTTCCCGAGATTGAACTCGCAGAGCTTCTCTGCGACCGGGTAGCGCATTTCGAGCAAGTGCGCTTCACCAACACCGGTTCCGAAGCGGTGATGATGACCATCAAGGCTGCAAGGGCTTTGACCGGTCGGACGCTGGTGGCAAAATGCGAGGGCGCCTATCACGGGAACTACGACGCAGTCGAAATCAACGTCTCCGCGCCGCCAACCCGCTGGACCGATGGCTGTGGGGGTGCAGCCTTGAGCACGACGGATTAACCGCTTCGGTCGCGCAGCAGACGGTCGCGATCCCATTCAACGACATCGAAAATAGCGAACGCATCCTCTCCGCTGCCGGATGCGACCTCGCTGCCGCGCTGATCGACCTCCTGCCCTCCCGTGCCGGCCTCGTTCAGATCACTCCGGAATATCTTGCCTATCTGAGACGATGGACGTCAGCCCGATCCGCTCTTCTGATCTCCGACGAGGTGTTGAGCTTCAGGCTCGGGTACACCGGGGCCTTCGGCGAAAGCTCGATCAAGCCCGACATAACCGCCTTCGGCAAAATCATCGGCGGTGGTCTTCCCATAGGTGCGGTCGCGGGCGGCAGCGATGTGATGAAGGTCTTTGCGCCATTGGGCAAACGACCGCATGTCGCGCATTCAGGCACGTTCACAGCCAATCCGATGACCATGGTGGCGGGCCTGGCTGCGATGGCCGCGATGACGAAGGACGAGTTTCGGCGCATCAATCAAGTCGGTGACGATGCGCGACGCGTGCTCGCCGATGCGTTTCGAAGCGCGGGCGTGACCGGGGCGGTCACCGGCACCGGATCGCTGTTTCGCATCTTCATCGGTGCCGGTAAAATCTCAAGTTATACCGACGCCCATCTCGCCTCGCGCCATTCAGCTACGCTCGGCGACGTTATCAGGCACATGCGCGATCGCGGCGGTCTGATTTCGCAAGTCGGCCTTGGGGCGATTTCGACTCCGATGACGCCGACGGACATCGGCATGCTCGCGGCAAGACGCCCTGCGCGCGGCGGCCCGCAGATCCCATGCGAGAAAAGAGGGCGCAGCCGATGAACCTTGAGACCGAACGGCTGTTCATGCGGTCGGTGACCGCCCGCGATGGCGACGCGCTGCACCGCCTTCATACCGATCCGCTTGTCGTTGAACTTATCATGCAGGGCAAACCGCTGACGCGGGCCGAATCTGACGCTCGTCTCAATCTCTATCTCGATGAAGGGATCGCTATGGCTATGGCTTCTGGATACTTTATCTCCGTGAGCCGAACGGTGACCTGACCTTCGTTGGTCGCGCGGGGCTGCGCCGATATGACGAAAACGATGTCGAGGTGGGTGTCTGCCTGTTCGGGTTTTCCTCCGGCAAGGGTATCGCCGGAGAAAGTCTTGGAGCCGCGATCGAGTTCGGCTTTCGACGCCTTCCTCTGCGCCGGCTGGTTTGCGTCGTCAGGCCGACGAACATCCGGTCTCAGAACGCCATGCTGCGGCTGGGATTTTCGTTCGCCGGCATGACCGAACACCTTGGGGCGGTCTTTCGCTTTTATGAGATGCAACGACCCGGCAAATTTGCACTGTGAGGCTCAGGAGTTCGGATCTGAAAACGCCACCAGATTTTACGGGATGTTCAGATCGCTGCAAGCTACCAACCCCGTTCTTGAAACTCCTGTGTGTGGAGCTTCGACGGCCAGAATCTAGAACGTAGCCCCGATAGGCCGTCAGATGAGGACGGTGGAAGCCTTGAGCGGAATGATATAAGCTGGCGATATGAACAGAACAGACGCCATTCAGAAGCTCCAGCAGCGTGCCGATGCCGTGAAAGGCATGGGCGCAACGGCCATGTATCTTTTCGGATCGACCGTCCGCGACGAAGCCCATGCGTCAAGCGATCTCGACCTGTTCATCGATTATGATCCTGCCAAACGGTTCTCGCTCCTCGATCTGGTTGGGATCAAGCAGTTCCTCGAGGAAGAGCTTGCAGTGGAGATCGACGTTACGACGCGCAGCAGCTTGCATCCGATGCTGCGGACAGATATCGAGAAATCAGCCATTCGTGTCTTCTGATGGTCAAGCGCAAGGTCGGGCCAGTTCTGGCTGAAATCCTGGAAGCCATCGAAGGCATTCAAACCCACACGACTGGAAAGTCCTTGGCGGAGTTCGAACGCGATTGGCTGCTGCGCCTTGGCACCCAACGGGCGCTGGAAATTGTATCTGAAGCCTGCCGTCACATTCCCGATGAGCTGTTGAACCTTGCTCCCGACGTTCCATGGAAGAAGATTCGCGGTATCGGCAATGTCTTGCGCCACGAATACCATAAGATCGCGGATGACGTGATTTGGGTGGTGGTGATGGAAAACGTCCCGCCACTGAAAGCGGCCATCAAAACCATCCAGCAGTCGGTTGGCGACGAGGACCGGTCATGAACCCCACTGCAGCGTGGCTGGCCCTGTGCGAGGCGCCGCTTTCGGTCCTTCCGACATCGACAGTTGCATTGATGAAGGGCGGCATTGCGCACCAAGTCGGCCATTAAAGTTAGCTGTGCCATCGCCTAAAGCGGATATTGCCGGCGACGGCGCTGGAAGTCGCGGGTGCGCCACTACCGTGGACTCGCGCACCGTTCGTAGGCGTTGTTCCGCGATCACCGGTGCGAGCAACATCGGTGTCCGCGCTGATGCTCCGCACCGTGGCATGCGCCGGTCCTTCATTGTCACGCTTGCCCAAGCTCAGACGCCAGCGCTTTTGTAAGTCGCGCCGCCAGCCGTTCTCCCGCTTGCTTGGCGGCGGCGTGCGCCTCCTTAAGATTAGACGCCGCGAGGTCCCGCAAAGAGGCCATAGCGGGATTAACATCAGCGAGGGTCAGCTCGACATCGATGAGTTGGAGGTCCAATCCCCAGTTGTCTTCAAAGATGCGCCTAAGCCAGGGCGTCGCGTGGTCCCAGCCTTCCTTCGGCATGCCAGGGCCGTACGCGCCTCCACGCGCTGAGATCAGATAGGCGGGACGCTTCGAGATCGGAGATGGCACCTTAACGGTGAAACGCGGTTCGGTGACCAGAAGGTCAATCCACGCCTTAGCGTGTTGCGAAACCGCGTAATTGTAGAGCGGAACCGAAAAAACGAAGGCATCTGCTGCCAGCATCTCATCGGCCAATTCGGTTGCCAGCGCTGCCGCCTCCACCTCCTCCGTCGTGCGTTCGCTGGGCGCCTTTGGACCAGCCTGCACGGCAAGGGCCCAAGCTGTTGCAGGCAGGGGTGAAAGGCCAACGTCCCGCCTCACGACGTCCAACTCTGCCAGTTGCGCTCGTATAGAGCCCTCGAGCGTTGAAGCTAGAGCGCGGCTTCGAGAGCCGACGCGACGAATGCTTGCATCCAAACGAAAAATCGTCGTCAAGGCTCAAGCCTTCCTCTTCTTGAGAAAGGCGACCAGCGCCTCGTTCACTGCCTCAGACGCCTCGAGCTGAGGCCAGTGCCCGACGCCCTCAAGTGGTAGGAACCCCTGGAGGTTTGGAACGGCCGGCTTGAAATCTTCCTCGTTCAAAGCTCGCAGCTTAAGCATGCTGTCTGATGTGCCATACGCAAAGAGGGCTGGCTGTTGGATCTTCGCCCCGGCGAATGCTTTTGCTTGGTCGAAATAGGGCTGCATGCCGCGATAGATATTCAGTGGGCCGTGGAAGCCATCACGCTGGAAGCCTGCGATCATCGTCTCGGCGTCCTCACGGTCAGCGAAGGGCGGGATGCCGATCGGGGATGGCCGGTGCATATCTTTGCTTGGGTCCATCGGCCCCCATGCTTCGGAAGCATCGGGCAACCCCGACATCCAATAGAGAGCGCCCGGGAAAGTCGTGGCCGCATCCGCCCACTCCTGGTCGGCCTCCGGCTTCATGTGGCGGAACATATAAAAGGCTCCCTCCTTGCCGGCGGCCTTCAGCATTTCGAGCATGCTGGGCCCCGCACCCGGTAGCACCGGAGGGACACTGAGGCCGAAGACCGCGTCAAACAGATCCGGACGCATCACCGCCGCGCTCCAGCTCACCGTCGCACCGAAGTCGTGGCCGACCAGGGTAGCGCGCTCGATCCCGAGTTCCGTGAGGATGCCGACAAGGTCTCCAACATGGTAGAGAACCGTGTAAAGCGCGGCGTCTTCAGGCTTGGAGCTATCGCCGTAGCCACGCGTATCGAACGATATCGCGCGGTAACCCGCGGCCGCGACTGCCGCCATCTGCCGGCGCCAGCCCCGCCATCCGTCAGGAAAGCCGTGGACGAACAGCACAGCCGGCCCCTCGCCTTCCTCGACAACGTTCAGCTTGACGCCATTGGTTTCTACAAAGGTCTGCTTCAGCGATTTATTCCGATCCACGAAAGTCATCTTTCATGCTCCATTTGAATTGTGAAATTGACGCACGCGATGCGGCGACCGCTGAGATCGGTCTGTGAAGTACACAGTTCGATAATAGTTCGCGTGCGATCGAGATGGTGTTCGGCTTTACTTTGAATTCTCTGTCATCCGTCTCTGAGGCAGGTCGCAGACTAGCCGCTGCCTGACTCCGAGAATTGATGTCAGCACCGGATCGAGTTACTTCCCGGAGAACTGGATCTTCGGAATCGGCTCATGTTTCCGTACAGCCGCGACTGCAATGGCCATTCCCTCTGCGCCGTCTTTGGTGTCGAGGATGCCAGCGCCGAGCTGGGTGGAGATGATGTCGGCAGCCGAGACGCCACCGGTAGCCCAAGTGCGGATGAGCGTACGCGCCTTGCCGTACGCAAGGGTCGGCCCTGTCGCGAGATGCCGCACGAGTTCGTCGGAGACCTCCTCCAACTTGCCGTCAGGGGCTGAATGGGTTGCGATACCCAGATCGACTGCGACCTTTCCGAAAATTGGCTCCGAAAGCAGGACGAAGCGAGTAGCGAGTGTTTTGCCGACGCGATCGGCGAGCCGCTGCACCGCGCCTGCCATTGGAATGCCGCCGACCGACACTTCCGGGAGGACGAGCATCGCCGACTCTGCGACGACCAGGAAATCGAACGCCAGGAGCAGTTCGAAACCGCCGCCCAGGGCCATCCCTGCTACCGAAGCAACCGTGGGGACGGGCAGTTCCTCGATGAGACGGATCGAAGCCAGGATGTCAGCCGCAAACGCTTCGAGAAATTTCGAGCCCTTGTCACCGATGGCGCCCAGATCGTCTGCCACGGCGACGTTGCCGGACGCGGACGTCAAGTGAAGGACGCGGATGTCGCTTGCATATGCCTGGCGAACGGCGGCCCGCAGCGACGAGGGAAAGTCGGACCCTGGCTCGCTGTCTGCATCACCGAGCAAGATCAGTTTGCCCACCGCACCGTGTTGCTCGAAGCGGAACGAACTCATGTTTTACCTCCTCATTTGCTGACTATCTAGCCAGGCAGGCCTAACACCTGCTACAAAATGGCCCGTGTCTCACGTCGATTGGCGGATGACCAAAGCCTGTTATGTTATGTACGTTACAGAATGGAGCGCTGTCAATGGCCCGCCCCCGCGCGTTCGAAGAAAGCGAAGTGCTAGATCGCGCGGCGGACGTCTTCGGTCGCCGGGGCTACGACGGCTCAACCATGGCGGAACTGACGGCCGCAATGGGCTTGAACTCTCCCAGCATCTACGCGGCTTTCGGAAGCAAGCGCGGGCTTTTCGACGCTGTTCTCGGCCGCTGTAGTGCGCGCGAGGACGAGCACTGGGAGTGGGCGCTCACAGCCCCCACGGCCGAAGAAGTCGTCAAGCGCTTGCTGACGACCTCGCCAGCGCAGGAGTCCAGCCGTATACTCGTTCATGCGGGCTTGGCGATGGGCAGTGAGAATGCCGACATTCCCGCTGCCCTGCTTCATCGCCGCCAATCGGCAGAACTGAAACTGCGAGACCGGTTCGAAAAGGCGAAACGGAGTGGCGAACTCCCTGTGGACGCTGATGCCTCAGGGCTGGCGAGCTATGTGACGTCGGTTCTCGGCGGCCTCGCCATGAAAGCCGCGGGCGGCGCGCCGCACGACGACCTACGAGAGGGTGCCGAACAGGCGATGGCTGCCTGGCGGGCGATCAGCGACGTTGCGGCCGCCGCGAGCGCTTCAACGAGGGGATCGACGCCGGCCGATCAACTTCGCGAACCACGAAAATTCAGTGCTGACGCAGCGCTCGATGCCGCCATGAAGGTCTTTTGGACCAAGGGTTTCGCGGGCGCGTCGCTAAATGATCTGACCGAGGCCATGGGAATTACCCGCCCAAGCCTCTATGCCGCATTCGGCAACAAAGAAGCGCTCTTCTTCAAGGCCCTCGAGCTCTATCAATCCCTTCGAGGGGACTACATGGCTAGAGCGCTCCAGTCTCCGACAGCGCGAGGCGTTTTCGAAGCAATCCTGAGGGGGACGCTACGCACCCAACTGGCGGAGGGACAACCGCGCGGCTGCCTCATGGTCCTTAACTCAATGCCGGGCGGCGATGAGGCGCAGGTGATCCGCAACGAGATCCTCAGGCGCCAGGCCGTCGGGCGCGATCTCCTCGCCGCCCGGTTTGAAAGGGCCAAGATCGAGGGCGACCTACTGCCCACCGTCAATATCGACGGCCTTGTGCGCTTCGTCCAATCCATGATGAACGGCATCCTCATGCAGGGGGCGGCAGGGGCAAGCCGAAGCGAGCTTGAGGGACTCGTCGAGAGCAGCTTGGCTATGTGGACCGCATCCGCCCGATTACCGATCAGTAAAGATTAGTCGCAACTAATCTGTCAAGATCTTTACCGATCGGTAGATTGCCTTCGCTGTCTGGGGCCTGCCGGGTTGGAGTAGCCATCGCGGACGCCACAATTCCCGAAGAGACCACTCGCTGCGCTCACGATTTCCGTGAACCCAAGCACGCGCGCGGCGATTAGTCTGAAACACCGGTAGGGCAATTTCTCGTTTGTTGACTCGAAGGACCGCTCATGGGTGCAGGTGTCCGACGCGATAGCTGGCCTTCTCGGGAAGTTCTTTGATACCCCGGATGTCAGCTACAAAGGCGCACCGATGGTGGGGCCACGCATGCTGGTGGTCGGCCTCGCCACTACGCGAGGATTTGGGCCCGTAGTCAGCCACCACCGGCTGATTCCGCGCAGCGACAATCCCTATCTCGAGGACGTCTTCGACCCCGAAAGCGGCTCGCTCGCAATCAACAACGGCCGGCTGGAGATCACCCTACGCTTCTTTCTCACCGCCGGCGGCTGGGACAGATTTACCAAGACTTTCAGCTTCGCCTGGAACAGGACCGGCTTCGAACTCGCCCGATTCGACTACGACTATGACCACCGTCGCACCGGCCTCACCCGGCACTGGATTGCTGACTACAGGGCCGGCACGCTGATATACAGCACAGGCAAATCTTCGTCAGATGCGCCGGTGAAGAGCAGTAAATCGAAGCTGCGCGGCCGAAGCGGATCACCTTCAAGAACGTCGGCAACGGGCTGGAGTTCGATCCATTCAGCAAGTAATTGTATCGCGGGTGCATACACGCATTCCGAGTGCGCGGAGCCTGCCCGGACAATGGCAATAGCGACCGCCCCTGGCGCCTTGTCATAGGGACCAATAGTCGATGGTGTGAATTCATTCAACGATCTGGACTCAAAAGGAAGCCCGCCGGAGCGGGCGCGTTAAGGGACATTTTGCGGAGTAGTCTGGAACGCAGCGGACGGGACGTCGGTGAAGTGGGCGATGGGATTGCGGCCGCCACGTCTGTTATTCTAACTGCGGCTGGAGACAATCGCTCCGCCCGGCGGGCTGCTTGCCGTGCTGAACGAGAAGACCTCGCCGCTCGACGCGATTATTGTCAATCGCAAGCTTATGGGTCTTGTGGCTGACTGAATGCAATATTCTGAAGCGGGCTAGGACGGCTGCTTGTAAGGACCGGACGCGTCAGGCGCATAGTTGCCCCTCTTGGAGCTTTTCTGTCTCCCCTACCCTACTGGTGTTGCTGGCACGACTGTTGGTCGGACTTTGTCTCAGCCGTCATGTTAGCCAGGATGATGACGTACTCATCCGCGGCGTCTGCGAGGATCAGTGCGATTTCTCGCCGGCCGAGCCCTTCCTGCTGAAGGCGCTCGATCATCTCCAGCATCGCCGCTTCGACCCGGAAGCGGTGCGCAGGTGGAGGCTCGTATGGTTCATCGGGTGTCTGAGTTCGCATGTCCATGATCAATTTCCCCATGTAAGGGGAGCATCGCACACCGTTCGTTGTCCGCAAGCAGATGCTTAATTAACAGTTAACGCGACCGCCCGGCTGCTGTCCAAGTCAGACCAGACTCGAGCCATTCCCGGGTCGGCGCTCTCGGAGGCCATTGAGGACGAGACCTGTAGAGTGGTTCACCGGTGAACGCGGATGCTGACGGGGAACAGGCATTGGGAGACGCGCTGAAATCAACATCCGCGTTCGATCCCTTAACAAGTGCAGTTCATGGAAGTTTCGTGTGCCTGGAAATTTTGTTGAAGATAGTCCGACCGCAAGGTGCGGCTATGTCTCGGAAATCCCGGCTAACGATTTGGATCTAGATCCAAGTCTTTCGGAACATAGTAGCGGGCAACGGCATTCCGTTGGCGATCCAACCGGATCTGAAATCAGACCCACCAGTAGGTGACACCATGAATAGCATCGTATGGCTCGTCGGAGCCGTCGTTATCGTCCTCTTTATTCTCGGCTTCTTCGGACTGAGGTAGTATTTACTCGAGCGACGCACGAATGTTGCCCCAAAACTGCAGCCGTAGCGACTAGATATCGGTTCGTGGACGAGCGCTTCCGACGCGCCAAAACGTCGTCCAGCCGTAGCCGACCATTTGCCTTCCCCTCGGGCTGCGATATTTCCTGTTTAGGAGGATCTAATATCTTGACGCTGAAGTGGGAGAAACCGGTTCGGGCCGCAGGACAACAGATAGCCGGGCCGCGCGAGGCGCACCAATTCTTGATGGAACGGATGGCCGCATCGGAAAAATGAGGAATGGTCAGCGGCTGAGAACAGCGCACTGGCGGCTCTTGATGGTCGGAAATCCCCTGATGAAGCACGCGAGAAATTTGAGACGGCCCTTAAGTCGGCTCAATTGAACTGAAGCGGAACGAAGCAGAGACTGTCCCGTTCCTGTCTAACCCTGACGTCCACATCGATGAGGCGAACATTCGGCCCCGTGGACCACTCAGAGGAAAGGCACGCTTATGAAAAACTTTATCCTCGCCGCCGCCCTTGTTGCAGTGGCCAGCGGCGCGTTTGCTCAGCAACCTACGGCGGCTCCACCCGACAAGGCGGTGGATTTTGTCAGCAGGCAACCCATGCCGGCCAATCCTGTCCAGGTCAGCGAGAAGATTGCGCTTGGTCAGCCGATACCAAACAACCTCGTGCTGTCACCTATTCCGGATACGCCGAACTTCGCCTTCGCGATCGTCAATCAGAAGCGGCTGATCATCGACCCCAAGTCCTTCGTGGTGGTTAGGATCGTTGAGTGACGGACGGAGGCATAGCCCGTCCCGGCGATCGACTATGATCCACCTTAATATCTGCTGGCGGAACGATGGCCTCCGTCCGACGTTCTCTCTGCGCTAGAAATTAGAGGCAATCCCATGCGAAACTATATCCGACTGACGACGCTGCTCGTCGGACTCTCCGCTACTGTCGCTTTCGCTCAGTCTCCGCCGGCCGACACCTCCCCGCTGCCGAAGGCACCCCCGGAAGTAACAGCAGACAATCCGCCACCACCACCTCCTGGTCCACGTGGACCAGGACCGGACATGGGCCACCGCCCACCGCCGTCAGAACGTGGAGCGCGCATCCACGTCGAGAACGGTCGGACCCGGGTCGACCTGCGCTGCGCTGATTCAGATTCTACAAAAGAGTGCGCCGACGCATTGGTGCAGATCCTCGACAGGCTCCAAACGTCATCTTCGGCCGACGGGGAATCGGGACGCGGCTTCAGCCGCGATCGTGGGAGCGACCGAGGATATGATCGCGACCGGGATGATCGGAGATAGTCATGAAGCGCGACTACATTTCCGAGATCGACCGCATTGGCACACAACTTGCCGATCTCCGTACTGCGCTCGCTGGGCAAGCTGGCGACGCAGCGGAAAGTGCGGCGACATACATCGTTCCTACGGCTCGCCAGTTCGCATGGCAATTCCAAAAGGAAAGTTACGGTCTTGGCAAGGCTGCCCAACGGAACCCTTCGGCAGCAACTGGAGCCATCGTCGGTGTTATGCTGCTTGGGGCGGCGGTAGCTTGGCTGTTAACGGCGAGTGGTAGAGAGAGGGACGAGTGACTCTTTTCAGCTGTCCAAAATTCACCTAGCAAAAGGGATGGCGTTCCCAAGCGCCACCCCAAACCATGCTGTTCATGGCGAAATAGATCTGCCCCCAAACGCTTTTGTCTCGATGGCTTTGAGGTCGATCGCACATCCTCAATCGAACTTGGCCGAACGCATCCTCAGGCCATGATGGTCTCGGTCCACCCCGGCACCGTCCGCACGAAGCTGTCCGATCCCTCGCAGGGCCACAAGATGGTCAGTGCCGAGGAGGCCGCAATCTCGATCATTGACACTCTTGATAGGTTACCAGCCGACCCGTCGGGCAGCTTCGTCGTCTACGATGGAACCGAGATGCTATGGTGAGATTGCCTCAAGGCCTAAGAGCTAGCGCTTTCGACATTTCGCAACTGGTCGGCTGATGATTTCTCCCTAAATGAGAATTCGAAAGGGCGCTCTCCCTAAGGAAGAGTTCCAGAAAATCTCTTGGGAGGGGACAATTCATGCTGCGTTCAAGCCTTATGTCGGCCGCAACCATCTTCGTCGCGTTGAATGCTTCCTCGGCGCTCGGCCAAACGACAGGCAAGCCGATCGTCAACAAGGGCACACCGACACCGGAATGCAGCGCGCGGGTAAACGTAGACCGCAATGGAGAGCTGCCAGGCTACGTTGCGGAATGGGATGGCAAAAAGGTCTGCCTCCCCTTCACGCTCACAAATCAACTTTTACCGCTCGGTGTCTCGCCAGACGATTTCTATATCAAGGACTTCTCCGACGTCCGGATCCGCGAGAAATGGGCGGCTTGTAAATCTGATCCGGCTTGCGCGGAAAAAACACTGACGGCGGCGAAAGGTTTTGCCAAGTTCGAGCCGCGCGATACCGGAACGGTCGACAAGAAGGGCGCGATCGATTTCGATGGCACCGTTGATCTGACGACCATCCGCCGCCCGGCCTATTTCGGATCAGGCCCGTACACCGAAGCGATCGCCAGCGCCGATACGCGCACCTTTATCGTCGAATTCACCGCACCACGCGACAGCTTCGAACAGCAACATCTGAAGCTGACGGGCGATATCAAGCTCCGAGGCTGGTATATTCGAGGCGAAGGTGTCGCCGACGATACGGGCAAGAAGACCCGCGGCCTGGTGATCATGAACAATGGCGGCGGCAGCGAATTCACCGCGATCGACAATCCCAAGACGGCTCCGTTCACAGTCGACAAAACGAGTGGCGACTACAGCCCGGCCAAGAATGACGACGTGACGGAAGAGCCGGGCATCCGCTACTGGCGCGGATTCCTGTCCGATCTGAACGCTGCGGGTTTCGACGTTCTCATCACGGATCGGCGCGGCAACGGCATTTCCGGCGGCCGAAATGGCTTCAACACCGCCGAGCAAGCAAACGACATCTTCCGCGAGTTGGATCAGCTTGAAACCGGTAAGGGTCTGCGGGTCCTGGGACCCGACGGCAAAGAGTCGGAAGGTGATACAGCGGCCAAGGCGTTGCGCGATGGCGCTTCCTTCCGTGACATACCGGTGATCGTCGGTGGCTATTCGCGCGGCTCCTACGCCACGCAGTGGTTCATGCACAAGAATTTCGTCGAAAACTGCAATTATGACCTGGCCAAGCCGACCTGCTCGAAAGCCGTCGGCTTGCAGAACATCAAGGGCGCGATCCTCTACGGTCCGAACTCGGCGGGCCTGGGTTACCGTTTGGCCGGACACGATGCGGTGGAAGGCGCGCTTCGGGTGGCCCTTAACACCACCTATTATGTCGATTCCGTCGTCCCGGCGAATGTCGACAAGTGGCCCGGCCTGCAGATCATCAAGGGGACTTGGGACTATGTAGAAGGCCTTGAAGGATCGCTCGATACCTATCGGCGTGCCAAGGGTCTCAAGGACATCAGCGTTTTTCTTGGACCCCATATCCTACAGACGCAAAATCCGGCGAACATGAAGTTCGCAGGTCAACGCATGGTGGCCTTCGCCTCGGCGGCGATTCTCGGCAAAAAGGAGGTAACCGGGGCTGTCAATCCGAAGGACCTCAAGGAACTGGTGACGTCAGCCCCGCATATCTGGGAGCTGTCGACGGCGATTTCTGCCGAAAATTGAATCATGTTGCGGAAAGCCCTCCATCTGCGATCTCGCCGTAGCAACGCGGCGAACGTGACTGCTCACGTTTCAAGCGGGAAAGGTCTGAGGTTTTTCGGACAAGTCGGCTTGTGGCCCGCTCGATGCGACGACACGAATTTCAGCAGTTTGGCGAGGTCGCCGTCGGCTACAGGTTTAGCTGTAACGCCAAGAGCCCCCTCGACGCCGTCTGCCACCGCTTCAGGGTTGGCGGTCATGAAGACGACCGATATCCCTTTCTCGGAAAGCTCACGAGCAATCGCGACGCCGCTAGCTCCATCCAGGAGATTGATATCCACGAGCGCAATTTCCGCGACATCAAGGAAATCACGGGCTTGGCTCTTGCCAGCCGCGATCCCAACCACATCGTGACCGAGTTTAACGATCGCTTCTTCTAGAGCCATCGCAATCAAGAACTGGTCTTCGACGATGAGGATCTTGTGCTGCAACTGACGTCTCCTTGAAGCAGTTCCGGAAAACGGCGAAATTGTGTCATTTGTTCCAGCAGCGGTCTCGCTTATGTGAGCGTTTAGGCCTTAATGCCGCTATCTGGACGGGATGGCGATATCGACGCTCAGGCCGTCATCCGCCCATTTTCGAGATATCCGCCTACCAAGCTGCTTTTCGACAATCGCTCCAACGATGGCTGTGCCGAACCCTGGACGGTTTCGCCGGTTGGCTGTTGGCTTCCGCGTTCCAACCAAGACAAATCAAAAGCATCAGAACCGGTTCCTACTTTCGATTAGATCGCCGCGCTACCGCCAGCTTCGGAGGACAGCGACTGTCACCACAATCAAGATGGGCGATGACGTCGATGGCAAGGTCTGGGTAACCGAAGCCATGGCCAAAAATCGAAGCCTTCAAAGATGGAGCGGGTGCGCGGAACCGCGTCCATCCGTCACCCCTGTTCTGCTCTGTCCAGCCTCACGCCAGCATAAGGCCCGACACGAGTCCCACCGAAACGCAGGCTAAAACGATCGCCACGAGCTTCGCGCTGAGCGGAAATCCAGTAGGCCTTTGGGATTGCGAGGGTTGGGCTAGAGAGCCGGAGCCAGCTTTTACTTCTGCGGGCTCCTTAATGTCGTCCAGCTTAGCCGGGAGGCGGCCATCGGGTGGGCGAGAGACCACCGTGTGGGAAACATGATTGTCGTCGAGTTTGACGGTGAATGCCACCGTCGCACTGCTACTGATCTTTTCAAGCACTGCCATTGCAGCGCTTTCCTCATCATCGGCCTCGATCAACGACGTCTGCGTCACAAGATAAAACGGCATGAAGTCCCTCTGCACTACCCAAGATATAAGCCGCGGGATCGTTGGAACAAGCTCTGGCCGGTAAACGCCTCTCTCCACCACCGAGCCTTGCCTCCGCCCGGCGTTTCTGGACCTCCATGGTTGATTTCATCAGATCGACCTCAGGTGGCGCAATGCCCTGCCACTCGTCAGCCCCTGCGCCGCGGCAAGGATACCTTGGGCGTCAATCCCGTAGTGGCGATAGAGATTAGCAATCGTACCGGTCTGGCCGAAATGTTCGACGCCGAGTGATCGTGCCCGATGGCCGTGCACCGATCCTAGCCAGGCCAACGTCGCTGGATGGCCATCAACGACAGTGATCAGCCCACAATGCAATGGCAATTCCAAGAGCAGCCTTTCGACATGCGAGCGGGCGTGCACAGATCCATGCTCGCGTGCTCGTTGTGCAGCAGTCCAGCCCGCATTCAACCGATCCGCGGAAGTGATAGCCAACAGACCGACGTCACGTCGATCTCCAGCCATCAGACCCACGGCCTCGATCGCCTCTGGGGCGACCACGCCGGTATAGGCGACGACGACCTCGGCATTCGGTCCGGGCTTGCGGATCCAGTAGCCACCATTGACAATGTCCTGTGCCAGGTCGGCGGAGATCTCGCGCTTCGGCTGGGCGATGGCGCGGGTCGAGAGCCGAAGATAGACAGATCCGCCGCTGGCGTCGCGCAGCCACGTAACTTCATCCGGATCGGCATCTCTAGCGCGCTGCATGTAGTCGAGTGAGAACCGTAGTATCGTCGCAAGCTCATCGACGAAGGCCGGCTCGAAACTAGCCAGACCATCCTGCGCCATGCCGATCAGCGGTGTCGCGATCGATTGATGGGCGCCACCCTCCGGGGCGAGCGTGATACCGGATGGCGTGGCGGCAATAATGAATCTGGCATCTTGATAGCAAGCGTAGTTCAGCGCATCGAGGCCGCGTTCGATGAAGGGATCGTAGAGCGTGCCGATCGGCAACAATCTTTCGCCGAACAACGAATGGGACAGGCCGAGCGCCGAAAGATTCAGAAAGAGATTCATTTCAGCAATGCCAAGCTCCATGTGCTGGCCAGCCGGTGAAAACTCCCAATTGAATGTGGAGGGTACCCGCTCCTTCTTGAAGAGGTCCTTCATCTCGTTTCGGGCAAAAAGCCCGCGTCGGTTGACCCAGGCACCGAGGTTCGTGGAGACTGTGACGTCCGGTGATGTGGTAACGATCCGGCCGGCCAGCTCATCGGTAGACTTGCCGAGTTCATGCAGGAGCAGTCCGAATCCTTGTTGCGTGGACATCGAGGGCTGAACTGCGACCTCCAGTGTCGGAGGCACCGAGATTGTCGTCGCAGAATAGCGTCGGCGTCCTGAGGCGTTGAATGGTGCCTCGCGGAGAAATTTCGCGAGATCGCTCGGTTGGCTGGAAAGTCCCTCGAATGCGTCCCATTCATGACGTTCGCGGATATGCATGGATTGCCGCAACGTCTCGATCTGGGTTGGAGTTAACAGGCCCGCATGATTGTCCTTATGCCCGGCGAGGGGCAGGCCATGCCCCTTGATGGTGTAGGCAAGGAAGCAGACCGGACGGTCATGCCCCCTCGCCTCTTGGAATGCGTCCAGGAGTAACGGAAGATCGTGCCCGCCAAGATTGGTCATGAGCGCTGCGAGTTCTGGATCCGTTCGCCGCTCGATCAGCGCCGTTACGGTGCTCTGATCACCGATATCGTCGAGGAGCCGTTTACGCCAGGCTGCACCGCCCTGGAATGTCAGGATTGAATAAAGCTGGTTCGGGCAGTGGTTGATCCAGTCACGAAGTTCCGATCCTCCCTCTTCCCTGAAGGCAGCCTCCTGCAGGCTGCCGTGTTTGAGGACAACGACCTCCCAGCCGAAATTGCGAAAGATCGCCTCAAAGCGCTCCCATAACCCTTCGCGAACCACAGCATCAAGGCTCTGGCGGTTATAATCGACAACCCACCACGTGTTGCGCAATCCGTATTTCCAGCCTTCCAGCAGAGCCTCGAAGATATTGCCCTCGTCCATCTCGGCATCACCGACGAGCGCCACCATCTTGCCTTCGGGGCGGCCGGTGGACAGTCTCTTCGCGCGGAGATAGTCCTGCACCATTGAGGCAAAGATGGTCTGTGCCGCACCGAGGCCGACTGAACCCGTCGAGAAGTCGACATCGTCAATATCCTTTGTTCTCGATGGATACGACTGCGCCCCTTTCCAGGCTCGGAAGCCTTCCAGCTTTTCGCGCGTCTGGTTTCCGAACAGATACTGGATGGCGTGGAAGATCGGGCTGGCATGCGGCTTGACCGCGACGCGGTCTTCGGGCCGCAGTGCCGAAAAATAAAGCGCCGTCATCACGGTCGCGAGCGACGCGGAGGATGCTTGGTGCCCACCGACCTTCAGGCCATCGTCGTTCGACCGGAGGTGATTGGCGTTGTGGATCATCCAGGTTGCCAGCCAGAGAACCTTGCGCTCGAGCTGTTCGAGATATTCAAGCTTCGTCATATTCGTCGCCTCCCTCCGTTGACGGAGCAACCCTAGCGCAGGCTGGAAACGCAATGTAGCTAATCTCGATGACCCGACATGACTGAAATAGCTAAAATCACCCAAATCAACGGCATTGGCGAAAGGGATCTGCTAAAATGAACTTGGACGAGATCGACCGCAGAATACTCGCTGCACTTCAGAAAGATGCGCATGTCACCACTGATCGATTAAGCGAGATGGTTGGCCTTTCGCAATCCCCGTGCGCTCGGAGGGTGAGACGATTGCGCGAAACGGGCGTCATCAAGTCCTATGTGGCGATCCTCGACCAGGTGAAGGTCGGCCTTCCCGTCAGTGTATTCGCATCGATAAAGCTCGAACGTCAGCGAGAGGAAGAGCTTGATCGATTTCAGGCGGCGGTTGCGCGCTGGCCGGAGATTGTTGAATGTTATCTGATGACCGGCCAGCGAGACTATCTCCTGCGCATCGTGGTGAAGGATCTCGAATCGTACGAGCGATTTCTGAAGCAGAAACTGACACGTCTGGACGGCGTGGCCTCGATTGAGTCAAGCTTTGCGCTGAGCCAGGTTAAGCATTCCCAGGCGCTGCCGCTTTAGAACTCGATCGGCGGAGATCCGATGTATCGTACAAACCGATGAATTCTCCGGGAACTGCGTTCGATGCACTTGCGCGACAGCCGGTCCTGATCCTCTTTGGAGGAAGGAGCGGTTTGTCCGTCAGTGCGCGACACGCGCCAACGCATGTCGGACCGGCTACGTTTCGGAGACATCCTTCACCGCTGATGAATTTCCGTGACCCGGACGGCAGTCGGGCAACCGGGGCTCGTCGTCCTTCGGCGATGGCATCGACGCGCGCGGTGGAACGGATCCGTCGCCGATGAGCATTTGCCGCAGCCGTGCTGTGGAAAGAGCGGGAGCGAACATGAAAGTGGTATGTCTGTCATTGATTATCGGTGAACCGTAACGACGCGGGATCTGCTTACAAGCTGCAGAAGGGGTTTTCCCCGGAACTTCACAGGTTTAATCGGCTCAATCCGGGGCAGTCACAATCTATAATTGCAACAGAAATCTGCCGTGGTCTCAGGAACGATGCGCGCTGCATTTTGGCTTCGGACTGGGCGTGGGAGGCCTTACCACGAAAGCATTCGATCCAAATCCGGCAGTGTCACCGGGATCAGGAATCCCTTCGAGACCATACTCTTTCGATCACTACCCCCTTAGTGCTTCACAACGTTGCAGCTGCATCAGCTATTCGTTGTCCCGTTCCAGCTTCTCCAAGTGCGCGGAGCAGACCGATTTGACCAGGTCGAGCAGGATTGCAGTCCGCTCTGCCAGCCATAACAGGGCCTCCTCGCTGATCTCGTAATGTTTGGAGTACCGCGCCTTCACATAGGCTTCGTTAAGCGTGTTGAACCAGGCGCGCTCGCGGTGCTGATCGCGCGGAAACGCCTCGGCCAGACGCCGGTCCTGTTCCTCGGCAAGCGAGCGCAGGAACTTGATGTTGTGCGAGGGCGGGCCGTAGTTCGTGAGTGTGAGGAGGACGCAGGAATAGGCCTGCTCGAGCGATTGGTGAAGGCTAAAGGCTGCCAGATTACCCCAAGCATCTCCGCCCGTTTCAGATTTTGCAAGTTGGAACTGAGCGGTTCCTAGAAATGCGGTGGCTTCGGCAATCCTCCGTTCGAAGTGCTCCGTCGCAACCCGCAGCCGATCCGCCGGCGACAGAGGTTGCGGCTCAGCAAGCGGCTCATCATCGAGTTCATATAGAATGATACCTTCCTTGCGGATGTCGGTGAAGAAGTACTGCCCTTCCTTCAGGTAGGTATTCACCTCGCGCCTGGAATGGACGATGAAGCTCACCGGTGTCTCGATCGTCTTGTCGCGGATCAGCCGGTCGGCGGCGTTGTACCAGTAGTCGGCGAACGCGCAGAGCCGACGGTCGTTGACGATGACCAGCAGATCGAAGTCCGAGCGATAGCCCTTCATGGTGAACGGTTCATCGACCCATCCGCCCTTGGCATAGGAGCCGAACAGGATGATCTTCAGGATCCGGCCGCGCTTCTTGAAGCCGGCGGTCCCCTCTTTCAGCGCGTCCTCGAACTCCTCATGCAGAATTTCCTGGACCAGGCCGAGCTCTCGCTGTTTGCGCAATGGTATATGATCGAGGGATGACTTCATCATGGGCGGGTTTGGTCCGCAGGCTGCTTCAAATCAATGGAAAATATCTAAGTTCCGGTTCGGTTTACACCAACCGCGCTCAATCACAAATAGGGCTTGGTCCCTCACCACAGTCCATCGCTTGGGGGCAGCTGGAAATCTAGGACTAAACGTGTCCCCCAACTTCCAAAAACGTCGTCTCCGATATCCCCAAATGAGATCTTATCGAAAGTGGCAACGAACATCGCGTGGCGCGCCTGTGTTGGCGGCTCCAATCATTGTCGCATATGTTGCTATTTCATCTATCGTGCCCAACATAGCTCCAAGCGGGCACGGACTTCGGGCGTCAGTATCCGCAGTTCGTTTAAGACCAGGCGATACCTGATTGGGACGTTGCGCCGCTTGATATCTTCTGCCATAAATTCATTGCTGTCGTCGGCAAGGGACCGCGCGAATCTACGACCGCGCATTTCGCCTTTGGGTAACGTCCGGACCGAGATGGCATGTCGTCATGCCCGCGCCGGACGGTTTCGGGGCTGCCCTTGGCTGGCAATTTTCAAGCGACATTCGCGTTTGCTTCCGTTGAAGTCCGCAGGTCCTGTCCAACCGCCGACACGCACCTGAGCTCTCTCTTGCACGCAGAACATGGACTGTCGTCCCGACACGCGGGTGGTCGGCGATGAATCTCAGGCAGATCGAGGTTTTTCAGGCGGTGATGCGCACCGGCAGCATCACGGCCGGCGCCGAATTGCTTAATCTTTCCCAACCCGCCGTCAGCCGCCAGATCGAGCGGCTGGAACAGGTCTCGAAACTGAAACTCTTCCGTCGTGTCGGCCGCGGCATCCAGCCAACCCCTGAAGGCATGGCGTTTTATGAAGAGGTGAAGCGCGCATTCGTGGGGCTGGAAAACCTTCGCCACATTGCCGATACGATCAGCAATTTCAACACCGGCCATCTGCGCATTACCTCGATTTCCGCGCTTGGGTTCGGTTTTTTGCCGCGTGCCATCACACGCTTTTCGAAACAGTATCCGACCGTCGACGTTTCGCTGCAGGTTCGCAGCGCTGGCGCCGTCAGAGGCGTGACGGCCACGCAGGAGTTCGATCTCGGATTTCTACCGGGTCCCCTGAATGCCGGCGACCAGCATCTGGAACATTTTGCCCGTGTTGATGGGATATGCATCCTGCCCTCGGGCCACCCTCTGGCGAAAAAATCCGAAATCTTACCCGGAGACCTTTCCGGTTTGCCGTTCATCGGCTTGGTCAAGGACGACGTCACCCGGCGGCAGGTCGACCAGATCTTCGCCAATGCCGGTGTCAAACCGAAGCTGCATATCGAGACCCAGTATGCGGCGACCGTCTGCAATTTCGTCGCCAACGGCGCCGGTGTGTCGATCGTCAGCCCATTCGCCGCGCTCGACTTTGCGGGCCATGGGCTTGTCATGCGCCCCTTCCGCCCAACGGTCAAACTTGACTATCTGATGGCAAGGCCGAGCTTGCGACCCCAGTCGGCGGTGACCAGCAGGTTCCTTGCAGTTCTGAAAGAGGAGCGGGACAGCACCCTCGCCCAGTTCAATATGGCCGCTGTCGGGTGCGACTGACGGCCCCGTGATTGTTTTCCGGGTCGAGAACCCCTGGGAAGGGTGGCCCCAACGGACAGCCGACATGGCTTTCCGCCATCTTCGTGATTGCCTTCGGTTTTCTCTGCCTTCCTGGCGAGCCCGATATCCCGGGATCACCTGGATCGGCTTCAACTCATATTACACCCATGCATGAGTTGCGATCATATTTCGATTGGACGTCGACCCTTGGATCCGCTGAATTCGCGGTCGTTCGGTAGGCAACCGTTTCAATCATTCCGACCGGCTTTCCGATCGCGTCGCTAGCTGCTTCGAGCGCCTGGCCTCGAGTGCGAGAAAAGCGGTTGCCGCCGACTGTGGATCTCGATTGCCAACAATCCGTCGCGCCAGACGATGGGCGAACCAACAGGGGAAGGCAGACATGCAGTCAAAAACGCAAACAAGGATGACGGCCATCGATCGCAGGGGCTTCATGGCGGCGACGGGCACCGCGCTCCTGGCCGCACCATTCATACGAACAGCCTCGGCCAAAAGCCGCACCCTGACCATTCGCGATCCCGGTGGCCCAGTTGGAGAAGCCTACAGGCGGTCATTCTTTGAACCGTTCAGCAAGCGGACCGGGATTGATGTCATCGGCGTGCAATCGTCTCATGGGCCCACCGGTGAGATCAAGGCGATGGTCGAGGCCGGCAACTATGCCTGGGACGGCGCGCTGCTTGATATGAGCGATGTGGTTGTCCTCACCGACCGTCAGTATCTCGAAACGGTGTCGGGACCGGGCGGGCTCGGGCCGAATGCCTCGCAGATCCCCGCCGACCTGCGGAACGACTTCCTGATCGGAGCCATGGGTTATGCGACGGTCCTGGCCTACCGCACCGACACGATGGGTAAGCAGCCCCCGAAAAACCTTGCGGATTTCTGGAATACTTCCGCCATCCCCGGGGTGCGTTCGCTTCGCAAACATCCCAATGGAACACTTGAACCCGCTCTGTTGGCGGACGGGGTCCAAAAGGCGGATCTTTATCCGCTCGACCTCGATCGGGCATTCAGGAGCCTCGACCGGATCAAGAACGATATCGCGGTGTGGTGGACGGGTGGGGCGCAGACCTCTCAGATGCTCAAGACCGGCGAGGTGGACTGCCTCCTGACCTGGAACGCGCGGGCCCAGGTCGCAATCGACGACGGTGCGCCGGTGAACATCGTCTGGAAGGACGGGATGTTCTCGTTTGCCGGTTTCGCCATTCTCAAAGGCGGCCCGAATGTCGAGTTGATGCGCGAGTTCATCGAATTCGCGTCTGCCGGCGAACGTCAGGCGGAGTTCGTCAAGCATTCGACGAGCGGCCCCTGCAATCCAAGGGCATTCGACTTCATCGAGCCGAAACTTGCCGAGATCCTTCCCACACATCCCGACTATTTCGCGGAGATGTTCGTCATGGACGCGAAATGGTGGGGGAGCAACAACGCCGTGGCGCAAGAGCGCTACGAGAGCTGGCTGGTCGGGTAAGGCCTGGCCGGGCTTCACGATGACCTGAACTCGGGCATCGATCAATCGCATAGATGTCCGCAAGCGTGCCCGCCAACGGCTGCGTCATTCGAAACAGCCGTCGCGCCCGCTCTGTCGCCGGCCGCTCGACCGGAGAGGCGTCACTCGCGTCGCCTCTGAGGTCCGACACCGGTTCGGGTTGGGGCAGACTGAGAAAATGACGCGCCTCCTCGGCAACGTCCCGGAAGTCCACGAGGCCACAGGTCTCGCGGACGAGATCGAGCAGGTCACCGAACTGGCCTGTTGCCGCATCCGTCCACCGGCCAGCACGCGGGCCGGCCAGATGCACGTAGAGCGACCGGCCCTTGTTGTTGGCGACATCGCCGACGAGCCAGTAGTTGCCGGCGCGGCGGCCGGCGGAAAGATAGTGACGGCAGACCGCCTCCGCGTCTTGCGCGAGACGGCCCGCCAGATCAGCGGCGGACAGCATGGCGGGGCTCCGTCACGACCGGCGCGCGACATCGACGAGGCGATGACGCTGCATCAGCTTCGACAGGACCTCCGTGCCCTCATCTGTCACCGGCACGAAGAAGCGCAGCTTCCAATTGATCATCTCGGAGAACAGACCGATCGACCGCAGCCAGTCGCGCATGCCGTCGGTAAAGCCGGTTAGTTCGACTCGGTACTCGTTCATGACGCGGACGCGGCGGAGCGTCATGTCACCGGCAAGGCCGACGATCGAGGATCCGTCGACCAGCGCCGTCCAGGCTTGGTCGCCGCTCAATACTTGCGTCTGATCGATCCCGAAGTTGCGGCAAAGGCCGGCCAGCCAGTCGGGCGCGATGACGCGGCCGACGATCTGCTCGCCGTCATCCGTCTGCAGACGACGAATGCGGCAGAAATCCTGCGGCAGCAACCTCCAGATCGGCAGCAGCAGTCCGCTGACGATATGCATCACCGACGACGAGAACTCCGGCACGGCGGCGACCTCGGTATTCCAGGCAAGGGCGAAGGCCTGTTCGTCGGCTTCCTCCCAGGACGTCTCTTCAAGCTGGCGGGTCTCGAACCGGAGCTCGTCCATCGGCCGGATCACCGACACGCGCGGCTGGACCGAGCCATCGTCCAGCATGATCGCCCGGGTCGGCACCATCACCGCCGGCCGCCCCGACTTGCCGTTGATCATCAGCTTCACGCGGGGATCGCGACCGACCAGAGCCTGCACATCATGGAGCAGCATCGGCGCATTGCGATCCCTCCGCTCGATGGTCAAGAGGTGCGACTGCGCGCCGGTGACCGGATGCGTGTAGATCAGCCGCCGGCCGGCGATTGTCATGCTGTCGGCGGTGATCGTCTCCAGGCCCTTGTCATAGATGCCGGCGGCGATCGCCCCCTCGATGCGGGCGGCCAGCAGCTGCTCGAAGGCCTCGAACAGCAGGTTCTGTATGGTGATGGTCAGTGCCAGCATCCGATTGAGGAATGTCTGGATCGGCGGCAGTTCATCCTTCAGTCCGCCCTCCTCCGAGGTGAGCGACAAACCAGTAATGCTCTCAAACTTGTCCAGCGAGCAGCCTTCGATCCTGCCGGCATACAGCAGTCCGTAGAATTGCCGCAGCGCGTCGCGGGCATATTGGGATTCGAGATTGTCCTCGCTGCGAAACATGCCCTGTCCGCCGGTCTGACGCTGGCCACGGGTGATGGCGCCGAGCGTGTCGAGACGCCGGGCGATGGTCGAGAGGAAGCGCCGTTCGGCCTTGACGTTGGTGGCGATCATCCGGAACCGGGGCGGCTGCTTCTGATTGGTGCGATGGCTGCGCCCGAGGCCCTGGATCGCCACGTCGGCGCGCCATCCCGCTTCCAGAAGATTATGCAGGCGCAGGCGCTGGTTCCGTGCGGCGAGATCCGCGTGATAGGATCTGCCGGTTCCACCGGCATCGCTGAAGACGAGAATGTCTTTGTCGTCGTCCATGAAGGCGCGGGCCTCGTCGAGATTGGCGCTGCCCGGCCGGCTCTGCACCGCATAGCGGGCGATGGACGTGCTGTCCTCACGGCGGACGATGCGGCGCGAGCGGCCGGTGATCTCGGCGACCTGGCTGGTGCCGAAATGCTGGACGATCTGGTCGAGGGCCGTCGGGATCGCCGGCAGGCTACCCAAGGTTTCCACTAGCTCGTCGCGCCGACGTTCCGCCTCCCGGCAGATGACAGGGTTGCCGTCCGCGTCATAAACCGGCCGCGAGCTGAGATTGCCCTCGGCGTCGGAATATTCTTCGAAGAGCTGCACCGGGAACGAGTGCATCAGATAGTCGATGACATATTCCCGCGGCGTGACGTCGACCTGCAGAGCGCCCCATTCCTCGGTCGGGATCTGTGCCAGCCGGCGCTCGGTCAAAGCCGCGCCCGTCGAGACGAGCTGGACGATCGCAGCGTGACCCTCTTTCAGATCTGAAGCGGTCGCTTTGAGAAGGGCCGGCGTCTTCATCGAGGTCAGAAGATGATTGAAGAAGCGCTGCTTCGAGCTTTCGAAGGCCGAGCGTGCGGCGGCCTTGGCTTGTCTGTTCAACGTTCCGGTTTTGCCGGTTATACCGGACGCCTCCATCGCTGCGTCCAGATGGTTGTGGATGACCTGGAATGCCTCGGCATAGGAATCGTAGATGCGGATCTGTTCCTCGGTGAGCTCGTGCTCGAGGATCTCGTAGTCGACGCCCTCGAAGGATAGTGAGCGCGATGCGTAAAGACCCATGGCTTTCAGGTCGCGCGCCAGCACTTCCATGGCGGCGACGCCGCCGTCCTCGATCGCCGCGATGAATTCGGAGCGCGTCGGGAAGGGAAAGTCGGCGCTGCCCCAGAGACCGAGCCGTTCGACATAGGCCAGCGACTCGACGTCCGTGGCGCCGGTCGCCGAAACGTAAACGACGCGGGCATCCGGCAGTGCGCGCTGCAGGCGAAGGCCTGCCCTGCCCTGCTGCGACGCCGCCTTGTCGCCGCGCTCGGACTTGCCGCCGGCTGCGTTTGCCATCGCATGGCCTTCGTCGAAGACGATCACGCCGTCGAAATCGTCGCCGAGCCAGTCGACGATCTGCTGGACGCGCGAGCGTTTGCCTTCCCGCTCGTCGGTGCGCAGCGTCGCGAAGGTCGTAAAGAGGATGCCCTCTTCCAGCTTGATCGGCCTGCCCTGGCGGAACCGCGACAGCGGGGTCACCAGCAGCTTTTCCTGGCCCAGCGCGCCCCAGTCACGCTGGGCGTCCTCGATCAGCTTGTCGGACTTCGAAATCCAGACATGGCGACGGCGGCCTTTGAGCCAATTGTCCAGGATGATGCCGGCGGCCTGGCGGCCCTTGCCCGCGCCCGTGCCATCGCCGAGGAACCAGCCGCGACGGAAGCGGACGGCGTGGTCGATGTCAGGCGCGACAGCCTTCAGGTTGTCGAAGGAGGCATCGACATTCCAGTAGCCGGCGAGATAACCGGAATGGGCTTCGCCGGCATAGATGACGCTCTCGAGCTGGGCGTCCGAGAGATCGCCGCTGGTGACGGCGCGCTTCGGCAGGTGCGGACGATAGGTCGGTTTCGGCGGTGCGACGGATGCCATGGCAAGGGATTCGACCAGCGTGTCGGGATGGGGCCTTGCGTCGGGGATGTGGATCGACTGCAGCCGATAGGGCTCGTAGAGACCATCGGCGCCGCCAATATGGTCCGGCGCAGCAGCATCGTGCAGTTCGTAGGAGAGTTCGATGATTTCATCGCTCACAGGTGCGAGATGCTCGACCGTTGCGCGGGGAATCCGGGCAGCAGCAGTTGGCCGATGCGAAGGAGCGATGACCGCCGCAGGCTGCACGGCGCCGGCGGCCTTGCGCGCCGCCGTCTTCGCTACGACATGACGGTGGGTTCCGTCGGAGAGCGTGCCGATGGACGTCGGCGATGGCGAACGCGTTGGAAGGCCGCTGATCCAGGCGTGCAGCGTTTCCAGATCGGGCGCGGTGCCCTTCGAGGCCACCACCTTGGCCGGATCATCGGCGGTGATCTTGTCGATGACGGTGAGCCGCGTCTCCGTCGTGGTGCCATGGCGGGCGTAGATTCCGCCATCCATCGCTGCACTGAACAGGACGGTGCCCTCCCCTTGGAGCCGGACGAAGGCGTCGCGCCATGAGCGGTTATCGGGGGAAAGGCCTGAGCCGGTGATCGCGACCAATCGGCCGCCGGGGGCAAGGCGGGCAAAGGCTGCGGCGAGATGACGCCAGGCGGCGTCAGTGACTCGGCCCTCGACGTGAACGCCGGCGGAGAACGGCGGGTTCATCAGCACCACGGCCGGCCGCACAGTGCGATCGAGATAGTCGTCGATATGGGCGGCGTCGTGCTGCGAGATCGACGTTCTGGGAAAAAGCTGTGCCAGCAGTGAGTGGCGGACGGAGGCATATTCGTTGAGCGATAGGCGTGCGTGTGCGAGCTCTGCGAAGATCGCCAGGAGGCCGGTCCCGGCCGACGGTTCCAGCACCACGTCGGCCGCCATCATATCGGCGGCGAGGGCTGCGACATAGGCAAGCGGCAATGGTGTCGATAGCTGCTGCAGCGCCTGGCTCTCCGTGGATCGCCGGCTATGGGTTGGCACGAGCTTTGCCACCTTCGTTAACATCGAGAGCACAGATTGCCGTGCATCGGTGCGGGCCATGATCGCCGGACCGAACTTGCGCAGAAACAGAACCTGGGCGGCTTCCGTTGCCTCATAGGCATCTTTCCAGAGCCAAAAGCCCTCGGCGTCGCTGCCGCCAAATGCCTCATTCATGATTTGCCGCAAATCAGCGGTGCCGACGGCTTTACCCCGTTCAAGAAGCGACGTGATTTGAGCGGCAGCATCCAAAAGTGCTTCAGCGCTGCTTCTGACATGAGGTCGTGGAGAGGTGGAAACGGTTTGAGGATGTGAGATGATACTCATCGGACGATGCTCCAAAATTGAGGAAAGAGCGGCGCACCCCAAGCGTCCTGCCGAAGGTTTGGATGAGCAAAACGGGGGGTAGCCAGTGAGGAATTGCGGGATCGCCGACTGAAACTCAGCCAGCGATCATCAGCGCTTAGGTTGCCGAACTCGCAATGAAGCCGGTCGGATCGTCGGAGCCGGGCGGCAGATAGGCTTCGTAAGGATTGCCGTCGGCGAGATGGCCGAACGGCGTGAAAACGTATTCGTCCTCACTGCGGCTGACGGCGCAAAGCACGTAACGCGGCTCGCGCGTCGCGGCATCCAGGCATTCCAAGAGAGCAAGATTGCCATCGGACGCGGCGCGCAGCAGCGTGTCGAAGTTTGTGCGGGCATGATCGGGGATGGCCATGGGGTGCTCCAGACATAAAGAGGCCCGGTGCTTGGCCGGGCTCTGGGATGACGATGACGGGATTTTGAGACGCGCCTGGAGTTCGGAGCCCATCCGCGTATGAAAATCGTCAGGCGGCGCTCTCGAGCAGTTTTTTCGCCTTGCCCTCAAGCTCCAGGCGCGTGTCCTGATTGGTCCTGCCGCGGGCGAGCGCGGTGATGCCCTGCACAAAATCGAAGATCGACTCGGGCGGCCGGCCTTCTTCGGAAAGAACTGTTTCGATGATCTTGCCGGTCTCCGTTTTCGAGAAACCGCGCCGGCGCAGGAACGCCTGGCGGTCCTCATCATCTCGCGCAACAATGCGCTCGCGAGCCGCCTTGATGCCGGCAACGAACGACGCGGGAGAGGAATTGGCAAAGCTCGTCAGTGCGGGTGCTGCTTCGTGGGCGAAACGATCGGCCGCGAATTTCGAGTGCCGGATGGTGATTTCCTCGAATTTTTCGCTGCCCCAGATGTTTCGGTTGGCACACACGGCCCGAAGGTAGAATGAGGCGATGCCGAGCGTCTTCGATCCGACTTCGCTGTTCCAGGCATAAAAGCCCCTGAAATACAGATCGGGCTCTCCGTTGCGAAGCCGCCCGGCCTCGATGGGATGGGCATCGTCGACGAGAAACACGAACACGTCTCGATCCGAGGCATAGAGCGTGGTCGTATCCTTGGAGATATCGACGAATGGATTGTGGGTCATGCTGGCCCAGTCGAGAAGGCCGGGCACCTTCCAGATCGTATCGCCGGTTCCATTGCCGGCAATCTTCTTGACCGCAGACACGAGTTCATGATCCCAGATGCGCCCGTATTCCGGGCCGGTTACCGCTCGTAGCTCGACACGGCCGTCCTCCATTTCGAGCGTCTTCACCAATTCCGCACGATGATTAAGCAGGCCGTGCTGCAGGTTGATCGCCGCGAGCGGCGCGGGCAGCTGACGCATATAGGTCGCCGGCGCGCCGACCAGGCCGCAGAGCTGGCCGTAGCTCCAATGGGTCGGCGCGATCGGCTGATGCCGGCCGGGAACGACGAGTTCGAGCCGCTCGGCATTGTCACGTGTGGCCTCGACCCGGATCGCAGCGCTTTCGACGGTTCGGGCATGCGCGCGCTCGGCCCGGGACCGGACGGTTTCGTAAAGCTCTGTCAACGACAGGAACCGCTCGTCGTCTGGACGGGAAAACCATTCGGACGAGACCCGGCCGATACGTTCGCCGCGCGAGATATCGACCTTGAAGCCGGAGGACACCGGCTGCGTGCTGGGGACTGAAGTGTTCATTGGAGTGTCTCCTGAAAAACAAGCGCCCGGCGCTGTGGCCAGGCTGGGTTGAGGGGAAGCGAAGATGGTCTTCAGTCAGTCTGGATAAAGGCGCCGATGCGCTGCCCGGATCGCTGCAAGTGCTGACTGGAATTCGGCGTTGCCGACGACGTCGGAGAGGTCCATCGTTATCGCGATGTCGAGGCACGCCGCATGGATTTCGTCGTCGGTCACCGCGGCCACCGATAGCGCACCGAAACTGCGGTCGACATCCAGCACCTCCGCGATCGCATTGCGAACCTGATCTTCCTGTAAGCGAGCGAGGATATGGCTTGCCTTTGGTGGATCGACAGGCTGATCAGGGTCCGGCGCGCGGCCGAGAATGGCACCGCCCCGCGCAATCTCCCAAGCCGAACGCGTTAGCCAGTCGGGTGATGGCGGCCGCGCTGCCTGCGCGTCGTCGAAGAAGATCTTCAGCAGGCCGAGCAGGATCTCGAAATGACGTGCACGTCGCTCGACGGCTTCATCGAATTGCGAGGGCACCGGGATCGACGGGCCGGTATAAGCGCTGTGCGTGCCTCCCCAGACGGCGGTGACATGAACTTCGCCGGGCGATTCGTGATCTTTCTCGGCGATATCCCAATTGTCGTCCTCGATGGCCGCGCGGCAGGCCGCCTCGAGCGTTTCGGCGGCAAAGGTGCGATGCCGGAAAATCGGCAAATGGTAGGTGGTTTCGATCGTAAAGTCGGGCATTGGACTGCTCCTGAAACTGGAAACGGCCCGGTCTCCTTGCGGAGCCGGGCCGTGGGTTGATCGCAAAAAAACGACTATTCGGCTGCGTCGGGGTGCTGCTGCTCGTCGAGCTCGTCCGTCTGCGGGGACACATCCTCCGCATCATCGGTCAGGAATGCCGGAAGATCGGGATTCTTGGTCTCGTCGGCACCCTCATTGGAAACCTCGCCGGTTGCGCTGGTCGCTTCGTCGACGGAAGCGACGTCTGCGGCGAGACGGAGAGGTTCGGGAAGCCAGCCGCTGCCGGTCATCAGCCGTTCGGCCTCGCGGGCCATATCGGCCTTCTTGAGATGGCCGATCAGCTCCGCTGATTGATCGCCTTTGGCCTCGCGGACCGCCTGCAGAATGCGAGCCTTGGTGACCCGGCCGAGATAGTTGTCGGCCGTCGGCACCCAGCCGGCCTCGACCATGCCGAAGCCGATCGAGCGGGCCAGGAGATCGGCATGCGCGAGTGCGCGAGTGCGCTTGTTCCACGGCTCGATGACTGCGTTGATCGACAGCGAGGCGCAATGCGCGAACAGCGCCTGACGGCTCACCTCGTCAAGTGCGATCAGAAACGCCCAGACGTCGTTCGGGTCCTTGGGAAGATCATGTCCCCAGGCCTCCTGCCGCTGGTCGATTTCCTTGGCCCAAACAGTGTCGCCAAGCCCGGGGGTCTGGCTGAACCGAGCACTTTGCAATGTCAGTTCCAGGCACGAATCCGCGCCATAGAGATAGAAGGTCTTCAGCACAAAGGCATGCAGCACGGCGATGAAGGCCATGAGTGGATCGTTGGCGAGCGCGTTGCGCAACGCGATGGTCCGTGCTGCGGTCAAGTCGAGAACAAGACGATCGGGAAGCGGCTTGATTGCCTCGTCATCGTCGTCGGCTTGGTCGACCACCTCGCTCGGTGCCGCGGCTGCGGCTGCGGCTGCGGACGAGTTGCTGTCTCCACTGCCGTCGGCATCGCTTGAAGCGAAATCTGCCCGGAGCTCGTCTTCCGGTCGCACGAAACCGCGTTCGATCTTGAGTTCGCCACTGGCGGCGAGCGAGATGAAGACGCCACCGCGGAGAACATCTTCAGGGTCGAACACATACGGTCGGTCGTTCAGCCGATCGAATGCGGCGCCAAGCTCTTCGAGCTTCTGTTCAGTTGCCTCCGAATAATCGCTGGCCTCGGCATATTCGGCATCGAGCCTGTCGTATTCAGCGCGGATGGCGTCGTGGCGCGCCAGCTCCTCCTCGGTCATCTCGGCCTGGGTGCCGTAGACGCGGCGAAGGCCGGATGTGTGGCCATACGGGAAGTCGAACGCCGTCTCGACCCATTTCCAGCCCTCGGCCGACCGGATTGCCTCGGCGTCAGCCTTGAGTTTTTCCGTGGCAAGCCGTTCCAGCAATGCAGGATCCTGCAGCCATCCGCCCTGATCCTGCTCGAACAGGTCGCGCATCACCACACCGCCGGCAGCTTCGTAGACGTCGATGCCGACATAAACGGCGCGACGATCGGCGGCGCGGACCGCGGTTTCCGTCAGCAGGCGTCGGATATAGTAGGGCTCGCGGCTATGCGAGCCCGAGATCGCATCCCAGACCTGCTCCTGGCGAAGGTGATCGTTGGCAATCGAAAACGCCATGATTTGCTCAAGCGTCATCTCGTCTTCGGCATAGAAATCGAGGAGCCGTGGGGAGACGGACGCAAGCCGCAGGCGCTGTTTCACGGTTGCGACCGAGACGAAGAACCGTGCAGCGATCTCCTCCTCGCCAAGCCCCTGCTCCCGAAGCGTCTGGAAGGCGCGGAACTGGTCGAGCGGATGCAGGCTGACGCGCTGGACATTCTCTGCAAGCGAGTCCTCGACCTCAAGCGTCTCGCCGCGGCTGACGATGCAGGGAACGCCAGCGGTTTTTGCCAGCCGCTTCTGGGAAACCAGCCGTTCAAGCGCACGGTAGCGGCGGCCACCGGCGGGAATGCGGTAGATGCCAGTCTCGTTGCCGTTCTCGTCAAGCTCAGGACGGACGTTGAGGCTGGTCAGAAGACCGCGATGGGCGATGTCTTCCGCGAGCTCCTCGATCGAAACACCGGACTTTATCCTACGGACGTTCTGCCGGCTCAACACCAGTTTGTTGAAGGGAATATCGCGGGCTGCACTGAGGGTGATCTTTTCGATGGCCTGGGCCATGTCGGTTTCTCCATGACGGACCGGCCGGAGCCTCTCTCCAACCCTCTCAATCCGTCAGTGCGCCAAGCACAGCCCTCTAACTCTGAACCGAAAGGAGGAAACCGAATGGGCTAAAGCCACCAACTACCCTGAGAGGGGCGCAGCCCCTCTCCCGCCCACGCGGTGCAGCGTGCGGCGACCAGCAAGTGGGTGAGGTTAGGCGACTGCTTCCGGACAGCCGTACATTAGCAGAACCCTTTAAAGCTGGACATGAGCGAACTTCCGGTCCCGAGAGCGGTCCAGCCAGTGGGTCCGCCATGGAGAGGGAAACTGAACCGACGGATGAAGCCTCGTCAGAGAGGGCCTTACCAACTTCCTGCGACCTTGCATGATGCTCCTTGCGTAGATTCTCCACCGGGCGCGCACCTTTGCCGACAGGTCCTAGTTGCACGAAGTCTCGGTTTATACCACTGTGTAGTCGTGACGGAGGGTACAGTGATGGATCAGAAGAAGCCGAACCCGATTGATGTACATGTTGGATCAAGGATCCGATTGAGACGGGCCATGCTGAAGATGTCCCAGGAGAAACTGGCCGACGGGCTTGGGATTACCTTCCAGCAAGTGCAGAAATACGAAAAGGGAACCAATCGGGTTGGCGCCAGTCGTCTTCAGATGATTGCAACTATACTGAACGCGCCTGTCGGCTATTTCTTTGCCGATGCGCCAACCCCGTCATCGGCGACCGATAGCAAGCCTGTCGTGCACGAGGAAGATGCGGTGACCTCTTTTCTGGCAACCCGTGAGGGGGTGGAACTCAATCTGGCATTCCAGAGGGTGGCAAATGCGAAGCTGCGCCAAAACATCGTTCAACTGGTCAAATCCTTGGGGGCTCCGTCAGGTCTGGATCGCGATCACGCGGATCCGGGCGCAACGCGTTAACGGATCATTCCGATGCTCCGGCTTGTGACATTCGGGGGCCTTTGGCTTGCTGACGAGGAACGAGGGACAGTGCCACTGCCACAGAAGGCACTGTTCGGCCTCGCCTATATGTTGGCCAGCGATGAATTTGAGCTGCCGCGAGATTATCTGGCGCGGCTGCTTTGGGCAGGCGATCAAGACGCCGCCAAAATCAACTTTCGAAAGATGACCGAGCGCGTGCGCAAATGCGCCATGGACGGCTGGCCCGCGCCACTCGATTTCACGGCTTCGACCGTACAGCGATCCGCCGAGCCCGTTGAGGCGGATTTCTCCGTCTTCTCCAATGATCTTGAAGCGCTGCCGCGATTGAACGCGATGTCGGAATTGATGACGCGGCAGTTTATGGACGAAGCCAATTTACCCGTCGGCCTGAAACCATGGGTCGAGAAACAACGGTCGGTCCAGTGGCAACGTTTTCGCGCGGGGCTCTTCGAGGCACAAGCCGCCGCCGCAAGTCGATCGGAATGGGCCGATGTCAAGGATAGCGCAAAACAACTCCTCGAACACGACCCGGGCGATTCTGCCGTGCGCGAGGTGCTGCTTGGGGCGCATCGTCATGAAGACCAAATCGGATCCTCTAGATCATCGGTCAGTCGAACCGAGTTCACGTTGCCCATGGGGACAGCAATCGTCCCCCCGATGCCCATGGAACTCCCCCGGCTGGTATTGCTTCCTCCCCAGGAAGCAGAGCAAAACTCTGCTTATCCAGCTCGCGCGTTGATGGAAGATATCACGATAAGTCTTTGCTCCTTGAGGACGGTGGCGGTCGTTGCTCCGTATACGGCAGCCCGCATCCGGCAGGATGCGGATAAGATGGCCCAGCTGGAGAGACATTCCATCTCCTACGTCCTTGACACCAACATCAGCAGCGAAGGCCTCTTCGTACAGATGGTATTCCTTCCCTCGGACAGCGTTTTGTGGGCGGAGCGTTTCCGCCTCAACGCCAGCTCACTTGCTTCACACCGCAGACAAGTGGCGCAGATGATCGTGATGGCCATCAGCGACCACCTGCAGCGCACCGAAATTGTGCTCGCTGATTACCGTGCTCACCCGGACGTCTATAGGTCCTATCTTGCCAGCGCCCAGCATCTCAACAAATTCACGCTCCCTGACGTGCGCCGGGCCAGAAACGCCTTTCGAGAAACGCTGAGAATGCGCGGGGATTTCGCGCCGGCGTTGGCGGGTTTGTCCCGTACCTACTCCTGGGAATGGGTCTTGACGGCGCGGGGAGAGACAGAGCTGCTGGTTCAGGCGGAAGAAACGGCAAGAAAAGCGGTGGCCCTGGAGCCGGAACTGGCATCGGCGCACCGGGAGCTTGGGCTATCGAGGCTTTACCGCGGCGATGTCGACGGAAGCCTGGAGGCATTCGATCGGGCGGAGAGATTGAGCCCACACCTTGCCGACGCAATATGCGGATATGCCGACGCTTTGGTTCATGCATCGAAGCCTGCCGATGGGTTGGCGAAGATCAGCAAAGCTATCCGCTTAAATCCGATATGCCCGGACGATTATTTCTGGATTGCGGCCGGGGCCAGCTATTTCCTGGGTGAATTTCATCAGGCTGTCAGCTATATAGACCAAATGGGGGACTCCTCGTCGGCCAGGAGATTGCTTGCGGCGAGTTATGCTATGGCTGGCGATACCGCGAAGGCACGCGTCCATCGCCGCAGGGCTCAGGAACTCAACCCGCAATTCGATCTCGATAAATGGCTTTCCGTGCTTCCGGTGAAGGAACAATGGCAGAAGGAACTCTACCGAGAGGGCCTGATGAAAGCCGGGTTTTAGATTTTTCATACCAACAACTTAAGGGGTAAGATATGGCAAGAGTTGTGATCATCGGGCTGCCCGGAGACGATCAGCTTTATCTCGCGGACATCGACGCAGGAACGGTCCTGCCGATGCAGCCGCCCGTTTCCGGACCGTTGGCCGCGGCAAACGATCTTAGAAATGCAGGGGGAACAATCGTCAAAGACGTCAACCTAGCGGTTGCAGTCTCCTCTTCCGAACAGGCTTTCTCCGGTGTCTTCGATGGTTAAGCTGCCGACGGCGTAAGCGATGGACCGCATCTGCTTACCCGAGGAGACCTATGAGCGGGTGCGTCCTTTTCTGAAGACGCTTGGAATAACCCGTATCGGCCGCCAGACCGGACTCGATCATATCGGCATTCCGGTCTGGTGCGCCTATACTCCAAACGCCAAATCGATCGTGGTTGCTCAAGGCAAAGGGCTCACCGATGCCGATGCGAGAACATCTGCGGTCATGGAGGCCATAGAGCGGGCTGTCGCTTGCGATCCGTTCCTGTCAATCAGGAATGTCTCCGCGTCAGCTCTTTCAGATGCCGACGAGCGTGTCGACTTGCTTGTGCCGCTTCTTGGCCGAAACCAGTCCCCTCCCCGAGCAACCGACATTATGGCATTTGCGGCGGGAGAAGAGCTCTTCAGTTCTGACCGCGTCTACGTTCCGGCCGAAGCCGTGTCCCTCGATCGGACTCTGTCGAACTGCCGGTACTGGCAATCTTCGGATGGCCTTGCATCGGGCAACACGCATGGCGAGGCAATCTTCCACGGCCTTCTCGAGCGTGTCGAGCGCGACGCTCATGTCTTGTGGCAGGTTCTTCCTCAATCCAGCCAGCACTCCAGGTGTCTGCAACCCGACGCATTCAGCGATGAGGACGTTAGGTCCCTCATCGTGAAGATCGAGGATGCGGGTATCCTGCTGCGCATGTTCGACATGACAAGCGATATCGGCATACCATGTATCGGCGCCTTCCTTGCGGCGAAAGCCGCGCTCGCGTCGCGTGCGCCGCGATATGTCGACGTGACGTTCGGCTGCGGTGCTCATCCATCCCCCGAACGCGCTGCCGTGCGCGCGCTGACGGAAGCCGCGCAGTCCCGGGTCACTTATATTAGCGGCGCACGCGATGACGTATTCCATGAGACCTATCGGCGACCGCTGCCCGAGCGGTTGCTGAGGTTGTTTTCTGCAGATCCTTCACGCGGCGTGCCCTTGCCCGGTCCGAACGACCTTGGGGGAATCCTGGGGAACTTGAAGCGGTCGGGTATCACGCAGGCAATCGCGGTTCGATTGAGCGAGCCGGCATTCCCCTTCGCGGTCGTCAAGATATTGGTACCCGGACTGGAAAGCCCCGAGGGAGAGCGACGGCACAGATTTGGCGGCAGGGCGATGACAGCATCGTTTACCTCATGAAAGTACTTTTTGTCGGTCCAAGCCTGCCGGAAGCAGAACGTTTCGTCGCTGACGATATGAGTGTGAGGCCGCCGGCGATGCAGGGGGACGTGCGGTTGGCGGTCGAGCAGGGCGCGAGAGCCATCGGATTGATCGACGGCGCCTTCGAATATGTCGCCCCCGTCTGGCACAAGGAAATTCTCTACGGTCTCTCGAAAGGCGTGGCGGTCTTTGGAGCGGCGAGCATGGGTGCCTTGCGGGCGGCAGAATGTCACGCCTTCGGCATGATCGGCATCGGGGAAATCTTTGCGGCCTATGCAAGCGAAACCCGTGTCGACGATGCGGATGTCGCACTGCTGCATGGACCTGAAGAGCTTGGATATATTGCTATCACCGTTCCGATGGTCAACGTCGACGCCACGATCGCCGGCTGTTGCACGCACGGTCTGATCTGCGACCGGGAAGCGCGGCATCTCGAGGAAAGCGCGCGATCTCTGTTCTTCAAGGCCCGTAGCTGGAACGCGGTCGTCGCAAACTGCTCGGAGATTGCGAGTGGGCGCGCCAACGAATTGCTGCGAATTCTTTGCCATAACTATGTGGACCAAAAAAGAGCGGACGCCGTCGCCCTGATCGATGCCCTGCGTCACGCCGACGCCTATTCTCCCCCCACCCACTTTGAATTTAACCGAACATCTCTCTGGCGCGATGACTAGCGTCATCAGCCATGCGTTGTGTCACGCCGATGTCACGCCCGACGCCCTCAAAGAGTTTTAGATTGCCCGCACAGGTTGGGGGTTGATGCATGGCATGCTCGGATTTGCAAATTGATATGGAAGCAGAACTCGTCGCTCTGGCGAGGTTGGTGATCTACGCGCGAGAGATCGCAAAGGGCCTCAAGTCGATCGAGGTCGAGGCTGGACTTTCCGTGACGCTCGAAGCGATCACCAAGGAGCTTACTGGTGATCTGGACGTTACGGCGGCCAGGCACTCGCGCAAGACACCAAGTCAAACCTATCAATAGGCGGGAACCGCGATCGAATGATGGGCGACGGTTGAGGTCGCTGAACGGTGCAGTGGGGGCGGCACGAAGGGCTCGACGGGCGGTATGGAAGCACGTCGAGCCCTCGCCGCAGTGGGGGTAACCGCTGGGGGCGGCCTGCGGCAGTGGAACTTCCATACAGCAGTCGCTGTCGTCCAGTTCAGTCAGGAAATGTAGCGTATCTTCGGCAAATTTCCACCGCAACCGACGAGTTACTGGGACAACTTTTGCAGGTGCATCATCTTGTCGGCGCGCCGGATCAATGCGCCAGCGATCAACTCCTGTAGAATGCCGTTAAAATTGAATGGATTTAGACAAAATCGGATAAGACTGGTATGAACGCGAGACTGTCAAAAACTGCTTCTGCTGAAGAAAGTATATCGGCCTTCGGAGTTCCAACCGCGCGCAATAACGCGTCGGCCATGAACCTGCGCGGTCCATGGCCGTGGGTTCAACTTGACCGCAGAACGATTGCTGTTTCTCTAGCTCTCCTGAGCGCGCTTTGGATACTGGGAGCGGCGATCCTTGTCTATTTACTGACATAGGGCGTCGGTTGGTCTCATACCGCGCTGCTTGATATGAGCATCATTGGCGCTATCAGCTCCGAACATCCTGATTATCCAATTCGATTGCGGATCTCCACCCCGTTGTTCCTTCTTGTTTATCTGGCATAGAGGCGATCGAGACGCACGACCTTGCCCAGTACGGTCAGCGCGATCACGGTAAACAGGATCAGCACCGCTGAGATTGCATGCGCGGTCGGCTCCAGGCTGAAGGTCGATTCCGCGTAGATGCGGACCGGCAAAGTCGTCAGGCGGGCGGTGGTGAGGAAGCTGGTGACGGTGACTTCACCGAAGCTGAGCAGGAAGCCGACGATGCCCGCCGCAAACAGTCCCGGCGCCAGACCCGGCATGATGATCAGGAAGAAGCGTCGCACCGGGCTTGCCCCGAGGCTCGCCGCCGCCTCCTCCTGCGCCCGATCGAGCCCCATGACCGAGGTGGTCAGGAGCGTGATCGCAAACGGCAGGATGACGATCACGTGGATCGCCACGAGGCCGAGGAAAGGCGGGATGATCAGGTAGATCTGCAGCAGCCGCAGCATGCCGACGCCGATCGCCACATGCGGCAGCGACATCGGTAAAAGCCAGAAGGTCAACAGCGCGGACCGGCCCTTGAAGGGATAGCGGGCGAGCGCGAATGCGGCAGGCAGCGAGAGCGCCAGCGCCACCAGCATGGAAGTGACGGCAAGCCGCACCGACACCCAGAAGGCATCCGCATAGGTTCCGGCAAAAAACACCGCCTCATACCATTTGAGGGTGAAACCGCGGAAGCCTGAAGCGGTTGCCTGCGGCACGTCGTTGAAACTCTGGACGCAGACCAGCACCAGCGGCAGCAGCAGGAGCAGCAACGAGGTTGCGAGCAGCAGCTTCGACACGATCGGTCCGAGGATGTCGATGATCGGCACCAGCCAGCGCGGAATGCTCCACGGATTGCTGGGTTTGCCCTTTAACCACGGCATCAGGCGGTTGAGCGCGTAGGCGCAGAGCGCCGCAAAGGCGAGACCGGTGACGGTCATGATGATCGCAAGTGCGGCCGCAAGCGGTGCATTGAGGTTCTTGATCGCCTCCTGCAGCACCAGCATGCCGGTGGTCCAGACCTTCTTGCCGCCGAGCAGGGAGGCGGACACATAGGCCGTGGTCGCCATCAGGAAAACGATGACGGTGCCGGAACGCAGGCCCGGCAGCGACAGCGGCAGGTCGACGGTGAGAAACCGGACCGCCGGAGATGCGCCAAGGCTCTGCGCCGCCTCATGAACGCGCGGCGAAGTGTTCTGCAGGTTGTCGTAGAGCGCCAGCACCATGAACGGCAGGAAGACCTGCGCCAATGCGACGGCGACCGCACCATGGGTGAACAGCATGTATCTCGCCGGCGGAATGCCGATCAGGCCGGTGACCGAATTGATCAGGCCCTCGGGCGCCAGCAGCAGGATGATGCCGAGCGAGCGCACCACGACATTGGTCAATAGCGGAATGAGGATGACCGCAAACGCGGCCGCGCGGTATTTCACCGGCATCCGCGCCAGCCAGTGGGCGAGCGGATAACCGAGAAGCGCGGTGATCACGGTGACGCCAAGGCCGAGCAGGATGGTTTCGGAGACGACGCCGAAATAGAAGCCATCCGATACGATATCCCGGAACTGCGCGATCGACGGCGCCAGGAACAGCGGGCCGAAAGGATCGGGATACTCGTGCAGGGAAAGCACGAGTACCACGAACATTGGCGCCGCGAAGGATAAAAGCAGCCAAAGGGTGACCGGCGCTGCAAGCGCCGGCCCGATCCAACGGTTCATCCCGCGATCTCCCGATCGTATTTCGCCTGCCATTTGGCGCGGCTGGCATTGATCACGTCCCAATCGAAATCGACGAGCTTGGCGACATTGGCATCGCCGAGCACGAGCTTCGACTTGATGTCGTCCGGCACGGTGATGTTGCTGACGGTCGGCGAGTAGTAGATCTGGCGTGCGTAGGCGAGCATGCAGGGTTCGGAAAGATGCAGGTTGATCCACTCTTCGGCGAGCTTCTGGTTCTTGGTGCCTTCGGTGATGCAGGCGACGTTCATCGAAAGCGCCTGTCCCTCGACCGGGGTGGCGATCGCTATATTGGGATTGCGCGTTTCGACATAGGACTGGGTGAAGCTGCCGAACTCGACGGAAAGGTCGGCGAGCTTCTGGTCGAACATTTCGAAGAGTTGCGCCTGGCTGCCCTGGATCGCCGCGAAGGGCTTCAGTTCCTTGACCTTTTCGAAGGCGATGTCGGCGTTCTTCTCGTCGCCGCCCCAGACGCGGGCGGCCATCATCAACGCGGAAATGCCTTCGGCGCCCAGACCATCCGGCCAGGCGATACGGCCCTTCCATTCCGGGTTCCACATGTCCTTCCAGGAGGTGATCGGCTTCGACGCCTTGGTCTTGTCGTAGACGATCGTGCAGGGGTTGAAGGCAACCCCGTAACCGCCCTTGCGGGCGCTCGGATAGAGCGCTTCGAAGTTCTTGACGGCAGGCGTCGGCGCCTGGGTCACGCCGTCCTTCACCGCCTGGCGGCTTTCGAAGATGTTAAGGTAGAGAACATCAAAGCTCGGACGGCCGCGTTCCGCATAGGCGCGGGCGCGACGGTCACCGGTGCCGCCGAGAACGTAGCTGATCTTGCAGCCGTATTTCTCGACCAGCGGCTTCTCGACATGTTCCTTGACGATCTTTTCCTGCGCGCCGCCCCAGATGCCGACGACCAGTTCGTCGCCCTTTTTCGGCTCCTGCGCGGAGGCGGGACGGATGATGTGGAACGGTGCGGCAAGGCCGGCACCGGCAATCAGCTTGTTGAATGTACGACGCGAGACGTTCATGTCTTGGTTCCCCTTTTTTGATCAGATGAATGTGGCGCCACCCGGCTGGGTCTGGATGCTGCACGGCGTCCCAAGGGGCGGAGGCGGCATATCCGAAGGCACGATCAGGCGGATCGTGCCGCATGCGGATTGGATATCGGCTTCGTAGGTGTCGCCGAGGAAAGCTGCGTTGACGAGCGTGCCGGAGACATGCAGCGGCCCCGTCTCGCCGGACAGTCTCAGGCGCGAGGCGCGCAGCACGAGACGGGTCGCACCTGACGGTGCCCCCTCGCATGTCAGCCCCGGCGCGGAGAACAGACCGTTCTCGGTCTTGCCTTCGATCACCGTGCGGGCGCCAAGGAAGGAGGCGGTGAACGGCGAATGCGGCCGGTCGCACAGCGCAACCGGCGTGCCGATTTCGGCCAGCAGTCCCTTGTTCATCACCGCGACGCGATCCGACATGGCAAGTGCTTCCTGCTGGTCATGAGTGACGAAAACGGTGGTGATGCCAAGTCGCTGCTGCAGCGTGCGGATTTCGGTGCGCATGTCGGCACGAAGATGGGCGTCGAGGTTGGACAGCGGCTCGTCGAGGAGGAGCACGTCCGGTTCGATCACCAGCGCGCGGGCAAGCGCCACGCGCTGCTGCTGGCCGCCGGAAAGCTGGCCGGGATACCGATCGTAATAGCCGCCAAGCCCGACCGTATCGAGTGCTGCGGCAGCGCGGGCGCGGCTGTCGGCCTTGCCGACATGGCGCATGCGCAACCCAAAACCGACATTGTCGAGCGCCGTCAGATGGGGAAACAACGCGTAGGACTGGAAGACGACGCCGATATTGCGGGTATGCACCGGCCGCTTGCTGATGTCCTCGCCATTGAGAATGACGCGCCCTTCCGACGGCTGCACGAAGCCGGCGATCATCCGGAGCGTCGTCGTCTTGCCGCAGCCGGACGGCCCGAGCAGCGACAGAAGTTCGCCCTTGGCGACCTCGATCGTGAGGCCGCTGACGGCGACGGAATCGCCGTAAATAGCCGTGATGTTGTCGAGCGTCAGGTAGTGCTTATGCGACATTGTCGGGAGCCTCGGGCATGATCAGGCGCGAACGCGTCGTTCCGCCATGGCAGATGGAAATGGTGATCGGTCGCCGCGCCATCTCGGGGACGGATGCGAACGGCTCGTTGCCGGGATGAATTTCGAAGACCGGCGCCCCGGCGCCCTGGAGCGAAAGCCGCAAGGCGAAACCTTCCAAAACGGTGACGCAGACCGGGCGCAGGCTGACGCGCGCGGAAACCTGCCCACCACCTTCAAGGCGGGCATAACCGGTGCTCAGCACCCTCGCCTCTCCAGACGGGGCGACGAGCGACAGCGTCGCGCAGAGGTCGAAACCTTCGGATTGCGTTTCGACCTCGATCTCGGCCGAGGCCTCGCCACCGAAGAAACGCGCCACGTTGAAGGGCGCACTGGTATAGACGGCGACATCGGCGCGGTTGTCGTGGCCGCTGCGATCGACAAAACCGGCAGGTGTCCCGAGATGACCGCCGACAAGCGGCGTCGGACGGGTCGGATCGTGCACGAACGTGTCGCGGGCTTGCGCGCCGCTCTCCATCGACAGGCTACCGTCGCTGACCATGGCCGCGCCAAGGCCTGAGGACGAGAGGAAAAACTCGGCTTCGGAGCTGATGGGACGGTCCCCGAAATCGCACCAGAGCCGCCGCCCCATGTCGAACAACCTCACCGGCAGCGGCTTTTCGCCAAGACCCTTGAGATAGAAATCGAAAAAGGCCAGCTGCGCGCGGTCGATCGAGAGTTCCGCATTGGCTCCCATATCGGAGGCGCCGCCTGCACGGTTCCAGGGCGCATGTGCCCAGGGGCCGATCACCAGATGAGTGCTGTCCGGATGCCTGGCCCTGAACGCGGCATCTGCAGCCCAGGTGCCTTGAAGCAGGAAGTCCGCCCAACCGCCCGTGTGAAGGACCGGAATATCGAGCGGATCGTCGGCCAGTTGCGCGCCCGGCGACACCGCATCCCAATAGTCCTTCTCGTCCGCCACCCATTTGGCGAGATGCGATATGTTGGGCTGAGAGACGAGCAGGTCGCGGAGGGCCACATCGTCTCCGGCACCGCCGAGTGCCGCATAGGTTCTGGCATCCTCGCGCCGCGCAGCCGTCAGCCGGGCCATCTGTGCCGCCCAGCCGGCATTGAGCCCGAGCCGGAAGGCATCGCCTTCATAAGCCCAGTCGTCGCGCGGCATCCACGAGCCCATGGACGGCGCGATCGCATCCGGCCGGCCATTCCCCTTGCCGGCGATCGCCAGATACTGTGTCACTGCCTGGTAACTGAAGCCGTAGAGGCCGAGCTTGCCGTTGCTTCCCGGCAATCCTGACACCCATTCCAGCGTTCGCGCCCCATCCGCGATCTCGCTGACGAAAGCCTCGAAGACGCCACCGGAATCGCCGCAGCCGCGCACGTCCTGGATGACGACAATATAGCCATGTGAGGCGTACCAGGAAGGATGGGCCAGCACGAGGGTGGAGGCGATGGCCCGCCCGTAGGGCTGCCGCATCAAGAGGACCGGAAATGTGCCCTCCCCGACCGGGCAATAGATGTCGGACACCAGCACGACGCCGTCATCGAGCGAAAGCTCGCCCCTTTCGGGGCTGGCAACGTCGTATGGTGCGCGTGACGTCGTCAAGTCATCAGCCCTTGTAGATGGTTTTGGAAGTGATCCGGTCGAGCGGGAAATCCAGGACTTCCTTGATCAGCTTCAGGAGGTTGGCGGCGCTGCGCTCGACATAAAGCCGGCCGCGCTCGGCATCGCCGGCAGCGGCATTGCCGCAAGCGCCGGAGGGCTGCACATCCTGGGTCTGCCAGCCGTAACCGATCCGCCCTTCCGGCATCAGCAACCCGCCGGCTGCTTCCAGCTCGACGGAGACGGGAACGAAATCCTCGGCATATTGCATGTCGATCAGCTCGCGATGCAGATGCAGCATGACGCTGGTTTCCGCCTCGCCCCCATGGATACCGTGCTTCATCTCATGGGCGCTGAACAGGTCGGAGAAATCGGCGCCGGCGCTTGCCCAGGCGCTGACGGCGAACATGCCGAGCTTGATGCGCAGCTCGCGGCAGACGATGTCCATCACCTGCGGCTGGCCGCCATGCGAATTGACAAAGATGATCTTGCGGCAACCGGCCCGGTTGACGCTTTCGCCGAGCTCGAACCACATCTTGGCGAGCGTGTCGTAATTGAAGGTGAGCGTGCCTGGATAGGCGGTATGCTCGACCGACTTGCCGACCGGCATCATCGGCAGGACCAGAACCGGCAGGTCGTCACCCATCAGCTCGACGGTGCGGGCAACGACGCCGGCATTGATCGCGGCATCGACGCGAACCGGCAGATGCGGACCGTGCTGCTCGACGGCGGCGATCGGCAGGATCGCCACGAACTTTTCCATCTCGAATTCGGAGAAATCCCGTGCCGTATGATCCCACCACCAATGCGATTTCAGTTTCATGGTCATGTCCTCGATTGTCGCTCAGGCCGCAGCGGCGCGTGCCGCCAACTCCGCCTTGGCGATCTTGCCGGTGGGGGTCATGGGAAGTTCGGTCAGTGAAATGACCGTCATGACGGAGAGGTCGTAGGGAACCGTGCCAGCGATCTGCGCCTTTGCGGCCTCACCATCGACCGGCGCGGCAGCCTGTACAAAGGCGACCGGCCGGGTCTTCATCGCGGGGTCGGGCACGCCGACGACCGCTGCCTGCTCGATGCCGGCCACCGTCGAAAGCGCCTCTTCCACGTCGCGAGGGTACCAGGTCTTGCCGCCCACTTCGAGAAGCTCGGAGCGGCGCCCCATCATGGTGACAAAACCGTGCCGGTCGATCATGCCGATATCGCCGGTCCACAGCCAGCCGTCACGCAGCGTCTCGGCGGTCTTTTCGGGCTTGCCCCAGTAACCCCACATGAAGCCGCCGCGGAGTGCGATTTCGCCGACGGAGCCGCAGGCAAGTTCGGAACCGTCGGAATTGAGGATGCGCACTTCCTTGTCCGGAAGCGGCATGCCGGCGCGTCGGGTCTCGATGTCGGCGGCATCGAGCTTCGGAAAGCCCAGCGCCACGAAACCGCCGAGCTCGGATTGGCCGTAGCTTTCGACCAGCGGCAGCTTCAGCTTCTCCTGCCAGCCAGCCTTGAGAACCGGTGGAACCGGACCGCCGCCGGACATGCTCATGCGCAGCTTGGAAGGCGAATGGCCCCGGATGGCGGCTTCGTTGAGCACGTCGGTGAGGATCGGCGGATTGGCGATCAACATGGTGGCGCCGCGGGCTTCCAGCGCATCAAAGCCGGTCGCTTGAGTCCAGCGGCCCATGACATTGATGGCCGCACCACGCGACAGCTGCGGCAGGAGATTGCCGACCAGCTGATAGGAGCTCGACAGCGCGCTCGGGCCGAACGAAACGTCGGCCGCGGTGATCTGCAGCCGCTCGGCGATGCAGCGGGTCGCCCTCACCGTCGGCTCGTGCTTCAGGCAGGCACCCTTCGGTTTGCCGGTCGTCCCGGACGTATAGGAAAGATGGGCAATCGCATCTTCGTTGCCCGGATCGGCAGGCGCCTGCAGGGCAGCCGCCATCAGGTCCGGCAGAGAATGAGCGCCTAGTTGCGGGCCGTCCATGCAGATCAAGGCCCGGATTGTCGGCACGCCGGCGGCCGCCGCACTCACCTGCTCATGCTTGTCGTGGGTATAAACGACCACCGTCGGCTGGTGATCGCCGAAATAATAGGCAAGTTCGTCGGCGAATTTGACGTTTACGAGAGCTGAAATCGCCCCGAGCCGCCAGCAGCCGAGCATCATGGTCAGATAGTCCATGCCGTTATGGGCAAAGATCGTCACCCGATCGCCCGGCTTGACGCCGAAACTGTGCAGCGCGCCGGCAGCCCTTTCCATGGCATCGACGGCCTGCGCATAGGTCAGGCTCTTGTCGCGATCGACCCAGTGGAAACACGCATGGTCCGGATCGCGATTGGCGCCATCCACGAGAAGAGTGTGCATCAACATTTCGAAATTCCCCGGCGCTAAATCTGCCTGCTCAATTCTTTGGCAGATGTAAATCCTGCCTTCAGCATGAGCAAATTTGCGCCGGAGGTGAATGCCATGGCCGTCGATAGCGGGTATATCCGTTTGCTTATACCTGCCGGCCTCAAGAGGCAGCCCGCAGCGGGATTGCGGATGGCGCGGGGTGGAGTGTCTGGTCGAAGCGGCGGGCGACGGTGCGGATGACATTGCGCAGCCACCGGTTGGCGCCGCTGTTGTGAGCCCGCTCGTGCCACAACAGATAGAGGTTCATCTGGTCGAACTCCCTCGGCGCCTCGACGAGCTGCAGATGATTGGCCGGCGCATTGGCGACGATATATTCCGCATAGGGTCGCGCCGTGGTGAAGATCAGGTCTGTTTCGGCAAGGATTGCCGGGATCAGCGCATATTCCGGAACCGACATGGCGATGCGGCGGCGCATTCCAAGCTGCGCCAGTCGTCCGTCGATCGGGCTATAGACGGCGTTGGAGCCGGGCGTCGGCGAGACATGGTCGGCATCGAGATAATCATCGAGCAGAAGGCGCCCGCGCTTCGCCAGCGGATTCGATTTCTGCACTACGCAGGCGATGTCGCAATGCAGGAGCGTGCTCGATTTCAGGCTCTGCTGCGGCGCCGGCCAATTGCCGATCACCATGTCCACCCGGCCCGACCCCAGATCCTCGATCAGGTCGCTCTGTTCCGAGGGCGCGAAGAAGTCCACCGATATACCCGGCGCCTCGTGGCGGATGCTGGTGGCGATCGGCGGAATGAGGAAGGTGCCGAAGCAGTTGACCGCGGCAATCCGCATCCGGCTGTGAACCATGCCGGGATCGAACTGGCTGCTGCGGTTGAGTGTATCCAGGAGGCCTTCGAGCATGGCCGCGATCGAGGCCATCACCTCTTCGCCGCGCTCGGTCAGCACCAGTTTCTGGCCGCTGCGCACGAGAAGCGGATCCGCAAAGATCTCGCGCGCCTTCTTCAGGCAGGCACTGACGGCCGGCTGACTGTGTCCGAGCAGCACGGCGACCTTGGAGACATTGCGCTCCCTCAGCAGCAGATAGGTGGTGCGCAGCAACCTGACGTCGATAGAGGGATTTATGTTCGCGTACACGGCCGTTTCCTCTTGCAGGCGGATCGCGGGACGCGATGCAAGTGATGTGCCACCTAACGAACTTGTATTGCTCCGGCGGTGGAGGGCGTATGAGTGGCGCGGCAGCATCTTCGCGATTTTTCAGCTGGACGTCTGCGAAGTTCCTTTCTTCCGGCGATGACGGTGCTAGAGTTCGGCCGGCGCGATCACGAACTTCGGCCGGGGGGTGGATGAAAAGTTTTATTGCAAAGGCCGCGGCGGCGGCAATCGTCCTGTTTGCCCGGGCGGTCACGGCGGTTCGCGCCATATGGCCCGACGAAGGGCTGCCTTCCCGGCCCTGCATCTATTTTGCCAATCACTCCAGCCATGGTGACTTCGTGCTGGTCTGGGCGGTGTTGCCGCCAAGGCTCCGCCATCAGGCTCGTCCGGTTGCCGGCGCTGAATACTGGCTGAAATCGCCGCTCAATCGCTTCATTGGCAGCGACGTCTTCAATGCCGTCCTCATCGAAAGGGAGCGTGACAAGAGGACGGAGGATCCCATTGCGCAAATGGCCTCGGCGATCGACGCCGGTTCATCGCTGATCCTCTTTCCGGAAGGCACGCGCAACCAGTCCGAGGCCCCTCTCCTTCCGTTCAAGAGCGGTATTTTTCATCTGGTCACGGCGCGGCCTCACATAGATCTCGTTCCGGTCTGGATCAACAATCTCAATCGCGTCATGCCGAAGGGCGAGATCGTCCCGATACCGCTGATCTGCACCGTCACCTTCGGTAGTGCCCTGCAGTCCGCTCCGGGTGAAACCAAGGACGCTTTCCTTGATCGAATGCGAAGCGCTCTTTTAGCTTTGTCTCCTAAACCTGCAGGGAGTGGTGAATGAGTGCCGCGAGTTCCGATCTCTTGACGCTGGTGGCCGGTATCTTCGGCGTGCTCATTTTCGCCTCGGCCATCGGCTACGTGCTGCAACAGCGCCTCTCGCCGACCGGCTCGAACGCGTCGATCGAAAACCTCAATGCCCGGATCAAGGCCTGGTGGATCATGGTCGTCCTGATCGGCATTGCCTTCGTGGCGGGCCGAATCGGCGTTCTCATTCTATTCGGGTTCTGCTCCTTTGCCGCGCTTCGAGAATTTGTCACCCTCATCAACACCCGCCGAGCCGATCACTGGGCACTGGCGGCCGCCTTCTTCGTCGTGGTGCCGCTTCAGTATTATCTGCTCTGGGCGGAACAATACGGCATCTTCTCGATCTTCATTCCGGTCTATGCGTTCCTGCTGATGCCGATCATATCCGTGCTCAGGGGCGATACGGAGCGCTTTCTGATCCGCATCGCCGAAGTGCAATGGGCACTGATGATCTGCGTCTTCTGCGCCTCGCATGTCCCGGCGCTGCTGACCTTGAACATCCCGGGCTACGAGGGGCGCAACGTGCTGCTGATCGCCTTCCTGGTGATCGTCGTCCAGTTGAGTGACGTGCTGCAATATGTGTGGGGCAAGCTGTTCGGGCGCACCAAGATCGCTCCGAAATTGTCGCCGTCGAAAACAGTCGAAGGTTTTGTCGGCGGCGTCATCAGCGCTACCCTGATCGGCGCGGCCCTCTGGTGGATAACGCCATTCACGCCGGTTCAGGCAGGGCTCCTCGCCTTCATTATCACATTGATGGGTTTCTTCGGCGGCCTGGTGATGTCGGCGATCAAAAGGGATCGCGGCATCAAGGACTGGGGCAATCTCATCGAAGGTCATGGCGGTCTGATCGACAGGCTGGATTCCGTCGTCTTCTCGGCACCGATCTTCTTCCATATCGTGCGCTACTGGTGGTCGCTGTGATGCCGGATGCGCTGAAACGGCTTGCGCGCAGCGGAACGGTGCATGTGCTGTTTGCATTTCTTGCCATGGGTGGCTGGGCGGTTTTTGCCAATCGTGCTTATGAAATGCCAAGGCCGCTTTATTCGGGTCTGGTGCAGGGCGTGATGTCCGCCTGCCTGACGCTTTTCCTGAAATCGGTGATCGACGGGCTTTCGAAGCGCTTTGAGGGCCTGACACGTTTTTGGGCGCCGCCGCTGATTGCCTGCCTCGGCTCGGCCGCGGTTCTCGTCGCCATCCACGCGGCGAGCGGCACACCGGAAATCCTCAAGACCGTCGCGGTTCCGCTTCTGGTATCGACGAGCTACGCCACGATCTACAATTATTCGATCTCCGCACGAGGAGCCAAGACATGACCGAGACAGGCGACAGGCGACCTCTGGCAAGCCGCAACACGCGCTGGGCAGGCGCGATCGCGCGGTGGATGGCGTCGAAAACCATCACGCCCAACCAGATATCCCAGGCCAGCATGGTCGCGGCAGCGCTTGGCGGCGGCGCCTTCTATCTGGCGGGACAAACGGTCGGATGGGCGCGTATTGCCTGCCTTCTATTGGCCGTCCTCTGCTGCCAGGGCCGGTTGCTTTGCAATCTGTTCGACGGCATGGTCGCCGTCGAAGGCGGAAAGGGAGAGCCGGACGGGCCGTTCTGGAACGAGCTCCCGGATCGCGTCGCCGATCTTCTGATCTTTGCGGGCGTCGGATATGGGATCGGCATGCCAGGTCTCGGCTGGGCCGCCGGTGCTTTTGCCGTCTTGACGGCCTATGTCCGGGAACTCGGCCGCGCCACAGGCAATCCGAGTGATTTCTCAGGCCCGATGGCCAAGCAGCACCGTATGGCAACGATCACCGCGGCAGGATTGGCATCGATCCTTGAACCGTTGTGGGGCGGGTACAACCAGATCCTGATGATTGGTCTTGGAATAATCGCGCTCGGCGCGGCCTTCACGGCAATCCGCCGCTCAAGGACATTGATCACGCGCCTCAAACTGCTGGGAAAAGCAGGACATTAAATCAGGCCGGGGAAACATCGCTACGTGTGTCTTCGGCGGCATGCAAAGTTGCCGCCGATCTGTGGATGAGGTCAGCCCAGCGCCGAGCCGTTGGTCGCCAGGAAAACCGAATAGAGCGACTTGGTGGCGGTGATGAAAAGCCGATTTTTGCGTGGGCCGCCGAACGTGACGTTTGCGACGGTCTGTGGCACCAGGATCTTGCCGAGAAGCTCGCCTTTCGGGGAGAAGCAATGCACGCCATCGCCGGCGCTGGTCCAGACATTGCCCTGGATATCGACGCGGAAACCGTCGGGCAGGCCATTGTCGAGACTGCAGAAGATCTTGCCGTTGGCAAGACGCTTGCCGTGGACCACGTCGAAGACACGGATATGACGCGGCGCATTGACATCATGGCTGGAGGCAGAATCGGCGACGTAGAGCTTCGTTTCATCCGGTGAGAACGCAAGGCCGTTCGGCTGGCCGAAATCGATGACGACCGCCTCAAGGTCGCCGCTCACCGGATCGAGACGGTAGACATTACGTGTATCCTGCTCCGGCTCGGCCCGATAACCTTCATAGTCGGACTTGATGCCGTAGGTCGGGTCGGTGAACCAGACGCTGCCGTCCGAGCGCACGACGACATCGTTCGGCGAGTTGAGCCGTTTGCCCTGATAACGGTCGGCAAGAACCGTGATCGAACCGTCGATCTCGGTCCGGATGACACGCCGGCCACCGTGTTCGCACGACACCAGCCGGCCCTGCCGGTCACGTGTATTGCCGTTGACGAAATTCGACGGCGAACGGAAGATCGAGACGCCGCCGTCCGGCGCCCAGCGCAGCATGCGCTGGTTGGGTATGTCGCTCCAGATCAGGCAGTTCAAATCCGCAAACCAGACCGGACCTTCGGCCCAGCGGCAATCGGAATAAAGCTCTTCGAGAGCCGCGCTGCCAACGATCAGGTGCCGAAAGCGGTCGTCGTGGATTTCGTAGATGGAAGGGATTTGCGGCATGGGAGAGGGTCCGATTTGAGTTTGTTCATCGGTTGGATTGACGGCCGCCGGCAACCAGGATGACGGCGATGATGATGAGGCCGGTCAGGATGAGGCGGAACCCGGCACCGAAGCCATAGGTGTTCAACATCGACACGACAAGGAACATGAAGAGCGACGCGCCCCAGATGCCGGGGATGTTGGAGTTGCCGCCCGCGACCGCCGTTCCGCCGATCACCACCACGGCGATCGACATCAGCAGGTATTCGGACCCCATGTTCAGTGCAGCCCCGCCGGAGAAGCTCGCGAGCAGATAACCGCAGATCGAGGCCAGCACGGCACAGAGGATGTAGGTGACGAGCCGCGTGCCGTCGACGGGAATGCCGGTCATCCGGGCGGCGAATGTGCTTTGGCCGATCGCCGAGATCCAGCGGCCATAAATGGTCTTTTTCAGCAGAACCCAGGCGATGACCGAGAGGATCAGGGCGACGATCGCAATGTTGGGGATGCCGAACAGGCTTGACGTCGTGAAGCTCGCCAGCACTTCCGGCGGCTTGATGCGCAGGCCGCGGTTCGCCCAGATGGCTGTCGACTGCACGATGAAGCTTATGGAGAGGGTCGCGATGATCGGCGGGATGCGCAGGAGTTTTATCAGCGCATAGTTGCCGATGCCGATTGCGAAACCCAGCAGGATCGACGTCAGCAGGCCGACGAGGATCATGCCATCCTGCACGTCCATCAGCTTCAATGCCAGCGTCCCGGAAAGCGTCATCGTGGCGGGCACGGAAAGATCGATATTGCCGGGACCAAGGGTGATGACGAACATCTGGCCGATGCCGACGATGACCGAGAAGGCCGCGAAGGTAAGGGCTGCCTGGGACAAGCCTAGCGAACTCGCGCCGCCGGTAAAGAGGACGGTGACGATCCAGACGATCATCGTGGCCGCGAAAGACCATATCCAGGGCTTGGTAAAGAGGAGGCGCGCGGCGTTCATCGGCCCTTCTCCTGCTTTTCCAACCGGTTCAGGAAAAGGCGAAGCGCCAGCACGACGATCAGGATCGCGCCCTGCGCGCCGATCTGCCAATCGGGTGATATGCGCATGAAGGAGAGGAAGGAGCCGGCGAGCGTGAGGGTCAATGCGCCGATAACGGCGCCGATCGGCGAGACCTTGCCGCCGACGAATTCGCCGCCGCCGAGGATGACGCCGGCGATCGACAGCAGCGTGTAGCGCAATGCGATGTTCGCATCCGCCGAGGTCGTAAGGCCGACGAGCGCGATGCCGGACAGAACGGCGAAGAAGCCGGCCAACGCATAGGTTCCGGCACGGATGCGGATAACCGACCAGCCGGCGCGCTCGACCGAGCGGACATTGCCGCCGATGCCGCGGATCAGCACACCCGCGGAGGAGCGCATGATGACGAAATGGGTGACCCCCGCGATGACGAGGCTGGCGACAATCGCCATCGGCACAAAAGGAGGCCGGGAGGTCATCAGCCAGCGGGCCCAGGCCGGAGCTTCGCCACCGGGGGATGGCAGCATAAGGACCGCAAGCCCGCCCCAGACGAAGCTCATACCCAGCGTCACGACGATCGAGGGCAATTCTCGAACATGAATGACCATGCCAATCACGGCATAGGCCGCAATGGCGCCAAGGAAAATCAGCACGCCGATTGCCGGGGAGGCCTGCAGGAACGTCGCCGTCACGCAGGCGCAAAAGCTGACGAAGGCGCCCATCGACAGGTCGAGATCGTTAACCGCCATGATCAGCATCTGCGCGACCGTCGCGAGCGCGATCGGCACCGCGAGATTGAAGAGCAGGTTCAGGCCGGTATAACTCATGGCGCGCGGCTGCATGTAGAAGACGGCGGTGAGCAGCAGCGCCAGCGACGCGGCAGGGATGATAAGGCGGATCGTGCCGGAGGATATCTTCATGCCGCCTCGCCTGCGCCGAAGGAAGCCTCGAGTATGTTTTTCTCGGTGATCGCGTCGCCCGCGAGTTCCGCGACGATGGCGCCTTCCCGAAAAACGTAGACCCGGTCGCAGAGGCGAATTTCGTCCATTTCCGTCGAATACCATATGAAGGTGCGACCGCCTGCCGCCTCGGAGCGCAGGATGTCATAGACTTCCTGCTTGGTGCCGACATCGACGCCGCGCATCGGGTCGTCCATCAGCACGATCCTCGCCGTCGTCGCCAATGCACGGGCGAACAGCACTTTCTGCTGGTTGCCGCCGGAAAGCGACAGGATGCGATTTTCCATATCCGGCGTACGGATCTCGATGCGCGTCTTCCAGCCGTTGCCGAGCACGCCTTCGCGATCATGGTCCACGATGCTCCGCGAGGAAAGATCGCCGAGCGAGGCGATGCTGAGATTGTTCAGGATGCTCCAGAGCGGGAATATACCGTTCAGGCTGCGGTCGCCGGCAACAAAGGCGATCTCCTTCCGGCGTGCCGGCCACCAGTTGCTGTTGCGCGAGAGATAGAGATCGAGGAGCGTTTCCGTCTGGCCATGTCCCCCGAGACCGGCAAGGCCGATCATCTCCCCGCGATGGGCTTGGAAGGCAAGACCGTGACCCCGTCGTGGCGGCATCGCAAGCACCGGCGCGCCATCGCGCTTGTCTGCCGCGCGCAGCCATTCCTGCTCGCGTACCACGTTGCCCATGGCTTCGACGAGGCTGCGGGTACTGAACTCTGGAGCGGAGCGGTCAGCGACGACCCGGCCGTCCTTCATCACCACGATGCGATCCGAGGTGGAGAGGATTTCGCCGAGGATGTGCGAGATCAGCAGCACAGAACCGCCCTCCCCGACGAACTTCCGAATATAGGCCATGAGCTGCGCCGCCAACCCCGCGTCGAGCGAAGAAGTCGGCTCGTCGAGAATGACGAGTTTCGACTTTTCGTTCAGGCCGGCGAAGCTGATGGCGATCTCGACCATCTGTCGTTCGGCGATCGAAAGCTCGTCGATCGTGCTGTCGCAATCGATGCCGTGGCCGGGAAAAATATCACCCAATTGCTGTTTGACGAGAGCGGCCGCCTTGGTGCGCCAGTTCCAGCCGGCGAGTTCCGCGTGCATCACGCGGGCGTTCTCGTTGACGGTCAGGTTGGGGCAGAGCGACAATTCCTGGAAGACGCAGCGAACGCCATTGGCTCGTGCAGTCGAGATGCCATGTTGGGCCCTCGAACCGCCATAGCTGACTTCGCCTGCGTGCGGGCTCAGGCTGCCGTTGATAACATTGACGATGGTGGACTTGCCGGCGCCGTTGTGGCCCACGAGGCCGACGCATTCGCCGCCGTGGATGACGAGATCCGCTCCGTCCAGCGCCTTGACGGCGCCGAAGGTCACCTTGAGGCCGCGGACCGCGACCACCTCTCGTCTTGCTGTTATTTCATTCATGCGAAACACATCGTCGATGATCTGGGCAGGGCAATGCGAAGGCACGGCGCCTGCTGGCGCCATGCCTGGTTGTTTGGGAGGACCAGCCTATTTGGCGCTGATGACTTTCTGAGCGTCTTCCAGCGAATATTCGACATTGGCGACGCCGCCCTTCTGGGTACTGGCGAGGTTGGTTTCGAGATTGGCCTGGTCGATGCGCAGGAAAGGAACAACCAAGTCCTTCTTCACCTGCTTGCCGTCAAGGATCTGCTGCGCCACCCAGAAGGCGAGCGTCGAGACGCCGGGCGCGATCGAGACGGACATGGTCTCGTAGCCGTTCTTGTCTTTCTGCTGCTTCCACCAGACGAGTTCGTCCTCGCGGTTGCCCATAACGATGGTGGGGGTCGGTCGGTTTGCCGTGGCGAAGGCCTGCGCCGCGCCGTAACCGTCGCCGCCCTGGGTCACGACCGCCGTGATTTCCGGCAGACTTGGCAGGATGCCGGCGACGGCGCGCTGCGCGACGTCCTGAGCCCAGTCGCCGTTGACGGCTCCGACGATCTTGAATTGCGGGTTTTTCTGAGCGCCCGCCTGGATGCCGGCGTGGATTTCATCGTCGACCGAAACGCCGGCGAGGCCCCGGATCTCCAGAAGATTCCCACCCTTCGGCATCTTCTTGGCGAGGTATTCGATCTGGCTTTCGCCCATCCCCTTGAAGTCGACCGCGATGCGCCAGGCGCAAGGCTCGGTCACGATGCCATCGAAGGAAACGACCGTGATACCGGCATTGCAGGCCTCCTTGATGGCGCCGTTGAGGGCGGTCGGCGAGGCTGCGTTGATGACGATCGCATCATAGCCCTGCAGGATCATGTTCTGGATCTGCGCGGCCTGCTCGGTCGCCTGATTTTCTGCGGTCGTGAACGGATCGGCAGCGGCAACGATCTTCTTTGCGACGGCGTCCTTGGTGATCTTGTCCCAGCTGGTCAGCATCGCCTGCCGCCAGGAATTGCCGGCATAGTTGTTGGAAAGGGCAATCTTCTTGCCCGAAGTTTCGGCCAGGGCAGAGAACGGCCCGGCAACGCAAGCGATTGCGACAGATGCGAAAAGCATCTTTCTGATGATCATGATTTCCTCCCTAGAGTTCCCAACGGGGTTCTCCCCGGGCCGCTCCTCAACGGTGGCCGAAGATAGTGTTTGCGCTGAGCCCCGTTTGCTCAGTAGGAGGAGAATGGAGGAGAAATCAGATGTTGTATAGGCGCATACAAGCAACCTTTCTGCGGGTATTCGCGCAAAATATGCGGGTTCCCGCAAGACAAGAACCACAACGAAGCGTCTAATGGTTTCAAGGACTGGGAGGAGGTCCGTCATGCTCAATCGGGCGCGAAACGCGTTGTTCGACCGTTATCTCGGCATCTCCCGGCTTCTTGCCGGACAGCTCGATTTCAATGCTATCATCCAGGCGGTGGCGGCCGAGATCAGCCACATCATTCCGCACGACCATCTCGACGTCTGCATCAAGATGCTGGATGGCAAATATCACATCGCTTACGAAAGCGGACTTGCGACTGCCTGGAGCCAGCAACCGCCGGCGCTTTTGACTGGCAGCCCGATCCGCACGCTTTTGGCCGGAGAGGTGGATTTCCTTTTGTCGCCCGATGCCTGTGCCGACCCGCGCTTCCATTTCGAAGGCGCCTTTTCAAGCCCGATTATCGCGCTTTCCCTCAGGAGCAGGCTGCATGTGCCGCTCAAGGTCCAGGGAGATATCATAGGTGCCTTGAGCTGCTCCAGCCATGAACGTGACAGCTACTCGATGGAGGATGTCGAGAATGCCCGTTCGATCGCCGACCTTTTGGCCCCCTATTTCTTTGCATTGAGGGCGGCCGAGCAGGCCAAGCGCTCGGCGATCGTCGAGACGGAGGCACGCGCCCGCGAGGAAGGGCTGCGGCTGGGGGCGCTGAAACTGACGGAGGCGCTGGAGGCCGAACGCCAGAGGATCGGCATGGACCTGCACGACCAGACGCTTGCCGACCTGACGCGGCTCTCACGGCGCATGGAGCGTCTGTCGAGGCTTGCGGACATGCATGGCGATGCGCTCGAACCGCTCTGTCGCACCCTGCAGCAATGCATGCACGATCTTCGCGAGATCATCGAGGAGGCCAAGCCGACCGTGCTGCAGCTGTTCGGCGTGGCGGAGGCGATCGAGAACCATCTCGAGCGCTCGGTGCGCGAAAGCGGGCAGCCAATCGAATGGCGGATGATCGACGAAAGCGACGGCGCACTCGTTGACCTCGACCAAACCGTGGCGACGGCCCTGTTCCGCATCGTCCAGGAAGCCGTCAACAACGCCATCAGGCACGGCCAGCCAAAAACCATCCTGGTGCGTCTTGCGAGCCGCAAGCGGGTGCTTTCGATCGAGGTGGACGACGACGGCAATGGCATCTGCAGCCCACAGGACAAGGCGGGCCATGGGATCGACAACATGAAGACGCGGTCGCGGCTCATCTCCGCGCGGTTCGAGATGGCCGGTCATGCCGACCGTCGCGGCACATCCGTGAAGGTCACCCTCCCCGTCGGGCCGAAGCGCCTGGTGGAGGCGTCGACATGAGGGTGCTGATCATCGAGGACGATCCGCTGCACCGGTCCTATCTCCACGAGGCGGTGCGGGCAGCACTGCCGGAATGCGACACGATCCTGGAGGCGGAAAACGGCCACACCGGCGAGGTGCAGGCGCGCCAATCACGGGCCGAACATGTGGTCATGGACCTGCAGATGAGCGAGCGAAACGGCATCGAGGCTGCCCGCACCATCTGGCGCGAGCGGCCGGACACCAAGATCCTGTTCTGGTCGAACTATTCCGATGAAGCCTATGTCCGCGGGGTGGCACGCATCGTTCCGGAAGGTGCGACCTATGGGTATGTGCTGAAATCAACCTCCGACGAGCGGTTGAAGCTGGCGCTGCGCGGCGTCTTCATGGAGTCGCAATGCGTTATCGACCGCGAGGTGCGTGGCATCCAGCAGAAGAGCCTCGGCAATGCGCATGGTTTAAGCGATGCGGAATACGAAATCCTGGTGGATGTGGCGCTCGGCCTGACCGATAAAGCGATCGCCCAGCGCAAAAGGCTTTCGCTGCGGAGCGTCCAGAACCGTCTCCAGCAGCTTTATGAAAAGCTGGATGTCTACGAAGTGCCGGGCGACGGACCGGAGGGCTGGTATAACCTGCGCATGCGGGCAGTCGCCGTGGCACTGCTTCGCAAGGTGCTGAACGCCAGCGCGCTCGAAAGGGCCGAACGCGAATTGCGCAATTCCGGCGGGAATTAAGTGGCGAGGCGGCGGCCCCGCCTTTCACCGAGTGCCAGGCTTTGACGTGCCCTCCAGCAAATCCGCTTCATCGGCAACAATCGAGGCAGCTTCGTTCTGCAAGACGTCCTTGGCGTTCTTGCGGGCATTTTCCATGGCGATATCGGCGCTCAGGCTACGCTCGTTTGCTTCCAGGCCATCGTCTCCACTGCGAGCCAAACCGTCGTTTGTTTGCTCGCGCGCCTTGAGACGGGCTGCCAAGGCCGTCAATTCGTTTTGACGTTCCGATTCATTGAGGGAAATGACGCGCTTCTCGCGCTGCGCCTTCAATTCGGCGGCGTCCTCGACAAAATGCTGGAAATTCCGATCGTTTTGCACGCGAGCATCATGGCGGCTTTCGAGCTGCGGCAGCAGCGCCGCGATATTGCCCGCGGCCGTATACTTCGCAGGCTTGATCTGGGCCCATGGCAGCGCGTTGTCATAACTCGCCTCGCCAAGGGTCTTAGGGTCCGAAAGGCCGGGCAAGCTGATATCGGGTGTCACACCCCGCAGCTGTGTTGTCCCGCCGTCGACGCGGAAAAACTGGGCAATCGTCAACTTTAACTCGCCGAATTTCGGTTTGCTGTTGTGGGCGACATTGTCGAGATTGATAACGGTTTGTACGGTGCCCTTGCCGAAACTAGGCTCGCCAACAATCACACCGCGACCGTAATCCTGTATCGCTGCGGCAAAAATCTCGGAGGCCGACGCTGAACCGCGATTGATCAGGACACCGACCGGGCCTGCCCAGGCGGGCGCGGATAAATCATCGCTTTCTACCTCGACCTTTCCTTCGGCGTCGCGTTGCTGAACCACCGGGCCTTTTCCGACGAACAGGCCTGTCAAATCGATCGCCTCAGCCAACGACCCTCCCCCGTTATCACGCAAATCGATCAAAACGCCGTCGACGTTTTCCCGCTTGAGTTCGCCAAGAAGCTTGGCGACGTCACGGCTTGCGCTTCTGTAGTCCTTGTCGCCCTTGCGCCGCGCTTCGAAGTCCTCATAGAACACCGGCAGGGTAATCACCCCAATTCTGCGCGCCGCACCGCGGTCCTCCACGGATAGGATGGCCTTTTTCGCGGCCTGTTTCTCGAGGCTTATCTTGTCCCGCACCAGGCTGATGACCCGGTGGCTCTCGCCGGCGTCTGCCGGCAGGACGTCCAAGCGGACAACGGAATCTTTGGTCCCGCGTATCATTTGCACGACTTCATCGAGGCGGGTGCCCACGACTTCTTTTACGGTGCCATTCTCGCCCTGACCGACCCCGATAATACGATCCCCGACCGCCAGCTTTCCGGACAGTTGCGCAGGTCCTCCCGGTACGAGTTCACGGACCGTCGTATAGCCATCGCGTTCCTGCAATACCGCGCCGATGCCAACCAGCGAAAGCTTCATTGAAATGTCGAAGTTGGCCGACGCGGCAGCACCAAAATAGTCCGTATGCGGATCAACGGACGTGGTGTAGGCGCCCATGAACGACTGGAAAACGTCATCGCTCTTGTATGTATAGGCGCGCTCGAGGATGTTCTGATAGCGCTTGTCGAGCGTCTCACGAATTGCTGCATCGGCTTTGCCGGCCAGCTTCAAACGCAGCCAATCGCCTTTGACGCGTTTACGCCACAGTTCGTTCCTTTCCGGCTCCGATTGCGGCCAGGGTTCTTCGTCGCGGAGCAAAGAGTAGCTTTCCCGCACGCTAAAATCGAAGTTCTGCTTGAGCAAGCTGCGCGCGTACGTCATGCGATCGACAACGCGCTGCGCATAGACATTAAAAATCGAAAACGGAATATCCAGGTCTTCCTGGACGATGGCATCGTCGATCCTGGCGCTGCCAGCCATGAACTTGTCGATGTCAGCCTGCAGGAAGAGCATCCGGTCCGGATCCAGGGACTTGATGAACCGATTTGTAATCTTGACCGATAGCGCATCGTTGAGCGGAACCGGCTTATAGGCATATCGCGTCAGCAACTGTGCGCTCAAATGAGCGGCTTGCGCTTGGCCCTGCAGCGGCGCCAAAGCCGGCGGTGGCCCAACTTCCAGCGCATATGCCGATGGTGCGATTGCAAGGAATATGCCGAGGAAACCGTAATGTATGCGCATTCGACTTTGATCCCATTTTGCAATGTCGAGACTATAGTGCTGGGATCTTGGTGCAACAATTATGGCGTTTTGGCAACGATATCCGAGAATGGTGCATCCGCCACGAAAACACTGGCTCCGGGCGATCGCTTGATCGCCCACACGGGCTCCGGCGTCATGACCTCTGAAAACCTCCCTGCAGATGACATTGTCGGCGCATATGGAGGCACAGCATTGGTGAAAGGGCTGGCCGCTTGCTGTCAGAATAGTCGATGTAGACCCTGCGGCCCGCCTTTGAGGGAAAGAATTACGCGCCGCTTCTTGTTCGGCCGCCATCCACATGAATGATCTGTCCGGTAATAAAGCCCGCTTCATCGGAGACCAAAAAAGCCAGAGCGTCCGCCACGTCCCTGGGCAGGCAGGCGCGCTTGATGGTCTGTTGGGATATGATCCGCTCCATCATCTGGTCAGCCGACGGCCCGTCCAGGGGCAGGCGTCCGGCGAATCCCTCCGTGAGAACGACGGTCGGAGCGAGCGAATTCACCGTGATGCCCCTATCTGCAAGTTCGTTGGCGAGTGCCTTCGTGACAGCGTGAACGGCGCCCTTGCTGGCGATGTAGGCGAGGTCGCGCGTCTGAGGGTGAAGCGTCACGGCAGATCCCGTCGTTACGATTCTTCCCCAACCGGCAGCAGCCATCGCCGGGACAAATTCACGAGCGAAGTGAACAATGGATTCGACGTTGATGGCGTGAACGCGTCGCCAGACTTCGGAAGTGACCGTTTCAAGCGTTGTGATAGGCATATAGGCGGCGTTATTCACAAAGATGTCGCAGCAACCGAACAGGTCGAGAACGGTCGAGGCAGCGCCTTCAATGTTCCAAGGCTCGCTGACATCGCAGACGAGTGCATATTTCTGTCCGTTGCCGGAAAGCGACGGCAGGAGTGGGGTGGCGTCGTCCCTGTCGATGACCACGACGTTGGCTCCGTCCGCCGCAAGACGTTCGCAATAAGCCCGGCCGATGCCGCGGGCGCCGCCGGTCACGACAGCAGTCTTTCCTTCGAGTGACATCACAAGCATCCTCCCGTTGCAGCTTCGCAGGAACCCGCTGAAGGCAGGCTATCGAGCCCGCGCAGAAGAACGGTCTCGACCTTCTTCACGATGACGCGGTCCTGTCGGATCCTTGCGAGCCCTTCCTGCCATCGCGGATCCGCATGAAAGCGATCCCAGTTGCTCTGGACATCTTCGAGCCGGGAATAGCTCGATATCTGGAAAAGCCTCTCAGCGGTTTCCTCCGTCCAGAAGCCTACCGGCATGATGCCGTATTCCGGCATCATGGGAAGGGCGAGTTCGGCAAGGACCTGCAACAGGGTCTCCATCTCGCCCTCGAGGACGTCATAGATCCGCAGGTCATACGGGCCGACCGTGGCCAATTGTGTGATCGTGTCGTTCATCGTCTTTCCTTGATTGACTTGGACCGCGTTGGCTGACGTGAACGCTTACGGTGCGGAACCCGCCTTCGAGGCGCGGGTTCTGCATTTCGATCAGCCTGCGTAATATTCCGGGCGACCGAGGTCGCTGAGAAGGCTCGCCTCCCGCGGCTGCCAGCCGAGGAGCGCGCGGGTCCTCACGCTGGAAGCCGCCATATCGCTTCCCGCGAAATGGGCGAACCAGCCGAAATGCTCGCGCGGCCGGGACTCGGCTGGAAGACCAAGCGCGGCCCCGATCGCTTCGGCGATCTGCCTGAAGGGCACGCTCTCTTCTGCGACCGCGTGGTAGACCGCCTCCGTGACGCCTGTTTCCAGTGCAAGGCGATAGACGCGGGCGGCGTCGCGACGATGAGTGCCCGACCAGCAATTGGTGCCGTCGTCGACATAGGCGGAGACGCCTGTCTGACGGGCGAAACGGATCAGGGTCGGGACGAAACCATGATCGCCAATGCCATGCACCGAAGGCGCGAGGCGCACCGTGGCCGCCCGCCCGCCGCGTTCGGCGACAGATCGCGCCGCGACCTCCGATTTGCGCGGAAACGCCGGGTTTGGAAGATCGGCTTCCCTCGCCCCGCGGGGCAGGCCCATCAGACCGGAGGTGACGATCAGCGGGCGGCTGCTTCCCACCAACGCCTCGCCGAGGGTTTCGATCACGCGCCGGTCCTGCTCGACATTCTCGAGGAACTTGGACAAATCGTCGTGATTGAAGGCGGTGTGGATGACGGCGTCGGCCGTTGAGGCCGTTGCGCGCAGCAGCCCAAGGTCGTCCAGCGAACCTTCGACGGGGGTCGCGCCGATGGCCGATAGCGTGGCTGCCTTTCCACTTGAACGGCAAAGACCGCTCACCGTATGGCCGGCGCCGATCAGGTCCTCGACAACCGCAGAACCGACCCAGCCGGTGGCGCCTGTAACGAATACATGCATTTTCATTCTCCTATGCGTGGTGTGTTGGCGTGGGTCTCGGCATCAGCCGAGGCGGATGGAAAGCTCGATGCCCTCGGCGACCGGGGTCGAGAGGTAAGAGGCGGTCTGCGAGCGGACGTGTTTCAGATATTCCGGGCTGAAGTCCACGTCGTCGGCAAGGACAAGCGCGCCGGGCCTCAACCGATCCTCGACCAGGGCAAGTACGTCTTCATAGAGGGCCTTGGCGCCGTCGAGCACGAGCAGGTCGATGCCTTCCGGCAGATCGCTTGCAAGCGTCTGAAGCGCGTCGCCTTCGCGCACTTCGACAAGATCCGAAAGCCCCGCTTCGGCGATGTTCTGGCGGGCGCGCGCCACCTTGGACGGCTCGAACTCGGTGGTGATGATGCGACCTCCGCCGTTGTCGCGCAGCGCGGCTCCGAGAAACAGCGTCGAGACGCCGAAAGAGGTGCCAAACTCGACGATGGTTTTTGCTTTCATGCTCCTCGCAAGCATGTAGAGAAGCTCGCCCGTCTCCCTGGACACCGGGAGCCAGAGGTCCTTCAACTGGCTATAGAGGTCGAGATATTCGGTCTTGCTTGTCAGCAGGCGGTCGCGTTCTTCCTCCGACATTGCTGCCATGGCGGGGCTGGTAGCGGCGTCGGCCTGCCTGAAGAGGCGATCCAGGAGGGGAGCGAGCGGAGCGCTCAAAAGGGTGGAATTCATGATCAGAACCGTTCGTGTTTGCGTAGGATTGCGTTGAGCCAGAAAATACGATTAATTAGTCGCATTCGCTAATCGCTTTACGGAGCTGGGACATGAACGGCCGGGCAAGCTATTCAATTTCTTCCAGAAAATTGCCGAAGCAGTCCCGCTCGGAAGAGCTGGTGAAGGCAATTCTCGAGGCTGCCGTTCGCGTTTTGGCTGAGGAGGGCGCACATCGTTTCACCACCGCGCGGGTGGCTGAGAAGGCCGGCGTCAGCGTCGGCTCGCTTTACCAGTACTTCCCCAACAAGGCCGCTATTTTGTTTCGTCTGCAGAGCGACGAATGGCGGCAGACCACCAACCTGCTGGCTGATATCCTGGGCGACCGCTCGATGCCGCCGCTCGCAAGGCTCCGCAGGCTTGTCCACATGTTCATTCAGTCGGAATGCGACGAGGCTGCGGTTCGCGTTGCACTGGACGACGCTGCCCCGCTCTACAGAGATGCGCCGGAGGCCTTGGAGGCACGCGAGGCGGGCAGCCGTAACATCGACGCTTTCATGATAGAGGCGCTGCCACGGTCTTCGGAGGCAGTCCGTAACATGGCGGGTGACCTGATTTTCACGGCAATGAGCACCGTCGGGAAAGAGTTCTCCGAGGCACAGCATGACGCGGCGGAGATCGAGGGGTTCGCCAATGCAATGGCCGACATGTTCGAAGCCTATATGCGCAAGCTCGGGGGTGATGAATCTTCGCCATAGGCGCTGCCGCGTGGACGTGGCAGTCTCCGTGATCCCGAATTCTATCAGGGATCACATTCCTGGTCGCGCACAGGCCCGAGCCCGATGGGATCGCGTTTTGATTTCCAGTGTCAGCGGCTGACTCTTTTCCAGAACCTCGATCGTCTTTGCAATATCGAAGCAAAGGAGCAGAACCGATGAGTCTCAAGGGTAAGAATGTCGTCGTCACCGGTGGAAGCCGCGGGCTCGGCCTGGGGCTGGTGGAGGCACTTGTTGATCAGGAGGCAAGGGTCACGGTTGTGGCGCGTCAATCCGATGCGCTTGAGGCGGTCCGAACCCGACTGGCCGTTTCGACGATTGCAGCCGATGCCAGGGACGAGGCCGCCACCCACCGTATCCTTTCGGACGTTCGGCCGGACATCCTTGTGCTGACGCCGGAGCGAAACCGCCGATGGAGCGATTGGACAAGATCAGTTGGGCCGATTTCACCGCGACCTGGGAGCACGACGTCAAAGCCGGGCTACACTGGCTGCAAGGCGCGCTGAACCTGCCGCTCGAACCCGGGACCCGGGTTGTCGTCGTGTCGAGCGGCGCGGCCGTCGATGGATCCCCGATGTCAGGCGGCTATGGCGGCGCCAAACGCATGCTCCGGTTCATGGCCAAATATGCCACTCGGGTTTCCGAGCAGAGGCAGCTTGGTATCCGTTTCCAGGCAATCCTGCCTCGGCAAATGATTTTAGGCACGGGTATCGGTGACACCGCCGCCAGCGCCTATGCCCGGGCCATGGACATCGAACCCGAAGCATTCGTGGCGCGTTTCGGGGCGCCGATGCCCACCGAGGCTCTTCGGCGAAACGTGGTGGCCGTGCTTGACAATCCAGCTTATTCTGATGGGTTCGCATTCGGATTGTCTGGCGACAAGGGTGTGGACGTAATGGAAAGGTTTGCGGATTGAGTACTGGATTGTCGGAACCTGACCGCGGCACACGAGCTGAATTCACAGTCCTGGCCGAGGCATTGCGGCCGGAGCTCCATCGCTATTGCGCCCGCCTCATGGGATCGGTGATCGATGGCGAGGATGTCGTTCAAGACACCTTTGCCAAAGCTCTTGTTGCCCTTGAAGACCTGTACGAGGCGCCGCACCCGCGGGCTTGGTTGTTCAAGATCGCCCATAATCGCGCCTTGGATTTGTTGCGCGGCCGGGCGATCCGTGCCGCAGAGCCCGTCGAGGCCGCGGAAAACGTCGTCGACGAAATCAATCTCGATCCCTTGGAGAGTCTGATGCATGAAGAAGCGATGCACACTGCGGTGTCGCGGTTCCATGAACTCCCTGTCCTGCAGCGCCGCGCCGTTATATTGAAAGATGTGCTCGACGAACCTTTGGCAGAGATTGCCTGTTTGCTCGGCATCACAATTGACGCGGTGAAGGGGCATCTGGCGCGGGGCGTGCGCGGCTCCGGGAGATCAATGCTCAAAGCATCCCGCTTCCGAACCGGACGGCACCCTCCCCTGCCGCGGTGCGCTACGTTTCGTTGTTCAACCAGCGGGACTGGAATGGTCTGCGCGCGCTCCTCGCCGAGGACGTGAAACTTCAGCAGTCCTCGTACCCGCTGCGCTCCGGCGCTGCAGACGTCGGTCTGTTCTTCACGATCTACGCCAAGTGCGACGAAATATGGCTTGTCCCCGCCTGGCTGGAGGGCCGGCAGGTCATCGCCGTTTTCAGCGCCTAAGGCGACCCGAAACCGACCCACGTCATGTGGCTGGAATGGAGCGGCGAACGGATCAGTTTCATCCGCGATTATCGCTACGCTCCTTACAATGTCGATGATGCGGAACTGGTGTTCTGATCCAGCCCAACCCGATTTTCGCCCGTCACACGGAAGGAAAATCGCTCTTCTCGGTTTTGACAGGAGGCGGCTCCGGCGGGTATCTACCGCCGGCTGACAGCCGACAACAAGCTTCGGGAAAATAACTTGTCGAGCAGACCTCGGTACGCCGACGTCCATCCCGAAGGCGTTGTGACAACCATCACAACGTGCATCTTTCGGGATGGTCCATCGATGACATCGCCAGCTACGAGGGAGCCACTGCGCAAAGGCACTGATCCCTCCGATCAGGCGGCCACGCGCCGCCTTTTCACGACATCGCGGCCGGTCGACTAACCGTGAGGAGTGGATGACGATCAAGCGCTGGTGAACAGATCGCCCGTATAGAACTGTTCCGGGGGCAGCGGATCCTTCACCGTGCCGAACTCCTGAAACATCTTGTTGAAGTCCGCCAGCCACTTGTTGACCGTGCCGTCCCTTGTGAAGGCGTCCAGTTCTCTGCTTGTCAGCATCTTGCGGCTGCGGGCGACCTTCTCGGTCGCATCTGCCGGGGCATTGAGGAAGGCCGTCGTAATCTGAATGGACCGGTCGATATTCGCGGCGCGGTAATCCATCGCCTTCTTCATGACGCGCAGGAATTTCTTCACGAGATCCGGGTTCTGCTGGACGATTTCGTTGCGGGCGACGAAGGTATTGATGAACGACGTCTGCGGATAGAAATCCTGGTTGGACGCCAGTTCCTTCATATCCGGAACGCGCGGTTTGATCACGTCGATCAGTGGATACCAGATACCGGCACCATCAATCTGCTTTGACGTGAACGCGGAAACGATCGTTGCAGGATCCATCGGCACGACCTGAATGTCGCCGACCGTCATGCCGGCCCTGGTGAGCGTCATGCGCAGGATCATATCGCCGGAAGTGCCCTGCGGCACTCCGACCTTTTTGCCTTTCAGATCCTTGATCGTGCTGATATTGCCCTGCACGATAACGCGGTCGGAAAATCCGATATCGTTCACGCCGACCACTTTGGCTCGACCGCTCGCTGGCAGCCAGAGCGCTCCGGGGCCGATCGTGCCGAAATTCAAGCTGCCGGCGCCCATCGCCTGGATCTGGATCGGGCCGTTGGTGAAAACTTTGACCGACGGCGTGATACCTTCCGCCTCCCAGAGCTTCTGGTCCTGAGCGATTGCCAGGACACTGGCATTGGGAAAGTCGGCAATGTAGCCGATGGTCATGTCAGCGGATTGGGCACTTGCCTTTCCGCCGATGGAAAATGCGCTCGCCACGGCGGCGACCGCCGTCGTCTTCATCAGATTACGTCTCGTCAGCATGTTCATTTCCTCCCTGTAACAGCCGATGTTTTTGAAAGCTTCAGGCCACGGCCGGATGGTAGACCGACCGCCACACCTCGTTGCGCAATGTCGAGAATTCGGGCGAAAGGCGCATCTCCTCGGTGCGCGGATAGGGCAGATCAACCCGAATTATCTTGTGTAGCCGGCCCGGCCGGGCGGCCATGACGACGACGCGGCTCCCCAGGTAAACGGCCTCGTCGACGTCGTGGGTAATGAACATCACCGTGCGCCGCTCCTTGCTCCAGGTGGCTAGCAACTGATCCTGAAGCTGCACGCGGGTCAAAGCATCCAATGCGCCGAAAGGCTCGTCCATCAGCAAGATCTTCGGATTGACCGCATAGGCCCGCGCAATCGCGCAGCGCTGCTTCATGCCGCCGGAAAGCGTCTTCGGCAGGGAGTTCGAGAAGTCGCTCAGGCCCACGAGGCCGATGAAATGGTCTGCAATCTTGCCGCGCTCCGCCTTCGGATGACCTGCAATCTGCAGGCCGAACTCGACGTTCTGGCGAACAGTCAGCCACGGAAAGAGCGCGTATTGCTGGAAGATCACGCCACGTTCAGGCCCCGGTCCCGTGACCGGCACGTTATCCACCAGCACCTGTCCGGACGACGGATTGGTAAGGCCCGCCGCGATATTCATGGCTGTCGACTTGCCGCAGCCGGACGGGCCGACCACGGTGATGAACTCGCCATCCTCGATATCGAGGTTGAGCCCCTGCAACGCGTTGAAGGAGATCTGCCCCGCGATGCTGAAAGTCTTGGTGACGCTTTGGAACGAGATTTTTGTGTTCATAGCTTTTCCTGCCAGGCGGTCAACACGCTATCGGTCGTCTGAACGATGCGGTCCATGATGAGACCGAGCACGCCGATCGCGATGAGGCTGACGAAAATCGTCGGAAGATCGTAGTAGAGCTGCGCCTGCTGCATGCGGAAGCCCAGGCCCGATTGTGCGGCAATCAGTTCGGCGGCGACGACGGTCGCCCAGGACGACCCGAGACCGATACGGACGCCGACCATGATGTAGGGCAACGAGGCAGGCACGATAACCCGCCGGAAGATGGTGAAGTCGTTGGCACCAAGCACGCGTGCGGCGTTGATCAGCGTTCTATCGACGTTGACGACGCCCTGATACGTCGCCACGACGCTCGACAGGAAGGATGCCAAGAAAATGACGAAGATCTTCGGTGTTTCATCGATGCCCATGGTGACGATCGCCAGGGGGATGATGGCAAGCGGCGGGATGGTGCGGAAGAACTGCACGTAGGGCTCAATGATGCCGCGGGCAATACGATACCAGCCCATCAGGAAGCCCACAGGGATTGCCACCGCGATGCCGAGCGCAAAGCCGGTAAAGACACGGCCAAGGCTCGAAATCGCATCCGACCACAAAAGCCCGTTCTGCGCCTGGATCACCGCCTGCTTCGCCACGGCAAGAGGCGTCGGAAGGCCGACAACCCCCTGTGACGTCACGACGGCCCAGAGAATGATGCCGACAGCCACGGCGGCGATATTGACCGCCATCATTGCAATCGAACCGGACATGAGGGACGGCCGGCTGGCCGGCTCGGGCTTTTCTTCACTCGTTGTGATGGACAAGGTCATGTCTCCCTCCGGGAAGCTGATCTATCCCGACAATATCGATGGCTCATCGCGCACCCGCCATGACGTCACGCGTCTTGAAGTTGGATTCGATCAGCCAGTCGCGCATAACATCCAGAAGCTCGCGCTTCCGTTCCGCATGGGCCGGATCGCTCCAGAGGTTCCTCACCTCCTTCGGGTCGTTCTCGAGGTCGAACAGTTGTCCATCCTCAGAGCCCTTGAAGTGGACGAGCTTCCACCGGTCGCTCCTCACACCGGTCATGAACTCGACACCGCCGGCCATTGCCACGTCGCCGATCTGTTCGCAGAACACGTGGGCGCGCGGCGTCCAGTCCTTGCCTTCGAGCGCCGGCTTAAGGCTTTTCGCTTCGAAGGTTTTCGGCGGCACAATGCCGGCATATTCGAGAATGGTCGGACCGAGGTCGAAGAGCTGGCAGAGACCGTCGACCGAGCGTCCACCCTCAAACCGGCCAGCCGTCGACCAGATGACGGTCGGCACGCGGGTGACGACGTCATACATCGACCATTTCTGGATCAGGCCATGCTCGCCCAGGCATTCGCCGTGATCCGAGGTGAAGATGACGATGGCATCTTCGAGATAGCCGCGCTCCAGAAGTGAACCGAGCAGTTCGCCAACCTTTTCGTCGATCAGCGTGACATTGCCAAGATAATGCGCCCAGAGCCGCTGCATCTGATCTTCAGACGGATCGAGGCTCCAGACGACGGAGTCGTGATCGACCTCCACGTCGTGCTGGCGCTTGTCCTTCAGCTCCTGATGGAGGGAGCGCAGCTCTTCTTTCGTCGGCCTTGGCAGCGGCAGGTCGTTGCGCCTGAGATACGGCTCGGCATAGCGCGCCGGCGGATCGAACGGTGGATGCGGCCCGGGGAAACCGACCTGCAGGAACAGCGGCTCGGTCGTCGGATAGGTCTCGACCCACCACTTCGCCATATTGCCGACGAAGGCGTCGGAATGCAGCGCCTCGGGCAGTTTCCAGTCGAAGCAGCCCAGCCTGTCACGATAGTCGTCGAGCTTACGGTAGTGTTCGCGCTGCTGTTTGACGAGTCCGTTGGCGGCCAGCGCCTTGTCCCACTCGTCGAAATACCAGCGGCCTTCCATATAGCGATCCTTGTTTTCCACGACGTAGCGCTCGTGGAAACCGGAGTCCGAATTATAGGGTATTGTATGCATCTTACCGACGTTGACGCAGCGATAGCCGGCGTCACGTAGCTGCTCGACCCATGTCCGCTGCCATGCCTGGCCGTTGGCCAGAACGCCCGTCGTATGCGGGTAGTAGCCGGAGAACAGGCTTGCGCGCGAGGGAACGCAGCTTGGCGCATTGACGTGGCAATTGGTAAGCGCCACGCCTTTTTCGACAAGCGCATCAATATTGGGGGTCACGGCATAGGGAAACCCGAGCGCCGATATCGAGTCGTAGCGCTGCTGGTCCGTCATGATCAGAATGATGTTTGGCCTTTCAGCCATATACTGCTCCTCCGCGTCGCCGATAGCTGGCTTTCGCCTGCCGTGCCAGGCAAAAGAACGACTTCGGTCCCTCTTTCGCTTGCCTCCATTTCAAAAAGATGGCATAAAGTTACCGTTAACGCAACGATCACTCACGGGATTTTTTGAGCTGAGATGACGATTGAACTTTCCGACAAGGTGGCCCGCAACGTCCCGACCCTTGCTTCGATCGCCGAGCGGGTGGGCGTTTCAGTCAATACCGTCTCGCGCGCGTTGCGCGCCCCGCACACGGTCCGCATCGAACTTCGCCGCCAGATCAATGCTGCGATGGAGGAGCTGAATTACGTGCCCAACCGGCTCGCTGGCGGGCTTTCGGGCACGCGCTCGGACATTGTTGGCGTTGTCGTCACCTCGCTCTACTATTCCGAATTCGCCAACATCATCGATACGCTGCAATCAGCTTTGCTGGAGCATGACCTGCAGGTCATGCTCGCCAATACAAGGTACAATGCCGACCAGGAGCTGCGTCTCGTCCGGTCGATCCTGAGCTGGCGGCCGGCGGCCGTTGCCATCATTGGCGTCGACCATCCCCCGAAAGTCGTCGAGCTTCTCAAGGCTGCCGACATCCCGATCATCGAGATGTGGGACACGGGCGGTGAAGTGATTGATACCGCCGTTGGGTTCGATCACGCACGTGTCGGCGCAGCGCAAGCCAACCATCTCATAGGTCAGGGTTATCGGCGCCTTGCCTTCGTTGGCAGCGTTCGCGAAAACGATAAACGCGCGCAGAAGCGTTTGAGCGGGCTGGAAACTGCGGCAGCCGCGGCCGGCCTCCCCGACATCGTCAAGCACACGGCGCAGCAAGGCGGCAGCCCGGAACTCGGGGAGCGGCTTGCAACCGAGCTTCTGCAACGCCATCCCGAGATCGACGCAATCGCCTGCAACAGCGATGTCGTTGCGTTTGGCGTGCTTCGGGCACTTCGGAAACTCGGCCGGCGCGTTCCCGAAGATATCGGTGTTATTGGATTTGGAGACAACGAGGCGGCGAGCTGCGTTAGTCCCTCTCTAACGACGGTCCGCCCTGATCGCGAGCTTATCGGCAAACTGACGGCCGAGGCGATCGTCGCCCGGATCAATGATGCCAAGCCATACACCGCACCCGTCGAATGGGAGCTTATCGTTCGGGAAAGTACAGCTCGATAGCTCCCAGCCATCCGAGGTGGTTGAAGCGCTCGTCTCCAGTGTTCGTTCGACATTCCCCTCTCGGTCCAGCTCAACCAGTCTTGCTTCGATCTGCCTAGCGATCCGACAAATGCCGCTCATCGCATTCTCGGGGATTGACAACGATCGCATTTGTTATGTTATAACGTAAAACGAATTTCGATCAAAGCGGCCATCAATCTTGGGGCAAGTCATGTCACAGCAGAAAATTGAACCGACACCGGTGACGGTTTTGACCGGTTATCTCGGTGCTGGCAAAACCACGCTTCTCAACCGCATCCTGACGGAGCCGCACGGAAAGAAGTTCGCGGTCATCGTCAACGAGTTAGGCGAGTTCGGATCGCCAAGCGAGGACCATGACCCGCTTCGTCTTTATCGGTCGAGATATTCCCAAGGATATCATCAGCGACGGCTTTCTCAGATGCCGCGCAATTCGCCAGGCCGCCGAATAAGCCCGCCCCGTGCGACGTAAGTTCAAACACCACGGAAGGAACCCCATGAAACTGTCTCTTGCTCGAAACCATCTGCTGGCAGCTGTCGCGTCAGGCCTCATCTTTGCTGCTTCCGGAGCGTTTGCCGATGACGATCACGAGACGAAAGAGTCGTGGCGCCTGTTTGTCGGCGATCATACGAATCCAGTCGTCCGCGCCATCGACTTCGAGAACGGCAAGGAACTCGGCCGCTATGACGTCAAGGGTCCCGCGGCCCTGACCGCCAGTGCGTCCGGCCGGACCGTATTTGCCACGCAGTCGGATCAGGACATCGTGCACGTCCTCAAGACGGGCATCGATTTCTCCGATCACGGCGAGCATCGGGATCTGGACGTTTCCGACGTCGGGCTGTTGCCCGTGACTTTCGAGGGCAAGCATCCTTTCCACGTCGTTCCGCATGACGACCATGCGATCCTCTTTTACGATCGAGGCGGCAAAGCGGATATCATCGATGAAGTAGCTCTTCTTGAGGGCAAGGCTGACGTGAAGACAGTCGACACCACCAAGCCGCACCATGGTGTCGCGGTGACGATGGGTCGTTTCGTACTCGTGTCGGTTCCAAACACCGCAGTCGAAACCAAGCCCGACGAATTGCCGCCGCGGGTCGGGCTTCGCGTCGTTGACGAGACGGGCAGGCAGCTCGGCGACGTCGCGAAATGCACCGATCTTCACGGCGAGGCCACTTCGTCCCAGCTGGTTGCTTTCGGTTGCAAGGAAGGCGTTCTTGTCGCTCGTCCCGGCGGACTTGATGGACCGAAACTGGAAATGCTCGCTTACCCATCTGACCTGCCGAAAGGTTCGACTGGTACCTTGCTTGGCGGCACGGCAATGCAGTTCTTCCTCGGCAACTACGGCGAATACAAAATCGTCCTGATCGATCCGGACAGCGAGAAGCACTTCCGGCTGATCGACCTTCCCACCCGCCGCGTTGACTTTTTGCTGGATCCGGCTGCGCCGCGCAACGCCTACATCCTGACCGAGGACGGTGATCTTCATGTGCTGGATGTGATCAAGGGCGAGATCGTTCGCAAGGGAAAGATCACGGAGCCCTACAGCAAGGACGGTCATTGGCGTGATCCGCGGCCGCGTCTTGCCGTGGCGGATGGTCATGTCGTCATCACCGATCCGCGGCATTCGCTGGTTCGCATCGTTGATGCGGAGAGCCTGAAGGAAGTCCGCACGATCGCCGTCGAGGGAAAACCCTTTACGATCGTTGCCGTGGGCGGCTCCGGTGCCTCGCATTGAGGCAATATCCTCTGGTCCGGAATTGCTACGGCAGTTCCGGACCAGATCGTTTCATCGGGGGACAACGATGCAACATGCCCTCCCCGGCTCCTGATCACCTGCGGGATGACGGGTTGAGGTGCAGCGTTGACAGACAGAGGAGGCCGTGTAAGTTCGCGGCGTCAAGGTTCTTCCGTCCCCGGACGGAAGCTAAGAGGGAATCCGGTCAAAACCGGAGCTGTCCCGCAACTGTGAGCGGTGAGCCGTTCGCCCAACATGTCACTGGCGCCAATGCCGGGAAGACGGGCGATCAAGGCTTTGACCCGCGAGCCAGGAGACCTGCCTGACGATAGAAATTCCGTGGTCGGGGTGTGCCACAGGAATGACGGTTCCGTTGGGCTATCCGTGCCTGCCGCAACCTTCATTTTTGCTGCCTCCTCCTTTGAGTGAGACGAAGGCAGTGAAAACACAGGGATTATCTTCCCAAAACGTATCCGGGCGCGCCGTCCTGCTGATTGCGAAATCCGCCTTTGCGGCATCGCCGCATCTGGAAATGCAACGGCTCGCGAAACTTGCAGCCGGCGTGACCGGAGCCGGACCGGTTCGGTTCGCCTTTACCGAACAGGGTACCCCCTCTCTGCGCGAAGCGCTGTCCGATCTGCTCGACGAGGATGTCGAAATCGTCGTTATCGTGCCGCTCGTCCTGCCCATGGAGCCGAGCTTCCTTATCTGGCTGACGAAATCGCTGAAGCGCTGGAAGGCCGCCGATAGCCGGCGCTGGCCGGTCCTTTCGATCGCCCGGGATATCGCCTCGAGCACACTGATGGCGCGGTTGATCGGCGAACTGCTCGAAACCGCCGAAGCACTGGACGTGCCGCAGACCGACAAACCGCCAGTTGCCGAGGGATCGCTCGTGCCGACCCAGAAACGCCGCGTGCTCGTCTGCCAGGGCGGACCCTGCAATGCGGCCGGAGCCGATGTGATCTGGGGACATCTGCGCAACCAGCAGGAGCGGCAGAAACTGCGGACTGCCGGCGACGGCACGATGACCGCAAAATCCACCTGTCTCGGTCCCTGCAATCTGGCGCCCGTGCTGCAAGTGTTTCCGGAAGGAACCTATTACGGCGGCGTCAACGAAGACGCGATCGACCGGATCATCGGCGAGCACCTGCTCGGCGGCGGGATCGTCGAGGACTTCGCCTATCACCCAACGGGCCGCAAGCAGCGGCTTCGCACCCCATCCGAATAGAACAAGAGGAAAGAGAATTGACGTCGCACACTCTATCGCGCCTGGCCGCCGCCTGGCTCAGTGCCACCATCTTTGTCACCGCAGGCACTGTCTTTGCAGCCGAGCCGGTTCGCGTCGGCGCCACCTACATCACCAGTGGCACGGATCCGGCCAAGGGCTCGAACGGCTGGGCGCTGGTTAGCCACGGGGTCGGCGAGAACCTCTTCACCGTCGATCGGGACGGCAAGCTCGTGCCGGAACTGGCCGAAAAGGCGCAGCGCATCGGCGACCTGACCTGGACCGTGACCCTGAAACCCGGCCGCTTGTTTTCCGACGGCACGCCGATGACCGCCAAGGCGCTGGCAGCAGGTTTCGACAACACATTCGCCAACAACAAGGCGGCGCTCGCCACCGGTGGCAAGCTGACCTTCGAGGCGGCCGACGACCTGACGCTGAAGGTGACAACCGAAAAGCCGGTACCGTTCATCCAGGCGCTCTTCGCGGAATGGCCGCTGATCGCGTACAAACCCACCGCGGCCGGCAACGCCGTCTTCAGCGGTCCTTATCGAATCTCGGGCTTCAAGGCGGATGCCTCGATCACGCTCGAGCCTAACGCGCATTTTGCCGGCGCCGACAAGCGTTCGCCGGTCAATTTCCGCAAGTTCGGCGATGCCCAGACCCTGACGCTGGCGCTGGAAGCAGGCGAGCTCGATTTGGCTTTCGGCTTGCCGTCGGAAGTCGTGAGCCGGCTCCAGACAAACCCTGATCTGGCGATCAAGTCGTTCCCGGTCGGATACCAGTATCTCGCCTTCTTCAACACGGCCCGGCCGCCGATGGATGATGTGAAGGTGCGCCAGGCGATCGATCTGGCCTTCGACCGCAAGGAGCTTGCAACCGCGATCAACGGCGGCGACCCCGCCACCGGCGCCTACGCCTCCTATTTCCCCTTTGCGGGCAGAGAGGCACGCTCGACCGACCCTGCCAAGGCCGCAGCGCTCCTCGACGAAGCCGGCTGGGCAAAAGGCCGCGGCGGCATGCGCGAAAAAGGCGGCAAGCCGCTACGTCTGCTGGTCATCACCTATCCGCAGCGTCCTGATCTCGTCACCATGCTGCCGGTGGTCAAGGCGGAACTCGCAAAGATCGGCATCGCCATCGATACGCAGGTGGTGGAGAACATCCAGCAGATGGCTGCGGCCGGTGACTTCGACATCGCGCTCTGGGCGCAGCACACTGCCCCGACCGGCGATGCCGCCTTCTTCCTGAACTCGATGCTGAGAAGCGGTGCTTCGCTGAACTATGCGAAATATGCTTCGCGCGACTTCGACGCGATCCTCGATCGATTTGCGACCGAGGGCGATCCGGCAAGGCGAGTGGCGATCGCGCTGGATGCCCAGCAGAAACTGTTCGACGATGCGCCCGCCTCTTTCCTGGTATCGGCCGTCTGGTATGTCGGCCTGTCGAAGCGGCTGAAGAACTACGAGCCGTGGGGATCCGATTACCACGTGCTGCGCGCCGATATCGGCGAGGCGGAGTAAGGCCACGTGATACGACTGGTCAGGTTCGGCATGCAATCGATAGCGGGGCTGCTGGCGATTTCGCTCGCCTCTTTCTCGGTCATCACCTTGATGCCGGCCGATCCGGTTGCGATCGCCATTCGCGTCTGGAGCCTGCCGGCGACGGATGACACCGTCGCCGCATTGAGGGCGGAGTGGGGCCTCGATCAACCCATGCTGTTTCGCTATCTCCATTGGCTGGCAGATTTCCTCGGCGGAGATTGGGGCCGTTCGTTTCGGACTGGAGAGCCGGTACTTGCCGAATTCGTTGAACGGCTGCCGGTTTCGCTGTCGCTCGGTCTCGCCGGCCTGGCGCTGGCGATCGCGCTGGCAATTCCGCTCGGGTTTTTCTCAGCGGCTTATCCTAGGGGTATTGTCGATCGGGCGAGCCGGGCTCTGTCGGTCTTCGTCCAGGCAGTGCCGGCCTTCTGGCTGGGCCTTGTTCTTCTCTGGGTCCTTGGTGTGCAGCTGCGCTGGGTCAGACCCTTCGCCAATGATTGGACCGCGATCGTCCTGCCCGTCCTGCTGATCGCGCTGCACTCGGTTGCCGTTCTCTCCCGCGTCTATCGGCGCGACCTGAAGGAGACCTCAGGGCAGCCGCATTTCCGCACCGCGCTTGCCAAGGGCCTTTCGGAACGGCAGGCGCTCTGGCGGCACGGCCACCGCAGCGCGCTCTATGCTCTCTTGTCAGCAATCCGTTCCGAAGCCGGCTGGGTGATCGGCAGTACCGCGACTATGGAAATCCTCTTCGGCCTGCCCGGCATCAGCCAGTTCTTGGTTCAAAGCATCGCGGCGCGCGACCAGATGGTGCTGCAGGCCTATGTCATGGTCGTTGCCGTCTGGATGCTGGTATTGAATGCCAGCGCTAATCTCGCCATGCGCCTTCTCGATCCGCGTCTCGCCTGATGCCCCGGTCGATCGCGCTTGCGGCGCTCGCCGTCTTTTTGTGTGTCGGTGGTTTCTGGCAGCCCCATGATCCCGATGCGGTGGACATGCTTGCCCGTCATTCCGGCATGACCGCCAGCCATCTGCTCGGTACCGATCATCTCGGTCGCGATCTTCTATCCCGTATCATGGCCGGCGGCTGGCGGACGGCCTGCGTCATCCTCTCGGTCGGTGCGATCGGCTTTTGCGCGGGCACGCTGCTGGGCACCGCCGCTGCCGTCCTTGGTGGCTGGCGCGAGAAGGTGATCCTGCGCTTCTGCGAGTTCTTCATCATGGTGCCGACGCTCATTGTGGCACTGACAGCCGCGGCGATTTTCGGCCTGTCGCCGCTCAGCGCCGGATTGGCGCTAGGCTTGGCTGGCGTCGGGCCGCATGCGCTGCTTGCGCATTCGCTCAGCCAGCGGGTGCTCGGCAAGCCGTTCATGCTGGCGGCGAGGAGCCTCGGCGTCGCGCCAGCACGGATGATTACCCGCCATCTTCTGCCGAATACTCTGCCGCTGATGTTCGCCTATGTCGGCAACCAAGCGGGACTTGCCGCAGTCGCCTACGCCTCGCTCGCCTTCATCGGTCTCGGGGCCGATCCGTCGAAGCCGGATTGGGGATCGATGTTGTTCGAATATCGCGTGTTCATCTTCGACCACCCGATGCTGATGGTCTGGCCGGGGACAGCGGTTGCAATGACTGTCTCGGTGATGAACCGGGTTTTTGACGACGGCCAGGAGGGACTGCGTTTTCGTCTGGTTTCCTGATGATCGATTGCCGGCGCCGTGAACCGCCAGCCGATCGAACGCTCATCGCGCAAGCACGCCGAACGGTGAAATCGACTTCAGGTCGGGGTCCGCGATATCGGTCGCTCTCGCGACCTCAGCATGGCTCATGCTGTAGCCGTAGTCGAGGACGCGCACCCCGTCCATGATGAAGAGTTGGGCCTTGTCCAGGCCGGGTCGCAGATTTCCTGTCACAGTGACGACCTCGTAAACCCTCGAAAGATGGAATGGCTCGTCTGCTACGACATGGACCAGTTGGTTGGGCGGTGGAGCCGCGCTGTGGCTGCAGGCTCCAGCCCAGGGCACCAGCATGAACTCGTAGACGAGGTCGCCGTCCTGATCGACGGGCAGGATGAACCCGGTCAGCTCCACCGCGCGGCTTTCGTCACGCCACGCGAGTGTTTCGCCCTGGGAGCGACTGGATGCCATGCCTGGTAACGCGACGTCTAATCTCGATTGATCCGCGGGCCGCAAGGCGCTCCATAAAACCGGCTGAGCAGCCGCAAAGACGCCCAACGCCGGACAAGCCGTCCCGATCATGATCGTCGTTAGTTTCAGGAGGGAAAGCGCGCGCCTCATCTGCATCTCCATGAGCGTAGCGCTCTCGCAAGCGAGAGGTCACTGCTGACGTGGATGTTAGCCCTATTTATCCACGTGGGTCAAAGCCAAGGTAGAAGGTGTAAAGTCAGAGTTTCGTGTGGTCCGTCCAGTCGAACCTCAAAGGAAGCCTTCACATATCGGAACCGGCCGTGGCGGCGGTGCGGGATGATCTTCGGTGTACTTGGTGATGATCGGCTCCAGCGTCTCCTTCGCCCAGAACTTCGGCGCGCCGATCTCCTGCAGGCATGTGGCGTTCCAGTAGAGTCCCGATTTCTCCGGCGCCTTGGCCGCCGCCAGTGCCTTGGAGACAGCCGCGATGTCTTTTGACTCAGGATAGACGTAGAGGGTCGTCGGATTGTCCTTGACCATCGACAGCGCCTGGGGCGTCTCCGAAGGCGACCAGCTGGTGCAGCCATCACTACGGCCGCCCGCATAGGTCACCAGCTTGCCACGGGGAACATATCCATCGCGGTTGGCGTATGGACTATCCGGCTTCTTCATCATGCAGATGCCAGAGACGAGTGCCGAGGCATGTCCGCCTATCGCGCGCTGCCTGGCGTTCGCAGTTTCTCCGATCCCATCGAACTGCACGAACGACCTGGTCAGGACCGTCTCCTGTTTTGGAGAAACGTTGTAGTAGCCCTTGAAGGACGTCTTGATTTCGCTGGTCAGATAGGCCCCGCCCGCGGTCAGATTGGAGTTGAGGGCATTGCCGAAGTTCTTCGCGCACTGCCGTTCATTGGTAAAGTTTGCGACGCCGGGCAGGTTGCGGCCCCCGCCGTGCCCCGACGAAATTACGCGAAAGGACTGCTCAGCCTCACAGATGATATAGAACCGCCCCCCTGCGGGCCCCTCGGTCAGGTCGTTCGGCCGCGTGGCGTCCATGGCGAAGTAGCAGGCGTTCCTGATCTTACCTTGTGACAGCTTTTCCAGATAAAGCGCACGCGCCCTTTCCAGCACCATCGGCGCGATCTGGCCGTTTCCGGCGCCGACATGGGCGTTCAGCCAAGTCGGGAGCCGGGACGCGCCTTCGGAGGCGAAGGATGCGGAAGGCGCGAATAGACAGGCGATAGCGGATAAAAATCCAAGATATTTGAGAAGTTTGAGCTTCGGATTCACGAACACTCTCCGGGAATGATCTTTGTGAAGGTCGGCCATCATGGTTGAGGAAGATTTAACAGCGGACCTCCAGCCTCGTCGCAACGATCTGCGAATAGTCGGTTCCCATCGGGTCGCTGAAGAACATGGTCGTCAGCCTCGCCTGGTTTTCTGCCAGGACCATTGGAAGCCTCTTGGGATCGAACATCCTTCAATCCTTCTCGCCGGCGCGGCAAACGCAACATGGACTTTACCGCCACCCACCATCGGGGCGTCTTAGGTTCTCGCACCGCTTCGTTCTTTGCCCGCTCGGCGCCTGCGGGCTCAACTCTTGTCGCCATAGGCTGAACAAGAAACTCGATCCGTTTCATGAATGCGCTGCTGTCGAACCGTTTTGACGTTACCAGCGGACCATCGCCGGAAGGCTCCGTGTGGAAGAAAACCTCGAGATTGACCACTGGTATAGAGCGGATATTGCGCAGGAGATCGATCTCGGGTCGGGTCGTTATGGCGAAGGAATAATGATCCGAACGGAGTGCAATAAAAGCCTCCGGAAGCGTCGACACCGCCACGGCGTCAAGCCCATGGCTCGCCAGTTTCGCGACGATCGCATTGGCCGCCGCCACGGGCAGAAACACAAGAATTCTCTTGGGGTGAGTTGTTTCGATAGACATAGCGAGTTCCTCATGCGGAGATGAGAAAATCTAGCCCTTGCCGGTGCAAGCGTGTGTTTGGTTTTGTTTGATTTTGTTGCAGCCGCCGCCTCCTGCAGCCAGCGGCTTCGATCGGGACAACATTTCTTAACATCACAAAACCCAAGTTAACGGCGTCGTCTGGGACAGTGCGCTCCGCAAGAGGCCGGCGCGTCGGGCTTTCACGCCTGCACGCCGAAAACTCTCTACCGGATCCCAGGAGCCAATTCGAATGTCATTGACCAAGTCCTTTTTAAGCCGACCGCGGCAGGCCGCCTATCCGACATAGTGTTGGCAGCGCACAGCATGATGCCTGATATCAGAAAAAGTCTCACCCGAGAGAATGCGAGGCTAGGGCATAGATCCTCGGGCTGCCATTTTGTCCGGTACCATAGCTGGCCGCCCCTTCAGTCACCATCGTCGTGAGGGTAGCGTAGATGCCGAGCCCGCACTGCTGGACGAGTGCTGCAAACGGGCCGGTGTCGATATGGGTATCGAGGCGCAGGAACCCGTCGGCATGGGCTGCGATATGCGGTTGGGTGACGGTGATGGCGTCCTCGTCGTTGCCGGCGACCACCGGTCCGACAACGTGTCCTCGTCCGAAGCGCCGACGCATCGAAAAGGCACGCAGCCGCTCGCCGTGGTATAGACCAAAGCAGATCGAACTCTCGAACAATCGCTGGAGATGCAGGCGACGTTCAGTCCCGAAGGCAGGAGTATCGAAGGCGATGACCGCCTCCAGATCGCCGCGGTCCAGCCGTCTCAAAACAAGTCCTTCCTCCAGGGGCGCAAGTGACATCGGCGCGATCGCCGTGCCCTGGCACTGATAAACCGTCTGCTTCGGCTTGAACCCCAGCGAAGCATAAAGGCGCCGGGCTTCGCGCGTCGAGTTAAGCCGAATACTGTTGCGGCCACAGTCTGCCATGATCCGCTTCATCAGCCACCTGGCCGTGCCGTTGGTCTGCAGCCTCGGCGAAGTAATCAGCATCCCGAACGTGGCAAAACCCTCGCCATGAGGAAACCACATTCCCGAGGCTCCTACGCGGCCGATCTCATCAAGCGCGACATACCCTTTCCCGATGTCGAGCAGATGCTGCCAGTCGGCTGCCCGGTGGGGCCAACCCACCGAGATTGACAATGACTGCAACTGTGAGATTTCGGCATTCGAGACGTCGGCAAGGCGCATCTCGAAATTATCGACAGTCAAGGTTCCTGGTAATTCGCTATCCATCATTCTTCCAGCCGAGTTGAAATATCCTCCTGCGGTTGCACCGATCGGATATCCCGGAGGTCACGTTAGTCGAGATCCCGCGAAACATTTCACTGCTGAAGCGAAATCGAACACAAGATTTGACCGTATCGCGTCCACTTTCGGCAGCCATTGGTTTCTCCTCCCTCTAATCTTGCCTGCCAGGATTGGTTCGCATGCTCTGCGAAAGCAAGGTGTAGCGGCCACGAGGTCATGGCTTTGGAAGGCGGGAACAGTCGATGCGAGCTTTGGACATCCTGGAGAAGCTGGTCGGCTTTCCCTCGGTCGTCGGCACGCCCAACGGCAACATCGTCGGATGGGTTGCCGACTATCTCAAATCCTTCGGGATCGCCACGCATATCCTGCCGGGGCCGGAAGGTGACCGGGCCAACCTTTTTGCCACGATCGGTCCCGTCGATCGGCCAGGCTACATCTTGTCCGGCCATATGGACGTAGTGCCGGCCACGGAGATTGGTTGGGACAGTAATCCGTTTTCGTTGAGGAACGAGAAGGGCAGGCTCTACGGGCGCGGAACAAGCGATATGAAGGGGTTTTTGTCGGCCGCTCTGGCAGCCGTGCCCGCGCTTCTCGCAAGTCCGCTTTCCCGCCCGGTCCACCTTGCCTTTTCCTACGACGAGGAAGCCGGTTGCCGGGGCGTGCCGCATCTTCTCGCACGGTTGCAGGACCTGTGTGTCCCGCCGCTGGGTGCGATCATCGGGGAGCCGAGCGGAATGCGCGCCATTCTAGCCCACAAGGGAAAGGCGGCAGCCCGGGTAACACTCAAGGGCCGTTCTGGCCACTCCTCCCGGCCGGATCTCGGCCTCAACGCGATCCACGCCATGACGGACGTGCAGCAGGCTGCGGTCGCGGCGGCCGTCAATCTTTCCCATGGACCGTTCGAGGTCGAATTCGAGCCCCCCTATTCCTCGCTGTCGATCGGCACGATCACCGGCGGTCAGGCGGTCAATATCATTCCCGAAATCTGCCGTCTTGAACTGGAAGCACGCGCCATCTCTTCCGTAGATCCCGAAGCGCTGCTCACTCCGGTGCGGGGGGTTGCTGAAGCCTTGGCGATGAAGGGCTTCGATGTCGACTGGCAGGTTCTCAGCGCCTATCCGGCGCTGCTGCTGGCGCCAACCTCGCCCCTCGCCGGCCTCTTGCAGGATCTGACGGGGGTCGAGCCGCTGGCGGCTGTCAGCTACGGGACGGAGGCAGGTCTTTATCAGCGCGCCGGCATAGACGCGATCATCTGCGGGCCTGGCGACATTGCCCGCGCCCATAAACCCAATGAATTCATTCTGGAGAGCGAACTCGACGACTGCCAGGCGATGATTGAAGCGCTTGGTCGACATTGCCGTGCAGAACTCCAATGAGCAGGAACGTAGCCGGACCATGACATTCCTCTTCAATTCCGATGCGGTTCGCGGCCGGATTTTCCAAGATGCCTTTGCTCGGGAAATCCCGGACCTGCCATTCTCCATGGATCCGGCGACGGTGGAGCCCGAACAGGTACGCTATCTCATGACCTGGACCGTGCCGGAAAATCTGGCGCGTTACCGCAATCTCGAAGTGCTGTTTTCGACCGGCGCCGGTATCGACCAGTTCCGCGCCGCCAGCGTACCCGACCACGTGAAGATCGTGCGCATGGTCGAAGAAGGCATCGTTCGGATGATGCAGGAATATGTGGTCCTCGGCGTCCTGTCGCTCCACCGCAACCTACCGGCCTATCTGGCACAGCAGCAGGCGGAGGTCTGGAAGGTCCTGCCGCAGGCTCAGGCGGGAGAGCGCCGTATCGGCGTCCTGGGGCTTGGCAATCTCGGCCAGGCCGTGCTGGAGCGGCTGAAACCCTTCGGCTTTCCCTTGTCCGGCTGGAGCCGGTCGGCGCGAGAGATTGCAGGTATCAGGTGTTTCTCGGGCGAGGCTGGTCTGAAGACCATGGTTGCCGAGACCGATGTGCTGATCTGCCTGCTGCCGCTGACCGAAGAGACCCGCGGTTTTCTCGACGCGGAGCTTTTCGCCAGGTTGCCGGCGGGCGCCGGACTGGTTCATGTCGGACGTGGTCCCCAGCTCGACCAGGACGCGCTTCTCGGTGCCCTCGACAGCGGGCACCTATCCGGTGCCGTGATCGACGTCAGCGACCCGGAACCCCTGCCGCCCGGCCATCCCATCTGGCATCACCCACGCATCCTGCTCACCCCGCATATTGCCAGCATCACCCAGCCGCATACCGCCGCGCGCGCCGCCATCGACAATATCAAGCGGCTTCGCGCCGGGCTCGACCCGGTCGGCTTGATCGATCGGCAGCGCGGCTACTGAATCTTCAACCTCGAAAGGAATCCCATGTCGCTTCTCAAGACCATCGAGCCTCAGCCGTCCTTTGCACCGCGCGAAAACGTTCCCGCACCGGACCGACTGATCTCCGGCGATCCGCAGTTCAAGACCTGGGCGCAGGACGTAGCCCATGGCGAACTGGTGCATACCGGCGTCTGGGAAGCGACGCCCGGCGTCACACATTCGATCAAGGGCCAGACTTTCGAATTCTGCCACATCCTGTCCGGCGTCGTCGAACTCACCCCCGAAGGCGGCCAACCCGTTGTCTACAAGGCGGGCGACAGTTTCGTCATGAAGCCGGGTTTTATCGGCGTCTGGAAAACCATCGAGACCGTCCGCAAGGTCTACGTCACCGTCACCCCTTGATAGGTGCGGCCGCGGCGCGGCCACCGCTTCCGGTCCGCTCCGCAGAATACGCCGTGATTGACCGCCAAAACGGATTTTTCCGCTGCGGCCTTTCGCTCTACCGGATCAAGCGGTTCCACCGATCCGGTAATATTGCCGTCCAGTGACCGGAGATAAGCCGATGAGCCTGAGTTTCGATCCCGACAGCCTGGCCCTGCCGATGGGACATTTCATCGGCGATCGGCTCGTGGCGGCCGAAGGCGTCATTGCAATGCACCGGCCGTCCGACGGCAAGGCTTATGCCGATTGCCCCGTCGCCGATGCGGATCTCGTCGACCAGGCGGTGCAGACGGCGAAGACGGCGCTGAAGCAAAGCAATTGGGGCGGCGTCCGTCCGCGCGAACGTCTGAAGGTGCTGCATCGCTGGGCCGATCTCATCGAACGGGACGCTGTAGAGCTTGCAAAGCTGGAAGCCGTCTCCTCCACCCGCCCCGTAGGCCATCTGGTCGAAGGCGACATCGCCGTATCGGCCGAGCAGATCCGCTTCTTCGCCGAATTTGCCGACAAGGAAGGCGGCGACCTGGTGCCGACCGACGACGGCAATCTCGGCATGATCATGACCGAACCCTATGGCGTCGTCGGCGCCATCACGCCCTGGAACTTCCCGATCAACATGGCCGTATGGAAACTCGGTCCCGCGCTTGCCGCCGGCAATGCCGTCGTGCTGAAACCGTCCGAGATGACGCCGTTCTCGACAATCCGCCTGGCGGAACTCGCCGTGCGCGCCGGCATCCCGGCCGGGTTGATCAACATCGTGCTCGGCGATGGCATGACCACCGGCAACGCCATCACCGGCCATCCCGATATCGCCAAGATAAGTTTTACAGGCTCCACCCGCGCCGGCTCGGCGATCATGGAAAACATCGCCCGCACCGGCATCAAGCCGATGACGCTGGAACTTGGCGGCAAGAGCCCGCAGCTGGTTTTCGCCGATGCCGATATCGACCGTGCCGCGGCGGCGGTGGCCACCAGCATCACCAGCAATGCCGGCCAGGCCTGTGTCGCCGGGTCGCGCCTGATCGTCGAAAAAAGCGTCGCCGCGCCGCTGATCGCGGCCATTTTGAAGAAAATGGAAGGGATCGTGCCCGGCCCGACCTGGGATGCGGCGAGCCAGTATTCGCCGATCATCTCCGATAGACAGCGCCAGCGCATCGGCGACATTGTCGCAGCCTCCGTCGCAGCCGGGGCGCAATGCCTGACGGGCGGCCGTCCCATGGACGCTCCCGGATATTTCTACTCTCCGACATTGCTCACCGGCGTCGACCAGACGTCGCCGGCAGTGATTGAGGAGATCTTCGGGCCGGTTCTGACGCTGCAGACATTCGAGGATGAGGAAGAGGCCATGATACTTGCCGATCATCCGAGCTATGGGCTGGCCGCCGGCCTGTTTACCAGCGACCTTTCGCGGGCGATCCGCCTTACCCGCCGGCTGCAGGCCGGCACCATCTGGGTCAACCGCTACGGCCGTTCGCGCGACCATATCCTGCCGACTGGGGGTTACAAGCAGTCCGGCATCGGCAAGGATCTCGGCCGGGAAGCTTTCCACGCCAATCGCAAGAGCAAGAGCGTCTTGATCGGTCTTTGAGGACGAAGAACATGAAATCATACCGGATTGCCCTGATCCCCGGCGACGGCATCGGCCGCGACATGACAGCGGCCGCATGGTCGGTACTGCAGAACGCGGCCAAAGCGCACGGCTTCGTGTTTGAAGCCACGGAATTTCCCTGGTCCTGCGCCTTCTACAGGGAAACCGGTACGATGATGCCGGCGGACGGGATCGAAACGTTGCGCAGCTTCGATGCGATCCTGCTTGGCGCCGTCGGCTGGCCGGCGCAAGTGCCGGATGCGGTGTCGCTGCATGGCCTGCTGCTGCCGATCCGCAAGAGTTTCGTGCAATATGCCAACATCCGCCCCCACCGCCTGCTGGCCGGTGTCGAAGGACCGCTGAAGGCGACCGCCTTCGACATTCTCTGCATCCGCGAGAACACCGAGGGCGAATATTCGGGCGCAGGCGGCCGTATCCATCAGGGCACGGCGGATGAAGTTGCTGTCGAGACGTCGATCTTTACCCGCAAGGGCGTCGAGCGCATCCTGCGCTTTGCCTTCGAACAGGCCCGGTCGCGGCGCGGCAAGCTCGCCTCGGTGACCAAGTCCAACGCCCAGAAATATTCGATGGTGTTCTGGGACGACGTCACCCGGCAGCTTTCGGCGGAATATCCTGACGTCGAGGTCACCAGCTATCACATCGACGCCATGGCGGCGCGCATGGTGATGGCCCCGGAAACGCTCGACGTCGTGGTCGCTTCCAATCTGTTCGGCGATATCCTGACCGATCTCGGTGCTGCCATTCAGGGCGGCCTCGGTTTTGCCGCATCGGCCAATATCAACCCGGAGCGCAATGCGCCTTCGATGTTCGAACCGGTGCATGGCTCGGCGCCCGACATCGCCCATCTCGGGATCGCCAACCCGATCGCCACGGTCTGGTCCGGCGCAATGATGCTCGACCATCTGGGTGAAAAGGATGCAGCGAACGCCGTCATGACGGCGATCGAAGCGGTCACGAAAAGCGGCATCGGCACGGTTCCCGGCAGGGACCGGACGGACACCATCACTGCGGCGCTGCTCGCCGCACTCTAAACATCGTACCGAGGATTGGACATATGCGGAATTTGAAGCTCCCCTCCCTGTTTCGGCAAGAAGGTCTGATCGGCGGCACCTGGGTCGGCGCCCGCTCCGGCAAGACCGTTGACGTCTTCGATCCGGCGAGCCAAGAGGTGATCGGCACCGTTCCCGACATGGGAGGCGATGACACACGCGCGGCGATCGAGGCTGCCGAGAAGGCCTATCCGGCCTGGAAGAACCGTACCCACGCAGAGCGCGCCGCCTTGCTTGAAACCTGGTACGGCCTGATGATCGAACATCTCGAAGATCTGGCGCTGATGCTGACCACCGAACAGGGCAAACCGCTCGACGAGGCGCGCGGTGAAATCCGTTACGGCGCCTCCTTCGTCAAGTGGTTTGCGGAAGAGGCACGCCGCATCGGCGGCCAGACCATTCCCTCGCCGACGCCAGACCGCCGCATCATCGTCCTGAAGGAGCCGGTCGGCGTCTGCGGCATCATCACGCCCTGGAATTTTCCGAACGCGATGATCACCCGCAAGATCGCGCCGGCGCTCGCCGCCGGCTGTACCGTCGTGGTGAAACCTTCGGAATTCACACCTTATTCGGCACTTGCACTCGGCGTTCTCGCGGAAATGGCCGGCATCCCTGCAGGTGTCGTCAACATCGTCACCGGCATGCCGAAGGAAATCGGCACCGAGATCATGGCCAACACTGCGGTGCGGAAGATCTCGTTCACCGGCTCCACGCCGGTCGGTTCGCTGCTGATGCGCGGTGCGGCCGACAGCATCAAGCGGCTGTCGCTGGAACTCGGCGGCAACGCCCCCTTTATCGTCTTCGACGATGCGGATATCGACCTTGCCATCGAAGGGGCAATCATCTCGAAATTCCGCAATGGCGGCCAGACCTGCGTCTGCGCCAACCGCATTCTCGTGCAGGCGGGCGTCTACGATCGTTTCGCCGAGAAGCTCACCGCCCGGGTGAATGCCATGAAGGTCGGCCCCGGAACCGAGCCAGGCGTTTCGATCGGCCCGATGATCAACGATGCCGCAATCGCCAAGATCAACCGCCATGTCGAGGATGCGCTCGCCAAAGGCGCGATGATCGTCACGGCCAAGGCCGATCTGCCGGCCGGTACCCAATACACGGCTCCGATCGTGCTGACCGGAGCCACAACCGACATGCAGCTTGCCAGCGAAGAGACGTTTGGCCCGGTCGCGCCGCTCTTCCGTTTCGAGACCGAGGAAGAAGCGATCGCCATTGCCAACGGTACGCCCTTTGGGCTCGCCGCCTATTTCTATACGGAAAGCCTCAAGCGGGCTTGGCGTGTCGGCGAGGCACTGGAATTCGGGATGGTCGGGCTCAATACCGGTCTGATCTCGACCGAGGTCGCCCCCTTCGGCGGCGTCAAGCAGTCGGGCCTCGGGCGCGAGGGTTCGCAGCTCGGGATCGAGGAATATCTGGAAGTGAAGACTTTCCATATCGGCGGGCTCAACTGAGCCTGTTTCCGCGCCCGGAACGTTTCCCAAAAAGGTGGAGTTGCGATCGCAACCCCACCTTTTTCTGCTCTCGACGATGGCAAGAGTTCCGTTACTGGACCTTGTCGAGCATCTTGTAATAAAGCCCGACCAGTGGCAGGAACCAGGGCTTGCCGAAATGACCCGGAACTGCCGGCCACTCGAGCCCCTTGACGGGGTTTCTGTCAGGCCGGCCGAGGATCGCATCGGCGATCGTCATGCCGAGATGGGTTGCAAGCTGCGCACCATGGCCGGAATAACCCATCGCGTACCATAACCCGTCATGGAAGCCCGCCCGCGGGTAACGATCCTTGGTGATGTCCACCAGGCCGCCCCAGCAATAGTCGATCTCGACATGGGAAAGCTGCGGAAAGATGCGGGTCAGGCTATCGCGAAGAATTGCGCCGCTCCTGACATCCGAACGCTGGTCGGAGGTCGCCGAAAATCGAGCGCGGCCGCCGAAGATCAGCCGATTGTCCGGCGACAGGCGCCAGTAGTTGCCGATGTTCATGCTGTTGACGCAGGTGCGGTTGCCCGGCATCGTCGAGGCGACTTCCTGCTCCGTCAGCGGCCGCGTGGCGATGATGAAACTGCCGACGGCCATGATCCGCCGGCGGAAATAACCGAAATTCGACGTCGTGTAGGCGCCGCTTGCCATCAGGACATTGTCGGCCGTGACCGAGCCTTTGGCGGTCTTCAGCACATGTCGGCCGCCCGATTTCGAAACATCGGTGACCATCGCCTTCTCGGCGATGATGGCACCGCGCCTTTTTGCCGCTTCGGCGAGGCCGACCACGTACCGTCCCATATGCATCATGGCGCTCTTCTTCGACAGCATGGCGCCGTGGAAAGGTGAACCGATCTCTTGGGCGAGGTCTTGGGGCGACAGCAGCGCCGTATCCGGATCGACCTCCGCGTGAACCGCCTCGAAATTCCGGGCAAGCCCTTCGAAATGCTTCGGCTTGGAAGCAAGCTTCAGTTTGCCGGCGCGGCGGAAGTTGCAGTCGATGCCTTCCTCGGCGATGATCGCTTCCAGCGTGTCGATCGAGGCGTCGAGGGCCTTGTAAAGCGCGATCGCGCGCTCCTTGCCGAGCTCCTGCTTGGCCGAAAGATAGCTGTGGGCAAGGCCGTTGTTCAGGTGGCCGCCGTTACGGCCGGACGCTCCGAAGCCGACCGTCTCCGCCTCCAGCACGATAACCTTCGCGCCGGCGATGGCGAGCTGACGCGCCGCGCCGAGCCCGGTAAAGCCGCCGCCGACCACGGCAACGTCGTAGTGACCTTCGATCGGCCCTTCCACGGCGCCCGTAAAACGGGGCGCCGTATCATGCCAGTAGGAGACATATTTCATCGGCTTCGGCCTTCCTTAGAGACCGACCACGCCCGGCAAGCCGGAAATGTCGGAGATTTCCACATAGCCATAGAAGGGGTTGGCCGGCTCGTGACCACGGTTGACCCAGACCTTATTCTTGATGCCGAGGTCATGCGCCGACATCAGGTCGTAGCGGAAGGACGACGAGCAATGCAGAATGTCCTCCGGGCCGCAGCCGAGCATATCGAACATGTATTCGAAGGCCTGAAAGCGCGGTTTGTAGGCATTTGCCTGTTCCGCCGTGTAAACGGCGTGGAACGGCGCGCCGAGCTTGGCGACGTTTGAGGGGATCTGGTCGTTCATCGCGTTCGAGAGGATGACGAGCGGTATTTCCCTGGCAACCTTGGCAAGACCGGCAGGAACATCCGCATGGGGACCCCATGTCGGCACGCGCTCATAGACCATCCTGGCGTCTTCATCCTTGAAAGCGACGCCATTCGCCTTGCAGCTGCGCTGCAGCGCGTTGTGGACGACGTCTGCATAAGGTTTCCAGTCGCCCAGGATCTCGTCCAACCGATAGGCTGCGAAATTCTTGATGAACTTCACCATGCGCGGCTCGTCGAGACGATCACCATAGAGGTCACGCGCAGCTTCGGCCATTTGGAAGTTGGTCAGCGTGCCGTAGCAGTCGAAGGTGATGTATTTCGGGCGGAACGTCGTCATGCGCTTGGTCCTTGCGTAATGGCCCATCGAGCCTTTCGGTTGACGACATGATCATAAGGCCGCTTCGGGCAGCCGAGCCGACTGATTTCCCCCAATCCGAAGCAGAAAGTTTCGTATCGTGGTGCCGGTTTGGCATTTGGTTGCAGATCGTGGCTGGCATGGCAGCCAACGCCCCTTGCATTGTCGGCCGTGATTGCGAACGCACGGCATAAGATGCGGTCCCGAGCCGCCGGTTTGGCGAAAGATACCGCCGCCGGCCCCGCCTTCGGATAATCGTCCGGCCCCTTCCCCTCGAAACTCGAAGCTCAAAACGGAGAGCATCGTCCATGCCAGTCGGGGACATCGAAACCACACCTTTCGGCATCGAGCACCTGGATCGCGCCATCCACCTTTCGCGCGAAGCCGGCTGGCCGCACCGCCTGCAGGACTGGCAGGTCGCCCTGCATCTGAGCGAGGGCGTGGTCGCGTTGGACGAGACCGGCGAAGTAGTCGGCACGGCATTGATGACCCCCTACGGCGATGACTGCGCCACCATCAACATGGTAATCGTCGGCGCCAACCTGCGTGGCCGTGGCGTCGGACGCCGCCTGATGGACGCAGTCCTCGGACTTGGTGGCGAGCGGCCGCTTCGGCTGATCGCCACCTCCGATGGCCTGCCTCTCTACGAAAAGCTGGGTTTCCTGAAGACCGGCGCGGTTTTCCAGCATCAAGGCACCGTCGGCGAAGTGCCGGCGCCCACCGACACCGAGACCGCCATGGCTGCCGATCTGGCCGAAATTACCGCCATCGATCGCGACGCCTTTGGCGTCGCCCGTTCGGCGCTGATCGCAAAATTTGCCGAAATCGGCGAGTTCGCCGTGATCCGCCGCAATGGCAAGATCGCGGGGTTTGCCTGCATCAGGACGTTCGGTCGCGGCGAGGTCATCGGGCCCGTCGTCGCGACGGATCTCGAGGACGCCAAGTCGCTTGTCGGGCATTACATGAGCCGCAGGGCGGGTGCCTTCCTCAGGGTCGATACCGGCGATGCCGGCCTCGCCGCCTGGCTGGCGGAACATTCGCTCGCCCATGCGGGCGGCGGCATCGCAATGGCACGCCCGGTCGTGGCCCGGCCCGCCACCTCGACATTCACCACCTTTGCCCTGGCCAACCAAGCCCTCGGCTGATCCGGAGACGACCATGCTCAGCAATTCCCTCATCGAACTCGATCGCGCCCATCTCGTTCATCCTGTCGCGTCCTATCGCGGCCATGAAAAGCAGGGCGTGCGGGTGCTCGCCTCGGGCAAGGGCGCGACCGTCACCGACGCGCAAGGGCACCAGCTGATAGACGGCTTTGCCGGCCTCTGGTGCGTCAATGCCGGTTACGGGCATGAGACGATCGTCGAGGCCGCGGCCCGTCAGATGCGGGAGCTTCCCTACGCGACCGCCTATTTCGGCCTCGGTTCCGAGCCGGCCATCCGGCTTGCCGCCGAGCTTGCCGAACGTGCGCCGGGCGATCTCGATCATGTCTACTTCACGCTCGGCGGCTCGGATGCCATCGACAGCACGATCCGCTTCATCCGTTATTACTGGATTGCCAGGGGGCAGCCGCAGCGCGATCAGTTCATCTCGATCGAGCAGGGTTATCACGGTTCCTCCACGGTTGGCGCAGGCCTGACGGCGCTGCCGAACTTCCATGCGGGTTTCGGCATTCCTTTCGACTGGCAGCACAAGATCCCGTCGCCTTATCCCTATCGCAACCCGGTCGGCGAGGACCCGAAATCGATCATCGAAGCCTCGCTTGCTGCGCTGAGAGCGAAGATCGAGGCGGTCGGCGCCGATCGCGTGGCGGCCTTCTATGCAGAGCCGATCCAGGGTTCCGGCGGCGTCATCGTTCCGCCCAGGGGCTGGATGAAGGCGATCCGCACCCTCTGCAAGGAATACGGCATCCTGTTCGTCGCCGACGAGGTGATTACCGGCTTCGGCCGCACCGGACCTTTGTTCGCCTGCAGCGAGGATGACATCGTCCCCGATTTCATGACGACGGCCAAGGGCCTGACCTCGGGTTATGTTCCGATGGGCGCCGTTTTCATGGCGGATCATGTCTACCAGGTGATCGCCGATGGCGCCGGTGCCTCGGCGGTCGGGCATGGTTACACTTATTCGGCTCACCCTGTCAGCGCGGCCGTGGGTCTGGAAGTGCTGAGGCTCTACGAAGGCGGGCTGCTCGAGAATGGCATCAAGGCCGGTGCGCGGCTTATGGCAGGTCTCGAAAGCCTAAAGTCCCACCCGCTGGTCGGCGATGTCCGGGGTCGCGGCATGCTGGCGGCCATCGAACTGGTGACGGATAAGGCAGCCAAGACGCCGCTTCCGACCGAAGCCGCGCCGGCCCGCCGGGTATTCGACCGCGCCTGGGACAACGGCCTGGTGATCCGGGCCTTCGCCAACGGCGTCATTGGGTACGCACCGCCGCTCTGCTGCACGGAGGCGGATATCGACGCGATTATCGAACGCACCGCAAAGACACTGGATCAGACCCTGGAGGATCCCGACATCCGCCGCGCGGTGAAGGGCTGACCCGGTCTCGGTGCTGCCGGCTGAAATATCGTCGGCAGCCCGATTTCGGAATTTTGTGCCGAGCTGCCCTGCCGATTCGGCGAAAACCGTTCCAGCGAACTGTCACTATTGCAGTCAATGAGGGCCTCAGGCCCCCGAAAATCCAGCATTTTCGATAGAAGAACGCCTAGGCCGGGAACAGCATATTCTTTCGCAGGTGGCATTTTTGCCAACAGCATCAACTGGGGATATGGAATTGACGAAAGCTCTTCCGGAATTCAAGTACATGACCTTCGACGTGGTCGGCACGCTCATCGATTTCGAGAGCGGTCTGACGTCCTGCCTGCAGGACATCGCCGCCGAAGCCAATGTCGCCATCGACAGCGAAGAGGCGCTTTCTCTCTATCGTGCCGCCCGGTATTCCGGAGATGCCGATCTTTTCCCCGACGACTTGGTGCGCGTCTATCTTGCGATTGCGCCGAGGCTCGGACTGCCGGCGGAGGAGGCCTATGGCATTCGCCTGCGGGATTCCGCCAAGATCTGGAAGGCTTTCCCCGACAGTGCCGCGGCGATGGCAGAACTTGGCAGGCACTATCGCCTGATCGCCATGACCAATGCGCGCCGCTGGGCGTTCGACTATTTCGCAGCGGCGCTCGGCAATCCATTTTATGCCGCTTTCACCGCCGACGACACCGGTACGGAAAAGCCCGATCCGGCCTTCTTCCACAAGGTCTTCGACTTCGTTGCCAAGGATGGCGCCGACAAGAGTGACATCCTGCATGTCGCCCAGAGCCAGTATCACGACATTGGTGTTTCCCGCGATCTCGGGATGACGAATTGCTGGATCCAGCGTCGACATGCGCAGCCTGGCTACGGCGGCACGATCGAGCCGTCGCAGTTCACCGAACCCGACTATCATTTCACGTCCATGGCCGGATTGGCCGAAGCCGTGAGGACCGCGCACGGCAGCTGACAGAATTCACAATTTTTCAAGCATCGGGCCAAACCACGGAAGATGGGTTGCCCGCCAACCAGCGAAAAGGGGAATGACATGAACGACAAGATCACGAACTGGACCACGTCTGACGACGCGATGATCGAGAACGCCATCCGCCGGGGCGCAAGCCGCCGCGAACTGCTGACGATGATGTTGGCAGGTGGCGTTGCGCTTTCCGCAGGTGGTCTGACCCTCGGCCGCGCTTCCAGCGCGGTGGCGGCCACCCCGAAATCGGGCGGGCATTTGAAGGCGGCAGGCTGGTCGTCGTCGACCGCCGATACACTCGACCCGGCCAAGGCGTCGCTGTCGACCGACTACGTCCGCTGTTGCGCAATCTACAACCGCTTGACCTTCCTTGATCAGGGCGGCACCGTTCAGATGGAACTTGCCGAAAGCATCAAGAGCGGAGACGCCAAGGTCTGGACCGTCAAACTTCGCTCCGGCATCACCTTCCACGACGGCAAGTCGCTGTCGGCGAAAGACGTCGTCTTCTCGCTGAAGCGGCATCTCGATCCTGCCGTCGGCTCCAAGGTCAACGCGATCGCCAAGCAGATCACCGACGTCAAGGACGTCGATCCGCTGACGGTCGAGATTACCCTGGCCAACCCGAATGCCGACCTGCCGACCATCCTGTCGCAGCACCATTTCATGATTGTGCAGGACGGCACGACCGATTTTTCGAAGGGCATCGGTACCGGCGCGTTCAAGATGGAAACCTTCCAGCCGGGCATCAAATCGATCTTCACCAAGAACCCCAACTATTTCAAGGCAGGCGGCGCCCATGTCGATTCGTTCGAGTTCTTCGCCATCAGCGATGACAACGCACGCGTCAACGCTCTGCTTTCGGGAGACATCCATCTGGCTGCGTCGATCAAGCCGCGCTCGATGAAGCTGGTGGAAAGCCAGCCCGGCTTCGTGCTGTCGCAGACCACGTCGGGCAATTATACCGACCTCAACATCCGTCTCGATCTCGCCCCCGGCGACAAGGCCGATTTTGCGGCCGGCATGAAATATCTGATCAACCGGCAGCAGATTCAGAAATCGGTTTTGCGCGGCCTCGCCGAAATTGCAAACGACCAGCCGGTCTCCCCGGCCAGCGTCTATCATAATGCGGAACTGAAACCGAAAGCCTACGATCCGGACAAGGCGAAGTTCCATTTCCAGAAGGCCGGCCTGCTTGGCCAGTCCATCCCGATGATCACGTCGGAAGCGCCGACCTCGGCGGTAGAAATGGCGACGATCGTCCAGCAGTCGGGCTCGGAGATTGGCATGAAGTTCGACGTTCAGCGCGTTCCTTCCGACGGCTACTGGTCGAACTATTGGCTGAAGGCACCGGTTCACTTCGGCAACATCAATCCGCGGCCAACCCCGGACATCCTGTTTTCGCTTCTTTACGCCTCCAACGCACCGTGGAATGAAAGCCAGTACAAGTCGGAAAAATTCGATAATATGCTCGTCGAGGCGCGCGGTCTTCTCGACGAGGCCAAGCGCAAGGAAATCTATGGCCAGATGCAGGTGATGATTTCCGAGGAAGCCGGTACGGTCATCCCGGTCTACATTTCGAACGTGGATGCGATCTCGGCGAAATTGAAGGGCCTTGAAGCCAACCCGCTCGGCGGCATGATGGGTTACGCCTTTGCCGAATACGTCTGGCTCGACGCCTGAGGCTTGACCCTTGGCGGCAGGGGAAGCTTCTTCTGCCGCCGTGGTTGCGCCTGATAGCGCTGTCCTGGTTCGTCCATGGATGGTGCCGGCTACATCGAACTTTTCAGGCAAGGAAACCCTATTGCGCACCTATGTCCTTGGACTCATCACGAACCGGCTCGGCAGTTCCGCCCTGACGCTGCTGATCGTGTCCTTCGCAGTCTTTTTCGCAACGGCAATGCTTCCGGGCGATACCGCCACGATCCTGCTCGGTCAGGCTGCGACGCCGGAAGCCGTTGCCGGCCTCAGGGCTGCAATGCATCTCGACGAACCTGCCTTCCTCCGTTTCGGGCGATGGCTCATCGGCCTGCTGCAAGGAGATCTAGGGACATCCTATGTCAATAATTTACCAGTCGCACAGCTGATCGGGGCGCGGTTCGTCAACACGATGCGGCTTGCCGGCATCGTCACTCTTTTTGCGGTTCCCCTGTCGCTGACGCTTGGCATCACCGCCGCGATGTTTCGCGGCTCGGTCTACGACCGCATCGTCACAATCCTGACGATCGGCATCATCTCAGTGCCCGAGTTCATGATCGCGACCTCGGCCGTGCTCCTGTTCTCCGTCTATCTCAAATGGTTGCCGGCGCTTTCTTTCGCCAGCGATGTCACGTCCTTCTGGCAGGTGCTGAGGATCTACGCCATGCCGGTCATCACGCTCACCTTCGTGGTCTCGGCCCAGATGATCCGCATGACCCGCGCTGCCGTCATCGATACGATCAACACGCCCTATGTGGAGGCCGCGATCCTCAAAGGGGCGTCACGCTGGCGTGCTGTCCTGCTACACGCGCTACCGAACGCGGTCGGCCCGATCGCCAATGCGATTGCGCTTTCGCTCTCCTACCTGGTCGGCGGCGTCATCATCGTCGAGACGATCTTCAACTATCCCGGCGTGGCGAAGCTGATGGTCGATGGCGTTTCCACCCGGGATCTCCCGCTGATCCAATCCTGCGCCATCATTTTCTGCGTCGGCTACCTCGCACTCATCACATTCGCCGACATTGTTGCAATCCTTGCCAATCCGAGGGTGCGCTGACCATGACCACATCCACGACACTGGGCCGCAAAGTGAGTTATCGTTTCAGCTGGGTTGGGATGATCGGCTTTACGATCATTCTCTTCTGGGCGGTCATCGCCCTTCTCGCGCCCCATATCATTCCGTATCCCGTTGGCGAGATCATCGACGACGACTATTTCGGCCCGATCGGCAGCAAACTGCTGCTCGGCTCCGACTATCTGGGCCGGGACATGTTCTCGCGCATCATCATGGGCGCCCGCTACACGGTCGGCATCTCGCTTGCCGCCGTCTGCCTCGCGTGTTTCAGCGGTGCGGCGCTCGGCATGGCGGCTGCCGTTATCGGTGGCTGGTTCGATACGCTGCTGAGCCGGTTGCTCGACGCGCTCAACTCAATTCCGAGCAAGCTTTCCGGTCTGGTCGTCGCTGCCGCTGTCGGGTCATCGCTTCCCGTGCTGATCATCATGCTCGCGGTGATCTACACCCCCGGCGCCTATCGGTTTGCGCGGTCGCTTGCCGTAAACGTCAATACGATGGATTACATCACGGTCGCCCGGACCCGTGGCGAGGGCATTCCTTATATCGTCTTTTCGGAAATCCTGCCGAACATCACGGGACCGCTGCTTGCCGATTTCGGCATCCGCTTCGTGTTCATCGTCCTCCTTCTCTCCGGGCTTTCCTTCCTCGGTCTCGGCGTCCAGCCGCCTTATGCGGATTGGGGAGCGCTGGTTCACGAAAATATCGGCGGCCTGCCATTCGGAGCGCCGGCCGTCATCGTTCCCTCGCTGGCGATTGCGAGCCTCACCATCAGCGTCAACCTGCTGATCGACAATCTGCCCAAGAAGATTCGCGATCGGAGTGCGTGAATGGAAAATCTCGTTGAAATCCGCGATCTGAAGGTAGAGGCGACGACCGATGCGGGCCGCCGCATCGAGATTATCAAAGGCGTCGACCTCGATGTCGCGCCGGGCGAAATCGTCGCCCTGATCGGAGAAAGCGGATCGGGAAAGACGACGATCGCGCTGACGATCATGGGTTATGCCCGTCCCGGCTGTCGGATCTCGAGCGGCAGCATCACGGTGGCCGGCAAGGACATGATGACGCTGAGCGAACGTCAGCGCGCACATGTGCGTGGCCTTGAGGTCTCCTATGTGCCGCAGTCTGCCGCGGCCGCGTTCAACCCGTCGAAGCGCATCATCGACCAGGTTGTCGAAGTCACGCGTATCCATCGGCTGATGCCGCTCGCGCAGGCCAAAGCGAAGGCTATTTCGCTGTTTCGGGCGCTTTCGCTGCCCAATCCCGAGGAGATCGGCAACCGTTATCCCCACCAGGTTTCCGGTGGCCAGTTGCAGCGGCTTGCCGCCGCGATGGCGCTTATCGCCGATCCGAAGCTCGTCATATTCGACGAGCCGACCACCGCGCTCGACGTGACGACCCAGATCGAGGTGTTGCGCGCCTTCAAGGCCGTGATGAAGAAAAGCGGCATCGCCGGCGTTTATGTATCCCACGATCTCGCGGTCGTCGCACAGATCGCCGATCGAATCGTCGTGCTGCGTGGCGGCGATGTGCAGGAAGTCGGCAACACCGCCGATATCCTGTCCGATGCCAAGCATCCCTATACGCGCGAGCTGCTTTCGGCCTTTGAACCGAAGTCTCGCGGCGAAAGTATCGTTGTTGCAGCGCCGGAACACGCGCCGCTCCTGAGGGTCGATGGCCTGATCGCCGGGTACGGTCCGCTCCAAGCCGACGGTCTGCCGCTCGTCAAGGCCGTACAGGAGGCAAGCCTTTCCCTGGAACGCGGCCGCAATCTTGGCATCATCGGTGAATCCGGCTGCGGCAAGTCGACGCTTGCTCGCTCGATTGCCGGTATCCTGCCCGCATCGGCCGGCCAACTGACCCTCGACGGGCACGAACTTGCCCGCTCCGTCCGGCAGAGAAGCCGGGAGCAATTGCGCGAGCTGCAGATCGTCTTCCAGCATGCGGACACCTCGCTCAATCCGGCAAAGACGGTCGAGGAAATTCTCGGGCGGCCGCTGAAATTCTACCATGGCATGAAAGGAAAGGTGCGGGACGCCCGGATCGACGCGCTTCTCGACATGGTCCGCCTGCCGAAGACGCTTCGCAGCCGAACCCCCGCCGAGCTCTCAGGCGGTCAGAAACAGCGCGTCAATTTTGCCCGGGCGCTCGCCGCCGAACCGAAACTGATCGTCTGCGACGAGATCACCTCCGCCCTCGACACTGTCGTTGCTGCCGCGGTCATCGATCTCCTGAAGGAAATGCAGCGGGAGCTTTCCCTCTCTTACATCTTCATCAGCCACGATCTGTCGGTTGTCGAAGCGATCTGCGACGAGATCGTTGTGATGTATAACGGCCGCAAGGTCGAGGCAATCACGCCTGCAATCTCAAAGATCCCGCAGCACCCCTATTCGAAACTGCTGTTCTCGTCCGTGCCGAAGCTCGATCCGGGCTGGCTCGATCGTCTGGAGCGTGATCCCGAGCTCGTCAAAACCTATGTGCAGGGCTGAGGCGACAATTGCCGCCTCATTTCCGCGGACAATAATTGTCGGCTGGGAGCATGTCGCGGCTATACCAGAAACAGGCTGGTGAGCGGCATATGGGCTTTGACGATCGGCGACTTCAGGACAACGAAGCTGAAATATTTGTCGATGCCGATATCCATATCGGTCAGCCGTTCCATGATCGTCTGATATTCGCCGATACCGGCGGTGACGAACTTGAGCATATAGTCGTATCCCCCCGACACCAGGTGGCATTCGATCACCTGGTCGACTTTTTCCACGGCTGCGAGAAAACGCGCGAAGTCGATCTGGCGATGGTTTTTGAGCGTCACCTCGGTGAAGACCGTCAGGGTCTGGCCAAGCTTGCCGATATTGATCTGGGCCGAATAGCCCTGGATATAACCTTCTTGCTGAAGCTTCTTGACGCGCATCAGGCAGGGGCTGGGTGAAAGATTGACCAGTTCGGCAAGCTCGACATTGGTGATGCGGCCGTTCTTCTGCAGCTCATAGAGGATCTTGATGTCGATACGATCGAGCTTCACGTGTGGACACCTCCCAAGGCCGGCGGCATTTTATGCCGCGAAAGTTCGAGATCGACTTTAACACTATGGCTTCTCTTGTCTATTTCATTCTGCGCAGGGACGGCCAGCACAATAAATTGCATCATCGGTTACGGGCGGAATCTTGTGCTGTTCGAAGGCTGTGTGCGGTAACCGCGATGTGGGCTGCGCCATTATGCTGAAGCATCGATCCGGTTGCGCCCAGGAGATTGAATATCATGCCAGCACCGCTCACGCTCGTCGAAACCGATGCCGGATTGCCGCGTTCCGCCGACGCTGTCGTGATCGGTGCCGGCATCGTCGGCGTCTTCACGGCTTATTACCTCGCCAGACGCGGCCTGAAGGTGGCGCTCATCGAAAAGGGGCGGATCGGCGCCGAACAATCGAGCCGCAATTGGGGCTGGTGCCGGCAGCAGAACCGCGATGCGCGCGAACTTCCGATGGCGACCAAAAGCCTCGACCTGTGGGAACGCTTCGCCGCCGAGACCGGCGAGGATACCGGCTTCCGGCGCCGCGGCCTCCTTTATCTCAGCGACAACGAGGAAGAACTGGCAGGCTGGGCCCGCTGGCGGGATTTCGCTCGCACGGTGGGCGTCACCACTCACATGCTCGACAGTGCCGGGGCAACCGAGCGCGGCAAGGCGACGGGCCGCACCTGGAAAGGCGGCGTGTTCTCCCCGACGGACGGGACGGCGGATCCCGCCAATGCCGCCCCGGCGGTCGCACGCGCGATCGTAAAACTGGGCGGGACAGTGCTGCAACACTGCGCAGCGCGCGGCATCGAGACGGAAGGCGGCAAGCTTTCGGCTGTCATAACCGAACACGGCACGATCCGAACCAAAGTCGCCATCCTGGCTGGCGGTGCCTGGGCGTCGTCCTTCTGCCGCCAGCTCGGCATTCGTTTCCCGCAAGCCTCGATCCGCTCCTCCATTCTCTCCGTCGGTCCCGGTGAGGGAAACCTGCCCGATGCGCTCCACACCGCCCGCGTCTCGGTGACGCGCCGCGGTGACGGCGGCCACACACTCGCCATCAGCGGACGCGGCCGGATCGACCTGACGGCCCAGACCATGCGTTTTGCGGCGCAGTTCCTGCCGATGTTCATGCGCCGCTGGCGCAGCCTGTCGCCCGGCGGCCTCGAAGGCCTGCGCAGCGGCCACGAAAGCCTGGCCCGCTGGCGGCTGGACCGGCCGACGCCGATGGAGCATATGCGCATCCTCGATCCGGCCGTCGACGCGAGCACGATCAAGCTGACATATGAGCGCGCCGTCGAATTGCTGCCGGCGATCGGCGGGCGCCGCATCACTGCGAGCTGGGCCGGTTATATCGATTCGACGCCGGACGGGGTTCCGGCGATCGGCGAAGTCGCGAGCGTTCCGGGCTTCGTTCTGGCGGCGGGGTTCAGCGGTCACGGTTTTGGTATCGGACCCGGCGCCGGCCACCTGATCGCCGACATCGTCACCGCCGTCACCCCGATCGTCGATCCGCTCCCGTATCGTCCGAAGCGTTTCGAGACGTCCGCCTGGGGCAAGGTGGCGGACTTCTGATCTTCGGACCGATAGGCTAGAGTGAACCCGCAAAAACCAGAGGACACGGTGAACCCGAATGCAGGCACGCCAGCTCGAGGTCTTTTGCATGCTCATGCGGACCGGGACGGTGACCGGTGCTGCGGCGATGCTCAACATATCGCAGCCGGCACTCAGCCAGATCCTGCTGCATGCCGAGGACCAGCTGGGCTTCAAGCTTTTCAACCGACTCCGCGGAAAGCTGGTTCCGACCCGGGAAGCCGAGGAGCTTTATCCGGAATGCGAGCGGATTTTTTCCGAGCTCAGCGCCCTTCGCCGGCGCACCACGGACATGCGTTTCGGCCGCACCGGGCTGATCCGGGTCGCCGCGTCAGCACCGCCAGCGATGTCGATCGTGCCCAAGGCGCTGCTGTCGTTCCGTGCAGCCCATCCCGATATCGTCGTGCGCTCACTGATCGCCCCGCTGGTCAACGTCGTCGACATGATCCGCGACGGCGACGCGCCGCTTGGAATCGTCATGAACAACACGGCCCGTCCGGGTATCGACGTGGAGACACTCGGGCATACGCAACTTGTCTGCATCATCCCTGAGCACCATCGGCTGGCCGAACTGGATCGGATCGGTTTTGCCGACCTGCAGAACGAGACTTTGATCTCCTACCGGGCCGGCACACTGCCGGGCCGGCTTCTGATCAGTGCCGCGGCCGCGGAAAAGCAAATATTCAACCCGGCAATCGAGATCGATATCTCGATTACCGCCCTGCCCTTCGTCCGCGACGGTTTTGGTGTTGCAATCGTCGATCGGCTCCTGCCGTGGCAGCAGTTTCCAGGGCTTGTCCTTCGGCCGCTGCAGCAGAAGATTTCCGTGCCGATCGCCTTGCTCACCAGCCGGGACCGCCCGTTGACGGGAAGCCATCTCGCCATGCGCGACGATCTCCGTGAGGCCTGTGCCAGCATCCTGAAGGCCGGCGGTTTGGAATCTTAGGCATCTCGGCCCAGCCGGTCAGGCATCGCGAACCCATTCACCGATCGGCAGGGGTCTGGCGGGGGCCTGTTCGCGGAGCCGGCCCGCGTCACAGACATTGATACGGGCCTTTTCGGCGATCAGCTCGGCGCCGGCGAGCTGACAGTAGCGCCCCTGGCATCGGCCCATTCCAACGCGCGCCAGCGATTTGACCCGATTGGCTTCGCCCCCGCCGTAAACGACGCTCTCGCGCAGCTGGCCTGCGGTCACCCCTTCGCAGCGGCAGACGACCGTCTCATCCGGAACGGCGCGGACCATTTCGCCCGGCCAGGGAAAGGCGCGTGCGATGGCGCGGGCAAAACGTTCGTAGCGGCCCAACCGGCGCAGATCCGATGTCGCGTCCGGCGAAGAAAGACCCATATCGGCAAGGCAGGCGGTCGCGGCAAGCCGACCGGCCACCTCCGCCGCGTCGGCGCCGAGAATTCTCAGACCATCACCGGCCAGATAAAGTCCCTCGGCCACCCTGCCCATCCGGTCGGTCCGGGGCAGCCATTGCGACCAGCTTTCGTCGTAGTCGAACATGCAGCCTGCCAGGCCCGCGAGCTGCGTTTCGGCGCGCAGGTGCCAGCCAAGGCCGACCATATCGCATGCCGTAATATGCGCCCGGCCGCGGGCATCGCGCCAGCACAGGCCAACGGGGCCGCGTTCGTCGGTTTCGATCCGGTCCAAGGTCACGCCGGCATGATAAAGCCGGCCGAGCTTTGCCCGCATCAGCAGGCCACGCAGGACCATGCCCGGCCTTGCCAGCATGCCCGGAAGACCTGCTGCCTGGTCCCTGATCGAGGACGTGTCGAGGATCGCGGCGATCTTGGCGCCAGCTTTCAGCAACTGGGTTGCGACGAGCGTCAGCAGCGGGCCCGAACCGGCAAGAACAATCCGGCTGCCGAGGGCGACGCCCTGCGCCTTCAGGGCGATCTGTGCCGCCCCCAGGCTGTAGACACCTGGTGCCTGCCAGCCGGGGATCGGCGCCAGGCGATCCATGGCGCCAGTGGCAAGGATCAGGCGGTCGTAGGTGAAATCCCGGCGCCCGGTCGGCGTCAGCGCCTGCAGAAAATGGCCGGCGATCGTCAGGACCGAACTTTGCGGATGATAGTCGATCTGTCCGGCAGCAACCATGCGGTCGAACACCGTATGGAGCGCCACGGCCTTGCGGGCTTCCGATCCGTAGAGCTGTTCCGGCCGTCGCGCGAAACCCTGTGGCGGGCGTCGATAGATCTGGCCACCGGCTTTGATGCCCTCGTCGATGACTATCGGTCTGATCCCGGCCTGGACCAGACGTTCGGCGGCGCGGATACCGGCCGGGCCGGCGCCGACGATCACCACCTTTTCAGCGCCCGGCGCCGTCATGGCCATGTTTCCGGCGGTGCGGTCCGCAATTTCATACCCTCGGCGACCAAAGTCGAACAGGCACGCAGCCGGCCGCCGTCTTCCTGCCATATCCAGCAATCCTGGCAGGCTCCCATCAGACAGAAGCCCGCCCGTTTCTCACGTCCGAATTCCGACTGCCGCACGGCAGGTCCGCAGACCAGGACGGCGGTGAGCACCGTATCCCCGGCCAGTGCCTGGCAATCGGCGCCATCCAGCCGGAACCGAACCTGCGGCCTACCCTTTTCGGCAAGGCGCACAATTCGCCCCCCGAGAGCGGCAGGCGGCAATCCGGATGTCATTCGGCAGCCTCTTTCCGTGCCTCGGCGGGGCTTGGCATGTTCGTGAAGCGTGCGCGCACATCCGCGAACGCAGCGGCCACGCCTTCGGCGCCTGCACGCCCTTTCATCCGGCGGAAGATCTCCGTCTTGGTGAAGAAGCGCCAATGGATGGGAAGGCCCTGCAGCAGGTCGGTCAGCAGGTCGTAGGCCTGCGGCGTCCATTGCGCCTCGTAACCTTCGCGCTCGGGACCAAAGTGGAAGTGTCCGGTCGGCGTGGCCCGGGCGGCTCTCACCTTTCCGGTTTCAATCTCGTCCACCGTGCCGTCGCGGATGACGACGCCGTAATCACGTTCGGCAGCCTCGGAGGAAACGTAGCCGCGTGCGACGTCCTGCGCCACGCGCCAGGTCTCGCGTTCGACAGGGTTGCCGCGCCCGCCGCCGCCGGCTGAGCGGATCTCCAGGACGTCGCCTGGCTGCAGAACCGCGGTGTCGATATTGCCGAGGCGTTGGAAGTCGTCACGGCCGGGGTTCAGCATCATGTCAGACAGGCCCGCAGCCCTGCCGCCCAGCGTGCCCCAGGGGCGGAAGAAGCTGCGGTCGCGGTTGCGGGCGGTGATACGGCTGCCGGGCGAGAAAACCCGGAAGGCCATTTCGGTCGCCAGCCCACCGCGCCAGCGTCCGGCGCCACCGCTGTCCTTTGCCAGGCCATATTTGACGAACTCGATCGGCACTTCCGTCTCGGTGATCTCGATCGGGGTATTCTTGAGATAGGCGGCATCAGCGCCGGAGCCGTTGGTGCCATCGCGGTGGGGCATGCCGCCGCCGCCGCCGACCACCGGATTGACGGCGGCGATCACCGTGCGGCCGTTCCGTTCGTCGGTCGTCATGACGTTGACGATGCAATTGTTGCCTGCCGGTGCTGCCGGCAGCTTTTCAGGCACGGCCTGGCAGAAAGCGCCGAATATGACGGAGCGCAGCCGCGCGCAGGTCAGCGAGCGCATGCCGACGGCAGCCGGCGCGATCGGATTGAGCACGCTGCCCTTTGGCGTGATGCAGGTGAACGGTCTCGTCAGGCCGGTATTGAGGAGGATCTTCGGGTTCAACGTGTAAAGTACGTAATAGACGCCGACCAGAAGCATCGTATGGCGCGGATCGCCGCCCGAGGGGACATTGAGCGAAGAGCCGAGCTGGGGGTCGGAACCGGTGAAATCGAGGATCGCCTCGTCGCCACGGATCGTCAGCGTCAGCTTCAGGCGGCACGGGTTGGCTTCGACCGAATCCTCGTCGGCATAATCGACGAATTCCCAGGTCCCGTCCGGCATGGCGCGCAGAAGATCGCGCGCCTGCGCTTCGGCATGATCGAGCAGGACCTCGGTACCTTCGAGAAAGGCTTGCTTGCCGAATTTCTCGACCATGGCGAGGATCTTGCGTTCGCCCGTGTTGAGCGCCCCGACCAGGGCCTTCATGTCGCCGATATTGAGATCGGGCTTGCGGACATTGGTGGTCATGATCTTAAGGATGTCTTCGTCGAAGACACCTTCGTTGACCAGCTTCATCGGCGGGAAGCGGATGCCCTCCTGATGGATTTCCGTCAACGCTCGCGACAGAGAGGCCGGCACCGCGCCACCCATGTCGGTGTTGTGGATGTGACCGCCGGTCCAGGCGATGATCTCGCCATCGTAGAAGACCGGTTTCCACAGATGGGTGTCCGGCGCGTGCGTCGCCACGAAGCAGGAATAGGGATCGTTGGTGAATGCCACGTCGCCGGGCTTGTAGTCGTCGATCATCGCGATCGCGCGGCTATAGGTGAGACCCGGATACCAGGTCGCGCCCAGTCCCATCGGCACGCCGAACGTCTCGCCTTTGCGATTGACCAGCATGACCGTGAAGTCTTCCGTCTCCTTGACGAAAGCGGAATGCGCGGTCCGCTGCAGCGTATAAGCCATGTTTTCGGCGGCAGCGCGGGTGTGATTGGCAAACACCTGAAGGTTCAAGGGATCGAACATGGGCCGTTACTCCGAAAAGGTGAGATGCAGGTTCAGTTGACGATCGACCTCGACATGTGTGCCGCTCGGGATTGCAAAGGTCGTATCTTCCTGGGCAACGACCGCCGGGCCGGCGAAGCGGCTGCCGGGACGCAGCCGATCACGCCGATAGAGGCCGATCCACTCGAAGCTCTTGCCGGTAAAGACCGGGATCTCGCGCTCGGGGTTGACCGCCTCACCGTCCTCGCGGGCATCGACAGGGATTTCCAGTGCCGGGCCGGCCCCGATTGCCGAGAGACGCAGGTTGACGATCTCGATCGCTCCGTCCGGATCATGGAAGTCGTAGAGCCGGGCATGCATGGCATGGAAGGCCTCCTCGATCGAACCGAGCTTGCCCTCGGCGATCCAGGCTGGCTGGATCGGCACCTCGATCTCGAAGCTTTGGCCGACATAACGCATGTCGGCGGAGACATTGAGCGTCGCGGCGCCGGCATGCCCCTGCTTGGCGAGCCAGTTGCGCCCCTCGACGGCAAGTGCGTCCAGCGCCTCGCGCAATTGTGGTGCCGCCTCGTCGGAGAGATGGGTAAACACGGTACGGATGAAGTCGCCGCGCAGATCTGCTACCAGGCCGCCGAGCGCCGATACAACACCCGGGCGCGGTGCGCCGATCACCTTTGCCATGCGAAATTCGCGGGCGAGGAACGCGCCGAGCATCGGGCCGCCGCCGCCGAACGGCATCAGCGTGAATTCCCTGAGATCGACGCCGGCGCGAGAGGCGAGTTTCTCGACCTCCACGAACATTTCCGAGATGGCGACGTCGAGGATGGCCTGGGCGGCCTCCTCCGCGGTCCGGCCGATCTTTTCCGCGAGCCGGGTGACGGCCGCGCGGGCAAGGCCGACGTCGATCTGTAGCTGCCCGTAGGCCATCTGGCTGTGACCGAGCCAGCCGCAAACGGCCATGGCGTCGGTCACGGTCGCCTGCTCTCCGCCGCGTCCGTAACAGGCCGGTCCGGGTGTCGAGCCGGCCGATTCCGGTCCGACCCGCAACACGCCTTGCGCATCGACGCTTGCGATCGAGCCACCGCCGATGCCGATCGAACTGACCGAGACGGACGGAATATGCAGCGGGAACTCGCCGACCAGTTCGCCGGTGCCGAATTGCGGTTCGCCGTCGATGATCAGCGCAAAGTCGGCCGAGGTGCCGCCGACATCGAGGGTGAGGATATGCTTCTCGCCGGCACGACGGGCGAGCCAGGCGGCGCCTATGACACCAGAGGCCGTGCCGGACAACAACATCTGCACACAGGACCGTTTGCCTTCGTCGGCATTCATCACGCCGCCGTTCGACTTGGTCAGCAGCGCTGGCGCCGTGACGCCACGCGACAACAGCTTTTCCTCAAGTGCGGTCAGGTAGCCGGAGACACGCGGATGAACGTAACCGTTGAGGATAGCAGTGGTGGTCCGCTCGTATTCGCGGATCACCGGCCAGACCTCGCAGGACGTGAAGACGAAGAGTTCGGGGGCGATCCGGGCGATTTCTCGGCTGACCGCCGCTTCATGGATGTCGGTGCGCCACGAATGCAGGAAGGAGACGATAATGCCGGCGGCGCCATTGGCCTTCGCCTTGGCCACCGCTGCCGCAACCGCCTCCAGATCCGGCGCCTCGATCTCGCTGCCATCCGCCCGCAAGCGAGCGGGGATGCCGAAGATCATGTCGCGGGCGATGAGCTGGTCCGGCCGGGAGCAGAACAGGGAATAGACGTCCGGCATCCGCAACCGCGCCAGCTCGATGACGTCTTCGAAGCCGGCATTGGTCATCAGCGCCAGCGACACGCCGCGACGCTGGATCACGGTGTTGATGCCGACGGTCGTTCCATGCACAAAACGGCTGATGGCTGCGGGGTCGAGCCCTTCCCGTTCGGCCAGAAGCGACAGTCCCGTCATCAGTTCCGCACCCGGATCGTCCGGTGTCGTCAGAACCTTGAGCGAGGCAACCCGGCCGGATCGCGTTTCCAGTGCACAGAAGTCGATGAAGGTCCCGCCGATATCGACGCCGATCTTCCAGTCCTGCTGATCGCTGGTTCCCTTGCCCGGCGCGGCCGCACTGTCCATGTCGCTCAATCCTTTCCTGCTGCTTGTCATGAAGCTGGCACGAATGCGCAAAGCCGGTCCAAGAGCGAAAAAGCCGCTGCCCATAAGTGCCGCTTATGCCTCGCCTGGGACGTCCCATAGGTCCGGCTTATGGGGAGATGAAAACCTCGACTTTGACACCGGCCGGCCGCACCGGAATGGTGGTGGGGATGAAAGACATTGCGGAAACGGCCTTATGGATGTGATCGTGCTGGGTGGCGGCCTGATGGGGGCCGCATCGACCTATTTTCTCGCCCGGCGCGGGGTGCGCGTGACGCTCATCGAGCGGAACCGGGTTGGGAGCGGCGCGACGGTCGCCTCGTTCGGCAATATCCGCCGCAGCGGCCGCTATCTGCCGCAACTTCCCCTCGCCCGACGATCCCTGACGCTTTGGGGCAAGGCTGCGGAGATGCTGGATCGGGACGTCGAGTTTCGGGCGACCGGCCATGTCCGTCTGGTGTTCAGCCAGGCGGGTCTGGAGGAGATGCGCAGTTTCGCGACAGCCGCCAGACCTTGGGGTCTCAGCCTTGAGGAACTTACCGCGACGGAGCTTCATGCCCGTTTTCCGGGGCTCGGCCCCGAGGCGATCGCCGCATCCTTTTCCCCGGAGGATGGAAGCGGCAATCCGCGCCTGATCGCCCCTGCCTTCGCGGATGCCGCGAGACGTATCGGTGCCGAGATCATCGAGAACGTGGAAGTAAAAGCGATCCGGCGAAGTGCCTATGGCTTTGAGGTAGAGACCTCGAACGGCATCCATGCCGCTGCTTGCCTCCTCAACACCGCCGGCGCCTGGGGCGCCCGGATCTCCGCGCAGTTCGGCGAAGCCGTCCCGATCGTGGCGAAGGGGCCGCAGATGGGAGTGACCGAGCCGCTGCCGCATCGCATCCTGCCGGTCGTCGGCGTCTGGGCCCATGACCATGGCGGCGGTTACCTGCGCCAGGTGGAGCGCGGAAACATCGTCTTCGGCGGCGGCGCGGAACGTACCGATGTTTCGCTCGATACCGGCCATGCCAAGCCCGACCCCGCCCGACTTCCCGGCCAGCTGCGCGCCCTCCTTCCGATCCTGCCGGCGCTCGCCAATGTCTCGGTGATCCGCACCTGGTCCGGCTGCGAAGGTTATGCCGCCGACGGCCTTCCGGTCATGGGACGATCGGCGACCGCGCCGGGGCTGTTCCATGCCTTCGGGTTCTGTGGCCACGGCTTCCAGCTCGGCCCGGGCGTTGGAGACGTGATGGCGGAATTGATTTCGACCGGCGCGACCGAGACGCCCATCCATGACTTCCGGATTGAACGATTTCACAGGCGGGACGAGGGGCAAGGACCAGGTTAGCCACTCGTCATACGTCTCCGCTCCCTTGCTCTCCAGCTCAACAAAGCGTGCCATTATGACCGGCGCTTGAACGTATGCTCCTCCGTGGGAAACGCTCGGGAGCGAACATCGTCCGCATAAGCTGCGGCCGCCGCCCCCACCCTCTTGCCCAGCTCGTCATACCGCTTGACGAAGCGCGGCGTGAAGTCGTTGAACAGCCCAAGCATGTCGTCCGAAACGAGGATTTGGCCGTCACAGGCAACCGATGCGCCGATTCCGATGGTCGGAACGGCGATAGCTGCCGACACCTCACGAGCCAATGTCTCGACCGTGCCCTCGATAACCACCGCAAAGGCTCCCGAGTTACCGACGGCATCGGCGTCACGCCGGATCTTCGCCACTTCTTCGTCGGAATGGCCGACGGATCGGTAGCCACCCGCGGTATGAACCTGCTGCGGCATCAGGCCGATGTGGCCAAGGACCGGGACGCCGCGGGCGGTGAGGAAAGCGATGGTCTCGGCCATCTCTTCACCACCCTCGAGTTTGACCGCGTCGCAGCCGGTTTCCTGCAGAATGCGCACGGCATTGCGATAGGCCAATTCCTTGCTTTCCTGATAACTGCCAAAGGGCATGTCGACGACCACGCAGGATCTGGTGACACCGCGCATCACCGCCTTGCCGTGCGCGATCATCATGTCGAGCGTCACCGAAACGGTGCTCTCCATGCCGTAGAGGACCATGCCGAGCGAATCCCCGACGAGCAGAAGATCGCAGTGTTCATCCAGCAGCCGCGCCATCGGCGTTGTGTAGGCGGTCAGGCAGACGATCGGCGCTCCACCCTTCATCGCCCGGATCCGACTGGGCGTCAGGCGCTTTAACGAGCCCGCCGCACTCATCGCGTTTCTCCTGTCCCAGACATGGTCTTTTTCGCAATCACCCGGTTGTCGAGAAGCTTGGTCGTACCGATCCGCACGAACAGCGCAACGACCACCGGATCCTCGATCTTCGCGATGGTCTGCAACGTCTTGGCATCCCTGACCGCGACGACGTCCGGTTTTGCCAAGGGCTCGCGACCGATGAAGCCGGCAAGCTTTTCTTCAAGGACCTGCGGGTCCGTGAGACCCTGGGCGACGAGACGCTCCGCCTCGTCCAGGGCGCGAGGGACGACGACTGCAGCGCGTCTTTCGTCTCCACTGAGATAGACGTTGCGGGATGACAGGGCGACACCATCCGCATCCCGGACCGTCAGCACGGAAACGACGCGCACCGGCAATGCGAGATCGTCGACCATCCGTTTGATGATGACGACCTGCTGGTAATCCTTTTCGCCGAAATAGGCGTTCCTCGGCTGGACGATATTGAAGAGCTTGTTGACGACGGTCGCCACGCCCGCAAAATGTCCGGGTCGAACCGCGCCTTCGAGCTCACATCCAAGCTCCGGCACATCAACCACCGTCTTCATGGGCCGCGGGTACATATCCTCGACGCCCGGCGCAAACAGGATATCGACGCCTGCTGTCTCCAGCATCGCCTTGTCGCGTTCCAGATCACGCGGATATCGACTGAGGTCTTCCGCCGGACCGAACTGAAGCGGGTTCACGAAAATGGAGGCAACGACCGTTTCGTTTTCGGCACGGGCTCGCGAGACAAGTTCCATATGCCCCGCGTGGAGATAACCCATGGTCGGAACGAGGCCGACCGTCCCGCCTTTCGCCTTGGTTGCGGCAAGTGCCGCGCGCAGCGCCTCAATGCTCGATAGGACCCGCATATTGCCCTCCCTGGCCACGATCACATCGGCGCGGATAGAGAGAGCAAGCGCGGCTACACGTCAATGCACGCCGTCCGATAAAACCGATTAGACCGACGCGATACGGACTGGCGGCTCATCGCCAATATCTATTCTAGCCTCAGTTTTGGCGTCGAGGAGATTGATGCTTGAAGGATCGACTTTGAACCGAATTTGATCGCCTCTTCGACCCTTGAACCGCGGTTCAGCTCTGGCTATGACAGTCTGATTGCCGATAATGGCCGTGACCATGGTGTCCGGGGCCGTCGGCTCCACGACGTCGATCACTCCCTCAAGAGACGTCGATCACTCCCTCAAGAAAAGCGTCCTCGGTCTCGACGACCTTGAGCTCCTCCGCGGTCTAGGATCTGCTAAAGACCTTTATCTCTGTCGGATGTGCCTTTCAATCAGCGCCTTCAGCTTGCTGGCGTTGCCCGCCTCCAGAAGATCGATCATCTCGTGATGCTCCCGAGCCGATTGCTCGATTCGCGCCCGCGTCTTCCACTGGGAAACGGGAGCGGAAGACGTGCGCTGGCGAAGTTCGGCGATAATCCCGTCCAGTTCGCCGTTACCGGACAGCTGGACGAAGGCGCGATGGAAGTTCAGGTTGGCTTCATATAGCTCCAGCACGGTGCCGTGCAGGATGAGACTTTCGAACCGCTCGGCCAGGACGCGCAGGTTGCTGATATCGTCGGCCGTCGCCGTGGCCACAGCTTTGGGGACCACCCCGGTTTCCAGTAGGATGCGGATCTCGGCAATGTCGTCCGCTTGCTTTCCGTCAGCCTTGTAAACGTGATAGCCGCGGTTCGGCACATGCTCGACGACACGCTTCTGTGCCAGGCGGTCGAGTGCGCGGCGGATCTCATTGCGCCCGCGCCCGTAGCGCGTCTCCAGATCGACCTGCTTCAGCCATGTGCCCGGCTGAAGTATTCCGGATTGGATATCCGTCAGGATAAGCTGGGTGGCATCGGGTTCGCCGTCTGCGATGGGTTCGTCGAGCAGGGTATTCATCCGTTTGACCTCAGGCGGCCGCGAGGCGATTTGCCTAATCACTAGCCACAAATTTCATTTGCCGAAAGAAGAATCTTCCCATAAATTGGTACCAATTTTGGATGAAATGTGTAGGCAAAATGAAAAATTTCGACAACGTCTGGGAGATCGTTGACGGCAAGGCACCCCGGTTTGCCGAGCTCAGCGACTATGTCTGGGAGGTTCCGGAGACCAATTACGAGGAGTTCCGCTCCTCCGCGGCGCATGCCGAACTGCTGGAAGCCGAGGGCTTCAGGGTCACGCGCAATGTCGCAAACATCCCGACGGCCGTGATGGGCGAGGCCGGCGAAGGCGGTCCGGTCATCGCCATTCTCGGCGAATATGACGCGCTGCCCGGCCTCAGTCAGGTCGCGGGCCTTGCCGAGGAAAAGGCGGTGGTCGAGGGCGGCCATGGCCATGGCTGCGGGCACAATCTTCTCGGTTCCGGCTCCATGCTGGCCGCCGCCGCCGTCAAGGATTACCTCAAGGCGAACAATCTTCCAGGTCGTGTTCGCTATTATGGCTGCCCGGCCGAAGAGGGCGGCTCCTCGAAGGGTTTCATGGTCCGTGCCGGCGTTTTCGACGATGTGGACATCGCCATTTCCTGGCACCCGGCCGCATTCGTCGGCGTCAACAATCCGGTCTCGCTTGCCTGCAACGAGCTCAATTTCCACTTCTCCGGCCGTGCGTCGCACGCCGCTGCGTCGCCGCATCTCGGACGCAGCGCACTCGACGCAGTCGAGCTGATGAATGTCGGCGTCAATTATCTGCGCGAGCATATGCCGTCCACGGCGCGGGTCCACTATGCCATTACCGATACGGGGGGCCACGCGCCGAACGTCGTGCAGGCGAAGGCCTCGGTACGTTATCTCGTCCGGTCGCGCACACTTCCGGAACTTTTGGAACTCGTGGCCCGAGTGAAGGATGTGGCGGCCGGCGCTGCCCTGATGACCGGTACCTCCGTGCGCAGCCAGATCGTCAGCGGCGATGCGAACCTGGTCGGCAACACGCCGCTCGAAGCGCTGATGCACAACCATATCGAGCGCGTTGGCCTGCCGCCTTTCGACGAGGCGGACAAGGCGACCGCCGCAAAATTCCAGCAAACCTTCAGCCAGGCGGATATCGCCACGTCCTTCGGACGGTTCGGGCTGAAGGTCCGCAAGGGCGTGTCCCTCTGCGATGTCATCTTCCCGCCGGAAAGCGGCGACGGAACGCTCGTCGGCTCCACCGATGTCGGGACGGTGAGCTGGGTCGTACCGACCGTCCAGATGCGCGGCGCCACCTATGCGATCGGCACGCCCGGCCATTCCTGGCAGCTCGTCGCCCAGGGCAAGCTGCCCGCCGCGCACAAGGGCATGACGCATGCGGCCAAGATAATGGCATCGACCGCGGTCGACCTCATCCTGAAGCCGGAACTGATCGCGGAAGCGAAAGCCGATTTTGCTGCACGGCTCGAAGGCACTCCCTTCATCAACCCGATCCCCGATGACGTCCAGCCTGACATTCGGGAGAAGCGGGATGTCTGAGGCGCCCCTCCAGCCCGACCGCCAGATCCTGATGGGCCACATCCACGAGTTTGGCAAACGGGTGAAACTTTCGGGCACGGCGGAAGAGCTGGAGAGCTTTCGATATCTGGAAAGGCAGATAGGCTCCTACGGCTATCGGACGCAGCTTATCCTGCACGATGCCTATGTTAGCCTACCGGGCAAGGCTGCTGTCGAAATCGATGGCAACGCCATCCGCTGCATTACCCATTCCATGTCGGTCTCGACGCCTGGAGAAGGCATATCGGCGGAGGTCATCTATGTCGCAGAAGGCACTGAAGCCGATTTTGAAGGTATCGACGTCAAGGGGCGCATCATCCTTGTCGATGGCATTGCGACCGAAGACGTCGCGGCCCTTGCAAGTACCCGCGGCGCGATCGGGCAGCTCCATGTCAGCCCCAACGAACACCTCTACGAAATGTGCGTGTCGCCCGTCTGGGGCAGCCCGTCACAATATACGCGCACGCAGCTGCCAAAGACGGCGATATGCACGATTTCCCGCGACGACGGCGAGCGGCTCCGTCAGGCCTGCCGCGCAGGTAAGGCGCCGATTGCCCGCCTGACGACGGAGGTCGATACGGGCTGGCGCAAGACGCCCATCCTGGTCGCGGAGCTTTTCCCGGACAATCGGCCGGATGCACCTTTCATCCTGTTTTCCGGCCATCACGATACCTGGCACTACGGCGTGATGGACAATGGCGGAGCCAATGCCACGATGCTGGAGGCCGCGCGCCTCCTGGCCGAGCGACGTGATACCTGGCAGCGGGGCCTGCGCATCTGCTTCTGGTCCGGCCATTCCCACGGCCGATATTCCGGGTCCGCCTGGTATGCGGACGAATATTGGGACGAGTTGGAACAGCGTTGCGTGGCGCATGTGAATGTCGATTCCACCGGCGGTGCAGGCGCGGACATTCTGACGAACTCGGCCGTCATCGATGAATTGAAGGCGGTCGCGGCAAGGGCCGTCGAAACGGTGACCGGCCAGGTGCATCGCGGTCGCCGTCACGGGCGCGCTGCCGACCAGTCCTTCTGGGGCGTCGGCATTCCCTCGATGTTCGGCAGCCTCAGCCATCAGCCCCCAGGGCCTGTGAAGATGCTGACGGCGCTCGGGTGGTGGTGGCACACGCCACACGATACGGAAGAGCATATCGATCCGGCCAATCTTCAGCGCGACACCGAGATCGTGTTGCGCGTGCTCGGTGAACTGCTCGATGCCCGCGTTCTGCCGCTCGACTACACCGCCTACGCAGCGTCTCTCAAACATGAACTCGACGGCCTGGCCGCGGATCTGGCGGGACGGATGGATATGAACGTCCTGACGTCGGTAGTGGATGAACTGCGCCAGCGTGCCGAGGCGATCAACCGTGTCGCGCAGCAGGAAACCGATCCTGTTCGCGCCGAGATCATCAACGACCGCCTTCGGCGGGCCTCCCGCCTCCTCGTTCCATTGAACTACACGTTCGGTGACCGTTTCCATCATGACAATGCGCTTCCGCATCCGGCCTGGCCGTCCCTATCAGGGCTTCGCGAACTGGCCGCCCTGCCGGAAGGGCATGCCGATATCCCGTTCTTCGCGGTTCATGCGCGCCAGACGCGCAACCGCATTCTCTCCGTCCTGAGACAGGCCTGCACGGTGCTTGCCCTCGGCGGAATATGACATCGCAACCGTCCTCTCCAACGCAACGAACAAATAAGGGAACAACCACATGAAAACCGGGAAACTCTGGGCGGCCGTGCTGGCCGCCAGTCTCACCATCATGGTGCCGGGCGCAGAAGCCAAGGACTGGACGCATGTGAAGGTTGGCATCGAAGGCGCCTTCCCCCCATGGAACGCACTGGATTCCAAGGGCAACCTGACCGGCCTCGATATCGACCTCATCAACGACCTGTGCCAGCGCGCCAAGGTGGAGTGCGAGCTGATCGCCGGTGAGTGGAGCGCCATGATCCCCAGCGTCAATGCGGGCAAGTTCGACCTTATCATGACGCTCGGCATCAATGAAAAGCGAAAGGAAGTCGTCGATTTCACGGTGCCTTATGCAAGCGGCGTGGCGACCTTCATCACACTGAAGGACAGCCCGGTCAGCAAGCTGCCGATGACCGGCGAACGGCTGAACCTCAACGACAAGGACAAGGCCGATCCCGTGATGAAGACGATCGGCGGTGTTCTTTCCGGCAAGACGATCGGCGTCGTGCAATCGACAAGCCAGGAGCAGCTGATCAACGCCTATTTCGGCAAAAGCGTCACCGTTCGCACCTACAAGAATTCCGGCGAGCGCGATCTCGATCTCAAGGCCGGCCGCATCGACGCCGGTTTCGATAGTGGCGTCTATGGCACCACCGCACTTGCCAAGCCGGGGAACGAGGATCTGACGATGGTCGGACCACTGATGAAGGGTGCGATGCTGGCGACGGAAGTCGCCATGGGCATGCGCAAGGGCGAGACCGATCTGAAGGAGAAGTTTGACGCAGCCATCAAGTCGGCGGCTGCGGACGGCGTCATCAAAAAGCTCTCCGAAAAGTGGAGCAAGCTGGACCTGACGCCATCGTTCTGACCCGGCGGACCCGGCGAAAGGTGCGCAAGTCGCGCCTCGTGCCGTGACGCCAGGATCTGGACACGAACAAACCTCCATATGGATGAGGTCTCCATGAACCAGCCGACAATACTGGATCTGATCGGAACCGGCCCGAATGGCTGGGGCATGGCGCTTGCCGCGGCCACCGTCATGACGGTCCTGATCGCCATTGCCGGTTTCGCGATCGGTGGCGTGATCGGCGTCTTCGGTGCCTGGGCGAAAGTCTCGGGCGGTCCGGTGACGCGCGGGATCGCGGGTTTTTACACCACCGTTCTGCGCGGCATTCCCGATCTTCTGGTCATTTATCTCTTCTATTTCGGCGGCAGCGCTGCGGTGACCGCGATCGGCAGGTTGTTCGGCGCTGACGGCTTCATCGGTTTTCCGGGCTTCCTGGCCGGCGCGCTCGCCGTCGGCATCACCTCCGGCGCCCAGCAGACGGAGGTCTTTCGCGGCGCCTATCGGGCGGTGCATTCGGGCGAGCTTGAGGCGGCGATCGCCTGCGGCATGTCACACTCCTTGCGGTTTCGCAGGATCCTGGCGCCGCTGACGCTCTGCCACGCAATTCCCGGCATGGGCAATGTCTGGCAGGTCGTATTGAAGGAATCCGCGCTGGTTTCGATCACGGGTGTCGTCGAACTCCTTCGGCAGTCGCAGATCGGCGCCGGCTCGACCGGCCTGCCCTTCGATTTCTACGTCATCGCCGCTGTCATCTACCTGGCCATCTCCACGGTTTCCGGCGGTTTCCTGCAACTCGGCGAAAAGCGCTTCACGCGCGGCGTCAGGAGGGGTTGATGGATCTGCCGTTTCTCTACGAGACCTTCCTCAGCCTGGTTGCAGCCGTGCCGCTGACGCTGCAGCTTGCCGCGAGCGCGATCGTATTCGGCGCATTCCTGGCCCTCGGCCTGGCGCTCTGCCGGCTGTCCGGCATCCTGCCGCTCGACTGGTTCGCGAGGGCCTATATCTTCGTCTTCCGCGGTACGCCGCTGCTCGTCCAGATCTTCCTGATCTATTACGGCCTTGGCCAGTTTCGCGAGGTCCGCCAGAGCATGTTGTGGGTCGTGCTGCGCGACCCTTACTGGTGCGCTGTCATTGCCCTGATGCTGAACACCGCCGCCTATTCCGCCGAGATCATCCGCGGCGGACTGCTCTCGGTCCCGTTCGGCCAGATCGAAGCGGCACGCGCCTGCGGCATGACCCGTTTCATGGCCTTCCGGCGCATTGCCCTGCCGCTCGCGATCCGCCAGGCCCTGCCCGGTTATTCCAACGAGATGATCTCGATGGTGAAGGCGACGTCGCTTGCCTCGATCATCACCATCATGGAGGTGACCGGCGTCGCGGCCAAGCTGATCTCCGAGACCTATCGGGCGATCGAAGTCTTCGTCGTCGCCGGTGCCATCTATCTCGCCATCAACTTCATCCTCACCCGGCTTGTTGCCCTCGCCGAATATCAACTGAGCCCGCACCTGCGCCAGCCTGCGGCCTTGCCCAGCACATCCACGGGAGCCGCAAGATGACGCCTTCGACCAATCCACCCGCACCGGCGGCCATCACCGTGCGCGGGCTTCGCAAAAGTTTCGGTCCCGTCGAAGTGCTGAAGGGCATCGACATGGAGGCGCGCGAGGGCGAGGTCGTCTCGATCCTCGGCTCCTCCGGTTCCGGCAAGTCGACCATGCTCCGCTGCATCAATATGCTCGAGACGCCCGATGCCGGCGAAATCACCGTTGCCGGCGAAACCATCCGCATGAAGCCGACCGGCTCCGGCAAGAGCCGCATTGCCGACCGCCGCCAGGTGGAGCGCATCCGCTCCGAACTCGGCATGGTGTTCCAGAGCTTCAATCTCTGGTCCCACAAGACCGTGCTCGAAAACGTCATGGAGGCGCCGCTGCACGTGCAGAAGCGCTCGCGCGCCGAATGCCTGGAAGAGGCGGAAGCCCTGCTTGCCAAGGTGGGTATTGCCGACAAGCGCAATCACTACCCGGCGCATCTTTCGGGCGGCCAGCAGCAACGTGCCGCCATCGCCCGCGCGCTTGCCATGCGGCCGAAGGTGATGCTGTTCGACGAGCCGACCTCGGCGCTCGACCCGGAACTCGTCGGCGAAGTGCTGCGCGTCATGCGGGCGCTTGCCGAAGAAGGCCGCACCATGCTGGTCGTCACTCACGAGATGGGTTTTGCCCGCGATGTCTCGAGCCGCGTCATCTTCCTGCACCAGGGCGCCATCGAAGAGGAGGGCCGGCCGCAGGACATGTTCACCAATGCGAAGTCCGAGCGCTTCCGGAAATTCATCAGCGGCTGAGCCGCTCCACCATCCTACCCAGACAAAAAGAGGGAACTGACAGATGGAATTCATCAAGACGGCGATCGCCGCTGCTTTTACCGCCATGACGCTGATGGCGACGGCCGCTACGGCGCAGGACAAGACGGAAATCGTCATCGCCACGGAGGGCGCCTTCCCGCCCTATAACCTGACCCGTCCGGATGGCACGCTGGACGGCTACGACATCGAACTCGGCAAGAACCTCTGCGAGCGCATGAAAATCAAGTGCACGTTCGTCGCTCAAGCCTTCGACGGCATCATCCCGGCCCTCAACGCCGGCAAGTTCGATGCCATCATGGCCGGCATGTCGGCCACCGAAAAGCGGAAGGAAGTCATCGACTTCTCCATGTCCTACGGCAGCACCGGGCAGTCCTTCGCCACACTGAAGGACGGCCCCCTGGCAAAGATGCCGATGAAGGATCAGCTTTTCTCGCTCGCCTCCAACGAAGCCGGCGCCCGCAAGGCCGTCGAAGAGCTGAAGCCGCTACTGCAGGGCAAGACGGTTGGCGTCCAGACGGCTTCCATCGCCGCACGCTTCATCGACGAGTACCTGAAGGGCGTCGTGCAGGTTCGCGAGTACAAGACCACGGAACAGCATGACCTCGATCTCATTTCAGGCCGTGTCGATTTCGTCATGGCGTCGATGGGCTACCTCATGACCGCCGCGCAGAAGCCGACCAATAGCGACATGACGATCGCCGGCCCTCGCTTCCAGGGTGGCTTCCTCGGCGCCGGCAGCTCGGTCGGCCTTCGCAAGGCGGATACTGCGCTCAAGCAGAAATTCGACGAGGCGATCGCGGCCGCCAAGGCGGACGGGACGACGAAAAAGCTGTCCACGAAGTGGTTCGGCTTCGACATGACCCCGCAATAATCTTTAAATCATCCGAATATCAGAAGGCCGCGGCATCCGGTGCTGCGGCCTTTTCTATAACCGGGCCTTGGTGCTACGGGGGGTCGCAAGCACGAGGCTGGTTTCCGTCGCCGTAATCCCCGGCACCAGACGGACCCGCCGCAGCACGGTGTCGAATTCGGCCAATGTCGTGGTACCGAGTTCAACGATCAGATCCCAGCGACCGTTGGTCGTGTGGATTTCCGAAATCTCCGGAAATCCGCCGAGGGCTTTGATGACCTGGTCCGCTGCCCTGCCCTCGATCTCCACCATCATGATCCCGCGCACCGGCAGTTCGACAGCGTCAGCCCGCAAAATGACCGTGTAGCCGAGAATGCCGCCGGCCTTTTCGAGCTTCTCCATGCGTGTACGAACGGTGGCGCGTGAGGCCCCGAGATCCGTTGCGAGGTCGGAAATGCTCCGCCTCGCGTTGTGACGCAATAGCGTCACGAGTTTGCTGTCAAAATCGTCCATGCTCAAACCGGCTATCGAAGATCTCGTTTTGATAAGCCAATTCAAATAATTTGGCAAATTGAGTTGTTCAATCTGCCGGGCCTTCGTGTTCCAATCATCATAACGGAGAACAAGACATGCATTGCAAACTCATTGGCATCCCCCTGCAGGACGGCGCGGTGCAACTCGGCTGTGAAATGGGGCCAAGCGCACTCAGGACCGCAGGTCTCGAAACGGCGCTGAGGGAGCTTGGCCATGAGGTGACCGACCTCGGCAATGTCGGCATTTCGAAACTGCCCGACGTCACGCATCCGAACACCGCGATCCGACGCCTGCCACAGATTGTCGCCTGGATCGAACTGCTGACGGAACTCGCCTATCGCGAAAGCGGCGAAGGCATGCCAATTTTCCTCGGCGGCGATCACGCCGTCTCCGCCGGCACGGTGGCGGGCCTTGCCCGCCGGGCCGCCGAAGCCGATCGGCCGCTCTTCGTTCTGTGGCTCGATGCGCACACTGATTTCCACACGCTCGACACCACGACAAGCGGCAACCTGCATGGCGTGCCGGTCGCTTACTTCACTGGTCAGCCGGGTTTCGAAGGTTATTTACCGAAACTCTCCCATCCCGTCGATCTGGCCCGCGTCTGCATGATCGGCATCCGCAGCGTCGATCCGGCCGAGCGCGCGGCGCTGCGCCAGAGCGCGGTGACGGTTCACGACATGCGACTGATCGACGAGCATGGCGTTGCGGCGCTGCTGCGTGCTTTCCTTGAAAAGGTCGAGGCGGCCAACGGCCTGCTGCATGTCAGCCTCGATGTCGACTTTCTCGAACCCACCTTTGCTCCGGCCGTCGGCACGACGGTTCCAGGCGGCGCAACCTTCCGCGAGGCGCATCTGGTTATGGAGATGCTGCACGACAGCGGTCTGGTCACCAGCCTGGACCTGGTCGAACTCAACCCGTTCCTCGACGAGCGCGGGCGCACCGCGACGCTGCTGGTCGATCTCACCGCCAGCCTGATGGGCCGCAAGGTCATGGACCGCCCGACAAGGAGTTTTTGATGTCTGTACCCGCCAACCTGAACATCGTGCCGTTCATCAGCGTCGAGAACATGATGGATCTCGTCGTCGCAACCGGCGTCGAAAGGTTTCTGGTCGAGTTGGCGGGTTACATCGAAGATGATTTTCGCCGCTGGGAAAGTTTTGACAAGATCCCGCGCGTCGCCTCCCATTCGAGGGATGGCGTGATCGAGCTGATGCCGACCAGCGACGGAACGCTCTACGGCTTCAAATACGTCAACGGCCACCCGAAGAACACCAATTCCGGCCTCCAGACGGTCACGGCTTTCGGGGTTCTCTCCGATGTCGAGAGCGGTTATCCCCTGCTTTTATCGGAAATGACCATCCTGACGGCGCTGCGCACCGCCGCCACCTCGGCGATCGCGGCAAAGTACCTGGCGCGCAAGGAGGCGCGCACCATGGCCTTGATCGGCAACGGCGCCCAGAGCGAGTTCCAGGCGCTCGCCTTCAAATCCTTGCTCGGTATCGACAGGCTGCGGCTTTACGACATCGATCCCGGTGCGACCGCCCGATGCCGCCGCAATCTTGAGAGATTTGGCTTCGACATCGAAACCTGCATCTCCGCCGAACAGGCCGTCGAAACAGCCGACATCATCACCACCGCGACCGCCGACAAGCACAATGCCACTATACTGACCGACAATATGATCGGCCCCGGCGTGCATATCAACGGTGTCGGCGGCGACTGCCCCGGGAAAACGGAGATGCACCGCGACGTCCTGCTTCGCGCGGACATATTTGTGGAGTTTCCGCCGCAGACACGGGTTGAGGGCGAAATCCAGCAGCTTTCATTCGACCATCCGGTGACGGAACTCTGGCAGGTCATCACTGGCGAAAAGATGGGGCGCTCGTCGGAAAAACAGATCACGCTGTTCGATAGCGTCGGTTTCGCGATCGAGGATTTTTCTGCGCTCCGCTATGTCCGCGACCGGGTGAGCGGCTCGACTTCCATAAACCAGCTCGATCTGCTGGCCGATCCGGACGAGCCGCGCGATCTGTTCGGGATGCTGCTTAGGCGCCAGGCGCTTCTCGCCTCCGCCTGCTGACTTCCTGGACATCGGCGGGCTGTGCGGCTTAGAGCTCTTGCGCCCATTGATCGCTCGGCGATTGCGCTATAGATTTGCGCCGCGGCAAGCGGCCGCGCAAGCGATCAGGAGTTCTCATGCCGACTGGTACTGTCAAATTTTTCAACGACGACAAGGGATTTGGTTTCATCACTCCGGAGAACGGAGGGGCGGATGTATTTGTGCACGTTTCTGCTCTGGAGCGGGGCGGTTCTCTGAAAGAGGGACAAAAGGTAAGCTACGAGATAGGCCAGGACCGCAAGACCGGAAAATCAAAAGCCGAAAACGTTAGCGCGCTTTGATCAAGCTCGCGCGCTCATCCTAAAATCCGTCTAGCGCTGCCTCTAAGACCGTGCTCACCACTTGCCGGATAGGATGATTGCAGGCTCGATGTCGTTCTACAAAGGCTTCAAAGCAAAGTTGCGGACATAGGGATCGCGACCAGCACCTTCGATAAAGTTCGCCCCGAATTTTCCGAAGGTGTCACGCAGCCCGCTCGAATCGGAACGCGACCGTTTTTCCGGTCGCTTCCAGACTATGCCGATAGAGCGCCTCGGCGCCATGCCTTCACGATGATGTAATCGGATCGGAACAACTCTTCTCTCAAGTGAGTTTAGGGGTGTGGTGCCTTGTCAAGAAACATGAGGTGCAGCGATGCCATATAAATTCATGTTTGCCGGCCTGATATTAGCGATCGGCTGTACGACGGCGGCCGCCGCCGTGGCCAAGAGCGACAAGGAATTTCTGAGCGACGCGATCAAAACCGACAATTCCGAAATCAGACTCGGTGACCTCGCTACGAAAAAGGGCGGCAGCGACGGTGTACGCTCATTCGCTCAGACATTGATCGACGATCATCGCAGAGCCAAGGACGATGCTACGGCTCTCGCCACGGATCTTGATGTAAAGATAACCGGCATTGTGACGACCGAGGCGCAAAACGAGATCGAAAAGCTTCAAAGCCTAAGTGGCCCCGAATTCGACAAGGAGTTCGTGAACTATATGGTCTCGGCCCACGAGAAAAATATTTCCGAATTCGGCGAAAAGGCCGCTGAGGGCGGCAGGCCGGTGCCGGAACTTGCAAAGAAGACGTTGCCGACGTTGCAACGGCACCTCCAACTTGCCCAATCGCTAAGCGGGCATTGATCGCATGGCTGCTCGCCCGACCGCTTCGGCTTGCTGAAGCGGTCCGGCGCCGTTTTCTTATGGTCGGGGCCCAACACCAACTCCAGTTTAGCCATGCTCACCGCTGCCTTTGCGGAACCTCGTCCGGCCGGATTACAGGTGTATTGCCGACCGGCGGAGCCGGCTCGACGAAATCGCTATCGCCCGTCGAAGGTGGCTTTAAAACGCCATTGCAATCGGACAATTTTTCTGTGGCGGATTTATTTGCCGGTCGTGAATTGTCTTCTGTCGTCATGTTCTGGTTCTGCTGCCGATCCAGCGCCTGGCAGCGATCCGGCTGTTTGGCGGAGGCCTGGGCAAAAGCCGATGCCGGCAGAAGCCCGATGGCACATAGTACGCATATCCGCTTGGCCCAATCGAAAACCCTTGTCTCAACGGAGAGCATCTGTCCCTCCTTTGTGTCACTTCCGATAAAACCTATCGGAGGCGGTGATGTTCCAGACTAAGCGTTCGGGCACCATTCTTGACGTCGCTATCGAACGCTGATCCTAATGCTGTTCACGTTAGAGATCACAATTCCGTAGAAAGCCGGTTGATCTGCAGTTTTGGCCGCTATCTTCCCGGAGGAAGCCGCAAGGAGGCAGCCATGGACCTATCTTCTGAAAACGTAATCGCCGTTCTCGGACCCGTCGACGAAACCTTGGTTGCCGATATCCTGGCGACAGGGGCTTCTGTTCGCGATCTGGCCGAAGCCTGGGCTTGGGTGAATGCTGACGAAGCGCTGATGAACGAAGGACGAAAACTGCCAACGGGAAAGGTAGCGGAGCTGGTCGATCTGCTGGAGATCGACGATGAAAGCCCTTGATCGTCGGACGCCCATCGATTTTGGCTGACCTTTGAAGTGGAGCACCTCCCCCGCCCTTGCCTCCTCAGTTTCGGCCATTTTGGTTTTAGGCGGCTCGTCATTCTCATCCGGATTGGGATTCGGCTCTTCGTCGGGCAAACGGTCTGGTTCAGGCTCCTTGATGGGACGTATCGGCGTGACTGGTGGTGGCACCGGAGGTACAGGGTTGGGAATGGGTTCGACAGGATCTTGAGCCATTGCAAATCTCCTTTCTGGCCCAACCGAAAACCTGTAATTGGGTTCCAGTGCGGAGGCTCTCATTGATGTCTGCGCAAGTGGCCAAAGCGAAAACCGCCTGATACGGCGGCACGAACCATCATCATTTCTCCGATCGCATCATGCGTCATGAGGCCTATGAGATGATCCGCACCGTGTACAACGGCAATGGCCGGCACATTGCCCTGCTGCATCAATCGCAAGCTCTCTTCCAGGCTTTTGCGATAGTGGATTTTTGGAATATCGACCCGCATCGCGCTTGCGACAGGCGTGTCCGGACCTTTGTCCTTCAAGCTGCGGATCATGTCGTCACGCGTCAGAAGACCTTCAAAACGGCCGTCGGAATCGACCACCGGAATTCACGTTGTGTAGTCGCAAGCAGCATATCAATTGCATCGTCCTTCCCTGTTGCCGCTTAACCGATATGCCAGGCTGCGGCTCGAACCGTCGGCGATACCTAAAGCCGGCTATGCCATAACCGCTGCGGATGCCGCGCTGCTGCAGGCGTTTCGGCTAGAAGAAGGCAAGCCCGATGCCAGCCATCCCCACTGCAATGACCACCGTCCAGGGTGGAGCCTTCCAGACGGTCAGAAGAACAAAGCCGGTCAGAGCCAGCGCGAAGTCGTGTGGGCGCAGGATGGCGCTTGTCCATACCGGACTGTAGAGAGCCGCACCAAGGATCCCGACCACAGCAGCGTTAGCCCCCCGCATGGCGGCCTGCGCGCGCGGACGTCTTCGGAAATCGTCCCAAAAGGGAAGTGCTCCGATCACAAGGAGGAAGCCCGGCAGAAAAACCGCAATGAGCGCGATCACCGCGCCGACAGCGCCATTCGGGGCGGGTCCCATGACTGCGCCCAGATAGGCCGCGAAGGTAAACAGCGGGCCCGGCATCGCCTGGGTGGCGCCATAGCCAGCCAGGAAGGCATCGGCGCTGACCCAGCCGGAATTGACCACCTCCGCTTGCAGCAGTGGCAGAACGACGTGTCCGCCGCCAAACACGAGGGCGCCGGAGCGAAAAAAGGCATCGAACAGCAAAAAGGTCCTGTGATCCCGTGGCAGATGCTACAAATGGCAGAAGGGCGAGCAGCGTAAAAAACGCTATCAGGCTGAGAACACCGACCCAACGCGGCACCCTGAACGACAGGTTGCCGGCACTACTAGATTGGCCGTTGCGACAAAGCAGAAGTCCGGCGACGGCACCTAGCGCGATCGCCGCGATCTGCCCGATCGCACTGGAAAGAAATACCACCATGAGCACGGCGGCCAGGGCAATGCTGACGCGCTCCCGGTCCGGCGTCAGGCTGCGGGCCATTCCCCACACCGCCTGCGCAACAACAGCGACGGCAACGATCTTGAGCCCATGAAGCAATCCCTCGCCTATCGGCCCGCTGAACGCTGTAGCCGACATGGCGAAGATGACGAGCAGAAGCGCGGATGGAAGCGTAAATGCCGCCCAGGCGGCAAGCGCCCCCAACGGCCCTCCGCGCAGCAAGCCCAGAGCAAAACCGGCCTGGCTGGAAGCCGGACCTGGCAGGAACTGACAGAGCGCGACGAGGTCTGCGTATCCCGACTCATCAATCCATTTCCGGCGGATCACCAGTTCGTTTCGGAAGTAGCCAAGATGGGCAATCGGTCCGCCGAACGAAGTGAGGCCGAGTTTCAGAAAAACGAGGAACACTTCGCCGACTGTGCCGCGCGATCGTCCGTCGATCTCGGAGATTGTTTCCGTTGACGACCTCACGAAAAAACTCCTCGGTTCTTTCCCCGGCCCGTTCGAAGGCGGTTACTCCGCAAGGAGTCCAAAGGCCGTGCGGATTGCTTCGGCGGCATAGGCAGGACATGGAGCCGGAGAGAAGATCCCGATGTTCCATTCCTCACCAGACGATGGACCATCTCCGGGAAGATATCGAAAAAGTCGATGAACCTCAGCTGAAGGCGATGTTCGAGACATCGGCGGAAGTACTGGGCGGTCTGAAGAAGGCATTCTCCGACTATGAGCAAAAAAACGAAGCCGCGTGGCAATGACTGCGGATGATCATCTTCGAATCTGATGTTGCGGCAACGGCGCTTCTGGTCGGGAACCTAAGCCGGTTTCCCAAGTTTCGGGTGCTTGCGCAGGAATCTTCGGAGGCATCCCTTGGCTCAAGCACAGCGCGCCGTTCCTGATGACGAAACGAACCGCCCCACCGATCCCGAAGACAAGAACCGGGAAAGAGAAGCGCAGGCATCCGATCACAAGGAACACGAAAAGAAGCCCTCACTCATCCGCCGGCATCATGGGTTCGTCGTGCAACTCGATCCAGACGGGAGCGTGGTCGCTGCTGTGATCCCATCCGCGGACGTGCTTTTCGACCTCAGCCTTTGCGAGGCGGGAAGCAACTTGCGGGCTCAGAAGGAAGTGGTCGATGCGGAGTCCGGCGTCGCGAGCGTACGCGTTACGGAAGTAGTCCCAGAAGGTGTAGATGCGCTCGTCCGGATGAAGGTGGCGGAGTGCGTCCGTCCAGCCTTGGTCGACAAGATGCCTAAAGGCATCCCTCACTTCGACGCGGAAGAGCGCGTCGTTCGTCCAGCGTTCCGGCTTGTAGACGTCGAGTTCGGTCGGCATAACGTTGTAGTCGCCGACGAGGACGACTGGCACTTCCAGCTCGAGCAGCTCTGCCGCGTAGTCGCGAAGGCGCTTGAACCAGCGGAGTTTGTAGTCAAACTTCGGTCCTGGACATGGATTGCCGTTCGGGAGATATAGACCCCCGATGACAATCCCGTCGACGATGGCCTCGATGTACCGGCTGTGCTCGTCCTCCGGTTCGCCGGGAAGACCCTTCCGCGTCAGATGAGGCTCCTGCCCCCTCGCGAGGATGGCCACACCGTTCCAGGATTTCTGCCCCTGCCAGATGGCTCCATAGCCGGCACCCTCGAGCGCCTTGATTGGAAACTTCTCCTGCGGCGCCTTCAACTCCTGCAGGCATAGGACGTCGGGCGACGCTTCTTCGAGCCATCGCAGGAGGACTTCAAGCCGGCCGTTGATGCCGTTGACGTTGTAGGTGGCGACCTTCACGTGCCGCCGCCTTCGAGTTCCGTCTCCTCCTCGATCGCAGATAGTCTTGCATTTGCAGCGTCCAGCACTGCGGTGAGGAATTCCACACGGGTCCATCCGACGAGGTGCGCCTCCTCCACAAGGAGCTGGATGGCATAGTCGACGGTCTGGTCGAGCTCTACCTTGCGCTCAGGCGTACCGGCGCTGCTGGTGGGCGGGTCGATCATAGTTCCTCCGTCAGGCCGACGGCTTCGTGTTAGGATGGGCCGCAATTATGCAGGCGGCCTACTTTTCAACTCGTTTTCGACCTTGGAACGCGAGTTGCCGAGCTTCTTGACGGTGTCCTTGGCTTTGGATCTCGAAACACCTTCCTTCGAGGCCTCGTACCGAACCTCGTGATCCTGACCGCCGGCCACCTCTGCGCGATTTTGTGCGCGACCTCTGGATGTGGTTGCTATGCCTTCTCTCCTCATAATCCTGGTTTCGATCACTGAAAACGGGCGTCGATTCAAAGAGTTCCCAGGCGGCCAGCAAACTTGGTACCGGCGCCGGCGGTGAGGTCTGCTCTTGAAGCGAAGGAACTTCGGGCGGCAGCCAAGGTTCGTCACGAGCGAGAAGGCGTCACGAGCGAGAAGGGAGCAACCGATGCGCTAGCGTTCCTGGCTTACCGACCTTGGCACATGGACTGCCCGTCCGTATGATTTCGCTGTTGTTGTGATCTACGGGATTTCGTGGCTCGTCCTCAGTCGGGAGAGCCTCGAATGGCACGGCGTGGCGACGCTTGCGACATGGCTGATGACGCTTTTCATCCAGAAGGCGGAGCATCGCGACACTCAGGTCATCCATGCCAAGCTCGACGAACTTCTCCGCGCTCATGGCGATACAAAGAACGAGATCACCCAGCTCGATCAGAAGGAGCCGGACCAGATCGAAAGCTTCCGGGAAGGCCAAACGGCTGCTGGCGAAGAACCTTGAAGCGCGTCCTCAATGTTGTCGTCTAACCAGTAGGTTCACCGCAAGGAGCTCGCCCTTTCGAGCTGAGAGCGTAGCCAGAGATTTGCGGGATCATGATCAAGGCGGCTATGCCACACTATCTGAACAGCAGTTGGCGGTGCGGTCCAGGGCAATTCCGCGAACCCGACGGCACCTGACCGCCGGAAGACGTCTGCGAGCCTTGCCGGGGCGATCGCGGCTGCTGAAGTTCCGGCCAGCAGCGCGGGCAGCGCCAGGAAGTGCGGCTGAACTACCTTCAGATTTGGCGTTGTGCCTATCTTCGCGAACTCAGCTTCGAGGGTGGAACGATCGAACATCTCCATCCGCCGGGTCAGTCCCCGCTCGGAAACCTGCCCGTCTTCAATGCCACCTGCCGAAACGACGAATAGAGGCAGTCCGGCAAGCTGCTGGACGGTGATGGGGTATCCAGCCAATGGATGATCGGGCGCGAGGAGAACCACGTCCCTTTCATTAAAAAGCAACCGGGCGCGAAGTCGATGGGGAATGTCCCGGAACGACCCGAGAGCGATATCGATACGGCCGATATCGATTTGCGCGGTGAGGTCGATCCTTGTCGCAGGCAGGATGGTTACATCGATACCTGGTGCTTGCTCGGTCAGGATTCGAAGGAAATTCGGAACGACGACCGCCGTGATGTAGTCCGTCGCCGCGATGCAGAACTGGCGCACCGACGTCTCGGGGCGAAAAACCGGTGAGCCTATCGCCCGCTCGACGGACGCAAGTGCATCCCGAACCAGCGGCCCCATCTCGACCGCCCTCGCCGTCGGCACCATTCCAACCGCTGTCCGGACAAAAAGCTCATCGTTCAGAAGGCTGCGAAGGCGCGATAGCGCATGGCTCACTGCCGACGGGCTGAGCCCGATCACCTGCCCTGCACGCAGTACGTTTCGCTCGCGCATCATGGCGTCGAAGACGGTCAGGAGATTGAGGTCGAGGTTTTTCACGGGCGTACGGGCAAGGTCATGCGTCAACCATAATGCATGGCATGCATTTTCAGATTGTCAATATTGCACTTCCTGAGACCCGCTTCGGGGAGGATGATCCGTGCATCCGATAACAGACGGACAGAGATCATGGACAGCAACGTGGGAAGTGTTTCAGATACGGCGTCCATAGTGGATGGCGTCATGCGGGGTCGATTTGCCAACCGCTACTATCTGGATCGGCAACTCGATCGTGCGGCGGTCAGGCAGATCGTTGATGTGGCCCGCCATGCCGGGACGGGTGCCAACGTGCAGCCCTGGCACGTGCATCTGGTGGCGGGTCATGCCAAGGACAGTTTGATCGAAGCACTCCGTATTGCGCACGAAAGCGAGGCGGGCGCCCATACATCCGAATACACCTATCTCGCCGCAGATCTGCCGGAGCCCTACGCGTCGCGTCGACGCGAGTTCGGCGCTGTCTTCTATGGAGCGCTTGGCATCTCAATCGAAGATCACGCGGCCCGCGCGTTGCAGACCTCCCGGAACTACCGTTTCTTCGACGCCCCGATCGGCCTGATCTTCACGATCGATCGGCGCCTGGAGACAGGGAGCTGGCTCGATCTTGGCATGTTCATCCAGAATGTCATGCTCGCAGCCGTCGCGCGAGGTCTGGACACCTGTCCGCAAGAATTCTTTTCCCGATATCACGCCGTCATCCGCGATGAACTCTCGCTGCGGCCTGAGGAACTTGTCGTGTGCGGCATGTCGATGGGGTTCGGTGATCCCGAATGGGCCCGGAAACGCCCCCACATGCCAAAGGCGCCTGTCGAAGATATCGCCTCCTTTCACGGCTTTTGAATCCAACTGGAGAATGACAATGACCGAACGCGACGAACTGATAGACGCGGCTGTCGCCTTCATCGAAACGATCAAGGACAAGACTCCTGGCGAAGAGGTGGAGCTGTGGCTGAACGAGATGCATGGGCCGGGAAGCTCCGTCTATGAAGACCTGGCGGACCGCGTAAGGCGCGGTGTCGAGCAGGGCTGGGCCGCCACCACCGAGATAACCGGGCGCCACTACCGTCGCAGCCGACTTCTCGAACCTTGCGAGCGATCGCACTTCTTCAGCTTGACGACTGTCTATATGGACAGCCCTACCCTGACCAAGATTGCTGAACATGACCGCGTCTTCCGGGGCGACTATCATCTTCACCCCTACGGGGAGTTCAATTTGGTCGTGCCGCTGGAGCCGACGGCAGAACTGATGGGGCCGCTGGGATGGCGGCATGCGGGATGGACTGCGCCAGCACCCGGCAGTCACCACTATCCCGAAGCAAGGGGCGGCGCGCTCATCGCGTTCTTCTTCCTCCCTTCCGGACGCATTTCCTACGACATCGAGGCACCGCGGATTGATGAACACGTCGCCTCCAAGGAGAATATGCAATGACACAACGTCTGGACTACAACGCGGCCTCCCCCAACGGAATGAAGGCGCTCGCTGGCGTTTATGCCCATATCGGCCGATCGAGTCTTCCGAAGTCCCTGATAGAGCTTGTCTATCTCCGGATTTCGCAGATCAATGGCTGCGTCTACTGCATCGACATGCATTCCCGCGACCTGTTGACAGGCGGAATGGAGGTCGAAAAGCTTGTCCTCGTCCAGTCCTGGCGCGAGGCCGGCAGCCTGTTCAATGAAGGCGAGCGTGCGGCTCTCGCGTGGACCGAGACCGTGACCCGCGTGGCACAGACCGGTGTCCCCGACGAAGACTTCGAAGCAGCCTCGGCGGCGTTCGACAGCCAGGAGCTTGCCGATCTAACCATCGCGATTGGACTGATGAATGCCTACAATCGCATGGCCATCAGCTTCCGAGCACCGCCCGCCGCTGTCCAGCGTGCCAGCGCCTCAAACAGCGCTGAGTGAACAAAAGGAGCCGATTAAGCTATGACCAACACCGGTATGAAAATCCCAGACAGCAAGCTGGCGCGCGACGTGACGCAGTTCATTCGCGATACCGAGAGCGAACTCCTGTTCCTACATTCCAGCCGGGTTTTTCTCTGGGGTGCCCTCATGGGAGAACGAACGGGTCTGAAGTTTGACCCGGAACTGCTCTACGTTGCGGCCATGTTCCATGACATTGGCCTGACCTCCCATTATCACGAAAGTCAGCGTCGCTTCGAAGTCGATGGAGCCTTTGCCGCAAGCGACTTCCTGCGAGCCTACGATATTCCTGAACGGGACGTCGAAAAGGTCTGGAATGCCGTGGCACTTCACACGACGCCCGGCATTCCCGAGCACATGCACCCGGAAATCTTCCTCGTCCAAGCGGGCGCCGGAATGGACGTGGCGGGGCGAGGTTACGAAGGATTCAGCGATGAGCAGCGTCACGAGGTTGTCGCCGCCTATCCCAGGGGTGAAAACTTCAAAGACAGGATGATTGACGCATTCTACGACGGGATGAAGCACCGTCCCCACAGCACGTTCGGGACCTTCAACGACGACTTCCTTGCCTTCAAGGACCCGACGTTCCAGCGGGCGGATCTCTGCAGCATTATCCACTATTCGCCTTGGGATCACTGAAGAGATCCAAGCGCCGTCGCGAGCTTGGGCAACGTGCTCGGCGCGCTGGCGAACTGGCTGCTCGGCCGGGGCATCGAACGCTTCAGGGAAAAGCGATGGTTTCCGATCGGCCCGGCAGCGCTCGATCGTGCGCAAGGCTGGTATCGCCGCTTCGGAAAGTGGTCGCTGCTCGCAAGCTGGCTGCCGATCGTCGGCGATCCGATCACTGTGATGGCCGGCGTCCTGCGGGAGCCGCTGCCGACCTTCCTGCTGCTGGTGGCCATCGCCAAAGTAGGGCGATATCTCGTGCTTGCAGCAGCGACGACGGGGCTTGCGTAATGTTCCAGCAGATCGTCTACGTCCAGCGGGACATCTACCTCGCCTTCGCCGGCCACATAAAGGATTTTGCCGCGGGCGGCGGCTGGACCTCGTTCCTCGCCTTCCTGCCGATGGGCGTCGTTTTCGGCGCCGTCCATGCAATGACCCCCGGCCATAGCAAGTCCTTCTTGCCACCTACCTTGCAGGATCCTCCACCAGGGCGCACCGGGCGCTCCTTGTATCGCTCGCGCTTTCCTTCACGCACGTCACGATGGCAGTCCTCATCGCGCTTCTCGCCCTGCCGCTGGTGTCGCATTCCTTCGTCGACGCGGGATCGTCTCCGACCCTCGAACTCGTCAGCCGGGCCTTACTGGGCGTCATCGGCCTCTGGATGCTGGCGTCGGCTCTGTTCCGGCACGATCACGCGCATGCGCAGGGCGAAGGGTTGTTCATGGGGATAGCAGCCGGGCTGGTGCCGTGCCCGCTCACCCTGTTCGTGATGACCTTCGCCATGATCCATCAGGTCGTCGTCACCGGCCTGCTGTTCGCCTTCACCATGATGATAGGGGTCGGGCTGACTCTCTCCGTGGTCGCCCTTCTGACGGTGGTTTTCCGCGACCGCATCGCCTATCTGATGAGGACATGGCCGCGGCTACTGGGTTCCGTATCCCGCGCGACGGGCGGCCTCGCGGGGCTGGCGCTAGGATGAGGGCATTGCTGCACCGAACAAGAATGGCGCTGGTTGGCGCGACTGCGGCGCTGCTGGCGTTGGCAGGCATGGCTCAGTGCGAGGAGACGAGCTCGCCGTTCCAGCGGTTCGCCGAGCGGTGCCTCGAACACGGGCCGCGCTACGACCAGACGGTCGCACTCGCCAAGGAAAGCGGCTGGCCGGATCTGGCGGACGACATGACGATGGGCATTCAGCCCCTCGGGGAACCGGCGACCTTCCAAGGCTGGCTTGTGAATTCGGACGGCACTTCTCCTTTCGAGGCGGTGGTGGTCGCACGTGGGGCCGTAGGTCCAAAGACCGTCGAGAGTTGCACCATGGCGTTCGCCGGGACCGACGCGGCCGCATTCGAACGAAGTTTCGTGTCGACAGGAGCAGCGCGGGCTTCTGAAGAGCAGAAGGGACAAGGGCGGGTGCGGAAGTTCTTTGCGATCGAGCGCGAGGGCGTGAAGGAAGCGCTAACGATCGACCTTCCAATCTATCCGAACGGAACCGACGAGGTTGTGGCGAGCGTCGTCGCCGAGCAGCAGATTGAAAACTGAAGCCGCTTGACAGGGCGGCCCTGCTTTGAGAGTTTCGGGTCATGGGGCAGCGATCGCCCCACGAGGCTACGGCCGAAGAATCGCGTCCTTAAACCCGCACCAACGGAGGACGCGCCATGCCGTCATTTCTTGATACCACACCTGAAAAGCTGAATCGGATCATCGGCACCTCAGGCCCCCAGACGCTGATAGACGTCCGCTGCCGGCAGGGACGCAAGCTCAGCCGAGGCGTCTTCGCCTATCGCCTGTCGTTGGAGTGGCTTCCATGACGAACGCGCCCCCACGGATTGCGATCGTCTGGCGCGGCGACCGGGACGCCCGGCGCGCGGCGACGCCGCAGAACAACCGCTTCCACCGGATCTTCGAAGAACTCGCGGCCGTGGGCCTTGCGCCGGAACCCGCCGTCTTCGACGAAGAATTCGCCGACGAGGTCCTCGAACAGCTCCTTGCAGTCGACGCCGTGCTTGTCTGGGTGAACCCGCTCGACGACGGAAAAACAAGGAAGATCCTCGATCCGCTTCTGCGACAGGTGGCGGTAACCGGTCGATTTATAAGTGCGCATCCGGACGTGATCCTCATGATGGGCGTCAAAGAGGTGCTCTACGAGACCAGGCATATAGGCTGGGGCGTCGATACACGTCTCTATCGCACGGCCACGGACTTCCGCCAGGCGTTCGTTCCAACGTTCCTGGCCGCCGGGCCGCGCGTGTTGAAGCAGAACCGCGGCAACGCCGGGCAAGGTATCTGGAAGGTCGAACTCATTGGAGCGCCCGCCGACGGTGAGACCTTGATCAGTGTGCTGGAAGCGAAATCAGGCAGTGTCCCTGAAGCCATCGACCTGTCCGACTTCATTTCCCGCTGCGAGAGCTACTTCACCGAGGATGGCTGCATCGTCGATCAGCCGTTTCAGTCCCGTCTGCCCGAGGGCATGATCCGCTGCTACCTGTCTGGAAGCAGGGTCGTGGGCTTCGGACAGCAGTTGGTCAAGGCGCTGGTGACGCCACCGTCGGGACCGGGTCGGGAACCGCTTCAGCCCGGTCCACGCATCATGAATCCAGCATCCGCAGAACCTTTCCAGACCTTGAGGACAAGAATGGAACGTGAGTGGACGCCGGAAATGATGTCGACTCTTGGGATCGAAGCAGCGTCGTTGCCGATCATCTGGGACGCCGATTTCCTCTACGGGCCACCAGACGCTTCAGGCAACGACACCTACGTTCTCTGCGAGATCAACGTCAGTTCCGTCTTCGCCATTCCTGACGAAGCCCCTGCGGAGATTGCACGCGCGATGGCGTCGCGACTTATCGGCCCGCAGTGACTCTCGCGCCGAAGACTGAGCGCCGATACGAACGATGGGTCTTGACGCGACTGATACAGCGGTTCCTTTTTCGTCGCTTGAAAACGAGAACGCGGTCAGATTCCGGCGGTCGAATGTCAACCTCAAGGCCCGAACTTCTTGAGCCATTTTGTGGACTGATAAATCAACTTTTGGACTGCTCTAGTATGACCGAACCGTATGGTGACAAGTGCGAGACTGTGTGCTCGACATCGAACTGAGCGCCTTTGTTGCCGCGCTCGACGCCCACGCCGACAGCCCCCTCGTCTTCCGCTACGACGGGTGGGGTCGAAAGAGGATGCTTGGCACGAATTGTCGCTGCGGCGGTCATCGATACGGGGTGTGACCGATAGATGAGCACGGCATACGACCAATGCAAGCTACCGGAGCCCGTGCTCGGCGAATGGCAGCTATGCGTTGCCTGGCAGTGGTCCGATCACCATATGTGCGGGATGGAATGACTTCTAAGAAGGAAGGCCATGCTCCTCTGCAACGTCACCGATCAGAGACCGAAGCCAACGGTGCGCCGGATCGCTGCGGTAGCGGACATGCCAGGCCAGGTGCACCGGGAACATGCCCAGATCGACGGGGGCTGGTAGAACCTTCAGCCTTTCGTCCCGCGCGAGACGCTGGCAGATCAAGCGCGGCAGCGTCGCGCAGTAGTCGCTGACGGCGACCATTTCCGGAACGGCAAGAAAATGCGTCACCGATACGGCGACGTCACGCTTAAGGCCCTTCTGCTGCAGCGCCTGGAACAGGCCGACCCGCATCCTGCCGGGCGGGAGAACGATTAATATCATGAGGGAAATCGATGCTCCTTCCAAGGCATTGGGTTGGTCACGTTCTTTTCAATTTCCATCGAACAGAAATTAGCTCCGCTTCGACCCGCATCTTCGGTATTGGGGTCGGAAAAAGAATTGTTTCCGCAGGCGCCACGCCAAGAAGGGCCGTAGGCGGTGCCAACTCATGATGAGCCTGACACCTCGTGCCACCCGCCGCGCAACGATGAGCGACTTCAGCGTTGATCTTCTAGGTATATGGCCAGCTCTGTTGGTTTCCACGCAGAACTGAGCCGGTTAGGCGCATAATTTCCATTGAGAATTGAGCCATGTGAACCTTCCCCCAACGCGGAGAGCGACGGGGGCAACGGAGTGATCCACATGGGACTTTTAAACATCATCCGTCGGATGGCGCTGCGCGAGAAGCAGTCGATCCGCGAGATCAGCCGGCGCACTGGGCTGTCACGCAACACGATCGCAAAGTATTTGAGTGCCGGTACGATCGAGCCGACGTTCACGGTACCGGAACGACCGAGCAAGCTTGATCCTTTTGCCGACAAACTGGCTGGCTGGTTGAAGACCGAGGCCGGAAGGTCGCGCAAGCAGCGCCGAACGCTGAAGCAGCTTCATGCCGATCTGGTGGTTCTCGGCTTTACCGGCTCCTATGGCCGGGTCGCCGCGTTCGCCCGTAACTGGCGGACTGAGCAGCAGACAGCGGGCCGCGGCATATTCGTTCCGCTGTCTTTCCGCCCAGGTGAAGCATTCCAGTTCGATTGGAGTGAGGACTATGCCGTAATCGGCGGCGAGCGCACGAAGCTTCAGGTCGCCCATATCAAGCTATCACACAGTCGCGCCTTTCTGGTCAGAGCTTACCTGCTGCAGACGCACGAGATGCTGTTTGACGCTCACTGGCACGGGTTCCGCGTGTTCGGCGGCGTACCTGGTCGCGGCATCTATGATAACATGAAGACCGCGGTCGATCGTGTTGGCCGCGGCAAGGAACGGCAGGTCAACGTCCGCTTCCAGGCGATGACGAACCACTACGTCTTTGCGCCCGAGTTCTGCAATCCCGCCGCAGGCTGGGAGAAGGGACAGGTCGAGAAGAACGTTCAGGATGCCCGACCGCGGCTGTGGCAACAGATGCCGGACTTTCCAGATCTACCGGCGTTGAACGCCTGGCTGGAGCAGCATTGCCAAAACCTGTGGCACGAGACACCGCATGGCACTTTGCCCGGCACGATTGCAGATGCTTGGGCTGATGAGCGGGCGGCGTTGATGGCATTGCCTACCGCGTTTGACGGCTTCGTCGAGCAGAGCAAGCGGGTCTCACCGACATGCCTGATCACCTTCGAGCGTAATCGTTACAGCGTGCCTGCGTCTTTTGCGAACCGGCCCGTCAGCCTGCGGATCTATCCCGAGCGGCTGGTCGTTGCGGCCGAAGGAAATATCCTCTGCGAACATCCGCGGGTGATCGAGCGCAGTCACGACAAACCACCGCGAACGATTTACGACTGGCGGCATTACCTTGCGGTCATCCAACGCAAGCCCGGTGCCCTGCGCAATGGGGCGCCCTTCCTGGAATTGCCATTGGCCTTTCGGCAATTGCAGGACCAGATGCTTCGCCGCCCTGGTGGTGATCGTGAGATGGCCGATATCCTTGCTCTCGTTCTTCATCACGACGAACAGGCCATCCTCCGCGCTGTGGAACTGGCCCTGGATGCGGGCGTGGCGACCAAAACGCATGTGCTGAACCTGCTGCACCGGTTGATCGACGGCAAGACGATCGACGGTCCTGACATCGATACGCCACAGGCGCTGACCTTGCTGCGCGAACCCAAGGCCAACGTCGAGCGCTACGATGGCTTGCGTGTCCAGATCGTGGGAGGTCGCCATGCGTCATGATCCCGCCAGCGCCGCCGTCGTCATCATGCTCCGGAGCCTGAAGATGTATGGCATGGCCCAGGCTGTAACGGACCTGATCGAGCAAGGAGCTCCGGCTTTCGAGGCGGCCGTGCCGATCCTGTCCCAGTTGCTGAAAGCCGAAATGGCCGAGCGAGAGGTTCGTTCGATCGCCTATCACATGAAGGCCGCCCGTTTCCCGGCCTACAAGGACTCCTCAGGGTTCGACTTTGCCGCGAGCGAGATCAACGAGGCGACAGTGCGCCAACTGCACCGATGCGAGTTCATGGATGGAGCGCAGAATATCGTGCTCGTCGGCGGGCCGGGCACAGGAAAAACACATATCGCGACCGCCCTCGGCGTCCAGGCGATCGAGCATCACCGCCGAAAGGTCCGCTTCTTCTCGACCATCGAACTGGTCAACGCTCTCGAGCAGGAGAAGGCCAAAGGCAAGGCAGGCCAGATCGCCGAGACGCTGGTTCGCCTCGATCTGCTGATCCTCGACGAACTCGGATACCTTCCGTTCAGTGCTTCAGGCGGAGCGCTGCTCTTCCATCTGCTGAGCAAGCTCTACGAGCGCACCAGCGTCATCATCACCACCAACCTCAGCTTCAGCGAATGGGCGACCGTCTTTGGCGATGCCAAGATGACGACCGCTCTGCTCGACCGTCTGACCCACCGTTGCCATATCCTGGAAACCGGGAACGACAGCTTCCGCTTCAAAGCCAGCTCGGCCGCCGCGGCACAAAAGAGAGGAGAAAAGGCCAACCCATTGACCAAAGCCTGATCAGAAAACCATACTTAGAGGTGGCTCACTTCTCGGTGGAAAAACCGGCTCAGTTCCGCGTGGAAACCAACAGACACAGCCAGCCTATAGCCTTTCGCGACGTTCCCGATTGAAGCGACACCTGTTTTCCTGACTTTTGGTTTTGCGATGCCGGGCATCTCTGCCGTCGGCGCGAGGCGGTCTAGTGAAAGTTCCGGCTCTTCACCTTAAGCGTATCGATATGCAGGTCCCGCACTTATCCCGAGCCCGAGACTATGCCGAGTCCGTTCCCCAAAGCCCGCGATTTCCGGTAAATCCGGATGGTAAGCCCGGCATAATATCGATGCTCTTCACCCGAATGTGCCGAGAGCTGACTACACCGATGTTTTGAACTCAGCGACGTTCGACGCGCCATCCTTCAAGCGGTCGATCAGGCCGTGGATGTCACCGAGAACCCAGAGGTCCTTCACTTTGTCGCCGTCGAACGTGAAGAACGGCGCGCCGTACCACCAGACATGCCGACCTGTAGCGGAGATGCCGAACAGTTCCTTCCTATGGATGCCATGGAAGCGCAGTTTAGCCGACGCGGACTCCCCGTCTTCCACCATTGCCAGAATGTCCGACGTGTAGGTTCCGAAGGTATCGGTGACCCACCGGACATAGTCTGCGAACTGCCTGTGGCCGACCATGGTGGGGCCGAGAGAACCGCGGAACGTGAAGCCCTCGTGGAAAATGTCCGGGATCAGGCTTAGGTCCGCATGGTCCCACATGTCCTTGTAGAACTTGCGGACCACTTCCTTCCGCGGACTGAGCGTCACCCCATCGAACGCCATTGCAGGTTCCCAGGTCGGATCGGGGGTGGTCATGCCTATCTCCTTCTGCTTCGCGAGGTCAGGAAACAGGACGTTTGGCCAGCAGCAGTCCGCACCCAAGCAATATCATCGCGCCACCCGATCCCTCCCGAAGACGGCGGATGACATTCGGGCGCGAAGCCGCGCCGTCGCGGAGTCTCCCGGCTCCGAACGCAACGACGATGTCCGCGAGCGTGTTGAGGGATACGGAAATTGCTCCGAGGATCACGAACTGCAGTGCGACATGATCCGAAGTCGTGTCGACAAACTGCGGAATGAAAGCCAGGAAAAACGCAGCCGTCTTTGGGTTCATCACTTCCACCAGAACGCCATCCCGAAAGGCCCTCTTCCCGCCGACGGGCGACTCGGCGTTACCCAGGGAGCGATAGTCGAGCCTCGCATGGCGAATGGTCCGATAGCCCATCCAGACCAAGTAGAGCGCGCCGACTACCTTGAGCGCAGTGAACAGCTCGGCGCTCGCCAGCACGATCGCCGAAACGCCCAAACTACCGGCCGCGACGTGAAACAGTCCACCAAGACCGTTTCCAAGACTCGAAGCTATTCCCTCCGAGCGGCCGCCGGAAAGGGTTCGGGCAGCGACGTAGAAAATTCCCGGACCTGGAGTGATCGCCAAAAGGAATGCCGTGAAAAGGTAAACGGTGAAGGCGTTGGAAATCAGCATCGATTCTTCCTAGTGAAACCTGTCTGGCCCAGTTGAATGGGAGGGGTGGAATTAATTGGAAAAGCCATCGTTGAGGCGGTCGAGAGCGGCGGCGACGCGCTGTCGCACCTCATCACTCAATGGAAGAACGGGACGTGGTGGATCAACGTCGCAGAGGTTCAGAACCTTGGCGATTACGTACATGACCCTGAAGCTGCCGAACTCCTTGAACAGCGCCCATAGCGGTCCGAAGGCCGCGTCCATTCGCTCGACGGCCATGGTGTCGCCAGCTTGCGCCGCCCTGGTCAGAGCCAAGGCCTGCGAAGGCAAAAGGCCTGCGACGACGGAATACCAGGTATCGCCCCCGGCCAGCAACGACGGTGCGCCGCCCCAGTCACCGCTGTAGCCGATCCTGAATGCCGGCCCGGTGATAGACCGGAGAGAGGCGAGTTCGGAACCGAAGTCTCCACCCGAGGGCAGTGGCATCTTTACGGCCTCGATGTTCGCGATCTTCGACAGGCGGGAAATGAGGGCCGGGCGAAAGGTGAACTTGGTGGTACTGGGGTTATTGTAGATGCACAGCGGCATTTGGCCCGCATTGGCGACGGCGGCGAAATGTTCGAACACCTCGTCGTCGAATAGGGGCGTATAGGAAATCGGAGCGAGGAGCAGACCGTCGGCACCCGCAGCCTTCGCGTCTCGAGCGAGGGCCACCGCATCGTTAGTCCGGATCGCACCGACGCCGACGATGACAGGGATTTTGCCGCCGACGGTGTCCATCGCCGTTTCGACCGCGCGCCGACGCTCTTCTCGCGTGAGGAAAGCGTAGGCTCCGGTGCTGCCGAGCAGACCGATGGAGTCCGCCCCGGCCTCCGCGATGCGCATGAGGAGACGCGCGAGGACCGTGGTGTCGATCCTGCCGGAAGCGTCGGCAGGCGTGATCGGGAATGCCGAGAGGCCTTGAAAGATAGACATGACAGGAAGACCTTCAGATGTGGGTCAGGAGAAGCTTCAGTCCAGCGAACCCGAAGAATACGGCCAGCGTACCTTCGATCCAGCGGCGCGCCCGCCTATACAGGCGGATCATGGGAGCTGTCGAAAAGACGATGGCGTAGCCGCAGAAAATCGTCACACTCAGGATCGCACAGCCCAGGAGGATCACGACGACCGTGTGAGGCGACGACCCAGGACCGAGCCCGAGCGTCATCAACGCGATCCATGCCAGGATCGACTTCGGATTGGTCAGGTGCATTAGCAGTCCTCGCTTGTAGAGCGTGGCTGCTGTCGCCTTGCGTTCGTCGGACGGCCGAAGCTGGTCCTTGTCCGAAGACAGTGCGGCTTTGCCCGCTCTGAAGGAGAGATAGAGAAGATACAGTCCTCCAAGGACCTGCAGGACGACGAGAGCTTCCGCGTATCGACTGAGAACCGCCGATACACCTGTCGCCGCCATCAGGCCCCAGAAGATCGAGCCGCTTACCACGCCCGACGCGATTGCCAGCGCGGCCTTGCGGCCGTCGTTCATGGCAACGCCCATGATCCGCATATTGCTCGGGCCGGGACTCCCGGCGGCAATGATATAGGCGGTGAAGACGATCGCGAGTTGGTGGATGTCGGCCAGCATTGTTTTACTTCTTCGGGACGGCGTCGTGCAAACTGGCACCCTCAATACCTTCTCAACTGGCCCTGACATAGAGCCACTTTTACCTCAAAAAGTCTGGTCCAGTTTCCATTAAATCCTTGGCGGACGAGTCTTCTCGGTTTATCTGGATCAACGAAAACCTCTCTACGTAGGGAGTAGTGATGGTCCAGTTGTCCACCCGTCAGCAGAATTCGTCACCGGGGCTGGGGGCGCGCGGAATCTACGACAGCCTGCGACAGCAGATCGTGGCGGGCGTGTACGGCCATGACGGCGTCCTTCCATCGGCCCGCGCCCTGGCAGTTGAACTTGGCGTTTCGCGCACAACCGTGACGTCCTCATACGAACAACTAGCCGCCGAGGGGTTCGTGGTCATTCGACATGGAGCTCGACCGCGGGTCGCCATCAAGATCGCAGACGGCAAGACCGGAGAAGCCCTTCACGAAGCCGGAGAGCCGCATAGCCTCTCCGCTTTCGGAGAAAGGCTTCGGTCTCGGGCGATCCCGATGCGTGTCCCATCCGAGAGATTGGTCGCGGACTTCCGCTACGGCGACATGTCGGCCTCTGACTTCCCGACCCTCGCTTGGCGGAACGCCATGAACGACGCGGCGCTCCGCCGGCCGCCCAAGCTATTCTACGACGATCCCCGCGGCTCTATTCGCTTGCGCGCCGCCCTGCAGGGCTATCTCTGGCGAGCACGGAGCATCAGATGCGAGGTTGATGAGATCGTCATCGTCAATGGCTCCCAGCAGGGTCTGGACCTGTGCGCGCGTCTCTTGCTCGACGCGGGCGACAGATTTGTCATCGAGGACCCGTGCTATCCGATGGCGCGAAGCATCTTCGAGATGACGGGAGCCATGGCGGCCCCGGTGGACGTGGATGTCGAAGGCATCAGGGCGGACTTGCTGGCGGATGTAGACGCGCGGCTGGCCTACGTGACGCCCTCACATCAGTTTCCCATGGGAAGCGTGATGTCCATCGGACGACGCCAGCAGTTGCTGAGGTGGGCGGAGGAGAAGAGCGCCTACATTGTCGAAGACGACTACGACAGCGAGTATCGGTTCGACATGAATCCCGTGCCACCGCTACGCGCGCTCGGAGGTGCGTCGAACGTCATCTATGTCGGTACGGTCTCAAAGACGCTGTCACCGACGCTCCGGATTGGCTACGTCGTCGTGCCGCGGGAACTGCAGGAAGTGTTCGCGCACGCAAAGCGCCTGACGGACCGGCATGCCCCCATCCTGGCACAGGAAGCGTTGGCGACCCTGCTGGAGTCTGGCGTCTACGAAAGTCACGTGCGTAAGGCCCGTCGTCACAACGCCCGCAGACGCGCAGCGCTCCTCGACGCGCTGCAAGTCGAATTCCAAGATGCGGTCGGGATCGAAGGCGCGGAAGCCGGGCTGCACGTCGTCGCCTGGTTCCTCGACCTGTCCCCTTCGATGGCGACGTCATTCATCGAGAGGTCTTACCATCTTGGAGTTGGCATCTACTCCATCACCCCTCACTACTTTGGCCAGGGGCTGGATTTGAAATGCCTCGGCCTTGTGATGGGTTATGCAGGTCTCACCGAGCAACAAATCGATAGGGGCGTAAAGCTCCTGCGCAATGCTTACGATGGTGTACTTTGACGCGGCGCTATGATGTCTGGCCGTCGTTCGTACGGTACCAGAGTATCAAGAGACCAGCCCACAACGCTTCGATGCCGCGGCAACCCGCCGCCAGAGCGCCGCGTTCTCCAATCGCGTTGTAGTCATTGATGTCTCCACTTGGTTTGTAACAGCGGAGGCTGGATATTATGCCGAGCTTACCGTTCGGATTTACCGGAAATCGCGGGCTTTGGGGAACGGACTCGGCATAGTATCCGGCTCGGGATAAATCCCGTTATGCCGAGTTCGGCATAACCGCACGAAGATGTCCCTCGCCTGCGGCACCGGCTTCGGCCTCTCGCGTGGGTCCGGACTTCCCGGCGATCCGTGGGCGAACTCGTCCCCGCAGCCGGTCGGCAGCTTGAAGTCCATCTCTCGGTCGGTCAGCCCTGAAAGGTCTCCCGACAGATCGAAAAGCTGCTGTGCCACGAGGTGGACGACGTCGCCCTCCCTCTGAATGCGGCCGTTCATCGCCATCATGGAGGACCCAGCACGACGCGGCGGCGCCTCTCAAACAAGCTCGGCCAGACCACGATGTTCGCAGGACCGGTCTCGTCTTCGATCGTGATGAACATGACGCCCTTCGCGCTGCCAGGCTTCTGGCGGACGAGGACGAGACCTGCGGTCATCAACCACTGGCCGTCGCGAGCGCTCATGGCGTCGGTGCAGGTGACGATGTTCCGCTTCCGCAGGTCGCGACGGAGGAAGGCGATGGGATGCTCCCGGAGCGTCAGACCGACGTGTCCGTAGTCCTCCACCACGTTGTGGCCTTCCGTCATCTGCCGCAGCACCACCTCCGGATCCTGTTGCTCCGGAATGACCACGCCCCCCCGTTCGGCGGCGGCTGCAAAGAGCGGTAACGGCTCGTCGCGCAGCGCTTTGATCGCCCATAGCGCATCGCGGCGCTGGTGGCCAAACGACGCGAGGAATCCGAACGGTAGGTAGGCTCTCTGCTTCGCGGCACCGCGCTCCAGAGCGGAGATGCGGTCACGAAGCTCGGCAAGCACTTGCTCGCGGACAGCCGGCATCGACACGAATCCTTTGGAAATCGCGGGTGGAAAGGCACGACATCATGTCGCTGGAAACTCGAATGTTCTTTTTCTGTTCCTTATGGTCAGCGGCGTCAAGGCGTCTCGGAAACAGGAATCTAGTCCTAAGAATTAGCATTGACGCAGATTCACGGAGCGAAATCAAAATGGTAGGCAAGACTCGTAAGTCGGCGTCATCATTCAAATTATTTGTTATCGTCGCTGCCACTCTGTGGATTTCACACCGGATAGCTACGCCGCTCTCGCCGGAAATGGCATCGGAGACGGCGCGGGATAGCATTGGGCGGCGACACCTTTGCATATCTCCCCCGCGAACTCCGGCAGCGCCGGAGCAGACGGTGACGCCTGAACGACAAGGAACCTTCTCCTCAGTTGTCGCTTTGGATTGCTAGAGCATCAATAACGGTTCTACCCCTAGCCGAGATGCCCAACTCCGATGGGCTCGTTCACCGCGAGCCTTTTTTGTTTTGAAGAAGCCCGACCATTGGCGACCGCGCCTCTTTTCCCGAGGAAGGACCAATGGAGCGACGCCTCTTAGCCTTTTCGACCGGTCTTGCAGGTCAGAGATTGAGACGGACTACCAGCGGACAATGATCGGAGATCGCCAGTACCTGGTCAGTGCCGTCGTCTTTCTGCCTCGTCATCCCCAGTCGACGTATAGACGTGTGTTCGGCCGGTGCGGTCGCCTCGATGCCAGGCCCGATCAGAATATGATCGAGGCCAACCGGGTTCCTGCATCCCAGATAGTTTTGAGAGGCAAGCAAGTCGCTCTCGGCTGTATCGAGGTCGCGGATTTCAGAAAGGGTGCAGAGAACGGCCCCCACCTCGTTGGTCTGGCAATGTTCATTCACGAGCCGGAGATCGGTGGTGAACGGCTGGCCATCGAACACCTCCTCGATAAGGGAACGCGACAGCACGCCAGAGGGCCGAATTCCGCTCGCTGCGCTGCCGTCTGTTCTAACCGGCGACTGATCACGAAGCTCATGCCAGAGATTCCGATTGAAGTCGCCGAGCATAACGACCTTGGCTCCGTCGGACGTCTCTCGCTCGACCCAGCTCTCGATGGGGTCGATCTGCTGTTGCAGTATCATGCAGTTGTTGCCGTTGCCTTCCAGCTTGCCGCCGTCGAACGGTGAGACGCAGCTCGACTTCAGATGCACATCGAGGATGCGCACTATGGCGCCGCCGAGGCTCAACGTCAGAGACAGCCCCGGTCGAGGACGCTTGCTGTCAGGGTTTGCGGGGAGGCTCAAGGAGTCCTCCACTTCACACGATACTTTGGTGCCGAGCGACTTCTTCCACGCGATGACCAGACGCTGAACCTTGTATCCTGAGAAGCCGCAAAGGTCATAGTCAGCACCGGCTCCGGGCAGGACTTCCTTCACAGCCTGTTCGCCGCTGACTTCCTGAAATGCGATGATGTCGGCGGGTACGGAGCGCGAGATGAAGTTGGCGATCTGCTCCTGCCGTTTCCGATAGGCGTCCACATTCACGCGGACCACGCCTCGGTAGGCGTACGCGTCGCAGACCGGCAATACCGCCGTGTCCCAATTCTCGATGTCGAATGTGTTCGGGACATCCCAACCTTGGGTGGCGTTTGAATCCGTCGAGGGGACCCAGCGACCAATCCCCGCGTCCTCGACGTAAGTCTTTCCGCAGGCTTCAATCCATCGCTGGGCGGTCGCGATGTCCATGTGCCAGCCCAGGTTCCAAGTTGCGATCGTAACCTGCCGGGCGGACGTCTCGGATGAAATGAGAAAAATCGTGACGACTGCAACCAGTATCCTGAGCATGACATTCCCCTCGCCCGTTGGTTGATCCATGGACTAAAATACACTCTTCAAACTTATGCAAGTTGTTCTCAAAGCCAGTCGAGCTTTTGGAAACCCGAAGCTCGAGCCGTTCTCTAGACCTCTCGATCTTCGGGAGGGGACGTTCATTCGTTCGTTCGGCAATGCTGAGTTCGCAAAACGAAGGAGCATCAGAGAGATAAGGAAATCGGCCCGCATTCAATCACCCTTCGATATCCCCGTCCATCGACGCCCGTTTATTCTGAATGAAGTTGGTGCTCGTTGGACAAATGAACGATGACAAAGACGGATTGGGTAATGTTGGTGGCTGTGGCAATCCCGGTTTTGCCGCCTCTTTTGAAGGAAGCCCGCCTTTGGTGGGAAGCCTCGCGGAAATATCGACGAAGCGATCGCCGGCGGATCGCCCGGCCGCCAGGCTAGTCGGCGGGCCAACTTGATAACCGCTCGATCTTGTGAGTATATTTCATCCGCACATTCGATGGCGGACCTAACGGGCTTCCTTTGCCTTCACGGGCGGGGAGGCCTTTTACTTTCTGGGTCACCCAACACGGCACACCCTTCAAAAGCCGCAAGTTGCATCGCGCTGAGTCTTTGCTACCATCCTGAAGTTGGGCGGGGTTCTACATGGGCGAACTGAAGAAGATCATTGAGCATCTACGCGGTCTCATTGAGATAGCGAAACGCGACCGGCCATTGATGATGGTCGTTTATTTTTTAGAGATGGCGCTCGTTGAGGCGGAGGAAGAGATGGTTCGTCGGTTCCACCAGGATTCACCCACCGATGATGCCGACGGCGATTAGGAGGTGTCCGACCACACCGACGCCGACAAGCGCAAACGCGGCGGCCATGATTGTCACAGCAGCCCATTTACGCAATCCATCGCTCATAGCAGCGGTGGTTCCTCTTCAGTTGGCTTTGCCGGCAGCTCTACGATCACCAGCATGTTCCCCGTGGGTTCCGTCGTCCGGAAGCCGAAGGGCTCATATTCGAACCCGCCCGCTACGGGCTGACTTTAGAAATAGCATTGGGGTCTTCGCCCGCCGGGCCGGCTATACGCCGATCGCCCACCACACAAGCGACCATTCCTCATCACATCGTAGGGACAGTCGCACGAACCGACAACGGGATTGCGGATTGCTTCTCCGCTCCGGTCCGAGCGTGGTCTTGCTGGGGGGCCGACTGGCAGTTGAGATTGCTCTGGTTTGAATGCTGCTGCGGGGACCGGTTTCGTGGCAGTGAGGAGGTCTCCTCGAATCCAACCCGAATAGCCCGAAACGGTAATGTAGTGCCATTCATTCTCTCGCCGAAGAGAGAGCACGTCGATGCCGGCAGGCGCTGTCCAGACTACAGGCGCGGCGGTCGACGGGCTTCCTCTCAGGCGGACATTTGTGGTAGTGAAAAAACGGAGTGGTGTGGCCTGCTCCTCCTTCGCTGTCGCCTGCGAAGGAGGGGCAGGCCTGGACGAGGCGGGGGCTGGAGCAATCGGGGCTGAATTCTTCGGAGCTGTCGGCGCCCATGGCGAAGTCGATTGCGGCTTGTGCGTCTCTGTTGGCGCGTCAGGTTTTGGATCGCCAGAGCTCAGCCAGCCGAGCACAAAGGTCCCCGCGATTATCCAGCCAGCAACACCCTTCTTGCCCATTCACTCCCCCAAGTAGAGGGAATAATGCCACAACCTGAGCAAGAGTCGAGTGATCAGCCGGGAGTAGATCGCGGTGGTGCGGCGTCCGTTCTCCCGGAAAAGTTCCCGGCCGCTCGCAGGTATTACGCGACGTGGAGTTTTCCCGGCCTCCTAGTCATGTCCCAACTCCTCTGACGCGGAGCGGTTCCCGCTCGAGGAGCAGTGATGGGGCAGTAAGCGACGGATGAGTGTGTTAGGCGCCTAGGTGTCTCTACTTACCGCTCTGAATTTCCGTCCCCGTATCCAGTACGATATGCAAGTCCCGTATCATCGCCGCGGCGTTAAGCAATACCGCCTTGACCTGCTCGTCGGTTCTCCTACCGAATGGAACTGCCGCTGCCACAACTTGAATCTCGACGACGGCGTCGCCGGCAGTGCGGGTGGTCGGGATGCCGGTTTGCTCTCGCATTTCCCGCACGACCGTCGCGGCACGATCCAGCAGCCGGTTCTTTTCCAGCGCCGTCAGCTTATCGATTTGATTGGCAGCTCGGATCAATTCGGCAATGAAGTCGTTCGTCGAACTCAATGCAGTGTGTCCTTATCGGGAACTATGCCCGCCGAGTTCATATAGTCTGCCAAGGTATCGGCACTGGCTTGCGGTAGGCCGCAAAGGGGCTCGCCCCGGAAAACCGCAGTACGGCCATTGGTGGTGTCGAATATCTCCCAGGTATGTTCGCCGTCTTTGCGGAGGTCGAAGCGGTGGCGTCTGCTCATGCCGGGAAACTGACACGAAGTTACAGGGAGTCAAGAACAGGTAGCGGTGAACGTCTAGGGCGACTGACCCGCCGGGGACGATGGACCATCTCTGGGAAGATATCGAAAAAGTCGATGAACCTCAGCTGAAGGCGATGTTCGAGACATCGGCGGAAGTGCTGGGCGGCCTGAAGAAGGCATTCTCCGACTATGAGCAAAAAACGAAGCCGCGTGGCAATGACTGCGGATGATCATCTTCGAATCTGATGTTGCGGCAACGGCGCTTCTGGTCGGGAACCTAAGCCGGTTTCCCAAGTTTCGGGTGCTTGCGCAGGAATCTTCGGAGGCATCCCTTGGCTCAAGCACAGCGCGCCGTTCCTGATGACGAAACGAACCGCCCCACCGATCCCGAAGACAAGAACCGGGAAAGAGAAGCGCAGGCATCCGATCACAAGGAACACGAAAAGAAGCCCTCACTCATCCGCCGGCATCCCTGGCGGATCATTTTAGCGGCCATTGCGCTGATCGCGCTGGTGTTCGCGGCGTATTTCGTCTGGCTGATCTATTTCCATCCCTATGAGACGACCGACGATGCCTTTGTGGACGCCCGCAGCTTCTCGCTGGCAGCCAAGGTTTCCGGTTATATCGATGAGGTTACCGTCCGTGACAACCAGCATGTCGCTGCCGGCGCGGTGATCGCCAGGGTAAACCCGCGCGACTATCAGATCGCCGTCAATCAGGCCAAGGCCCAGATCGAATACGCAAACGCCGCGATCGCCAATGCCGCTGCCCAGATCGAGGTCGCAAACGCCGCCGTAGACGAAGCGCGCGCACAAGAAGCCTCCACCGTGGCCGCGCTGCAATTTGCCCAGGACGAGGCGACCCGCGAGCGCCGGCTGGTGCAGGGCGGAGCCGGCAGCCAACAGGCCTCGCAGCAGGCTGAGGCGAACCTGCGGCAGGCTCAGGCCGCCTATAATCAGGCGCAAGCGCGCGTCACATCGGCAATGAAGAACAAAGTGGCTGCCGAGGCCCAGCGCAATAGCGCCGCCGCTAGCCTCAAGCAGGCGGAAGCTCAACGGGAAAGCGCCGAACAGAACCTTAATTATGCCACGCTGACCGCAGCCCAGCCCGGTCGCGTCGTGAAACTGAGCGGCTCGAAGGGCCAGTTTGTCGAAGCCGGCCAGGCGATTGCCATGTTCGTTCCAGACGAAATCTGGGTGACCGCGAATTTCAAGGAAACGCAACTCGCCGACATGCGACCCGGCCAGCCGGTCGATCTGACGATCGATGCTTATCCGGACCACGTCCTGCACGGCAAGGTGGACTCGGTCCAGCCGGGTTCGGGCACGGCCTTCTCTCTGTTGCCGGCAGAAAACGCGACCGGCAACTACGTGAAGGTAATCCAGCGCGTGCCGGTGAAAATCGTTGTCGACCAATGGCCGACGGATGTGGGGATCGGACCCGGCATGTCGGTCGTACCGACAGTGACCGTGAGGCCAAGGAACTGACATGGCCAATGCAGCGACGACCGGCGGCGCTGGCGAAGAACGTGTGGACCGCAGCACCAATCCATGGCTGGTGGCGGTGGTCGTTGCTCTCGCCGTCTTCATGGAAGTGCTGGACACGACGATCGCCAATGTTGCGCTACGCTATATTTCCGGCGGCCTGGCGATCAGTTCCGACGAAGCTTCCTGGGTCGTCACGACTTACCTCGTTTCCAATGCCGTCGCTCTGATCGCTTCGAGTTTCGTCGCCCAGCGTTACGGCCGCAAGCGCTTTTATCTCATCTGCCTTGCGCTTTTTACCATTGCCTCGATTCTCTGCGGGCTCGCCTGGAACCTGCCCTCTCTTCTGATCTTCCGGATGATCCAGGGTTTTGCAGGCGGCGGCATGGTCCCGGTGTCGCAATCGATCCTGAGCGATTCCTTTCCGCCGGAAAAACGCGGTCAGGCTTTTGCGGTCTTCGGCATCGCAGTGGTCGTTGCCCCGGTGATCGGCCCAACCCTTGGCGGTTACATCTCCGACAACTTCTCCTGGCACTGGTGTTTTCTGATCAACGGGCCTGTCGGCGCCTTCGCCCTTGTGCTCGTCTATCTCCTGGTGCAGGAGCCGGAAGCGCTGCGCAAGAAACGCGAGGAAATGCGGCGTCAGGGTATTCGTTTCGACGTAATCGGATTTCTCCTGGTCGCGACTTTCCTCGGGGCGCTGGAGCTGGTGCTTGACCGCGGCCAGGTCGAGGACTGGTTTGACTCGACCTTCATCATCGTCACCTCTGTGATCTGCGTCTCTGCCTTGCTGGCCTCGATCCCATGGCTTCTGACGGCGAAAAATCCTGCCGTCGATCTCAGGCTGCTTGCCACCCGGCAGTTCAGCTCCTGTTTTATCGTCATGCTGGCGACCGGCGCAATTCTGATTGCCACGACGCAATTCGTGCCGCAGGTGCTGCAGCAAAACTACGGGTACACCGCCACTTGGGCCGGCCTGGCGCTGTCTCCCGGCGGTTTCGTGACCATGGTCATGATGTTCGTTGCCGGCCAGTTGAGTTCGAAAGTCCAGCCAAAATACCTGATCGCCATCGGCGCCGGCATTATTGCCTTCGCGATGTATGACGTGACGCGCTTGAACCCCGACCTGAATTTCGGTTTCTTCGTCTGGTCCAGGCTCTATCTCGGGCTCGGCCTGCCGCTCATCTTCATTCCGATCACCTCGGCGTCCTATGCCGGGCTCAGGCCGGACCAGACGGACCAGGCTTCGGCGCTCATCAATGCGGCGCGCAACACCGGCGGCTCGATCGGCGTATCGATCGCATCCAACGTGCTCGCCCATCGTGAACAGTGGCACCAGAGCCGGCTTGTGGAGCACGTCGTTCCCTCCGACCCGGCCTTCATCGAGACGATGCGGAACCTGCAGCATTTCCTCATGGAGCGCGGCTCGCCCATGGCGGATGCGCAGAACCAGGCAGTTGGTCTTATCGGCGAGCAGGTACGGATGCAGGCGAGTTACCTCGCCTATATCGATGTCTTCCATGTGCTTGCGGTCATCTCTGCCTGCGCGATCCCGCTGGCGCTCATCCTGCGCAATATAGATTTGAAGGCCGGTGGCGGCGGTGGGGCGCACTGACGCCGTTCTGCGATCGATGCAGGGTTCATTGCTGTCGCCCAAGCTCATCGCGAAGTAGCTGGTCGATATGGAGACGATTAGCGGTGCTGCCATTCTTCAAGAAAAATCGAAGATTACGTCGAGGGACGACGTCGCAAAGCAACGCTCTATTCACCGAATGGATAGGTTTCCGGCATGCCGCGATGATGCTCGGGGCCGAGCGGCGTCACCGCTTGGGTCTCGTCGAACCAGACATAGGCATCGAATTGCTCGGGAAGGACCGCCTGACTGTAGTGGCTCCACAGCTCTGTGTCGGGCCGGTAGATGACGCCGATGAAGCGCTCGAGCCGCGGCTCCGAGAGGCGGCGTCTCAAAGGCTCGTGCTTGCCAGGCGACAGGTCGAGGAGGAAGCGGTGCTTATCCGCCTCATGGCACAGGCGCTCGTAGCTATCGTGGCGAGAGGGATTGACACGCATGACTTGCATGTCGCCATCCCAGTCGTTCGCGGCGGCCACCGTGCCGGTATGGGTGCCAAAGCCGATGAGGGCCGCCTCGCCTGCGAAAGCCTCTCGGCAGAGCTGGCCGATGTTGAGCTCATCACGGGTTGCGCCCATATCGGTAAAGCGCGCGTCGCCGATATGGCTGTTATGCGCCCAGACGACCGCCTTGGCATCCGGTCCCTTCGCGTCAAGCAGGTGCTGCAACGTTTGGAACATATGGTTGTCGCGAAGGTTCCAGCTTTCGGCTCCGCCATAATACATGATGCGGTAATAGCGCTCCGCGGATGCGATCAGCCGCGCGTTCTGAGTGGCATCGAGAAAGGCGTCGCCGTCGTTGTTGGCATAGTCGAGCTGCTTGCGCAGCAGCGCCTGGCACTGCTCGATCACCGCTTGCTCGCATTGCGCATAACCGCGGCTGAGCGCCGCCCGGCCGTAGGTCGCGGGGTTCTTCTGCCAGGGCGTCAGACAGCCATAACGCTCGCGCGCCACAGCCGCCGCCTGCGGATCGACCCGATCCAGATAAGCCAGCACGGCCCCGATCGAGCCGGACATGTTGTAGATGTCGAGCCCGTAGAAGCCGGCCCGATCCTTAAGGGCATCGAGACCCGCATTGTGCTCCCGAATCCATTCGGTCAGTGCCCGAACTTCCGTGTTGCGCCACATCCAGGTTGGGAAACGTTGGAACGGAGGCTCCTCACGTTCGGACGCGGTCCGGTGTCTGACATATCGATCAACTCTCGCCGCATCCGGCCAATCTGCCTCGACTGCAACAATCGTGTATCCCCGATGGGCGATCAGGTGGCGCGTGACCGCCGCACGGGCTCGATAAAATTCCGCCGTCCCGTGGCTCGCTTCGCCCAGCAAAACCACGCGTCGGTCGCCGAAGCGGTCGAACAGGCGGCCGAAGGCGGGGGCGTCGAAATCCGGCAGGTCCTCGGCCGCTTCGGCAATCATCTCCGGCAGGCTCTGCTTGCGCGATGCGCCGGGCTTGTGATTGCTCGCGGCGCATCGACCATCCTCGGACCATCTCTGTTCCCCGATCAGGGGCACGAATATGACCGCCCCGAGGTTCGATTCTTCATATTCGGCCTCGGTGCGGCGGATGACCTTGCAGAGGATCTGGCTAAACTCCTTTCCCACGGGGATCAGGAGCCGCCCGCCCACCGCGAGTTGCTCCTTCAGCGCCTGCGGCACCGCCGGACCGCCTGCGGCCACCAGGATAGCGTCGAAGGGTGCGTGCTCCAGCAGTCCGCGTGTACCGTCGCCGGTGATCACTTCAATATTGTCGTAGCCGAGATCAGTCACGCGCTGTCTTGCGGATGCGGCCAGGGCTTCATGCCGTTCGATTGCATAGACGCGCTCGGCGATTTGACCGATCACCGCCGCCGCATAACCGGAACCGGCGCCGACCTCGAGCACGCGGTCACCCGGACGCACCTCCGCCGCCTCGATCATCGCAGCGACGATAAAGGGCTGAGAGATGGTTTGCCCCTCCTCGATCGATAGCGGGGTGTCCTCATAGGCGAATTCTGCCATGCCTTCGGCAACGAAATGTTCCCTCGGCACGGTGCGCATCGCGTTCAGGACATGCTCATCCCGTATCCCGCGCCGCTTTATGTGGACCTCGACCATGTGATCGCGCATGCGCTGGTAGTCGGCCATCCTGGCCTCCGCTTTTTCCCACCTTCCCTGTCGGCGTCGAACCTGTCACCTCCTGTCACAGGACCGGTTCAAGCCCTTGCCGACAAGGACTGGGAGGCGCTCAGCATCGATCGACATAGCGGTTTCCGTTGCTGTCGCGGTAGTAGCAGCGGCCGGGTTGCCCGGCGACATTTCCGATCAGGGCGCCGGACACGCCACCCACGGCCGCACCAACCGCGGCGCCGCGAACATTACCCGTCGCCACGCCGCCGACGACGGCACCCGTGGCAGCGCCGATCCCGGCACCCTTTTCTGTTGACGTGCAAGCTGTCAGGCACAACCCGACACAGCCGATGAGGACGAACTTCTTCATTTGGATCTCCGTTCCAGTTGGCCCCCCGAGAGATTGGCTTGTTTCCCTGGCCGTCATGGCACGCGACAGGCCGCGCGTCGGCTTTGACTGGACCGTCACGCCGAATTTTCTAAACCGAGACGGCTGCCCGAAGTTCCAAAGCAATTCAAGATGGCTTCAATGGGCCTGATGCTGCCAATGCATAGTTGGGCGGCTCATGCTCATCCGGGTCGGGATCTGGTGGCCAACCGGAGACGTTTGAATGTCTCAGCAACCTCGGAACAATTGCCCATCACGGCAGTTCCGTCGGTTGTCTTGTCAGGAGGCCCCATGGCGGTCGATCGTTCCAGCTCGCATATTCGTTCGGAGGTCGTGGATCTGATACCAGCGCTCCGATCCTTCGCGCGGCGATTTCACCGGACGTCGACCGACGTCGATGACCTCGTGCAGGAGACCCTTCTCAGAGGGCTGGCGAATATCGACAAGTTTCAACCGGGGACCAGCCTGAAATCCTGGCTCTTCACCATCATGCGGAACACGTTCTGCACGAAGTTCGGCCTTGCCAAGCGGGAGGTGATCGGTCTGGGAGAAGGCATTTCACCACAGCCATCGGTCCAGGCGCCTCAAGAATGGTCGGTTCGTGCCCGGGAACTCGAGAAAGCATTTTCGCAGTTGCCCGCTCACTATCGCCAGGCTCTGGATATCGTCCTGATCCAGGGGGAGAGCTACGAGGTTGCAGCACAACGTTGCGACTGCCCGCTCGGGACCATCAAGAGCCGAGTGAACCGTGCCCGCATCCAACTTGCTACCCAGCTCGGAGAAAATATCTAGTCCAATATCCGCGCCCCCGCCGCGGAAGGAGACGCCGAGGGGGCCGCAAGGAGCACAGGAACAATCCCTACCCCCTGCCGTTAGGCCCCTATTCAAACGCCGGATCCCCAACGAAAGGCAGCCCCGATGGACAAAGGGACCTCAAGCTCCGCCCTTCCGACCTGCGCAATCTCGCTCAACATCAACGGCACGAACCGCATGCTCGATATTCATCCATGGGTCACCCTGCTCGATCTGCTGCGTGGTCCAATCGAGTTGACGGGCACCAAGAAAGGCTGCGACCACGGCCAGTGTGGCGCCTGTACGGTCCTCATCGACGGCGAACGGGTGAACGCATGCCTGAAGCTCGCCGTGTCGATCGACGGCGCTGCGATCACCACGATCGAAGGGCTGGGAACGCCGCAGGACATGCATCCGATGCAAAGGGCCTTCGTCGAGCACGACGCCTTTCAATGTGGTTACTGCACGGCCGGCCAGATCTGTTCCGCCGTCGGTCTTGTCGCCGAAGGCCACGCTCACAGCCGCGCCGAAATCCGGGAGCTGATGAGCGGCAATCTCTGTCGCTGCGGCGCCTATACCAATGTCGCCGATGCGATTGAGAAGGTCCTTGATCAGGAAGGTGTGAAACCCTTGCGGGAGGCTGCGGAATGAGACCGTTTTCCTACACCCGCGCCGAAACCGTTCAGGATGCCGTTATCGCGCTTGCGGCGGATCCGGGCGCGCAGCTTCTGGCCGGCGGCACCAATCTGGTCGACCTGATGAAATACGACGTCGCGCACCCGACTGCGATCGTCGATATCAACCGGCTGCCCCTGAAGGAGATCGAGGATCTGCCCGGCGGCGGCTTGCGCATCGGAGCGCTCGCCAGCAATTCGGCCGTCGCTTATGACGGGCGTGTTCGGGAGCGTTATCCACTGCTCTCAAGCGCCATTTTGGCCGGCGCCTCTCCCCAGCTTCGCAATGCCGCCACCACCGGCGGAAACCTGCTGCAACGCACCCGTTGCTACTATTTCTATGATCCCTCCACCCCCTGCAACAAGCGCGAACCGGGCTCCGGCTGTTCCGCGATTGGCGGAACCAACCGCATTCACGCCATTCTCGGCGCAAGCGACAAGTGCATCGCCACCCACCCCTCGGATATGTGTGTGGCGCTCGCGGCGCTGGGTGCAACGGTGGAAGTCGAGGGACCCGACGGACGGCGTGATCTTGCCATGACAGACTTTCATCGGCTTCCCGGCGATCAACCTGAGCGCGACAATACCTTGGCCCCTGGTGAGATGGTGACGGCCATCCGCCTCGAAGGCAATCACTTCGCCCGCCACCATACCTATCTGAAACTGCGCGACCGTCTTTCCTACGCGTTCGCACTTGTCTCGGTCGCGGCTGCCATCGATATCGCCGAGGGTGAAATCGTCGACCTGCGCGTGGCGCTGGGCGGGGTCGCCCATAAACCTTGGCGGGACACGTTGGCGGAAGCCGAGTTTGCCGGACAGCCTGCAAGCGAGGGTACTTTCCACGGCGTCGCCGGGCGGCTTCTTGCGGCAGCCAAGGGCCAGGACGGCAATGATTTCAAAATTCCGCTCGCGGAAAAGGCGATCGTCCGTGCCCTGAGACAGGCCGCCTCCGGCACACCCGCAGGACCAGGTCGTCAAAGCCGTACAGTGAGGAGGCAAGACCAATGCTGAATGAAACCAAAGTCGTCGGCCTTCCGCTTTCGCGTATCGACGGACCGCTGAAAGTCAGCGGCGGCGCCAAATACGCCGCCGATCATGGTGGCCACGGCATGCTCCATGGCTACGCAGTCCCCGCGACCGTCGCGACCGGCCGGATTGTCGAAATTGAAACCGGTCTGGCGGAACGCTTCCCCGGCGTCATTAAGATCTATACCCACGAAAACCGGCCGAAGACATCCGAGGACGACGACAAATGGAAGGACGCGGTCGCCCTCCCGGGTCATCCCTTCCGGCCGCTTGAAAACGATCGTATCCTCTATGACGGCCAGCCGATCGCCCTGGTCGTCGCCGAAAGCTTCGAGGCCGCACGCGACGCGGCTTCACTGGTGCGCGTGCGCTACGTTGCCGAAGAGCCGCATACGGATCTCGGTCGGGAACAGAGGCGCAGCTACGTTCCCCCTCAGCCGCGCAAGGAGGAGTTCGTTCCGCCCGAGCCGCGCGGCAATCCGCAGGGCGCCTTTGCCGACGCTCCCTTCAAGATCTCCAGCGAATACAGGCTGGAGGGCGAATATCATAACCCGATGGAACTCTTTGCCTCGACGGCGCTGTGGGAGGAGGACGGCTTTCTCACCATCCACGACAAGACGCAGGGCTCGCAGAACTCGCATGATTATGTCTGCAACGTCTTTGGGCTCGATCCGGAAAAGGTGACGGTGAAGAATAGTTTTGTGGGCGGCGCGTTTGGCTCGGGCCTGCGCCCCAAGCATCAGCTTTTCTTTGCCGTCATGGCAGCTCTGGATCTGAAGCAGTCCGTCAAGGTGGAGATGAGCCGGCGCGAGATGTTCTATCTCACCTGGCGGCCCGCGACGATCCAGACCGTCTCGCTGGCCGCGGACCGGGAGGGCCGGCTTTTGTCGGTCATGCATCACGCGCTGCAGGCGACGTCTCGTTACGAGGACTATCAGGAAAACGTCGTCAACTGGGCGGGCCTCGCCTACAAATGCGACAATGTCAGGCTCTCCTATGAGCTGGCCGAACTCGATGTCTCGACACCGGGCGACATGCGCGCGCCGGGAGCCGCGACCGGGGTTACTGCCCTCGAAATGGCGATGGATGAACTCGCCTACGAAGTCGGCATCGATCCCGTCGAACTTCGACTGCGCAATTTCGCCACGCGAGACCAGAACCAGGACAAGCAGTTCACCTCCAAGGCGCTGGACGCGTGTTATCGCGAGGGCGCCGCGCGCTTCGGCTGGAACAGCCGTTCCTTCACGCCACGCTCGATGCGCGACGGCAACGACCTCGTCGGTTGGGGCATGGCGACCGGCATCTGGGAAGCGACAATCATGCCGGCGGAGGCCAAAGTCCGGCTGTCGGCAGGCGGCAAGGCCGCTGTTTCTGCTGCTGCATCGGACATCGGCACCGGCACCTATACAGTTCTCGGCCAGGTCGCCGCCGAGGTACTCGGGGTGCCGCTCGACGATGTGACCGTCCTGATAGGTGATTCCAGCCTGCCGAAAACCGGCGTCGAAGGAGGCTCATGGACCGCAGCCTCCAGCGGTTCGGCTGTTCAGGCTGCCTCGGGTGCCGTGCGCAACACGTTGTTGAAGCACGCCAAGTCGATGCCGAATTCACCCTTCGGACAAGCTTCGCAGGATGAGGTCACCCTTGCGGAAGGCCGCCTCGTGCTCGATCGAAATCACCAGGTGGGCGTCTCGATCGGCGACATCATGGACGCCGCGGGCGTTTCCTTCATCGAGGAGCATGGCAAGGTCGCTCCCGATCAGGAACAGGCCAAGAAATTTATCAGCTACACCCATTCCGCCGTATTCGTGGAGGTGAAGCTGGATGAGGAACTTGGTGTCACACGCGTGACCAGGGTTGTCTCGGCCGTCGCCGGCGGCCGCGTCCTCAATCCCAAGACGGCCCGCAGCCAGATCCTTGGCGGCGTGGTAATGGGTATCGGCATGGCGCTGCACGAGGAAGGAATGGTCGACCATCGCACCGGTCGGATCATGAACCACAACATCGCCGAATATCACATGCCGGCCCATGCGGATGTCGAGGACATCGAAGTGATCTTCGTCCATGAAGACGATGACAAGGTGAGCCCCCTCGGCGCCAAGGGCCTCGGCGAGATCGGCATCATCGGCGTTGCCGCAGCGGTCTCCAACGCGATCTTCCACGCGACCGGCAAACGCATCCGTCATTTCCCGATCACGATCGACAAGATCCTGGAAGCCAACGAAGAGGCCAGGCGATCCGCATGACCTCTTGAATCTCGGCGGCCAATAACCAAATCGATTCTGCTTCTTTTTCATCCGGCATGTGAAAGGAGGAGATCATGAACATTCCGGAAATGCCGTTTCGCGCCCCGGTGCACATCCGGCTGCCGAACGGCTTGGATCATACTTTTCACAACGTCTACGACGCGTTGGACTTTCTGGAGAACGAATGGCCGCTCAAGCATGGGGAGCGGTACGACCGCGCCGTCCACAGATGTCGAGCGGCACTGAAGAGAATAGCGCCAGTCGAGATCGCACGCGAAGCCTTCATTGCCGCATGCCTTGAAGCCGGCATGCCGATGGTGGTGGTTGCAGCTGGAACGTCCTCTTCGGCGAGGGCGCATCCGATGGCTGTTTGTGCCTGATCAGCCATCCGGGGTGGGGCGGCTGGTTTCCGCAGCCTCCCCATCCCAACCATTTCGGATTGGCCGACATTTTCGTTGGAAATGCCATTCTGGCGCGGGCTTCAGCACCTGTGTCAGGATTGCCCCATCCGAGGCGAATTCAACCTCCTTTGTACGCTATCTGACCAAAGTCTTCGATGCGTCATTTTTTATTTCAGGCGTGCCTGAACGGGCATAGAATTCGTCTGTCGGCTGCAGGAGGATTGCAATGCAAGCCCGAGAATTCGACACGAATGTGATGACCATGCATGACGTCGACGTCATGCGCGAGGCGGTCAGCATGGCCGTTTCTTCTCCCGAAACGGCGGATGTTGATCCGGAAGCCATTGCGAGGATCGTGTTCTGGTTTTATCGCCGCGGGCTGACGGATCCCGAAAAGCTTAGCGACATCGCCATTTATCTGACACGCTCCCGCGCTTTTTTCCGATCCGATAGCCGCCCCCGCCGGGGTCACCATTTGACTGGCGGAGTGCAGAATGATGTGCGGGTTTTACTTGAATCTATTCTGTGAAAAAACATGCCTATCTTACTGATTCCTCGTGTAAACAGCCATCTTGCCGTGAGTCTTTCACGCGCGGGGACGTGACCATCACCCGACGTTTGAGAAATGCATTTCGGCGGCCGGGAATGTGCACTCCTTCACCGCTTTGACGAACTCGTCTGGATCGCAGGGTTTGTCGAGCCATTTGCATTTGGTTCCCATCAATGGATGGTTTCTGCCCTCGTCCCGCTCTACGGAGTGCACGATATAGGGGACGCCGCGGTCTGCGAGCATTTCAGCAATGCCGTCGCATGGCTCGTCCCGCAGCCGGGTTTCGATTATGGCAAGCTCGGGTGTATTCTCCTGAAGCCACTCGATCGCTGCAGCGTATGATGAATGGGTGCTGATGCTGTCAAATCCGGCCTCGTGAAGCAATTCCTCCATATACATCGCAATCAGAGCTTGGTCTTCCAGCAGCAGAACCGGCTCGTGTCCCCCGTTTTCCATTTTTTCTCCTCCCGAATGAAGAGCGCTCAAATTAGCCTTTTTGAATAAAAAGGGTTGGAGGGTCTGCCAGCGTACCCAAAAACACCGGGAACAACAGGATGCTATAGAATCGCCAACCGTCTGATGGAATTCAGGGCATGGCGGCTGGAAGTTCTGCACTTTCGCCCGACGTCAGCGAGAGCCATGTCCGCCGCAGAGCCCCTAGAAAAGCGAAACCGACTGCTAGCTCTGTTGCCGGAGAACGAGTTCCGAAGTGTCCGCAACGGTCTCGAACCGGTCGATCTGACAAGAGGCTTTATCATCGTCGAGGCGGACAGGCCCATCGACTATGCCTATTTCCTCTCCCGCGGCATAGGATCGGTCATCACGATCTCGTCGGACGGCCAGCGGGCCGAGGCCGGCATGTTTGGCCGGGAGGGTTTCTCACCAACCTCGGCCGGTGTCGGTGGCACGATCAGCGTGCACGAGGTGCTGATGCAGGTGGAGGGGCACGGCTTTCGCATGCCTCTGCAAGGCCTCACCAAGGCTCTCCCGGAGAACCCCATTTTTGCCAACCTGCTGGCTCGATTCATCCAGACATTTGCCTCGCAAATATCCTACACGGCCCTTTGCAACGTCACCTATCAGGTCGACGAACGTCTGGCGCGCTGGCTGCTGATGTGCCACGACCGTGTGGATGGGGACGAGATCGCCATCACACACGATTTCATCTCCCTGATGCTCGGGGTCCGCAGGCCCAGCGTCACTACCGCGTTGCATATCCTCGAAGGCCGGAAACTCATCCGTGCAGAACGCGGCCGTATCACCGTCCGAGACCGTAAGGGAATGGAGGAATTCGCGGGCAATGCCTATGGCAAGCCTGAAGAGGAATACCGTCGCCTTATCGGTGAGTTTTGAGCCCGGTCAGCGCTTGAGTTGACCTTCAATCACCTCGTGGAAAGAGATGATCAATCGCAGCGCGTCTGCTTCGTCGCGCACTTCCATGTGCTCGTTCAATATTATCAGCCCGCTTTTGATCTTGGCTGCCACCAACTCACGGACTGCCTTGACTGCATTGGTCCGAGCGTCATCGAGGCTGGCAAATTCGTCCCCTTCGTGATCGAGGACAGTCTGGCCACTCTGGCTGATATGGAAGAAGTAGCGTGTCATGCCGGTCCGTTCGGTGACTGCTTTGTCGTCTCGTACCGAACTTCGCCTGAAGTCGGTCTAATACGGTTACGCGTCAGAAAATGTCCCTCATCAAACGTCGATACTCCTCCTCCGGTCTGCCGTAGGCGTCATGCGCAAACTCTTCGAGAGCTGGCCGGTTCCGGATGGTGATGGTGCCTCTTTCGGACTTGATGAACCCGTTGCCTTCCAGCAAATGCAGAGAGGTCGTCACGCTTGGCCGCCGGACCGCCAGCATCAGCGAGATAAAATCATGGGTGAGGTTGATCTCGTTGCCGGGAACCCGGTCATGACACATCAATAACCAGCGCGCCAATCTTTCGGTGACCTCATGAATGGCGTTCGATACCGCCGTGTACGCCAGCTGGATCGCAAATGCCTCGCCTGAGCGCAGCATCACCTTGGAAAGACTTCTATTCCGGTCCATCCAGCCGCGGAACACAACATAGTCCATCCTGTACGCTTCCGCGTCCAGCTGGACGCCGACGTCATGCGCGTTGATTTCCACACCGGCGACGGCCGAGGTGGGAACGTAACCATCGAAACCGAACAGGCCTGCTTCGGCTCGGTGACCTTCAGGCGTCGTCGCGACGATCGAACCTATTCCGGCTGTGAGAAAATAGACATATTCGATGGGCTTTCCCATTACGCCCAGTGGGGTGCCTCTCGGAAGAACGACATGAACCAGGTCCGGCGCGATCATCTCGTAGTCGGCTGGAGGCAGCAAAGCCAGAAGCTTGTTCGGCATGGTTGCCTGAAGAGGAGTTGTCACGATGCGCTTCCGCTTCCCATCAGTCGGGGCAAGAGCACATGATAACCCTCAGTCGTCCGCGCCCTGTTCAGCTAGCGGACGATGGGCCAAACTTACTCCTTTGGTGCGTGCCGGGCAAGCTCGGTACGTTGACGTCCCGAGATCCCGAAACGCGGCCTTTTGGAAGGGTGGGATGCCATATCGGCAGCACATCCCTTTGTCCGCTACCGTACGGGAACGACATGTCCGACGATCGGATTATTCTGCGCAGGAGGGAGCTGTGAATGACTATCATCCCGAACCTGCCGGACCCGAATATGCAGGAAGACGGAAGTCCTCGGATAGATGACCTCGCCCCGGATGTCCACCGCATGGCGCGCCGATTTCTTCACTCCAAGAAGGGATCAGGAGATCTTGCCGAACGGGTCATCTTGCGAGCGAAATGCGAGCTTCCTCCAGGGCAAGACCACGGCGTTCTTAGGCTTCACGTGTTCAGGATAATGTGTGAAATATTCATCGCCGATGTTGCAGCGTCGCGAGGCCGGAAACCCTAATGTCTGACGCCGCTGTCGTATTGCCGAAGCAGTTCCTCGACGATCTCTTTGATATGCTTTGGCTTGGGACCAAGCACATAAGAACCTTTACACTCTGGTCCCTGCTGCTCCGTCACGACAAAAAGAAAAGGAACCGAAGCGGCCTCAAGCTGCTCCGATATCCGGAACATCGGATCGGCATCTTCGGTGGCATCGATCAGCACGCCATGGGCGGCATGCACAAGCCGCATTTCGAAAGCAGGCGGTAACACCGGTCCTTGCAACTCAATTCCTGCTCGTTCCCAGGCATCGCGAGTGCTGGAAGAAACAAGGTTCTTGTTGCCGATGACGATCATCGTGTACTGGCTCACCTGCTATCCCGCTTTACCTGTCGCCCTGTGCAACCCCGTTCCGCCGCAAACTGTGGGGAAGACAGGAAGTTCGCTGCACAGGCACACAATTTTCGCAGTTCCGCAATCGGCGTGCAGCGCGGCCTGACCGCGCGGAGATTTTAAATTTGGCCGCTTTGAATAATTTTGACCCATAGGCACGCCTTTCGGTCTGGAAAAGTCTCTGACGGATTTGAGATCGTGTGCCTCCGCAAAGTTTGAGTTGACGGCTTTCGATGGCGAGGCGACAGTTGCAACCGGCAGCAAGGCAGGAGAAAAAGGATGGACGAGACGGACCGCTGGCGCCACATGGCAAGCGCACCGAAGGATGGCAGTCGGATCCTGGTTACGATCCGCCCGTCCGAACAGGGGCCGGCAGAAGTTGACCTCGCCTATTGGTCGAATGGCGACCAGTTCGGTGGAGAAGGCTGGCGCGCTTCTGATTCCTCGCCCGGGCACATCATCGAATATGCCGAGCCGGAATTGAAGTGCTGGATGCCGATGCCCTCGGCCAACCTTAACCGGTTTTCGATGCCCTCCCCCTGGGAAGGCACCGACGGACAGCAGTTCGACGGGTCAGGGATCTAGAGATTTGGGGGAAAGCATGTCCCGTTAACCGGGCGCCTGATGTCTTGAGCGAAGGAAATCCATCAAGTCACTGGCAGGCTTGGACAAAGGGCGGCGGATTGACGCTATCTGCCGTACGTCGAAGCTCAATTCATCTCCGGCCAGATCGACCTTGACCAGCTCGCCGCGCTCGAGATCAGCCGCTACGCTTCGTTCCAGCGAACAGGCAATGCCGACACCGGCAACAACGAACTCGCGCAGGAACTGGTACTCGGTCGCCTGCGCCGCGACCTTCACGTGGCTGATACCCGCATTCGCCAGGAGCTTCGAGACACCGCGCCCAAACAACGAAGAGGGCGGAGGACCTACGAAGTCATAACGTGCCACGTCCTGCGGCTTGACGCGCTTGCGGTGGGCAAGGGGGTGGTTTGGCGAGGCGATGAGAACCAGCTTCTCCCGGCCAATGGTTTCAGCCCGGACGCCGCGAAGGTCTTCATTGCCCAGAAAGCAGCCGACGTCGGCCACGCCGTCGCGAACTTCGGAAAAGACATCCTCCTGTTTGCCGATCCTCAGAACGAGCTGGATATCCGGCCGCGCTATTGCGAAGCCCGTCAGATCTTTTCGCAGAACAAAATTGGCGAGGCTTCGCTGGCAAGATAGAATCACCTGCTGACCGGTCTCGCCTCGGATTTTCACGACATCTGCGCGCATGTCGTCGGCCTCGGCCAGGAATTCGCGCGCATGTTGCAGCACGCTTTGGCCGATCTCGGTCAGCAGCGGCTTGCGGCCCCGGCGCCGCACGAAAATCTGCCCACCGATTTCCTTCTCGATTGCCATGATATGGGCACTGACCGAGGGCTGTGCGATGCCGAAACGATCCGCGGCGGCCGCGAAGCTCCCCTCCTCGACCACTGCAACCAGGACTTCCATGCGCCGGAGCGTGATATTGAACATGGCGATAACCTATAGCCTATAGGCTATCAAACCTAAAGCCCCCGAACCCGTTGCTAGTTACCTTTCGAATGGATCAAATGCTGTTCGAGGATGAGGAATGACATGAACAATCTGACGCTTTAACGTCAGCCGGAGTGTTCCTGCCACCGCTGCCGAGGTCTCGGCCCAATCCGCAAAGATACAGCATTCCGCATGGGTTCCATGCGGACAGGAGGACGCATGAATATTGTCGGAATTGATATTGGCGGCACGTTTACCGATCTCGTCGGTTATGTCGACGGCAAGATCGTAACGTCGAAGACCTCGACCGTGCCGGCCGATCCGACCCAGGGCATCGCCCGCAGTCTCGAGCTTGCGAATTGCGATCCCAACCAGCTCAATGAAATTCTTCACGGCTCGACGATCGCCATCAATACGGTGCTGGAGCGCAAGGGCGCCCGCACCGCACTGATCACCACGAGCGGTTTCCGCGACGTCTATGCGATCGGTCGTTCGAACCGCATTCAGGCTTTCAACCTGTTTTTCAAACGTCCGCAGCCGCTGGTGCCGCGCAGCCTGACCTTCGAAATTCCGGAGCGTATCCTTGCTTCCGGCGACGTGTTGGAAGCGCTCGACGAAAAGGCGGTCGCCGCCGTCATCGCCGAGATCGAGGCCGCCGGTGTCGAATCCGTTGCCATCTGCCTGCTGCATTCCTGGGCCAATCCGGACCACGAGCGTCGCGTCGGCGACATGCTGCGCAAGGCGCTGCCGAATATCTTCGTGACGCTGTCGCACGAAATCTTACGCGAATACCGCGAATACGAGCGGTCCTCGACTACTGCGCTCAACGCCTTTGTCGGCCCCCGCGTCGAAGGTTACCTGAAGCGCCTCGAAACCTATCTCCGCTCCGGCGCCTTCGACGGCAAGATCCATATCATGCGGTCGAACGGCGGTGTGATGTCGATCGGCCAGGCACAGGAACAACCGGTCTCGATGATGGAATCCGGCCCGGTTGCCGGTATGATCGGCGCAGGGCGTCTCGCCAGGCTGCTCGGTCTCAAGCGCTGTATCGGTTTTGACATGGGTGGCACGACCGCCAAGTCGAGCCTGATCACCGATGGAGCGCCTGCGATCGAAACCGGTTACGTGATCGGCGAAGAAGCTGACGGCCAGCCGATGCAGTTGCCAGTTGTCAACATTGTCGAAGTCGGCGCCGGCGGCGGTTCGATCGCCTGGGTCGACAATGCGGGCGGTCTGCACGTGGGTCCCCAGAGCGTCGGCGCCGATCCTGGCCCCGCCTGTTATGGCAAGGGAGCGGACTTGCCGGTCGTCACCGACGCCGACCTGATCCTCGGCCGCATCAATCCGCAGCGGTTCCTGAACGGCGGCATGCCGCTCGACAGAGCGGCCTCCGAACAGGCAATGCTGAGCAAGGTGGGCAACACGCTGAAGCTCAACCCGGTTGAGGCGGCGCTCGGCGTCGCGAAGATCGCCGATAGCTCCATGTCGTTGTCGGTGCGCGCCGTCTCGATCAACAAGGGTATCGACCCGCGCGATACGGCGATGATCGCCTTCGGCGGCGCCGGTCCGCTGCATGCGATCGCGATTGCCCGCGAGATCTACATTCCGCTGGTGATCATCCCGAAACTGCCAGGCACGTTCTCGGCGCTCGGTATGCTCATGGCCTCCTGGCGGCAGGATTTCGTGCAGACTTTCATCGGCCGCGTCGGTGAACTTTCCGAGGCCGGCGTCGAGAAGGTCTATGCCGAACTCGTCGCCAGCGGCCGCGAGCAGATGAAGCGGGACGGCATCGCCGAGAACGACGCGGATCACCGCTTCTTTGCCGATCTGCGTTATGTCGGCCAGGAACATGCGATCTCGATCCCGATCGAGAACACCGGCATGCTGTCCGGCGATACCAGTGAGGTCCGCCACCGTTTCGATACCGAGCACGACCGCCGCTACAGCCAGTCGGCACCGACCGAGGCGCTGGAAATCGTCAGCCTGCGCCTGGTCCTGACCGCCGCCCGCACCGACAATGTTGCCGAGGAATGGCTGTCCCGCCCGTGGGAGCCGGAAGCGGAATCCGAGGTCAGCAGCCGCGATGTGGTGTTCGACGATCCGGCAAAGCCGCTCAAGACGGCGATCTACTGGCGCCCGGCGCTGCCGGCTGGCTTCAGGCTCACTGGCCCTGCCGTCATCGAGGAACCGAATTCCACCATCCTGATCCACCCCGGCGACGAAGTGGTCGTCCACGAGGCAGGCCATCTGCTGGTGACGCTCGCCAAGCAGAGCGAGGAATAAGAACATGACCCTCCAGAAAAACGATCCAATCACCGTTGAAGTCGTCCGCAATGCGATCGTCGCCTATGCCGACGAGATGGCCGAGGCGCTCTGCAAATCCGCCTACAACATGATGATCTACGAAGTCCGCGACTATTGCTGCGGCCTGATCGACACGACCGGCCGGATGATCTCGCAGAACCGCGGCGGCCTGCCGATCTTCCTCGCCGACCTCGGCATCGCTGTCGAGGACGGCATCAAGAAATACGGGCTGAAGGGTTTCGAAGAGGGCGACGTCCTCGTCATGAACCATGGCCATATTTGCGGCCAGCACCTGAACAACGTCGTCGTCTACGCGCCCTGCTTTCACGAGGGCGAACTGATCGGCTTTGCGGCCAACCGCGCCCACTGGGTGGATATCGGCGGCAGCCGCCAAGGTTTCGGGTCCAACGCGACGACCGACATCTACTCCGAAGGCCTGCAGATGCGGTCCCTGAAGATCTACAAGGCCGGCGAGCTCAATGACACGCTCTATCAGATCATCCAGGACAATATCCGTTATCCGGATGCCAGCCTCGGCGATCTGCGCGCCCAGGTCGCGTCCTGCCAGATCGGCGCCAAGCGTTATGCCGAACTGGTCGCCCGTTATGGCCGCGGCGTGGTGGAAAGCTGCGTCGAGACCATCTGGGACCAGACCGACAAGGCCGCCCGCCAGGTGATTGAACGCATTCCGGACGGCACCTATTCGGCCGAAAGCTTCCTCGACAATGACGGCCGCGATCTCGCGACGCCGCTTAGGATCGCCGTCAAGGTGATCGTGTCCGGCTCGACCATCACGGTCGATTTCCATGGCATGCACCCGCAGGTGAACGGCCCTTTGAATTCCGGCCGTTCGGGCGGCATCGCGGCCGCCCGTGTTGCCTTCAAGGCGCTGACCTCGCCGGAACTCGACGTCAACGAAGGCTGTTTCCGCGCGCTCAACGTCGACCTGCCGGACGGTACGATCCTCTCGGCCCGTCCGCCGGCCGCCCTCGGCCAGTGGAGCATCGCGCTGCCGACCGTGATCGACACGATCCTCAAGGCGTTGGCGCCGGCCGTGCCGGAGCTCATCCCGGCCGCCCATAAAGGTGACATGGGCGGATGCTCCTTCTTCGGCTTCTACGACGACGGTTCGCGCTTCCTGCTGATGAACATCTTTGGCGGTGGCTGGGGTGGTCGCCCGCATGAGGACGGCGAATCCGCAGCCGTCTCGGTCTGCCAGGGCGACGTGCGCAACACGCCGGTCGAGCTACAGGAGATCAAGTATCCGTTCATCGTCGAGAAGCACACCCTGCGGCCGGATTCCGGCGGCGCCGGCGAGCATCGTGGCGGCCTCGGCATCGAGCTCACCTATCGCTGCCTGCGCGCCTGCCGCGGCAACATCAATTTCGACCGCACCGTCACCCCACCCTGGGGTCTGCATGGCGGCCATACCGGCGAGGTCAGCGTTGCGATCATCGACCGTGCCGACGGTACTCAGCTGCGCGTCAACAAGGCCACTGACGTTCACTTCACGCCGGGCGACCGGATCACCTTCCTTACCGCCGGCGGCGGCGGTTACGGCGACCCCAGAAAGCGCTCGCGCACCGATCTGGACGAGGACATCGCCAATGGTCTGGTCTCCAGAGAAGCGGCTGTCCGCGACTACGGCCATGCCGAACCGCAGATGCCGCGTCGTATCGTAGTGAACGGCTGAGGACATGGCGATGATCGGCGAAATCCGCAAGAAACGGTTGATCGAGGCGATGCTGGAGGCGGGGCTCGACGGCCTCGTGCTCTACGGCAATGCCTGGCAGAACGACTACCTACGTTATGCCGCCGATTTCGGCATTCTCGAAGGCGAGGGTCTGGTCGTCGTCACCCGCGACGGCAATGTGACCCTCTATCTCGACGACGAGTTGGAGGGGGAACGCGCCGCGGTCGAATGTCCGGAGGTCAAGACCGTCGTTGCGGACGACCTGATCGGGACGGTGTCCGGTGTTATCGCCCGGCTCGGCAATAGCCGCATCGCCGCGGGGCCCAAGCGTCACCTGCCCTATGGGCTTGCCGCCCTGCGTGGCGATCTTCGTTTCGAAGACGCGACTGCGCTGGTCGACCGTCTGCTGATGGTGAAATCCGCCGACGAGCTGAATGCCGTGCGCAGCGCTGCGCGTCTGGCGGACGAAGGTTACGCGGTGTTCCGCAATGCCGCTGCTGTCGGCAAGAAGGACTACGAGTTGATTGCCGAGATCGAATCCTTCTTCCGCAACGAAGGCGTCGACGACAATTTCATGATCATCGGCGTCGGCGGTCCGGAAGTGCGCGGCATGGCGCCACCGCTCGGCAAGATCCTCAAGCCGGGTGATCTGGTGACGAGCGAACTCACCCCTTGCGTCAACGGCTATTACGTCCAGATCTGCCGCACGCTGGTCATCGGTGAGCCGAATGAGGCACAGCGCAAGGTCTTCCGAATCTACAATGATGCTCTCGAAGCTGGGCTTGCCGTCGTGAAGCCGGGCGTTACCGCGGCCGATATCGCCCGGGCGGAGAACGACATTTTTCGCGCCCATGGTTTGGGCGAATACGTGACCAGCGAATATACCCGCGTGCGCGGCCATGGCCTTGGCCTTTTCCCGGATACCAAGCCGCATATTCTCGAAGATGTGAACACGGTGATCGAGGAAGGCATGTCGATGATCGTGCACCCGAACACATATAATCCCGAGATCGGTTATTTCGTGCACGGCGACTCGCTGATCGTCCGCGCCGACGGTCCGGAAATCCTGACGAAGACGCCGCGCGAACTCTTTTCGGTCGGCGCCCGGAGGGCAGCGGCATGAGACACGGTCTGATCCTGTGGCGCGAGGACGAACTCTCCCTCGCCGACGTCACCGCCCGGCAAGTCCGCCTGCAGCAGGCGATCGCCACCGCCGGTCTCGATGGAATGCTGATTTACACCAATCATGTGCGCTCGGCCGGCGTTACCTGGGTTTCCGGTTTCACGCCTTACTGGTCGGATGGTCTCGTCCTGGTGCTGCGCGACGGCCTTCCGATCTTCCTGACGGCGCTGTCGAAGCGCGTCGGCGAGTGGGTCAAATCCGTCGCCCCGACTTTCGAAGTGGCCCACTCGCCCTTCCCCGGCAAGCTTGCCGGCGAACGCCTGGCCCAGCTTGGGGCGAAACGTCTCGGCGTGGTCGAATTCGACCGCATGCCCGGCGGCGTGGTCGATGAAATTCTCTCAGTCCTGCCGGTCGAACTCTCCGATGCGACGGAGCTTTTCACGGCGGTTCGCGGTCAGGCGGATCGCGCCGAACTCGATCTCGTGCGCCGCACGGACGATATCGCCCGCGAGGCATTCAAGGCGGGCGACATCAAGGGCAGATTTGCCGGAGATTTCACCGGCCCGGTCGAACGGGCCGTGCGGCTTGCCGGCGCCGAGGAATGTTACGTCGCCGTAGTGCCCGATCTTTCCCAGGATCTCCGTTTTATCCGCACCGGCAGGCAAGAACTCGGCCGCACTTTTGCGGTGCGCCTGTCGATCGCCTATAACGGCGTCTGGGTTCGCCGGATCGAAACATTCTCCGCCGTTTCCGAAATCGCCGCGCGCCTTACCTCCGTGAGCGCGGAGCTGGACAGGGTGTCTCCCGCTCTTCCCGCCGAGGGCTCGATTTCGGCATTCTATCTGCCTGACGGCGCCGAACTGATCGACTGGCATCTCGAGGCACCGCACGGCACCCGGCCGCTGAAGGTCGTGGCCGATGCGCAAACGCCGCTTGCCGCGCCGGTCCCCTACGGCATCCTGACAACGGCCTTCACGCTCGACGGCGAGACGATCGTCGCGTCGCGTCCGGTCGGGCTTGGCGATAGTTCAAGGCGGGAGGCCGCAGAATGAACGCACGCGATCTCGTTTCCATTCTTCTGACGACCGATGGCGGAGACCAGAAACTCCGCGATCTCGTCAACCTCCATACCGTCGACGCGCTGGCATGCCTGGCGGCCGGCGCCGGTGCGACCGAAGGCTCCTCACTCCTCGCCTTCTATCGCGAGACCGGTGCCGGCGACGCAGTCTCCTCTGCTGCGGGCGCGTCGGCGGTTATCCGTTTTACCGAATGGGACGCGATCCACGTGCCTTCCGGTGCGACGCCCGGTGCCATGGCGGTGCCGGCTGCGCTGATCTTCGCGCAGGACTATCAAGCCTATGTCAGGGCCGTTGCCGCTGGCCATGCCATCGGTTTGGCGCTGTCGGAAGCCGTCGGCGGCGTTTCGGCCTTGCCGGAAACCTGGCCGGGCCTGTTCGCAGCGCCAGCTGTCGCGGCTGTGAGCGCGGCGATTGCGCTTGGTCTTTCGGGCGAACAGGTTGCCCAGGCGCTGGTGCTGTCCATGGCCGGCAGTTCGGGACGCAGCGGTCGCCCTTCCGGCATGCCGTCGGCCCGCTGGCTGGTGATCGGCGAAGCCACATTGAAGGGTATCCGGGCGGCGCTTGCCGCGAAGGCCGGCATCAAGGGCGATCTCGAACTGCTGTCTCCAAGCTGGATGAAAGGACAAGCGGCGGCGGCGGTTGCCCTGGAGCCTAACCATGTCGATCCGCTGGCGATCACAGGGGTCGGCATGAAGCCCTTCGTCTCCGCCCGCCAGGGCGTCAATGCGATCCAGGCTTTCCGTCATCTGCTGGAGAAGGGTGTCGACCCCAATACCATCGACAGCATCGAAGTTTTTCTGCCACCGGTCGCGGCCCCCGTCGTCAGCCGGCTGCTTGTTGCCGAAGATCGTTTGTCGACCATCGCCCATCTCGGCCTGCAGCTCGGCATTGCCGCTTTCGAGCCCGCAAGGCTGATGGATGTCGACCGCTCTCGTCCCTTCAATGCGGAAGTCATGGCTTTTGCCAAGCGCGTGACGATCACGGCCGACGACACGCTCGCCGGCAAAGGTTGGCCGGCGCGGGTTGTCGTATGGGGAAAGGGACAGACACACGAGGCCGTCTGGCCGCAGACCTGCGGTGAGGACGCTCAGGTGATGCTCGACCGCAAGATCGACAGCCTTCCCGCGACCACGGTGCCGCAATTGCAGCGGCTGCAAGCCGCGCTTGCGGGTGCCGGCGCGCCGGCCGTTCAGGAGGCCCGCAGCCTCCTGCTGAAGTTTACGGACGCCTCTTTCCCGAGGAGCGAGGCGGCCTGAAGGGACACTGGAATTAACGAAAAGCAGATGCCGCAGGGAGTGTCGGCGTCACAAGGAGGAGAGAATGTTGAAATTTCTGAAAACTATGGCGACAGCGGCGGCTTTTGCCACGCTGTCCTTTCAGGCGGCGAGCGCCCAGGCGATCGAGAAGAAGGACATCACGATCGGCCTGCCGCTCAATACCTCAACCCTGTTGCCGATCTATGTTGCCGATGCACAGGGTTTCTTCAAGGAAGAGGGTATCAACGTCAAGATCGTCGCCTTCAAGGGCGGCACGGATCTAGTGCGCGGCATGGTCGCCGGCGCCGTGGATATCGGCGTTGGCGCCTTCTCGGAAGCGCTTGTCGGGGTCGAAACCGGCCAGGGCGTGAAGATCTTCTACGGCGGCTTCAACATGGCCGTCTTCGACTGGTATTCGGTGCCGTCGATCAAGACGCTCGAAGACGCCAAGGGCAAGCGTTTCGGTATCTCGACCTTCGGGTCGTCGACCGACTTCCTGACGCGTTATGCGCTGAAGACCAAGGGCATCGATCCAAAGAGCGAAGTGCAGATCGTCCAGGGCGGAGGCTCCGTGCCGCGTCTTGCTGCGATGGAAGCCGGCCAGCTGGAAGTCAATATCTTCGCGACGCCGGAAAAGTTCATGGCGGCCGATCGCGGCTTCAACCTGATCCTGCAACAGAAGTCGATCGCGCCGGATTTCCCGTTCCACTGCTTCTATGCGCGTGAGGATTTCATCAAGAACGATCCGAATGCCATCAAGGCCGTATTGCGCGGCTTTGCCAAGGCCGTCCGGTGGTCCAAGGCCCACAAGGAAGAGTCCGTCAAGCTCCTGGCCTCCAAGCTCGGCCTCGAGGAGACCTATCTCAACCGCGGTTATGACGACTTCATCGACGAGATCTTCGAAGACGGCCGTCTGGCGAGCGACGCGGGCATGAAGGCCTTCTGGGACGTCGGCATCATGAACGGCACCTATAAGCAGCCCATGCCGGTCGACAAGTATTGGGTCGGCACGTTCCACGATACCTACAACGAGTGGAAGCCGAAGTGAGCCTTCCATTTGCATGATAATATAACGAGAGCGGGCGGAGGCCCGCTCCAGGAGGAGAAAGCAGTGGCGCAGATTGAAATCCGCGATCTCGGGATCGATTATCGCAAACCGAAGAGCACCGAGGTGTTCTCTGCCGTCGACAGTGTCGCCTTGTCGGTCGAAAAGGGTGAATTCGTCACCATCGTCGGCTCCAGCGGTTGCGGCAAGAGCACACTGCTGATGGCGGTCGCGGGGCTCGTCGGCCTGGCGCGTGGTTCGATTGAGATCGATGGCAAGCGGGTTGATGGTCCGGGTCCCGACCGCGCGGTGGTGTTTCAGGAAGCCTCTCTTCTTCCGTGGCGTTCGGTCCGCGGCAACGTCAAGTTCGGGCTCGAAATGCAGCGCTGGAGCGGCGGCGACCTCAACGAGCGGGCCATGCAGATGATCCGCCTCGTCGGCCTCGGCCGCTTCTCCGACTATCATCCCCACCAGCTTTCCGGTGGCATGCGCCAGCGCGTCAACATCGCCCGGGCGCTTGCCGTCGATCCCGAAGTGCTGCTTATGGACGAGCCGTTCGGGGCGCTCGACGCCCAGACCCGCGAGATCATGGGCACCGAACTTTTGCGCATCTGGGAGCGCGCCAAGAAAACGGCTTTGTTCGTCACCCACGATATCGACGAAGCGATATTCCTTGCCGACAAGATCGTCGTCATGGGTCGCAACCCCGGTCATATCAAGGAAGTGATCAAGGTCGATCTGCCGCGCCCGCGCAATGAGGCAATCCTCGACAGCGACGACTTTCACGAATTGCGCAAGCGGCTGCGCGCCCATCTGGCGGAAGACATGTCCAGCATGCAGCTGGTGCAGGAGGTCGCATGAGATCGGCAGAGATAACCGCTGGACCGGCGGAAACGCGACCGCTTTCCCTTTCCTTCCTGCGTCCGTCCCGCTCGGCGATCATCGGGACGCTTGCCGTCCTTGCATTTCTTGTGCTGTGGCAGATCGCGCCGACCATGGGCTGGGTGAATGGCCGTTTCACCAGCCGCCCGACGGAGGTTTTCTTCGCAGCGATAGACATCTTCAAGAACGATAATTTCCTCTATCACGCCCGCATCAGCCTGACGGAATTCGTCGCCGGTTTCGCGCTGGCGATCGTGGTGTCCATTCCGCTCGGGGTGCTGCTCGGCACGTCGAAGATCGCCCGCTACTTGATCGATCCGCCGCTGATGGCGCTCTACATCGCCCCAACGCTGGTGCTGCTGCCGATCATGGTGATCTGGCTCGGCATCGACATGGCGCCGAAGATTGCGGTCGTTTTCTTAGGGGCGGTTTTCCCGATCGTCCTCAACACCATGGCCGGCATGAGCGAAGCCGATCCACGGTTCATCCGGATGGCGCGTTCCTTCGGGGCGACCAGGTTCGATATTTTTACCCGCGTCCTGGTGCCCGGTTCGCTGCCGGCGCTGCTGACCGGTCTCAGGCTTGCCGTCGGCCGCGCCGTGCTTGGCGTCATCGTCGGCGAGCTGTTCGTGTCGCAGGCCGGCATCGGCTACCAGCTCAATCTCTATGGTTCCGCCATGCGTATCGACCGCCTGCTCGTCTATGCACTGATCGTCAGCGCCTTCGGCTACACGCTGACCGTCATCGTCCGCTCCGTGGAGAACAAGGTCCGCGACTGGAGGTCGAAATGATCGCCGAACTTTTCTATCGCCGCCAGGCGCTGGTGCTCGGCACGCTGTCGATGATCGGCATCGTGGTTTTCTGGCAGATCGCCGTCGACACCGGTTTCATCAATCCGTTCTTCATCTCGACCCCGAGCCAGGTCGCCGTGGAATTCATGGCTCAGTTCGAAGATGGTTCGGTCGCCACCAATGTGGCGGCGACGCTTTATTGCTTCGTCTGGTCGCTGGGTCTTGCCGCCGTGGTCGGTATTGTCCTCGGCATGCTGGCCGGCTGGTTTGCGGATGTGGAATCGGCGCTCGAACCGTTCATCTGGTTCAAATATTCGGCGCCCACCGTCGCCTTCTACCCGCTGTTCGTCGCCTGGCTCGGATACGGCCGGCCGACGATCATCGCGATCGCCTTCCTTTTCGCGCTGACGCCGATTTATGCCAACACCCTGTCCGGCATCAAGAATACCGATCGCGACCTTGCCCGCGCGGCGCGCTCCTTCGGAGCCAGGCCGCTCGACATTTTCCTGCGCGTCGCGCTGCCGGGATCCGTGCCGGTGATGATGGCCGGCCTTCGCCTCGGCGTCGGCCGGGCGCTGACCGGTGTCGTGGTCGCCGAACTCTTCGGCGCCAATGCCGGTCTTGGCTACGCCATCACCTATTACGGCCAGCTGATGCAGACGACCAAGATGATGGTGTCGATCGTCATCGTCGTCGTGCTTGGTGTGCTGCTGACCCAGATCCTGTCGTTCCTGGAAACCAGGACCGATTCCTGGCGCGTCGATAGCAACCGCTAAAACTTCGAGGTTAGTCTTATGAAGATCATCGATTCCCATTTCCACTGGTGGCCGCGGTCGATTTTCGAACCGCTTCTGAAGCGCGAAGGCTTTCCGAAGGCGGTGGTCAATGCGCGCGGCGGCTATACCTACCACGGCGCCAATGGGCGCCGCGGCACGGTGGCGAGCTGGAAGGAATGGTTCGATCTCGACGAGCAGCTCGCCTATATGGACAGTCTCGGCCATGACATTTCGGTGGTCTGCTCGATCGGCCCGCTGTCGATCTACTTCTCGGAACTGCCGGTCGAGGAGGGCCGCGACGCTGCACTTGCCTGGAACGAGGAAATGGCCTGGGCGCAGCGGCGTTATCCCGACCGCGTCTGGGCCTCGGCGGCGATTCCGCTGGTCGACACGCGAGTTGCGATCGAAGTGCTCGACGATGCGGTCAATCGGCTTGGTCTGATGGGGGTCAACCTGCCCGGCAGCGTCGGCAAGGACGGCATGATCGACGACGTCCGGCTGGAGCCTTTCTACGAGCGGGTCGCGGAACTTGGCCTGCCGATGTTCCTGCATCCGACAGATGCGGTTTTTGCCGACGTGATGCAGGGTTATAACGATGCCCTGCACCTGAGCCTCGGCCGCGTGGTCGAAGTGAGCGCGGCCGCGTCGCGGCTTATCCTTTCCGGCATGATGGAGCGTCATCCGGGCCTCAAGATCGTCATGTCGCATACGGGCGGCGCGCTGCCATACCAGTCCGGCCGCATGGACAAAAATTCCAAGACCGCGGGCCTGACCAAGCCGGTCAGCCACTATCTCCACCAGATGTTCACCGATACGGTTTCGCCGCATTCCGCCGGCCAGAAGTTCGCGATCGAATATTTCGGCGCCGATAACGTCATGTACGGTACGGACTATCCCTGCTGGGATCCGGCTGTATGCCTGAAGCTTCTCGACGAGATCGAGATGAGCGCCGCCACCAAGCAGAAGATCTTCCATGATAATGCGGTGCGCATTCTCGGCCTCAAACCGCCCGAGGCTGCCGCTGCCTAGGCGCTTGATCCTTATCCAAACAACATCTTCAAGTGATCGTTCAGGAACCGGCCTTTCGGATCCAAATCCCGTCTGAGCGCTCGGAATTCCTTGGCGCGAGGGTAAAGCCTTGTGACGTCGTCGGTGTCGAGGAAATGCATCTTGCCCCAATGCGGGCGAGAATTGTACCTGCCAAGAATTTGGTCGACGTCCTTCAGGAAGGGCCAATAGTCGATACCCGGACCACCCGACACCGACAGGGTGATACTGTCCTGGTGATGAAAGGGGCTCATCCAGGCCGGATCGCCCGCGGTAAACCGGTATTCGATAGGATAGATGCAGTTGGTATGTTTGTTGAGCATCAGATCCCGGACAGCCCTCACCGCGGCCTTGCCGTGCTCCAGCGGAACCGCGTATTCCAGCTCGACGAAATTCGGCACGTATTCGATGGGATAAACTTCCGAACTATAGGCAATTTTCTCGAATTCGCCTTCCATCGGTGCTGCGTCGGTGATGTCCATGACCTTCATCTCGCAGACATCGGCCAGCTTGTTGGTACTCGACACCGCAGACGTGTCGGTAAGACAATAGAGATGGCGGCTTTCCGGCGTCGGGCACCAGAAGAAACCGAAATGGCGGTGTTGGGAGGCCAGCTCGTCATGACGTTCCATACAGGTCTCGAAATCGTCCCGCCAGAGACGTTCGTGCAAATTATAGGCGTCCGTGACGTTGAGCGTCAGCGAGGAGATAACGCCGAGCGTTCCAACCGAAACCTGGGCCGCATGTAGCCTGTCCCTGTCGCGACCGTCGATATCGAGAATGTCTCCGGTGGCCGTGACGATACGCATGCCGGCAATCGACGAGGCCAGGTTTCCGAGCTTGATCCCGGTACCGTGGGTTCCGGTCGTAAACGCGCCGGCGACAGCCTGGCTGTCGATATCGCCCTGGTTGACCAGCGAAAGACCGTGTTCTTTCAGCGTCCGGCCGACTTCGTTGATGCGTGTTCCGCCTGCCACCGTGATCTGCTTTCGCTCGCGGTCGATATTCTGCACGCCGCGCAGGTTTGCGAGCGACAGCAGCAGGCCATTGGTGCCGACGACGGGCGTGAAGGAATGTCCCGAGCCCGACACACGCACCGCCAGGTCACGCCGATCGGCTTCGTGGACAAGCTCCGCCACTTCGGCTTCCGTTTCCGGTGATGCCTTGAATTGTGAAACGCAATATTGATTGCCGACCCAGTTGCGCCACAGGCCGCCTTTTTCCAAAGCCATGTCTCCCCCTCTCCTCACATCGCTGTAAAACAATTATCGACAAACAGATGGGTGCCGCTGACGAAGCTGGCATCGTCGCTTGCAAGGTAGAGAGCCGCCTTGGCCACCTCGTCCGGCCGACACATCCTGCCTTGCTGGGCCGCGATCGCTGCATCCGAGACGTCCACCCCGTAACGGGTCAGTTCCTCGACCTCTTTCTGACCATGCGGCGTCTTGATGAAGCCCGGGCACACGGCGTTGCAGCGGATGTTGCGGTCGCGAAACTCGACCGCGATCGCCCGGGCAAACATGTGGCAGGCGCCCTTGGTCGTATCATAGAGAACTTCCATCGGTGTCGCGGCGACCGCCGAGATCGACGACGTGCAGACGATGGACCCGCCACCCGCCTTGATCATGTGCGGCAGGACCGCACGGGTCATCAGGAACATGCTGCGGACATTGATGGCCATCAGCCGATCCCAGTCCTCTACCGAGGTTTCGAGGAACGGCCGGATGATGATCGTTCCGGCATGATTGAACAGCACCGTGATCGGTCCGAGTTCGCCGGAAATCGCGTCTACCGCCTGTTTCACCTGCAGTTCGTCGGAAACGTCGGCGGGTGCAAAGGCAACCTTCATACCCTCTTCACGCAGGCGAGCGGCGACAGCCGCCCCCTGGCTATGCGGGAGATCCACGATCCCGACCGCAGCACCTTCCCGGGCAAAAAGCTCGGTCGCGGCAAGTCCGCATCCGCCCGCGCCGCCACTGATGAGCGCGACCTTACCGTCCAGACGACCAGCCATTCATCCTCCAACCATTATTGATAACCGCCGATCAGTAGCTGGATAGGGCTCTTTCGCGCCTCTTGTTCTCCGGCTGATGAAGGATGGCCATGCTTCTGCTCGATGGCAGCAAATTGGCCTATTTTTACGCCGCGGTCTATCGCTGACGTGGCCCCCGTGCGCACCGCGCGTACCGATAGAGCCTGCCTGCGCCCCTGGGTCCTATCTGGTCGGCTTGATACCCTGGTCGAAGGAGGCGCGCTCTATCCCGTGCCGTTGGAGCTTGTCGTAGAAGGTCTTTCTCGGAATTCCGAGCGCCTCGATCGTACGGCGGACATCGCCTCCGTTGCTGGCCAGCGTCTCCCGAAGGATTTCCGCTTCATGCTGGTTGAGGCGCCGGGGTAACGTCAAGGTGGCCGCCTCTGGTGAGGCCGTTGCCCTGTCGTCTTCGCCTGCAAGCCCGAGGACGAAACGCTCCGCAAAGTGGGACAGTTCGCGAACATTGCCGGGCCAATGGTGGGTTTCGAGGTGTTGGCGGGTAAAGGATGACAGAGCGGGTGTTTGACGGTTGAACCGCTTGGCGGCTCGTTCGCAAAAGAATCCGAACAGGAGGAGGATGTCGTCGCGCCGTTCACGCAGCGGCGGGATGGAGATGGTGACGACGTTGAGCCGGTAATAGAGGTCTTCCCTAAATGCGCCGCGTTGCGAGGGATCGCCGAGATCGACCTTGGCGGCGGCCACGACCCTCAGATCAATCGGCCGAGTCTCATTGGTGCCGAGAGGTGCCACTTCACGCGCTTCCAGGACGCGCAGCATGTGGATCTGCGTCGCGGGCGGCATGCTTTCGATCTCATCGAGGAAAAGCGTGCCGCCGCTCGAATATTCGATCCTACCGACCCGCTTTTTCTGCGCGCCGGTAAAAGCGCCGGGCTCGTGGCCGAACAATTCGCTTTCGATGATGGTTTCGGGAAGCGCGCCGCAATTGAGCGCGACAAAACTGCCCTTCGAGCGCCGGCTCCATCGATGGATCAGATTGGCAACGACCTCCTTGCCGCTGCCCGTCTCTCCGGTCACCAGAACGTCGACGTCGGTATCGGCAATCTGGCGAAGCGTTCTGCGCAGTCGCTCCATGGCGACGGTCTGGCCGATGAGCGGCAGGTCGTCGCGTGCCTGTTCGGCCACATCGCGGAGCGTCCTGTTCTCCAGGATCAGCCGCCGTTTTTCGGCAGCCCGGCGAATGGCCTGCACCAGACGGTCCGCCGGGAAAGGTTTGGTGATGAAATCGTAGGCCCCATCCTGCATCGCCTTGACGGCCATCGGTATGTCACCATGGCCGGTCATCAGGATAACAGGAAGGTCCGGATCGAGCTTGCGGACGCGGTCGAAGAGCTGCAGCCCGTCGATCTCGGGCATGCGGATGTCGGAAACGATGACGCCCGCGAAACTATCGTCGATCCGAACCAGCGCGTCGGAAGCCTTGGAAAATCGAGAGACTGCAAAACCCGCAAGCTCGATCGTCTGGGCGGTAGCCTTGAGAAGATCGGCGTCGTCGTCAACCAGAATGACAGGGGTTGGATTGCTCATGATGCCGCCTTGCGCAGATAGACAATGAAAGTCGTGCCGGTTTCGCCGCTTTCGACCTCGATGCGACCGCCGTAATCGGCGACGATATCCTTCGAAATAACCAGACCAAGACCAAGACCCTTTTCCTTGGACGTGTTGAACGGCGAAAAGAGCGAGCTTCTGATCGAGGGATCAATGCCGGGGCCATTGTCCGAGACGCGGATCACAATCTCGTCCGACAGCGTCTCCACGGAGACATTGACGCTTGCATCGATCCGGCCTTCCAGCGCTTCCAAGGCATTCTGGAACAGATTGATCAGTACCTGTTCGAGCCGGACGCGATTGCCGGTGACGGCAAGGCCGGACGGCGGCAGATCGATCGCGAGTATGTCCAGCCGCCCGGCGAAGCGGCTTCGCAAAAGAACGACCGCGCCTTCGATAGCACCCCGCAGATCGACGGCTTCGGGCGGCGTTCGTCCCTTGCGTCCGAAGGCCTTGAGTTCCTCGGTGATCATGCCGATGCGCTCCGTCAGCGCTGCGATCTCGCCGAGATTTTCCTCCGCCGAGGCTTTCCGGCCCCGTTGCAGGAAGATACGGGCATTGTCCGCATAGGCGCGGATTGTTGCGACCGGCTGGTTGATTTCATGGGCGACCCCGGCCGCAACCTGGCCAAGGATCGCAAGGCGGTTTGCCTGCACGAGCTCCTGCTGCACCACCTGGAGTTTTGACTCGGTACTGCGGTGATCGGCGATCTCTTCCTGGAGGAGGTCCCTGGCGCGGCTCAGATCGACGGTTCGTTCCGTGACACGACGTTCGAGCTCTTCGCGCAGGGTTTTCTCCGCAGCGATGCGAATGGTGATCATCTGCCGCCGCCTCAGAAGGAATGCGATCAGCGCCAGGATCGGAACAAGCACGGCAAGTGCAAGCAGCCGCGCCTCGCGTACCGCGGCTGCCACGGACGGCTCGGTCGGCACCAGATATTCAAGGCGCCAGGATGTCGAGGGGACCGGCGTCAGAAGGCGAAGATATTCGCCCTCGCTTGTTCCCGGCAAAACCGCCGAAACGATCGATGCGTCGTCGGAGAGAGGTTGCTGCCGCACGATCGGCAGAGGCGTCAAAGGGGCGTCGCCGAATTGCAGGCTCTGGCGGATGGCGCCGAGCCGCTCTGCCGGCAATGGCGCAGCCGTCGTGAAGCGCCAGGAGGGAACGCTGGTGATCAAAACGACACCATTGGCGTCGGTGACATAGACGGGACGGTTCGCATCCCGCCAATCGCTTTCAAGCTGGTCGAATTCCATCTTCACCACAACGACACCGAGGGCGCCGGCCTGGTTTTCGGCGCGCCGCGAGATATAGAGTCCCGGGCGCTTGCTGACGCTGCCCAAGGCGAAGTGCTCTGCCGTTCCGTTCTCCATTGCCCGTTGAAAATATTCGCGGAACGAATAGTCGTTGCCGACGAAGCTCAAGGGTTCGCGCCAGTTGCTGGACGCGACCGCGATGCCGTCCCTGCCGGTGACGTAGAGAACGGAGGCATGAGTGCCGGCCACGAGCCCTTCCAGTTTTCGGTCCAGGGCATCGACCGCTTCTGCGTCTCTCGATGCGAGCGCGCCGACCACCTGTTGATCCTCGGCCAGAAGCAGGGGAAGCGCGCGCGGTCTTTCGAGCACCGCACGCAACAGCGCAACCTTCAGATTGGCATCGGCGTGGCCCTGGGCGATGAGCGCTGCGACTGCGGAACTGCGGCCGTAATGACCGGCCGCATAAAGAGCGGATATCAGGATTGCGGTGGCTGTCAGGCCAAAGACGGGCCAGGTCGTCCGCGCGAACGCGGGAACCTTGACCGATTTCTCTCGATGACGCTGCTCAAGCATCGGTGAATTGTGTGCATAAATCCGCATGAAATGCAAAGGCTGATGCGGAAATCCGCACGGCCCGTCATGAAGCGGACCTTCCATGCCAAAATTTAAACGAGATAAATCAAATAGTTGGCAATATACGCCTCTTTGGCATGCATGTTGCTCCAGCAAGCCTGCAGCAACAGTAACGCCGCGCCCCGGGAGGCCGATTTGGTTGGGGCGCCATGGAGGATATGATGAACGCAACAATTTCCGATGCGCCAACGCACGGCAAGCTTCCTTTCTACCGCCACCTTTATTTTCAGGTTCTCGTGGCGATCGCCGCCGGCATCCTGCTCGGTCATTTCTATCCGGATACCGGCGCATCCCTGAAGCCGCTCGGCGATGCCTTCATCAAGCTGGTGAAGATGATCATCGCGCCGGTGATTTTCCTGACCGTCGCAACCGGTATCGCCGGCATGGCCGATCTGCAAAAGGTCGGGCGTGTCGCCGGCAAGGCGATGATCTACTTTCTGGTGTTTTCGACGCTCGCGCTTGCCGTTGGCCTGCTCGTCTCGAATATCGTTCAGCCGGGTGCCGGCATGCACATAGATCCGGCCACGCTCGACGCCAAGGCGATCGCGACCTATACGGCGAAGGCGCATGACGCCACGATCACCGGCTTTTTGATGAACATCATTCCGGATACGATCGTCGGTGCCTTTGCACAGGGCGATATCCTGCAGGTGCTGTTCTTTTCGGTTCTCTTCGGCATCGCGCTTGGCATGGTCGGCGAACGCGGTCGTCCAGTTGTTGACTTCCTGCAGGCGTTGACCGCACCGATCTTCCGTCTCGTGACCATCCTGATGAAGGCTGCCCCGATCGGCGCCTTCGGCGCCATGGCCTTTACCATCGGCAAATACGGCATCGGTTCGATTGCCAACCTTGCCATGCTGATCGGCACTTTCTATCTCACCTCGCTCCTCTTCGTTCTGATCGTCCTCGGTGCCGTCGCACGCTACAACGGCTTTTCGATCATCTCGCTCATCCGCTACATCAAGGAAGAACTGCTTCTTGTGCTCGGCACTTCCTCGTCGGAAGCGGCATTGCCCGGGCTGATGGCAAAGATGGAACGCGCCGGCTGCAAGCGCTCGGTGGTCGGTCTTGTCATTCCGACCGGCTATTCCTTCAATCTCGACGGTACCAACATCTACATGACGCTTGCCGCGCTCTTCATCGCCCAGGCGACCGACACGCCGATCGCGCTTGGCGACCAGATCCTGCTGCTGCTCGTCGCGATGTTGAGCTCGAAGGGAGCCGCAGGCATTACCGGAGCCGGCTTCATCACCCTGGCGGCGACCCTTTCGGTGGTTCCATCCGTGCCGGTCGCCGGCATGGCGCTGATCCTCGGCATCGACCGCTTCATGTCGGAATGCCGGGCGCTCACCAACCTGGTCGGCAATGCGGTCGCGACCGTCGTCGTCGCCCGCTGGGAAAACGAGCTGGACCCGACACAGTTCGCGGCCGCCATGGCAGGCAATGTCGACGCCGAAAACGCTGTGCTGATACCCTCAGCCCAGCCTGCCGAATAATCGTCTGCTTCTATCGCAGCCGAACAAAGGCCGCCGGCCAGCCGGCGGCCTTTGCCGTTTCCGCAGAACAGACGTGCTCTTGTCTCGGAATCAGCGCGGCTCTATTCTTCAGGCACGCCGTCGAGCAGGCCGTCATACACTTCGATGAGTGCATTGGTGATCGCCTGTCCCAGCGCATTGCCGGCTATTCGGACGTCGTCCTCGGTGCCGTCTCGTGAGGCTTTGGCCAGTTCAAAACCCTCTTCGGCGACGATCTGCTTGGCCACTTCGATAGCCCACAGCCCGAAGTCGCCGCGATTGTTTATGTTGATCGAGTCATCCATTGCGGTCTGCCTGTTGCTGGAGCCGCCTTCCTATATCGCCTCGGCAATGATGGACAGCGTCTATTCGCACAATATTTATCACCGCCGCGAACGATGTCCCGATCAATTCTTCATGGCTGGGCCACCCTCAGGCGTTGAAATAATGCCGGCGCGACAGGCGCGTCTGCACGTAGAGGCGTTCGCCGTAAGTCCCCGGCGCGTAGGCGCCGCCGCTTTCCTGCACCGGGATCGAGACGTTGCCGTCGCTCGGGAAGCGGGCGACGAATTCCTCATCGATATCGCAGCCGAGACCCGGCCCATTGGGGACCGCAAGCGACCCGCCTTCCTGGACAGGGTGCGGCACGATCGTGTGCTTACGGCCCTCCCAGTCGTCGTCGATCCGTTCGAGGATGAGTGCGTTCGGGATCGAGGCGAGCAGATGAAGTGCCGCATATTCCGCGACCGGACCGAGCGAGCCAGAATGCGGCGCCACCTGGATGTGATGCGCTTCCGCCATCGCGGCGATCTTCTTCATCTGGGTAATCCCGCCGGCGCGTCCGGTATCCGGCTGGATCACGTCGACCAGTTCCTCCTCGATCAGCTGCCGTTCGCCGAAGATGGTCGCGGTGCGTTCGCCGGCTGCGAGCGGGATATGGGCCGCGTCGCGGATACGCCGGTACCCTTCGACATTGTCCGGTGCGATCGGGTCTTCAACCCAAAGCAGTTCGTAGGGTTCGAGCTTGCGCACCAGACGGCAGGCATCGGCCGGCGTCATCCACGGCGGGCCGTGCAGATCGATCGCGATGTCCATCTCGTCGCCGACGGCATCGCGCAGCATGGCGACCTTGCGAACTGGATCGGAAACGCCGCCGCATTTGAGCGCCTTGATGCCGCGGTTCTTGAGGGAAAGCGCCTTTTCGACCGTGTTGGCATGCGAATAGATCGGAATTCGGTCGCGCAACTTGCCTCCGAGCAGGTTCCATACCGGCACGCCCAGCACCTTGCCCTTGATGTCCCACAGCGCCATGTCGATGCCGGTCACAGCGCCGCCACCGACCGTGCCGAGCATGCCGTGGCCCATCATGGCGATCGCCATCTTTTGCCACAGCTTTTCGATATGAGCCGGATCCTCCCCGATCAGAAGCGGGGCGAGATCCTTGATCGCGGTTTCGACGACACGCGGCCAGCCGGAGCATTCGCCGATGCCGGTAATGCCCTCGTCGGTATCGATTTTCAGGAAAAGCCAGTTGCGGGTTCCGCCGAAAGGCTGAGCCGACTTTGGCACCGGCACCGTCTGCCGTGTCTCAAGGTCGGGTGAGCCGACCTGCATGAGGAAAGTGCGAATGCCGGTGATCTTCATCCTGCCGTGCTCCCATTCTTGACCTGGCTGGGTTCGGTATAGCGGAACCGCCTGGAGCGATCGCGATCGCGCGGATCCGGCCGCGGAATGGCCGAGATAAGCGCTTGGGTATACGGGTGGTCCGGCGCATTGCAGACCTTGTCGGCCTCACCCACTTCGACAAGCTTGCCGCGATACATGACGCCTACCCGGTCGCACATGTAGCGAATGACCCCAATGTCGTGGCTGATGAAGATATAGGCGAGACCAAGATCGTCCTGCAGCCGCATCAGAAGATCGAGCACCTGGAAGCGCACGGAAACGTCGAGCGCCGAGGTCGCCTCGTCGGCGACGATGATGCGCGGGTTCAGCGTGATCGCCCGGGCGATGCCGATGCGCTGGCGCTGGCCGCCCGAAAACGCATGCGGGTAACGCTCGCGTCCGGCCGGATCGAGGCCGACCTGATCCATCAGGTGGCAGACCCGCTCGTCGAGTTCCTTGCCACGGGCGATGCCGTTGACCAGCAGGGGTTCGCCGATCACCTGTGCGACGGTCATGCGCGGATTGAGCGACCCGAACGGGTCCTGGAAAACCATGCGGAGTTCGCGCCGCGCGGCCTTCAGCTCGGCACCTTCGAGTTTGGCAAGATCGACGACCTTGCCGTCGGCGCGGCGATAAAGCATCTCGCCACCCGTCGGGTCGTAGAGACGCATGATCGAGCGGCCCATCGTCGTCTTGCCGGAGCCGCTCTCTCCCACGATACCGAGCGTCTCGCCGGGAAGCAGCGCGATCGAGACGTCGTTCAGCGCCTTCATGTCGCCGAAATGCATGGAAAGATTGCGGATGGTGAGGATCGGCTCGGCTGTCGTATCGAGCGGCGGGCGAGCAAGCCTGATTTCGGCCTTCTGCTCCAGCTTCAGCACCGAGCCGATCAGCATGCGCGTGTAAGGATCTTGCGGCGCATGGAAGATCTGCTCGACCGGTCCGTATTCCTTGGCGACGCCATGATGCATGACCAGCACGTCGTCGGCGATCTGGGCGACGACGCCCATGTCGTGGGTGATGAACAGCACGGCCATGCCAGTCGACTGCTGCAGCCGTTTGATCAGGTCGAGGATTTCGGCCTGGGTCGTCACGTCGAGCGCCGTGGTCGGCTCGTCGGCAATTAGCAGCTGCGGTTTGCAAGCAAGCGCCATGGCGATCATGGCGCGCTGACGCATGCCGCCGGAATACTGGAAGGCGTAGCGGTCGAGCGCCTTTTCCGGATCGGGAATCTCCACCTGCCGCAGCAGCGAGATTGCCTCCGTCCTTGCCTGCGCCTTGCTCATGTTGAGGTGCAGCCGCAGCACTTCGGTGATCTGGTCGCCGACCGTGTGCACCGGCGAGAGCGACGACATCGGCTCCTGGAAGATCATCGCGATGTCGCGGCCGCGCACCGAGCGGATCGCCCGGCTGCGCGGGTTGAGCTTGGCGAGGTCAAGCGACGTGCCGTCCGGGCGATGCAGTAAAATCGATCCGGAGGCAATCTCGCCGGGCGAGTCTATGATCTGCAGGATCGAGCGAGCGGTCACGGATTTCCCCGATCCGCTCTCACCGACGACGCAGAGCGTTTTGCCGGGCTCGATCGAGAAGGAAAGATCGTCCACGGCCCTGAAGACGCCGGTGCGGAGCGCAAACTCGGTCACCAGGTTCTTGACTTCGAGCAACGGCTTGCCCGCTGCAATCGAGGGGCGGGGGACGATGGAAAGGACATCGGTCATCGGCGCCTCACTTGTTATAGGGATCGGCCGCATCACGCAGGCCGTCGCCGAAGAGGTTGAGCGCCATGACGGCGACGACGACCGCAAGCCCCGGCATGAAGAGCCATGGAGCGGTGGCGATGGAGCGGATGTTCTGCGCTTCACGCAGCAGCACGCCCCAGGAGATCGTCGGCGGCTGCAGGCCAAGACCGAGGAACGACAGCGAGGTCTCCGCGAGGATCATCGCAGGCACCGCCAAAGTCATCGAGGCGATGATGTGGCTCGAGAAGCTTGGCAGCATGTGGCGGAAGATGATGCGACCTTCCGAGACGCCGTCAAGGCGTGCCGCGGCGACGAATTCCTCGGTGCGAAGCGACAGAAAGCGACCGCGCACGACGCGGGCAAGCTGCGCCCAACCGGTGAACGACAGGATGATGGTGATCATCATGTATTGGAGCGTTGCCGGCCAGCCCTGCGGCAATGCGGCCGCCAGCGCCAGCCAGATCGGAATCGTCGGTAGCGACAGCACGAAATCGATGACGCGCTGCATGACGAAATCGATCCGGCCGCCATAATAACCGGAGATGCCGCCGAGGACGATGCCGAGCAGCAGCGACAGGAAGACCCCGACCAGACCGATCGACAGCGATATCTGGGCACCCTGCACCGTGCGGCTATAGACGTCACGGCCGAGGCGATCGGCGCCGAACAGATAAAGCGGCTTGGTCTTGTCGGTGGTGGCGATCAGGTGAATGTCGGTCTCGAAAAGACCGAGTACCGAATAGGTGTAGCCTCGACCGAAAAAGGCGATCGGCACCTTCACCGTCGTATCTTCCGCGAAGACGGCGGCGAGCGTGTTCGGGTCCCGCGTCAGCTTCATCCCATAATAATGCGGTCCGATCTGGAAGCCGTTGGTGGTATCGAACAGGTGAAGGCTCTGCGGCGGGTGAAACGTCGAGCGGGCATTCTGCATGAACGGGTCGTTGATCGCGAAGAAGCCCGGTACGAGCGCAACGATATACATGGCAAGCGTGACGACGAGTGCCGCCATGGCGAGCTTATGCCGCTTGAAAGCCCACCAGATGAGCTGCCATTGCGAGGCAACGGCGGCGCGGTCCGGCCTGACATTGGTGATGGAGACATCGACCATGGGTGTTCTCCTATTCGAGCCGAATGCGCGGATCGACCAGCGCAAGCAGGATGTCGCTGACCAGCGAACCGATCAGGGTGAGCGCGCAGATCAAAAGCACGAAGGCGCCGGCCAGATACATGTCCTGTGCCATTAGCGACTGGAGGAGCAGCGGGGCGGCGGTCGGCAGGTTGAGGACGATCGCAACAACGACGGAACCGGAAATCAGGTTCGGCAGCAGCCAGGCAATCGTCGAGATGAACGGGTTGAGTGCGATCCGCAGCGGATATTTGATCAGCAGCCGGAACTCGGAAAGACCCTTGGCACGCGCCGTCGTCACATAAGGCTTCGGCAACTCGTCCAGCATATTGGCGCGCATGACGCGGATCAGGCTTGCGGTAGACGAGATCGCCAGGATCGCAACCGGCAGCCACAGATGCGTCAGCAGGTCGTACATCTTACCAAGGCTCCAGGAAGCCATCTCGTATTCCGGAGAGAAAAGCCCGCCGACGTCCGCGCCGAATTCGACAGCTGCGACATACATCAGCACCAGCGCCAGCAGGAAGGACGGGATAGACAGGCCGAAGAAGGTGAAGGCCGTGAAGGCATAGTCGCCGATCGAGTATTTCTTCACCGCGGAATAGACGCCGATCGGCAGCGCCAGCGCCCAGGTGGCGATCAGGCTTACGAGGGCCAGCACAAGAGTGAGCGCCATGCGCTCCCAGATCAGACCGGAGACAGGCTGTTGCCATTCGAACGAGATGCCGAAATCACCGCGGGTGAGGATGCCCCAGATCCATTTCAAATATTGTATCAACATCGGCTGGTCGAGGCCGAACCGCTCGCGCAGCTGTGCGGCGGTATTCTGGTCGACCACCTCGTTTGAAGACGCGAGAGTGGCAATGTAGGTGGTGACGAAGTCGCCGGGCGGGAGCTGGATCAGGACGAAGGCCAGGAAACTCACCGCAAACAGCGATGGGATCATCCAGAAAAGTCGCTTGACGATGAATTTCAGCATCGAACGCTCGCAATACGGATTGCACGGCATGCCGACGCGAGGCCAAAGGCTGTCGCTTCAACGTCCATGCAACGGGGCTGGAGGAGTGCCGCCGCCGATCAGACGGCGGCACCGGCGAGATAAATCCAGATCAGCTCGTGAAGGTGAACTGCTGTGGCAGAGCGGGACCCGGATTCGGCCAGGACCAGCTGTCCGGCTCCTTCTCAGGCACGTTGCGCAGATTGTTGCGGATGATGCCGAAGCCACCGACGGCAAGGCAGATCCCCATCACTTCGAAGTCCTCGGCAGCCAGATCGAAGATCTGCTTCATGACTTCCCCGCGCTTGGCGAGATCGGCCGTCGAGCGGGCGGCGTCGAAGAGCTTCATACGCTTCTTCTGGCTCTCCGGTGGTTCCTCACCCTTCTGGCCGTTCGACGTGTACCAGAGCGTCCACGGGATCGCGTAGCGCGAACCCTGTGGGTGGAACGCGAAGTAGTCGCGCGGATCGAGCATCGGATCGAGACCGCCCGGGCCCGGCCAGACCTGCGCGTCGTGCGCATTGTCGTCGCCGCGGGTGTAATACAGCGCGCGCTCGATCGTATTGACCTTCATGTCGATGCCGATCTTGGCCCAATGCGCCTTCACCAGTTCCAGCGTGTCCACGAGGTCCGGATAAAGCGTCGGGATGACGTCCACCGCAAAGAAGATCGGTTGGCCATCCGGCCGCAGCCGAATCCCGTTGCCGTTCTTCTTGTCCAGGCCCGCCTTGTCCAGGAGGGCATTGGCCTTGTCCGGGGCGTATTCGGTGAACTGCCGCGCAAGCTTCTCATGGTACCAGGGATGACCGGGCCGCGGACCGGTCTGGTAACCTTCGCTCTGGCCGAAATAGACGATGTCGATGATTTCCTGGCGATTGATGCCCGTCGACAGAGCCTGACGGAAGGACTTGTCGGCGAAGATCTTGCGCAACACCGGGTCTTTGTGGGTCATGTTCAGATAGAGCGAGCATTGCTGTGCCGCGGACGGCACCAGCGTCATCAGGCGATAATCGCCCTTCTTCATGTTCTGCGACAGGGTCGGCTTGTTGGCGAGCACGCTGATGTGGCGCTCCTGAATGTCGATCTTGCCGGAGATGACGTTCAGCATCAGGGATTCGACGTCCTGAGAGATGCCGAAATTCAACTCGTCGATATAAGGAAGCTGGTTGCCTTCCGTATCGACCTGCCAGAAGTAGGGATTGCGGGTCATGACGACGCGGGTTGCACCGCCCGAATAGGGCTCCTTGACGACCCAGGGATCCATTGTCGGCTTTTCGACATTCGACCAGCGAGACGGGATTTCGATATCGCCGCACTTGGAACGGAAAAGCTCCGTCCATCCTGCCGCTCCGGCCGCCTTCGCGTCCGCATCGAGATTCGGGTTATATTTCGGAAGGAACTTGCTGCAGTAGTGCTTGGCAAACAGCGTCGGATGCTGGCCAAGCGGGGTCGCCAGGTTTTCCAGATAGAGCGCGTTCGCAGCAGCGAAGGTGAACTTGACGGTGTAGTCGTCAATTTTCTCGACGAGCACCGGCTTGCCGGCGACGGCAAGCTGGGCCGGCGTGGAGCTGTAAAGCTCCTTGTTCTTGACCACATCCTCGATCGCGAACACCACATCGTCGGCCGTGAACGGATGACCGTCGGACCATTTCGCCCCCTTCAGCAGATGAAAGGTGAACTGCGAGGCGTCGGCATTGACTTCCCACTTCTCGGCAAGGTTCGGCAGTACTGCGGTAAAGTCCATATTCCAACGGACAAGGCCCTGGTTGCCGACCATGCGCAGGATGCCGTTGTGGTCGGACGAGCCGCGCAGGCCGCGTCGCAACGTACCGCCATACGTGCCGATTTTTTCCCAGGGCTTCACCACCATGGGGGTTTGCGGCAGCCGTTCGGCCAGCGGCGGAAGCTTTCCGTCCTTTACCAGAGCTGCCAGTTGCGGTGCTTCCTTGGCCCCGGCAGCGCTCGCGCTGCCGCCCGCCATGGACAGGGCCACTGCCCCGCTGACACCCGCCAGGAATGTCCGGCGGGTTACGCCGGAAGACATGATTTCATCGTCGCGCATAGATCTCCTCCCAATTCAGACCGTGCCGACCTGGTTGACGATCCGGCAGGTTTCCCAGCTAACAGACCGCCATGGACCTCCATCCCATCGGCAAACGGGACCATAACCGGTTTTCAGATGATTACAAGTATTGACAGATTTTGACAGGCTCAATAGTCCTACCTCCCAAAAGCATGCCGAACGGGAGGAGACGCATGACTTACTATCCTCAAGACGTGGCCAATCCCCAAGACGTAGCGGCGGAAGCCGTCGTCGAAGAATGGCTCAAGGCAGGCTGCAGGATTTCTGGTCTCCATCCTTCGGAAGAAGAAGCGCAGCCCGAGTTCCTCGAATGGGGACGTGAAAAGGGACGTTGATGAACCAGGCCGGCGTGATAGCGGCAGCCAAGGCGGAGCCTCGCTTCAGCGACATCATCTACGAGAGGATCGTGGAAATGATCGCCGATGGCCGTTTTCCAGTCAATGAAAGGCTTCCGTCGGAACCCAATCTCTCCGTGATGTTCGGCGCGTCACGGCCGGTCGTGCGCGAGGCCCTGGAGCGTCTTCGTGCCGACCAGTTGATCGTCTCGCGCAAAGGCTCCGGTTCATACGTGCGGCAGCGGCCCGACTCTTCAGTCCTCAACCAGGTCCCGGTCGGTTCACTGGCCGACGTCCAGCGGTTTTTCGAATTCCGGGCAGGCCTCGAGGCGGAAGCTGCGGCACTCGCGGCGCGCAACTGGCAGGTTAACGACAAGGTCCGCATCATGGCGGCGCTTGCGGCACTCGAGCACTGCCTGGAGGTCGGAGAACTGGGTGCCGAGGAGGACCAAAGGCTGCATGACGCCATCGCCATGGCGACCGGCAATCAGTTCCACATGATCGTCCGGGAGTGGTTCAAACCGCATTTTTCGATCGGCATGTCGGTGACGCGGAGCCTCAGCCTCAAGCGGACGCCGCTACACGTCCGCCATGTGCAGGACGAACATGCGGCAATCGTGGAAGCTGTCCTGGCCCGCCGGGAAACGGATGCGCACAACGCCATGAAAACACATATCCTGAATGCGCGCGCCCGCATGTTCCAAGGCGTCGAGGCTCAATCTATCGACGCCTGATGGTGGACGCGGGGAAACGCTGCAAGGAGAAGCATTTTGAAACGGATCGCAATAACCGGAGGGGCGGGCCGCATTGCCACGCAGCTCAGGGATTTTCTGCGCCCTGTCGTGCAGCATATCAGGCTGATCGATGTCAGGCCGGCGAACGCGCTTGCATCGAACGAAAGTTTTTTCGAAGGCAATCTCGCGGATGCAGATGCGATGCGCGCCGCCCTCGACGGGATGGACGGCGTCATCCATCTTGGCGGTCTGCCGAACGAGGCAGGCATCGACGACATGCTTCAGACAAATATCCTCGGTACCTACAATCTCTACGATGCAGCACGCGCAACCGGCGTGAACCGCGTTGTTTTTGCCTCCAGCAATCACGCAACCGGCTTTTATCCGCGGTCCGAAACGATTACACCGTTCGATGTTCCCCGCCCCGACACGCGTTACGGCCTGTCAAAATGCTGGGGCGAGATGGTGGCGGGTTTTTATTACGACAAGGCTGGCATCTCAACGCTGTCGATCCGCATCGGCAACGCTGCCGCCTATCCAAACAGCGAACGCACGGCTGCCATCTGGATCAGTCCCCGCGACCTTTACCAACTCGTCTGGATCGGCCTTACCCAACCGGAAATCGCTGCCGCTGTCGTATACGGCGTTTCGCGGAACGATTCCGGCTGGTGGCGCGACGAAACTGCCGAGCGCCTCGGTTATCGCCCGCAGGACCATAGTCACGATCACCTGCGTATCGAGCAGGCAACCGAAAGTGCAGTGGCCGCATTCTTTCAGGGGGGCAGCTTCTGCGAAACCGAACACGACGGGCAAGTCAGGCAGCGCGACAGAAATGGCCTGATCATTCCCAGGAGGGCTGAATCGTGAGCAAACCGGACATCATCACCCCGAAGGTGCGACGGGTCATCGACTTTCCGCTGAAAGTCGGCGAATCGCCCACCTGGGATGACCGCACCGGCGATCTCTGGCTGGTCGACATCCTGGCGCCGGCAGCGATCTGCCTGCGCGCCAACGGACAGGTCGACCGGTACGACATGCCGCACAAGATCGGCTGCCTGGCACTCTGCGAAAGCGGCGATATCGCCGTCGCGCTCGAAAACGGCGTTCATCTCCTGAACCCGAAAACCGGGACGATGAAGCTGCTCTGCGATCCCGACGGCGGGCGCCCCGACAGCCGGCTCAATGACGGCAAGGTCGGCCCCGACGGCTGCTTCTGGGTCGGCACCCGTGACGAGGCTATCCCGCAGACCGGCAATGCCCGCCTTTATCGCGTCATGCCCGACGGCTCCTTCACCACGATCATCGATGGCGGGCTGCTGACCTCCAATGGCCTTGCCTGGAGCCCGGACGGCCGAACCATGTATCACTCGGACAGCAGCGGCCTTTTTGCCCAAGTCTTCGATTTCGATCCGCAGAAGGGCGTCACCGGCCCCCCTCGCCGGCTGCACGACTTCGCCCCGGAAGAAGGCCGGCCGGATGGCGCCGCCATGGATGCGAATGGTTTCTACTGGATCGCGGGCATCCTGTCTGGTGGCGTCAACCGGCTGTCGCCGGAGGGCGAGGTCGTCGAGATCTACAAAATGCCGGCGAAATCACCGACCATGCCCTGCTTCGGCGGGCCGGATCTCGCGACGATCTACGTCACCACCCTCTCCACCGACAACAACGGCACGTTCGAGCACGGGACGCTCTTCGCCTTCGAGGCCGGCATCCGCGGCACACCCGTCCACCGTTTCAGGATTTGAACCCTTGGCCGACCGTTGAAGCAGATTTGTGCGCATTGATGAAGACCCGCCATGGGGCAAGCCGCCTCCGGCCAAGTTGCGTCTCAGGGTTTCGACTGTTTCAAATGGTTTCAGCGCAGAGGGAACTTTCGATGCTACCCGCGGTTAGGAGGCCGTTGAGATAACCGAGAGGAAACATTTCATGATCGTAAAACTTCTCACTGTGAGCGCTCTTGCACTTGGTCTTGCTACTTCCGCATTCGCACAGGGTACTGGCGGCGGCACCGGTTCCGGGGGTTCGGGTTCGACCGGCACTTCAGGCACCGGCACATCGACCGATGCCACCGGCACTGGGGCCACTGGCACTGGAGCCGGAGGCGTGATAGCGCCCGATACGGCAACGACGGGCAGCACCAACGCGCAAGGCGCGGGCAATGCGGGCAGCACCAACGCCAATTGCGGCAAGAGCCCGACCACTGCGGGGGCAAACGGCACCAACGCGTCGACCTCCAACCCGAACAGCCCGACGAACCAGGCAAACTCGTGCTGATTCCGATCCCGCAACATTTCGTTGCCTCAAGCCCCGTAACCCTAACCGGCTACGGGGCTTTTTGATATTCTCAAAAGTAAGCACCGCTCGAGCAACGGCGTTGACCGGGCGCGCTGGCTCGGTTAGTTGTTTGGCCGCAGCGATGAAACCCGCGCTGTCGTAGGCGTTACCGTCATCCAACGCGTCCTTTGTCGAGAAGGTCCCAGCAGGGAGGACTCGACTTTGAAGGCGCGCGGTATGGATTTACATTGTCACCCAAGGCCGATCTTTCGCCAAGACCAAGGAAACCTGGTCTTCGATAAGGGCGCTCGTATGGGTTTCGGTGACTACGCCGTTGCCTTTCCTTGAACGTAATACTTTGGAAAGGTTCCAACAATGAGAATGACCGACAACACTATACTGATCACCGGCGGCACGAGCGGGATTGGCCGTGCGCTTGCCGAAGCTCTTCATGATCGAGGCAACCGCGTCATCGTAACCGGACGGCGGCAGGACCTGCTGGAAAGCATCGCGGCCGGTCGCCCCGGCATTGTCGGGATGCACCTCGACTTAGGCGATCCCCACTCGCTGACGCGCCTGGCGAGCGACGTCCGCGGGCGGTTCCCCGACTTGAACGTGCTGATAGCCAACGCCGGGATTTCTCGAACTGAGGATATTGCGTCTGGTGATTGGAAGGTGGCCGAGGCCGAAGCGATTGTGCAGACGAATATCCTCGGTGTGCTGCGCGTGATTGCCGCCTTCCTGCCGACATTGAGGAAGCAACGTCAGGCAGCTATCATGGCAACCAGTTCCGCGCTCGCCTTCGTGCCTCGCGCCGACTTTGCCACATATTGCGCGAGCAAGGCGTTCCTGCATTCATGGCTGGTCTCGCTGCGCCACCAGCTTCGCACCTTGCCTGTCGAGGTTCTCGAATTGTCGCCGCCCTATGTCCAGACCGAGTTGACGGGCACCGCACAGGCTGCCGACCCTCGCGCGATGCCTCTGGGCTCTTATATTTCGGAGGTGATGGCGATGCTTGAGCATGGCAACCACCCGCGCGGCGAGTTGCTCCTCGAACGCGATCAGGCCCGCCGCTGGGCTGAACGCGACGGGACTTACGACAACATGTTTGCCGCCATCAATCGCGCCTAAAAGGGGGCCGCACGATCCCTTGGCCTGCCAGCCGACTTACCTCCAACTGAGCAAGTGAGCTACATGGCGAACCGCCTGGAGACAAGAACCAGGAGTACAAGCGGCCCTCCAAAAAGGGCCGCCATCATGATGGCGGAGAAGAGAAACCTGCCGAACAGGCGGAGAAGGGTTTTACGGGTCATTGCTTTGCAGATTTCGGCGATTGAAGTTCGTTTTCGCTGGTCGAATGCGTCCGCACCCTCCCCCCAATCCAGTGCGCCAGACTGTCGATGTAGGAGAGGATGACAGGCACGACGATCAAGGTCAGCAGGGTAGAGCTGACAAGGCCGCCGATGACGGCATGCGCCATCGGGGCCCGTTGCGCGCCACCGCCGCCGGCCGCCATCGCGAGCGGGATCATGCCAGCGATCATCGCGAGCGATGTCATGATGATCGGCCGGAACCGTACCGCGCCTGCATTGACCAGCGCCTCGCTGAGGGCCAAACCCTGCCGGCGCTCCCGATTGGCAAAATCGACCAACAGGATGCCGTTCTTGGTAACGAGCCCCATCAGCATGATGAAGCCGATCATCGAGAACATGTTGATGGTACTTCCCGCGATCATGAGGCCAATAAGCACGCCGACCAGCGACAGGGGAAGTGCCGCCATGATCGCGATCGGCTGGGTGAAGCTTCCAAACTGGGACGCCAACACGACATAGATGAAGATCACCGCCATCGTCAGCGCCTTGAACATGCCGCCTGTCGCTTTCTCAATGTCCTCGGAATCGCCACCGAATTTTATGCGGTAGCCCGCCGGAAGATCTTGCTTGGCTACCATGGCTTCCAGTTCGGCTGTGACATCCCCCGCCGCTCGGCCAGATATATCCGCCGAGATCAGGATCTCTCTGGACATGTCGAGACGACGGATTTCGGAGGCCGCCGGGACGACTGCAATGTCCGCGACCTGATCCAGCCGGACCATGCGCGGGCTACCGCTTGCGTCATCGCCTGGGACTTTGATCATCAACTCCCCGAGAGCGGCGGTGTTGGAGCGCTGGTCGCGGGGAAGCCGGACGACAACGTCGTAGGTCTGTCCGCGCGTATCGGTCCAGATGGAAACGTCTTCGCCGCCGATCAGCGGCGAGAGCATTCCGGCCAACTCGGAGATACCGATGCCCAAATCACTCGCCTGCTCACGCTTGAGCCGAACGGAAAGGATGGAATTTTCCTCGCCAGCGCTTGAATTGATGTCCACCATGCCGGGCATCCCGCGCATGCCTGTGATCAGATCCGCCGCGATCTTCTCCAGCACCCGCTGATCGTCACCGAGGATGCTCAGTTGGATCGGACTAGCGCCTCCGCCCAGGCCCTCCTGGATGATGGCGATCTTGATTCCCGGTATGACGGAAAGGCGTTCCCGGATGGGGCCCGCGATGGCGGCAGGCGTCCGTTTGCGTTGCTCCAGCGGCACGAGGCTGACGAGAATAGCGGCTTTATGTTTGCCCATGGTGCTGCCGGTGTTGATCGTCGAGTAGACCGAAGCAACTTCCGGAAACTCATGCAGCGCGTTCTCGATCTGCCCCACCTTGGCGCGCGTGTAATCCAATGAAGAACCTGCCGGCGTCGTCACGTTGATCTGGAATCGACCTTCGTCCGCATTGGGAACGAATTCGACACCCACCAGAGGAACCATCAAAATGCTGCCGACGAGGATGCCGCCAGTTAGTGCGAGCGTGATGAAACGATGTCGCAGGGTCCAGCGGATGATCTGCCGATAGCGATCGGCGAGCCTTTCGAACCCGGCATCGAAGCGCGCGATCAGCCGTCCGACCGGTCCGCGCCTTGCGCCGGGCTCGGCGTCGGGATCATGCCAGACGCTGGAAAGCATCGGGTCGAGGGTGAAGGCGACGAACAGCGAGATCAGCACGGCAGCGGAAACTGTGACCCCGAACTCGTAGAAAAAGCGCCCAATCATGCCTTCCATGAACGCGACAGGCAGGAAGACCGCGACGATCGTGGCGGTCGTCGCCGTCACGGCGAGCCCGATTTCGCTGGTGCCATCGAGAGCCGCCTTGAGATGCGATTTGCCCATGTGAAGATGACGCATGATGTTCTCGCGCACCACGATCGCATCATCGACAAGAATGCCGATCGAGAGCGTCAATGCCAGCAGGCTGAGCATGTTGAGCGTGAAGCCGAGAAAATCGATGACAGCCAGCGTGCCAATCATGGCGATTGGAAGCGTCAGCCCCGTGATCACCGTGCTTCGCCATGAGTTGAGGAACAGGAAAACGATGGCGACCGCCAATGCCGCTCCCTCGATCAATGTCGATTGCACCTGGCCGAGCGACTCCTGAATGAGGGTCGAGGCGTCCGTGATGATTTGAAGCCGCATGTTTTGGGCGCTGAGTTCGGCGTTCAGCTGATCGAGCCGCTTGCGTACATCGCTCACCACCTGCACGGTATTGGCATCCCGGACCTTGACGATGGCGACGGCGAGCGCTGATTCGCCGTTATAGATCGCACGACTTTCCGGATCCGCGGCGCCATCCTTTACGGTGGCAACATCGCGGAGATAGACAGCTCCACCGCCGCGGCGAGCGACGATCATATCCAGGAGATCCTTCGGTTCCGCAATCCGCCCCTGCACCTGAATAGTGCGGTCCGTCAGACCACTGATCACGCTTCCGGCAGGCTTGTTCTGATTGGCAGCCCGGAGGGCCTTGATGACTTCGTCAACGCCGATCCCCAATGCGCGCAGCCGCGTCTCATCGATGCTGATATCGACCTGCCGTTTCTGCCCGCCGATCAGCGTCGCCTGCCCGACCCCGGCTATCGTCGTCAGTTGGCGCAACACGCGCTGGTCGGCGATCGTTGTGAGTTCGGGCATTCCGAGAGAGGGCGAACTGATCGCCATCGAAAGTATCGGTTCGTCCGATGGATTGAACCGCGCCACCACAGGTTTGTCGGCTTCCTCCGGAAGGTCTGCTTCGAGGGCTGCTATCTTGTCGCGGACGTCCTGCGCTGCCGTCGTGCTCTCCACCTCCAGCTTGAACTGGGCGATTATGACCGACCGTCCTTCGTAGGAGGTCGACGTGATTTCATCGAGGCCGCTGATCGTATTGAGCGCCTCCTCGACGGGCCTGGTCACCTCCGTCTCGATGGTTTCGGGCGTCGCACCTGGATAGGTCGTCGTGACCACGACAACCGGGACGTCGACATTCGGAAACTGGTCGACGCCGAGGCGCTGGTAGGAAAACGCGCCAAGCACAAGTAGCACCACCATCATCATGGTGGCGAAGACGGGATGACCGATCGAAATGCGGGTCAGAAACATGTCAGCCCGCCTTCGGGATCGTGACGGTGACGTCCGGTCGCAACTCAGGCAGCGGTACGGTCACGATCGTGTCGCCGTAAGCCAGGCCCTCGGAAATCTCCAGGCCGTCACTCCCGCCTGATCCCGATCCGACAGTCACGGGCTGGCGGACGAGGTGGCCTTTTTTCAGCTTGAGGACATACTCTCCCGCCTCGTCCTTGCGCAGCGAGATAGCCGGTATCACGATCGCGTCTTCATTTTGCCGGACCAGGATCGTGCCCGTCGCGAACGATCCGCCCCGCAGGCGGGCGCCCCCATTGGAGAGCCGGACATAGACCGGAATGAAGCGCGTGCCTTGATCGGCGACGGGACTGATACGATCCACGCTTCCGACAACGGTTTGCCCGTCAAGCCCGTCGATGTGCAACTCTGCCCGTTGGGCGATCGCAACGCGGTGCACATCGCGCGTGGAGACCAGGACTTTTGCTTCCAGAATGCTCGTATCAACGATCGTGAAAAGTTCGGCGCCAGCGCCGACACGAGAGCCCTGATTGATCGCCCGGCTTGCGACGACCCCGTCGAACGGCGCCAGAACTTCGGCCTCCCGCAAAGCGGTGCGTGCGATATCCGCCTGGGCTGAAAGGCTTTTCTGTCTGGCAGTCGAGGCGGCAACGTCGCTTCGTGCCTTGTCGAGCTGCTCCTGGCTCGCGATGTTCTTTTCCGCGAGTTGTTCGATCCTGTTGAGCGACTGCATGGCAAGCAGCATCTCCGCCGCTGCGACATCGCGATCCCCTTCACGCTGCTTGAGGAATGACTGGAGATCGTCCGTCTCGAAACGAGCCAGCACGTCCCCCGCCTTGACCGCCTGTCCCGCGACGGCGCGAACCTCGATGATCCGGCCTCCATCCTTGGCATGCAGGACGGCACGATTGATCGGCTCGAGGTCTCCGCTGACACGCAGCCGTTCCACCATCGACATGGGCCGGATATCAGCAATTTCCGAAGGAGCCAGTTCCAGCGGTTTGTCGAGTTGGTTCGCCGCCACCGCCGCGACAACCTCTTTCACCCGTTCATTCGCATCGACCGTTCCGCGTGCGGGATCGATAAACACGACAGCGAGGTAGACCCCTCCCAGAAGCATCCCTGCCTTGGTCAATCTGATCGTCCATTTCAAAGCCATAGCGACATTCCTTGGATCTAAAGCACGGCCGCCTGCGGGCGGCGCCTCGCGTTTTCGCGACTGGATGGTTCCGGTTGCTAGGCTTTGAGAATTGCAGCAACATTACCTGATGGTTCCTTTGTCCCCGTAATGCTGCCGCAATCTTCGCGGCGGAAAAGAACGGGACAGGAGAGCCAAGGGACGATGAGACTTCTATTGATAGAGGACGAGAGAGAGCTGGCTGACGCTCTTTCAGCGGCGCTGAGCAAACACGGCATTGTCACCGATCACACCACGCGTCTTGCGGACGCTTTCGAATTGACGCGCCAGAATACCTACGATGCAATCCTTCTCGATCGGCGGTTGCCTGATGGCGAAGGGCTGACCTTCATTCCGATGTTGAGGCGGACAGGCACCGACACGCCGGTCATTGTGCTGACGGCGCGCAATGAGCCGTTGGAGCGTGTCGAAGGGCTGGATGTCGGCGCGGACGATTATCTGGGCAAGCCGTTTCTTGTGGACGAGTTGATGGCGCGATTGCGGGCGGTTTTGCGACGACCGCCAAGTCTGACGGAACTTCAAATCACGGTGGGCCGGATGGTGATCGATCCCCTGCATTTGAGCGTGACCGTCGAATCGATTCCGCTCGACCTGCCCCGGCGCGAACTTCTCGTCCTAGTGGCGCTGGCCAAGCGGAAAGACAAAACTGTCCTTCGATCAACCCTGGAGGCCGCAGTCTACAATTACGAAGAAGAAATCCAGTCGAACGCGCTCGATGCGCATATTTCAAGATTGCGCAAACGACTGCTGGATGCCGGTGCCGGCGTCGCGGTCCACAATATCCGCGGCGTCGGGTATCTCCTGAGGGAAGAATGATGCGCCGCAGGTCTACCCCTTCCCTTTGGTGGAAGCTGAGTTGGCAACTCAGCCTGGTTATCATCGCGGTGGTTACCGCAGTCATCATCGGGCTTTCCATCTATGGTGCCATGATCCTCTCTCCGAACGTTGCCGTGGAGGACAAGATCACCGCCGCGTTGGCGGGGGCGGCGGAACGCGATGCGCAAGGACAATTTCAATTGCGCGATATACCGGAACTGAGGTTGCTCAAAACACAGAACAGCGGGCTTTGGTTTGTTGCGGCCACGACAGACGGTGCTTCGGTATCCTATGGCACCGTCCCCGCGTCCTATGCTGAACTCGCCCATCTGGTGCACCTGTTCGAGGACGCAGATATACGAGGGTCCGTCGGTACAAATGAAATTGCATCGGTCGAAAACGTGCAGACTGCCATAGGGGAGGTCCGAATTCTGTTTGGCGGCTTCGCTGACAAAGGTTGGCCCGTTCTCGCCCTTCTGGCCGGCACCTACCCGATCTATGTTCCTTTACTCGTTGTCGCCTTGCCTGCGATCTTCCTTGCGGTTCCCCGAATTGTGCGGCGTGCGCTTGCACGGGTGAGCGATGTCGCTGACAAAGCATCGCAGATCCAACCCCGCCAGCATGGAGCACGCCTGCCGGTGGAGGGTATTCCCAAAGAAGTTGCTCCGCTGGTGATTGCGTTCAACGGTACGCTGGAGCGGCTCGAGAATGAATTGAAGAAACGCCAGCGCTTCCTGATCGACGCGGCGCATGAGCTCAGAACACCGATCGCCATCATGCAGACCCGAATCGACGGGATGCCCGAAGGTCAAGAACGCAGGCGATTGCTGAACGACGTTGCGCGTTTGGCCGAGACGGCCGAACAGCTGCTCGACTTTGAGCGCAACGACCAGGCGACCGATCTCCATGAAGCGGTCGATCTCGTCGAGATCGCACGGACGGTGGTTGCCGACCTGGCGCCTCAGGCGATCGCTGCCGGTTACCAGATCTCTTTTCAAAGCGAGGTGGAAAGCGTTGAGCGGCGCGGCAGCCCTTCCGCTCTGCCAAGAGCGGTCAGCAATCTGGTCCGCAATGCGATCGACCACGGCGGCGATAGGGGAATGATCACCGTTTCGATCTCGGCCGGCGGGCGGATCACCGTGGCCGACGAAGGGTCAGGCATACCGGCCGAACATCAGGAGCTGGTTTTCGAGCCCTTCTACCGCGTTACCCCCAAAAGCAAGGGCGCAGGGCTTGGTTTGAGCCTGGTGAAACAGATCGTCGCAAACCATCGGGGACAAGTCAGTCTCCAAAGCGGCTCGACCGGAACGCAGATCGCTATCGATCTCTGACAGACTGCCTGCCGACGGCGCCCGCCGCTATCCAAAAGCCTTGTAATGTTGCGGCAATCCTTGGCCCCCACTGTCATCCCAGAACATCCGTGACGGAGGCCAGAAAGCGTGCGCAGCAATCCATCCATTCAATCGTTTCCCCGATGTGTCGGCCCTTCACGAATTCTCGCTTTCAGATCTCTGGGTCTCGCTTTGTCTCTGACCCTTGCGGTAAGCGGATGCGCTTCGGTACCTCTGAAGGAAGGAGGCACCCTGACCTCCTACGGCAATCTTGGCGCACCGAAAGGAACGCTGGCCAAGAAACGTCTCTACATTGATGGTGGACATATGGCCACGGTGAAGACCGTCAGCATCGTGCCGACGACGTTCTCCTTCAGCGCTGCCTCCCGCATCAAATCGGAAGCCGACCGCTCGCTGGTGTCGAACGTTCTGGACCGGGCGCTCTGCGTCGCGCTCAGCGACAAATACCAGATCGTCCCGGCTGGCCAAACGGCGGATTTGACGATCCGATCCGTCGTCACCGATATTGTCCCGACGAATAAGGCGATGGCCGGGGTGGCAACCGCCGTAACCGTTGGCACCGGCTTTGTCCTGCCCGTTAGCGTGCCACGCTTGCCCCTCGGCCTCGGAGGATTGGCCGTCGAAGCGGAGGCTGTCGATGGCGGCGGCATTCAGAGCGCGGCGATGGTGTGGGCCCGCGGCGCAAATTCGATCCAGGACAAGCCCCGCGTTTCAGAAGTCGGGGACGCATACGGCCTCGCCTCAAAGTTCGCGTCCGATTTTTCGCGAATGCTCATTTCCGGCAAGGAGCCGAAAGGATTGAACATCTCCCTTCCTTCAGGGCAAAGGATGCGGTCCTGGCTCGGCGGAAAACCGAAATATCCGGCGTGTGATGCCTTCGGGCGAGCGCCTGGATTGGTGGGAGTCGTGGCGGCCAAGTATGGCGCGCCGCCGGAATGGACCGACAAGAAGCCGAGACCGGTCATTACACACTGACATATCATCCAAGTGGCCCGGCATGCGCGTCAGCGAAGCCGTTGCACTTTTTACGGAGGAACGGCGGTCGAGCCCTCCAGCGACCGGCGGGCTCCGTAAGGCGGCATGGACGGACGGAGCAATGGCCAGCACCCCCAAAGCCTTGCTCCGTTCGTCCGCTGCTCGCCGGCATTCACAGCAGGATTAGTGGCTATCGCTTGGCCTTGGCGCACCGACATTGCCGGCTGATTTTCATCTCGACTTGTAATGCTGCGGCAATTCTTCAACCGCAACTTCTCCCCGAAACCATACCCCGGTTTCTTTAGCTTTTATAATCAGGAGTTAATTTGGTGAGCCAGCACGATCAACATCATCCGGAAGACCGGCACCGCAATACGGTCTTAAGAGGTGGGGCTTCCGACATCATTCAGCGAAGGTGGACGATAAAAATCTCGATCGCGGCATTGGCCGCAGCCTCGGCACTCTTCTCGGTCCCGGCGTTTGCTGCCGACCTTGAAGCAACGGACGTGGCGATTGCCCCTCCCCAGCAGTTCGATAACGGACGCTACGGCGGCATTCGCGGCAAACTGCATGACTGGAAGGTGACGATCGGCGTCGGAGCAATCTATATGCCCGAATACGAAGGATCCGATGAATTCGAGGTGCAGCCGTTTCCGCTTATCTCCGCCCAATTTGGGGAGCGCGTGCACCTCGATACCAGTGGCCTCACTGTCGATCTTTTCGAAACAAACGGTTTCAGGTTAGGTGTTACCGGTGGCGTCGAGATGGGGCGCAAGGAGGACGACTCGGACTATCTGCGCGGCCTGGGCGACATCGACATGGGCGGCGTCATCGGAGGGATCGTCAGCTATGACGTCGGTCCATTCGGGGTCTACGCCAAGTTGGACAGGACCATAGGCGGCAGCGAGGGACTGACCGGCACTTTCGGCGCGAAAGTTTCCCATCGCTACGAACGGTTCATCTTCTCCGCCGATGTGTCCGGCACATGGGCCGACGACAAGCACATGGAGTCGTATTTCGGGGTGACGTCGATCCAGTCAGCTCGGTCCGGCCTGGCGGAATACGAAGCGAAGGCGGGGATCAAGCGCGTCGATCTCAAGGGCTCGATCACCTACATGATGACCGAGAACTGGAGCGTCACGGGCGCCGGCGGGGCCGGCTTCCTGCTCGGGGATGCCAAGGACAGCCCGATCGTCAAGGACGACGTTCAACCCTTTGCAATGCTGGCAGTCGGATACAAGTTCTAAAAGCGAGTAAAATCGTGCGGCAGCTGTGACGGCTGCCGCCCTTTTGCGGCAATTTCGTGAGCGAGGGCGAACCGGCCCGCTCGATATCGTTCGGACTGCAGCTCAGGTCATGGTGGCTTGCAGGGCAACCGTAGGCGCCGCTGGCTGAGTCTTGCCGTTCGCCCGCAGGTATGGTTTCGCGAAATGCCGCTCGAGCTTCGCGCCCAAGGCAGATATCGACCAGCAGAGAGCGAAATACACGATCAGAATGGAACCATAGACCAGATAGGCCGGGCTTCCTCCACGCGCGATGGTCGTCTGCTCGATCAGGATCTGCGCCGAGCGCAGCAGTTCGTTGACACCGAGGACCGCACCGAGAGAACTCGCCTGGGTGAGGCTGGTGATAAGGCTGACGTAAGGGGGCAGAATGACCGGCATCGCCTGCGGGAGGATGACCAGAAACAGTCCTTTCCAGCCGCGCAGGCCGGATGACAGCGCCGCTTCCCGCTGGCCGCTCGGTACGGACAGCAGGCCGGCACGAATAATATGCGCGCCGTTCGCCCCGCCCCAGACCGACACGCTGAGTGCGCTCGACCAGAACGGATTGAACGACAGCCCCGCATGCGGCAGCACGAAATAGACCATCAGCACCGTGACCATCAGCGGAATGTCGCGAAGGCATTCGACGAGACCGTAGACAGGTCGTCTCAACCATGCCGATTGGGCGGAAAGACCGGCTGCGAAGATCACCGCGAAAAACGTGCCGCCTGCGATCATGACCGCCGAGAGAAACAGGGTATTCAAGAGACCGTCCAACAGGAAGGACTGGAATTCCAGAAGCAGCATCGTCTACCTCCCGCCGAAAGGTCGGCTGAGACGCCGTTCGACCATGTAGCCGAGGCCAGAGATGGTGAAGACGCAGAGCAGATAAATCACGCAAATCGAAGCGAACATCTCGATCGCCCGGAAATCGTAGGCGATCCGGTCGACAGCGACAAAAGTCAGCTCCACCAGGCCGATCGCCTGCAGGTATGCGGAATTCTTCACCGTAGCCACGATCGTATTCATAGCCGACGGCAGAGCGGCGCGGGTTGCCAGAGGCAGGATGACAAACACCGAATGTTGCCATCGTTTGAGACCGAGCGACGCCGACGCATCATGCATTCCTCTGCCGACAGCCGCGAGACCGGCCCGGAAATTTTCGATCTGAAAGGCACTTGCCCAGGCCGTCAGCGCAATGACTCCGGACCAGAAGATGCTGAACCGCATCCCCAGGCTCGGAAGGCCATAGAATATGAAGAAGATCTGCACGAGGTAAGGCGTGCCTCGGATGAATTCGACATAGGCCGTGACAGCATATTGCAGCGGTTTGACCCCGCTTGTCCGCAAAACCGCGCCTAACAGGCCGATAAGGCAAGACAGGAATATTGCGAGAAAGCTGACGATCAGCGTCATTTTGAGGCCGGTCATCAGATCCGGCAGGGCCTCGAGAATATAAGCAAAATCCATGGCCGTCATCCTGCTCGAAAATACCGGTGAACATGGGGTCCTGACGGTCGAACCGTCAGGACCAGGTCGTTCACTTTGCGGCTGGCGGATCCGTTTCGAAGGATTTTACCATTTCCGCCGCGACAATCGGATCCTTGACGAAGGTCGGCACCGTCTTCGAGTAAAATTTCTCGTTCTTCAGTTTCTTGAGGACGCCATTGACGAAAGCCTTGAGCTCGTCTTCCCCCTTGCGGACGCCGACGCCATTGAAGCCGAGATCGACGGGCTCTTCCAGCGTGCGGAATTCAGGATAGTTGGCCGCAAGCGTCGCGATGGTGATCGCATCGCCCACATATCCGTCGGCACGACCCTGCTGCAGGGCCTGCAGATTGTCGGCATTGGTGTTGAGTTGGACGAATTCCAGGCTCGGAATGCGTTCCTTCAGCCACTTCAGCTGCGACCCGCCCTTGATGATGAGCATCGACTTGCCGTCGAGGTCGGCCAGCTTCTGAACCTTGCTGTCCTTCGGCACGATCACCCGGCTGCTGCCCCAGTAGTAAATATCGGAGTAATCGATCACCTGTTCGCGAGACGGAGTCTTGCCGAGCGTGGCAATGATCAGGTCGATCTTCCCACTGGTCAGGGAAGGAATGCGGGCGTCCGTCGCCACGCAGCTCAGTTCCGCCTTTTCGGCGGCCCCGAAGGCGGCAATGCCGATCTGCTTTGCCATTTCGATCTCGATGCCGGCCGGCTTGCCGTCGGTGCCGGATGCTCCAAATGGAGGAGAATCGCATTTGACGCCGATCCGGACCACGCCGGCGTCCTTGATCGCCTTCGGCAGGGCCTGAGCCGAGGCGGACAGCGCCGGAACCACGAAGGCGGCAAGGGTGCCGAGCGCTATGGCCGAACGGCGAAGCATGCTGATGGATATGTACATGGCTGTTGTTCCCTTTGTATCATTGTTTTGTCCACCGAACGTTTTCCCGTCCGTATGCTTTTTGCCGCAAACCGCGCCGGCTGCAGAAATAACCTGCTAGTGCAGTATCTGGTTGAGAAACGCCTTAGTCCGGCTTTCCCGTGGATTGCTGAAGAACTCCTCCGGAGGCGCGGTTTCGACGATCCGTCCCGCATCCATGAAAACGACCCTGTCCGCCACCTGCCGCGCGAAACCCATTTCATGCGTGACGCACACCATGGTCATGCCGTCGCTCGCCAGCTGCGCCATCGTGTCCAGCACCTCGCGCACGAGTTCCGGATCGAGTGCCGAGGTCGGTTCATCGAACAGCATGATCTTCGGGTTCATGCAGAGCGATCGGGCGATCGCCGCGCGCTGCTGTTGTCCGCCCGACAGCTGGCTTGGATAAAAATCGGCTTTGTCGGGAATTCGCACCCGTTCCAGATAGGCGCGCGCCACAGCCTCAGCATCCTTTCTCCCAACGCCCTTTACCCAGCGGGGAGCCAGCGTGCAGTTCTCGAGCACGGTAAGATGCGGATAGAGATTGAAGTTCTGAAACACCATGCCGACATCCTGCCGGACGCGGTCGATGATCTTCCTATTGTCGGTCAGCTCCGTCCCGTTGACGATGATACGGCCCTTCTGGTGCCTTTCCAGATAGTTGATGCAGCGGATCATGGTGGACTTGCCAGAACCCGAGGGACCGCAAACCACCACTTTTTCGCCACGCCTGACGGTGAGGTTGACGTCATGCAACACCTGGAGGATGGAAAACCATTTGTCGACGCCGGACAATTCGACGGCAATTTCCGGATCGGTCATCTCCGAAGTCTTCTCCTTCGCCGTCATCTACGATCTCCTCCCGAACGCTCGGCTTACGAGGCCAAAGCCTGACTTTTCTGCGCGAAACGGGCCGGCCGGAAATTTGCAAGCAGAGAACTCATCTCACCGGTCACGATTTCGCGGGCGATGAGCTCACCGGTAATCAGCCCCAGTGTCGCGCCGCTATGGCTGAAGGCGACAAAATAGCCCGGGATGTCCTCGAGCGGGCCGATCACCGATTCCCCGTCGCCCGGCACGGGCTTCGGTCCGCAATGATAGCTTTCCAATTCCAGCGCGGGGTTGCCTTCGAGCACGTTCGAGGCTTCCGAAAGAAGGCGACGAAGCGTCTCATCCTTCACCGCGTAAGTCCCATCGGAGCCACGATTGAGTTCTTCCTCCGACCATGCGGAATCGCAGACGACCGCGCCGTCCGGCGTGGGGCGCAGCGCCACGTTCGGTGTATTGAGAACCGCGCGGACTGCGGGCCTGAAAGGCTTCGATTTGACAAGAAGCGCGATCGGCGTGTCATCGGCAATGATATGGCCTGCCTGTTTTGCCATCTCAGGCACGGCCGCACCGGTGGCGACGAGAACCACATCCGCCTCTATATGCGTGCCGTTTGCGGTCGAGACCCCGGCTACACGTCCGGCTTTGATATTGACGATGGCTTTGCCGGCATGGGTTACCACCTGGCCGCCGAGGGTTTTGAATTCCTGCACCAAGATGTCGATCAGGGAAGGTAGATCCACCCAGCCCTCACCCGGATTGAAAATCGCGCCCTGACGCGAAATCGCGGCCGCATTGATGCCGGGCGTGACCTTCGCCACGTCTGCTGCGTCAAGAAGCTGGCAGTCATAACCCATCGCCTGTTCGTGAGCGTAGGCTTCCGCAATCCGGTTCGACGCGTCGTCCGCATCCCATGTCAGGCCACCGCCGAAGCGAAGCCAGGCAGCTCCTTCATTGCGGCTTGCCAGCGTCCGGTAGCGATCGATGCCGATAACCCGAAGACGGTGATATTCGGCGGAGCGGAAACGTGCCGAATTGAGCCATGCGAGGGACCGACCGGACGCGCCGCTGGCGAGCGCCCCTTCCGTGACAAGAGTGACGTGCACGCCCAGCCGGGCCAGATGAACCGCCGAGGAAACACCAAAAATTCCGCCACCGATGACGGCGACCCGCTTGCTTGAGGATGGGGCTGTCAAATGCATGTTCCTTCGTCTTTGATTGTCGTAGGGCTTTGTCCATCCAAGGCGGAAAAGCGCCCGTATTTCCCAATGAGACCGGTATCAACCGTATTTGAGACCGGTCTCACATGTCAATGGTGTGATTTTCTTGACGCCATTTTTTTCTCAGCCTATGTCACGGACCCATGATGAAGAGAACGGCGTCAAAGCGGCTGGTAACCATCTCGGACGTTGCACAGAGCGCGGGTGTGTCCAAGGCGACGGCCGCACGTGTTCTGGGCAGCTACGGCACGGCAAGCCCTGTCGTGAAGGAGAAGGTTCGCGAAGCCGCAAAGAGGCTCGGTTATCAGGCCAACGAGCTTGCGCGCAGTATGACGACTGGAAAGTCGAAGACGATCGGCGTCGTCGTCGGCGATATCGAAAACCCGTATTTCGGTCAGGCCGTGCGCGGGATCAGCGATGCGGCGCACGCCGCCGGATTCGATGTCATCCTGTCCAATTCCGGCGAGGATGCCGCCAAGGAAAAGGCGGCCGTACGCGTGCTGATGGGTAAGCGGGTGGACGGATTGATCGTTACTCCAGCTTCGGTATTCGAGACCCAGCACCTGCACGAGGTCCTGCGATCCGGTCGACCCCTCGTCCTTCTGGACCGGACTATCCCGGATCTTGCGGTCGATGCCGTCGTCACGGACGACCGGCATGCAGCCGAGGCCGCTACCCGAGCCCTGATCGAGGCCGGCCATCGCCGTATCGCCTACATCTCTGCCACGGAATCGGACGACCCGATCTACCGGGGACCGCACCAGATCAATCTGAGCACGGTGATGGAGAGAATAGAGGGCGTTGTTGCGGCAAGCCGTTTGGCCGGCATCGAGCATCCTGAACGTTATATCCGGCTCGGTGCCCATCGCCGCGGTATGGGTGACAAGATCATTGCCGAATTGCTTCAGGGCGCCGACAGGCCGACTGCCATACTAGCGTCTGATACCGTGGTGGCGCTTGAAGTGTTCAAAACCCTTCGCAGGCTGGGAATGTCCATCCCCGGCGATTTGTCGCTTGTCGCCTTCCACGATGCCGACTGGACAAGCGTGACCAGCCCACCGATTACGGTTATCGCCCAGCCGGTCTACGAGCTGGGATTTGAAAGCGCGCAGATCCTTGTTCGGCGGATTACCGGTATGGGCGATACGCCGCGCTGCCGGGTGCTTGCAACCACACTCATCAAGCGACAATCGATAGGGGCTCCGCCCGCGCATGAGGATAGCGGCGCGGTTCTCCAGGACGATGCCGCGAAAATCGGTTGATGCACGTCGCCGTCATTGCCGTTCATTTCAGCGCTGCAAGCTGACGGCTGGCGCCGCACCTGATCGAGCGGCTCAACCGCAACGGCATCGACGTTCCCTCGATCCACTAGATGCGCGAGCATTTCGACTGCGGTTGGCCGGGCCTCGCCGAATGGGTGCAGGATGTGACGCCGGCCTATAATCGCCTAATCAATGCCATCCGTGCCGTTGTCGACCCGCAGGCCATAGTGTTCGCTGGCCAGGTTCCCTCGGAACTTGCGAAGATGTTTATCGACCGCACCCACATCTACGACCGCCCGCGATACGGTGTTCATCGCCCCTGTCCAAAGCTGATCATTTCGGAAATCGAAACGGATGCCTCGGTCATGGGGGCGGCGATCATTCCCTTCCGCCCCGCGTTCTATTGAGGGTAGGGACGTTTCCTCTATATCCAATGTTCCAGGTACCGTGACGTCGACCGGGCATCGAGCAAAATGTGAGATCTGGCGGCATGACCAGATTTCCCCGTGATCCTCTTTATCGTTGCCACCGATTTCCGGCGGAGGTGAGTGCCCATGCCGATTGGCACTATTGCGGTTTCCGCTCAACCTGCGGATGGTCGAGAATATGCTGGCAGCTCGTGGCGTCATCGCCTCTCATCAGACCGTGCGACTTTGGGCTGAGAAATTCGGGCAGACACTTTGCCAATGATATTCGGAAGCGATCAGCCGGCGGGCTCAGCGACAAATGGCACCTCGATGAGGTTCTCATCACCATCGGTGGAAAGAAACACTGGCTTTGGCGCACCGTTGATCAGGACGGGTTTTTTCTCAACGTGTGGGTGCAAAGCCGTCGCAATGCCAAGGCGGCAAAGCGCTTGATGCGAAAGCTTCTGGAAGGCAAGGCCGTTCGCCGCGTGTGTTGATCACGGACAAGCTTCGATCCTACGGTGCGGCGAAGTGGGAGATCATGCCAGGCGTCGAGCATCGGTCGCACAAGGGCCGTCTTGATGAAGGAAGTCACCACCCGCCAATTGCGCGGAAGGCGGGGTGTCTTCACGGGTCCACTTGCGGACTGGCGCGGACGATGAGCCGGCTTCAGGGCCCGATTGACCGGCCTGGGGCGACGATGTCATGGGGCGAACAAAGGGAAACGCCCCGGAACAGGCCTCATGCCGGGTGCGAAGCAACCCGACGGAAAAGCGATCGGGATCGGGATCGTCGGAGACGGTGAAGGCGGCTCCGTCCCCTCGGCATAGCGCGCGATCGATTCAACGAGCGGATGGCCGGAACAGAGCGAACGATCTTGGAGACATACCCGGGGAGCCAGGTGGTCGTTTCCAACTCGCTACGCGCATCACGCGAGCGAGCGATGTGGGATCTTTAAGAATGCTATGTCGGGAGATCCCATGGATTCACGAGTGCCACTCCCATATTCTCGAAATCTTTGATATTGCGCGTAACCAGTGACATACGTCGGGTGAAGGCCGTTGCCGCAATGTAGGCGTCGTTGATCGGCTTGGGATTGGGCACATGAAATTGGGCCGCCTGAACGGCCGCCGCCTCGTCCAAAGGCAGGATGCGGCCGGAAAACGCAGTGAGAACGGTATTCTCCAGCCAAATGCGCAGCCCCTTCCCGGCGGCGGGATCATTGTGCTCCACCAACCGGACGCCAATCTCCAGCTCGTGCAGGACGACAGACGAAATGAAGGTCTCGGCGGGATCGACGGTTTCGTTCCAGAGGGCGACATTAGGATGTGCCTTGCCACCCGCAACCTTACGCAGCTCGGACACGACATTGGTATCGAGCAACAGCATCAGGACAGATCAACCGGCTGAGCATGTTCCGTGCGCTCAGGGAGCGGCAAGTCAACGTCTTCCACCCCCGGCGCAGCGAGCAAGTCACCGAGCGTCCGCATCTTGCTGGTAAGCCGCTTGTATTCGTCGAACGACAAGAGGACATGAGCAGGCCGTCCCCTGTCGGTGATGATGACAGGCCCATCCTTGGCGGCGCGCTTTGCGCGGCCAAGGTCCTGATTGAGCTCTCGGCCTGAAAGCGTGGTGACGGTCATGGCAAGCCTCCAGCATTCGTGGTTACGTAACCACATTTAGTTCGCATGAGCCGGAATTGCAAGCGGCGCATTATTCGATGAAATCGTTTGAAATTTCTTCACGGACAACGGGAATGCAAGATTTTTTACAACCTTACCTGCGGGAATGTGCGACAGTGCAAGATGCTTTGGTGATTGATTCGGAGATGTGCCTTAATGGAATCTCGCCCGCGCCAGCAAAAACCTCGCAAGAAAACCTCCGCAGAAACCGTGCTGCGACTTGAGGGTATCGTTGCCTCGGCGATGGATGGGATCATCACCATCGACGACCAGCTGCGGATCAGCATGTTCAACCCGGCCGCCGAGCGCATATTCGGCCTCCCGGCCGCCGCAGCGCTCAACCAGCACATCGGCGGGTTTATGCCGGAACACCATCGCGCTACTCACATTGCTCACATTCGCCGTTTGGCCGGCGCTGGCGCCACTCAATTTGAGGCGTGCGTGACACCAGTATCGCAAGGAGATCAAGATCCGGCTTATAGGGTCAATCTCAGGCACGATCATACGTGAACGATGTCAGTAGGGTGGTTACGAAATTGCACGCCCGTTCCTTGACGAGGACCTCCGTCCATTCATCGGTGCCGCGCAGCCTGAGGTCGGAGTGGATGCTGTCGACCGCTGCTTCCTCGATCCGTTTGATATGCGTATTGAACGCGGCTTCGCCGCCGGCGTGATACATGTCACGGATGACCATCCGCAAGATTTCCTGGATTGCGATCTGCCAAGATGTGTTGATTGCCTGAAGCTCATTCTTATCCGGTGCCATGAAGGCTCCTATGATTGGGGTTAACCTTGGTGTGACGAGTCACCTCGCCGTCGGGTTGTCGCCACGGCCGGGCCCGATGATCGTGGGCCGAGATCGGATTTAGGCGTGTCTTGCCTTGCGCTTGGCGCCGATCGCGTTCGGCCTTTCGCTCCGCTTAGTCATTGATGGGCTTCGCGATGCGAGCATTTTAATAATCTCAAGCGCTTCAGTTTCGGTAAGCGCTGCGGCGTCCGCAGGTGCTCGATCTTCAGCGCTCGCGTTCGAGGCGTCGTCCCGGGCAGACGCGATGGCCGCACGGTCTTCCAAGGTTGCAATTTTTGCTGGTTCGTCTGCAGTCTGTGCCGCCCGATAGGCGTTGAGGAGAGCATTTCTGGCATCCACCGCTGCGGCGCGTCGGTCAACAAGCTCGTTGTTTTCAAGGTTCTTCAAATTTTATCCTCAGCATGTGGTGGCGGTGATCATCTCGCGCTGGCGCGTCTCGCGAGAAGAGCGGACGTTGCCGAGGCGCGATCGTCCAGTTCCTTGGTAAGGCGCGCCTCACGAAGCCGTAATGTTTTCGCCTCACGGGACTGGGCGAGGGATAGGAGTTCTTCGACAGCCTTATCCTTCGCGAAGAATTGCGCTTGAGTGTTGCTGAAGGCAATTTCAGCCTGTTGGCGGGACTTGCTGCATGTCTCTGTCATGGTGGTTCCGATCAAGAGGCTCGACGGACGAGCGGAAAACAAAAAGGCCAGGCAAAATGCCTGGCCTTGAATTGATAACGTGCTTCCCGGCAGTGCCAGTACATCCGTGGTCAAAGGGAAAGCAGATACCGAATTAAGCGGACTGGAGGTTGCATGCAGACATCTTGCCCGACTTGTTGTCACGCTCCATTTCGAACCCGATCTTCTGGCCTTCGACGAGCTCGCGCATTCCGGCGCGCTCCACGGCCGAGATGTGAACGAACGCATCGGCGCCGCCGTTGTCAGGCTGAATGAAGCCGAAGCCCTTGGTGGAATTGAACCATTTAACTGTGCCGGTGGTCATGACGAACCCTTTCATAGCGACATTGAAGAATCGCAGCGCCATGAGCGATACGATGATGATTAGCGATTTTTGAAAGGAAAGTTCGTTCAGAGCGCGGTGCCAATCGCGCGGTAACCAAAGCTCAGCAAGCAAATATCGATGACCACTTCCGTATGGCATTCCACCTGGCGCGTCAACGAATAGTTTTCAGAAAGCACTATTATACTATCACGGATTGTCCCGAATGCGAGCTTGAAAGCTAGTCGGGGTCGCCTTGTTGTTGCGGTGCGAGGCGCAACAGCGGCCCCCTCACGCTGCACCGAAAACCGTCCGGAGCGAAGGCGATGTCGGGAACCGATCCAAACAGAGACCCGAACGCCGAGCGCACATATCTGGTGCCATAACCTTTCCGCGTCGGTTCACGGACCGGCGGACCTCCCGCTTCTGCCCAATTCAAGTATAGTTCAGGACTATCCCCTTCAGAAATGGTCCAGACGATTTCGACCTCGCCACCGGGCTGTGATAGAGCACCATATTTGATGGCGTTGGTGATGAGCTCGTGCAAACAGAGCGCTATTGTGGTTCCAGCGTCCCGATTGACAATGATCCCCGGGCCGCGGACGTTGATGCGGCTCATGCCATCGCTGTTGTAGGGAGCAACGGTCAGGTCCACGACTGCCGAGAGCGAGACTTCTTCTCCGCCGGCCTCGAAGACGGCCGTGTGGACGTTGGAAAGCGCTTGAAGGCGAGTTGTAAAATCGCTGGTTAACTCGTCGACAGATGCCGCACCGCGCCTCGTCATATGGAAGATTGAGGCGACGCTCGCGAGGATGTTCTTTACGCGGTGATTAAGCTCCAGACGCAGCTCCCGCTCTCGTTCGATGGAATCCCGAACCTGGCGTTGGCGCAGTCGCACCAGCATATTCGACTGGATTGCGTTCAAGAATTCCAAAGCCGCAATCGGGCGCGTGTAGAACAGCAAGCGAGCATCCGGCCAGGAAGCTCGCAGCTGGTTGCGTATCCTTGCAACCGCTGCGGTGCGCTCCAACAAGATAAAAATCGGTACTTCGGACCAATCGGGCTGCTCCGCGAGATGCTCGGCGATTGTCGCGACAACCTCAGACGTGAGCGCCTCGTGCGTTACGACGATGATCCCAGGAGACAAGGCCAGATGCTGGACCAGATTGCCGTCGGCCTTAACACCTTTGACCTCGACCTCCTGCTCACGGAGCGAGGCAGCTATATACTCGGCGTCCTTGCGAAGGGGAGCGAGGATGAGAACCCAGTCCAGTTCGCTTTCGGTCGGAATGGCGTTCATTTCGGATCAGGAAGGGGATTGTAGGCCACGACACTGACGCTTCCGCTCTCGATCAGCAGCTCGCGGACGTTAAGGTCGTGCGGACCATGACGCTTTTTTACGACCGTGATGTTTCGGCGCAGGCGCCCTTCGTGCTCCATGATCCGAAGCAGAAGTACCGTGTCGCCGAGAAAGCTGACATCGACATCAATCCCTACGTTTTGGCCAAGCAGGCCGTGCTGGGCTACGATCAGCATGGTGAGGACGCCCGATCGGGCGAGATATTTCAAGAGCGACTGGATATCCCGAACGGCCTTGTCCCGATGCGGCAGGGAGCTAAGGTAACCTGTCAAACTGTCGATTACAACCACCCGCGACTTGTTCTGCGTGACCGCCTCCTGAACGATCTGACCGAATTCACCGGGCGAGATTTCGTTTGGGTTGAAATCTCGCAGAACCAGCTTGCCGTCTTTGTGGAATTGCCGGAGCTCCATGCCCAAGCCCTCAGAGCGGCGGAAGAACGTCTCCAAGCGCTCCTCGAACAGAAACAGGGCGACGTTCTCGCCTCGTTCCAGTGCGGCAGTGGCGTAAAGCGATGACATCGTTGATTTGCCGGTGCCCGATTGGCCAATTACTAATGTCGTCGTTCCGGCCTCCTGACCACCACCGAACATCTCGTCGAGTTCGGCCACGCCGGACTTGATCAGCTGTGGTTTGGCGATTTCTGGCGCTGTGCTCGGCATAATACGAGGAAAGACGACAACGCCCTCACCTTCACGTATGGCCATATCGTGGTAGCCGTCAGCCACAGGCACGCTACGCATCTTCGAGACCTCAAGTCGGCGACGCACACCGCCATACTCCTCCAGCGACTTGTCGAACCGGATAACACCGTGGGCCAGACCCTCGACCTCTTCACCACTACGATCGTTGCCCGCTGTCTGCGTGTCCAGCAACAGCGCCACGACGTCTTGTTTCGCGAGGAAAGACTTGAAGCCGATCAATTCGCGACGGAAACGCGGGGAGTCACCGGTAATCAAGCGGATCTCAAGCAGTGAGTCATAGACGAGACGGCGAGGCTTATGTTTCTCGACCGCGGCTTCTATGGCTTTCCTGGTTTCGTCCAGCCGAAGATCCGCCGTCAGGAAAATGCTCTGGTCGTCGGCCTCGTTGACCGTGCCGGAGGTGGACAGCTCCTCGACGCGGATTCCGTCCAGCGTCCAGCCATGGGAAACGGCAATGGCTTCGAGTTCCGCGGCCGTCTGCGAAAGCGTTACGTAGATGCAGCTTTCGCCCGCCTCCACGCCGGCCCGCAGGAATTGCAGCGCGGCCGTGGTCTTGCCCGATCCTGGCGCCCCCTGCAACATGTATAGATTGGATGTTGGAAGTCCCCCGCGGAGGATCTCGTCGAGTCCGGCAATCCCGGTGCTGACGGTTGAGGACTTGTTTCGCTTGGCCATATTCGTCTTCCGCTAGATGCATTGCGCATGTTGAACCGGGCGCGCATCGTCCGGGGAAGAGACGCATTTCTTTTATATTTGTGTTTCACAAAACATCAACAGCGCGAGCAGCCGCGGCCATCAGGTCGACTTGACGAACCAACTCGACAGCCGGATCGTAGACTGCCACACAATCTGCCGCTGTGAGGCGCGAGGAATAGAGGAGTCCATCAACGGCATAGGATCCGTAGATCCTCTCGCCTAGTCTCTGTCCTTCCCGATGTTCCTTGGCTCGGGCCGCGTCCGTGCTGACCCCCAACCTGAGGAGGCCCGTCATGCGCAGATCGACAAGAATGAGAGGATCGGTGGCTGTCACCTCGACAACCACCCAATCGTTGACTTCGCTCTCATCCAGCACACGCTCCTGGGTCCCCTCGAAGCGGTCGCGTAAGATCGTCTCTGCGATGGCGGTCGCGAGATCACATGCGGCATAAAGCAATCGGAACATCTGGTTGGAAATTGAGAACCGCGATTGACCAAAACCCATGCCCAGCGGAGTCGACATGTGCGCTATAGGCGTGATGCTGAGATAAGATTCCGGGCGAAATGCAATGGCGAGCTCCCGAACCGTTTGGGTATCAAGTTTCACGGTTCAGCTCAACCAAAATCGCGCTCGGCTGCATCCAGAACTTCGTCGAGATTGCCCATCTTGAGATTGTCGATCGGCCTCCCGCCGATACTCGGTTTTGGCTGGATCAGCCATTGCCACGCCACACGCGGATTGCGAGTGATTTTGGTGACCTGAGGCATGCCCTCGACCGGCCGGCCATCCACAAACTGAGCCAGAGGAAAGACATGCTTTCGTTCGCCCTTGAGCAGACCGATGACGGCTCCGCGCTTGTGCCAGTCATGCAATGTCGATCTCTTCGTGCCGAACTTCCTCTCGATATCGCCCGGACCAGCGACCGGACCGCCGGGGAAGCAAAACAAAGCGATATCGTTCAACGGCTGCAGAAAGTGCCAGGCATCGGGCCGATCTGCGCGATGGCAATCACTGCCTTCGCGCCGTCCATGGCGGAATTTCGGAGTGGTCGTGATTTTGCAGCCTGGCTTGGCCTTGTCCCCCGCCAGCATTCGAGCGGAGGCAAGCAAAAGCTCGGCCGTACCTCGAAGATGGGCTAACGAGATATCAGAAGACTTCTGATTATAGGCGCGATGCCTTTTGTGCATTGGAAGGGCCGAGGTGGTGGAAGACCGGGTTCTTGGCTCTCGAATATGCTGGGCCGAAAGCCGCGCATTCTGGTGGCGATCGCGATGGCAAACAAGCTGTCGCGGATCGTCTGGGCAATGCTCGCGCGCAATCAAGATTTCCGAGATCCAAGCGGAGCGGTCTGCTGAGGGCAGACGTTCTAACTGGAGTGCCGGCGATGTGAGGAGGACATGATCCGCATGGGAGCGAACTAATCGACGCGGTGGCCTCGTCATCCAGCGAACAATCGTCTGCAATCGGTCAAATCACAACACTGCGCACCTTATGGACGAAGTCACGCAGCGCAACGCCGCCATGGCAGCCGAAACCAACGCCGCATGCATTGGCCTCAGCGATCAGGTTCAGGCGCTGGAGACAGTCGTCTCCGGATTCAAAACAACAGACGTCCATCCAAACACCATCTCGCGCGCCGCTTGAAGGAAAATATTCGGCCGACTCCTCACGCACTCAATAATACTAAAGCGTGTCGCGTTTAATCTGCCTCGTATCCTGCGGCTTTGAAGTAGTTTCTGCATTCTGTGACGGAGAAGAGATTGCAGATTTCGCCGAGGGCTTGGGTGATGGCATCGAAGCTGCGGGCAGCCCGCTTTCGCAGCAGCGTCTTGAGTTTTGAGAAGGCCATCTCTATGGGATTGAGGTCGGGACTATAGGGCGGCAGAAACAGCAGCCAGGCTCCCTTTGCCCTGACCAGTTCTTCGGCCCGTTCGCTCTTATGAAAGGCGACATTGTCGAGAATGACGACGTCTCCAGGCGACAGGTTCGGCGCGAGTTGGGTCTCTATCCACGCCTCGAAGATGCGGGCGTTCATTGCGATGAAGGTTTGGGATTTCCACGAACCGAAGGGTGAATGCGTTCGATAGCGCTGCCCTCGCGCAGACCATCCCGACCGCTTCGTCAGCTTTGTGTTCGTCGATGTCTCGTCGATAAAAACCAGCCGGGCCAATCCTTTGTTGAAGAAAGGCTTGCGCCGTGCGGTCCACAGTTCACGCGCCCGCGCGATCTCCGGGCGCAACTGCTCGGCGGCCTGCAGGCTTTTTTTTATGGCTCAACCCAAGCCGATGCAGAAGCCGTCCGACACTGGAGCGATGGACGATGACGCCACGTCCGCAAAGTTCCACGCAAAGCTCGTCCAGCGTCAGTTCGCCATTCTGTGCCAGCCGCTCTCCAACCCACGCGTGCTGTGCCGAAAGCTTACCGCCGCCAAGGTGCCCCTGCCGGCGGGGGAGAAGCGAACCTGTCTCGCGCTTCAGGATCACCAGATCGTTCACGAAACGCGGCGACACCCGAAAATGCCGGGCGGCCTCCCGATGCCCATGGCCTTCTTCCACAAACGCTACGACACGCTCACGCAACGCAATCGGATGTGACTTGCCCATGGCGATCTCCCTTCACATCAAAGGGAATCACCGATGGACTGATTTGAGAACCATGAATCGCAAAAACAGCGACACGCTTTAGAGGGCGCGAAGTCCACGTCGTACGTGGGTCTTACGGCGCCGCATGCGCGGTTGAAGCCGTTGAAATCTGGATGCTATTGGCACGCCTCACAGTCCCGTCCGCTGTATCTTTAATGGCTAATGTAGGTCTCTATGGGAATCGAACCGCCGTCTGCTCATCACCCGTAGTTTGTTAAATATGGGCGTCAACTGTGAAACCCGAGTTTCTTGCAACTTACCCGCTCGGTAGGACAACACTGGCTGCAAGGTTGCATCCGCAAATCGGTTGGCGCTGAAGACACTTTCGTTGAAGACATCGACAATTTCGATTTCGCCAAGCCGAGCTGCGACCATTAGCCGAGAAAGTCCGGCGCTACTGCGAGGCGCACGACAGCACGGGAAAGACCGTAACAGTCAAAATTAAATATTTGGATTTCAGCCAGGCGACACGCAGCCAGACAGTGTCGGGAGCCGTCTCGGGCATCGACCAGATGCTGGAAATTGCGGAGTACCTACTTGCCTCGGTGTTCCCGTTCAAACGTCCAGTGCGGCTCCTGGGGATCACCCTGTCGTCCCTTAACACGGAAGAAAACGGGAAAGAACCGCAGCTAGCTCTCGGGCTCTGATCAGCAAGTCCGCAAAACGAAAAAGCCTGCCGCGGGAGGAGGTGCGGCAGGCTTTCCGAAAAGAACCGAACAACGGCTGCGAGGAGGAGTGCCGCTGTTCCGACAGACGCCCCTTGGGAGGAGGAGTGGGGCCGTCTGAAATCGAAGCTCTGCGGGAGGAGGTGCATCGCTTCGATGAAAAGCAGGATACCCATTCTCGCCGCACATTAAATAGACTTTGCCGCAGTGCAGCTATGCGGCAAATGCACGGCCCGATTCCGATGAGAGTGACCTCCAGCACAGCGCCTCGCGGCGGCCAGACACAAAAACGCCCGCGTCATCAGCGGGCGTAGTGTTAATCAGGATGGTCAGGAACAAAATCGCTTAGCGAGCGACCGACTGGCGAGCAACGCGGTGGATGTCGGCACGATTGATACCGAGGTCCTGCAGTTCACGCGAGCTCATGCGGCCAAGTTCGGTGACGGTCTGACGATACTTACGCCAGTTGTTGAAGGAGCGTGCTACGTTCATGATGATCCCCTTTCGTGAGGTCTCTTGACGCCAGCAACCTTGCTTCGGTTCCAACGCCGTTTCGATGGTTGTGATATAGGCTTTTGGAGGCTCATCGATAAGGCACAAGGTCTCAAGTCGGCCATGCTCTCACAGCATGGGTCAGATATGGGTCGAGAGGGCCCATCAGGCGCGGAAGCGATCGAAGGCTCAGACCAACAGAAAAGCAAATTCCCTCCGTTTAGGCTCGCGCTTTCGCCGGATCGTCGGGCTGGTCGCAGCTTCTCACACAGTCCCGCCCCGCCGCTTTTGCAGCGTAGAGCGCTTCATCGGCTGATCCTAGCAACTCCTTCTTGCTGCGGACGCCGGCTGCATTCATCGTCGCTGTTCCGATGCTCACGGTTACCCGTCCCTTTTCACTGCCGTCATGCGCGATTTCCAGTGTCCGTATCTGAGCACAAAGAAGTCTTGCCACTGAAAAAGCGGCAGCGCTGTCGCATTGGGGTATGATGACGGCGATCTCCTCGCCGCCGTACCGTGCAACCACGTTGCGAGGATAGGGCGCCATAATCTCGGCGACGCGATTTGCGACCCTCTTCAAACAGGTGTCGCCAGCCGGATGTCCGTAGGTGTCGTTGTAGGCCTTGAATTTATCGACGTCGATCATCAGAAGGCTTGGGCCGGCGGCGGTCTGCGGATTCCGGGAGACGAGGTCGTCGAGTGCACTATCGAATGCTCTCCGGTTGAGCAGCCCCGTCAGGCCGTCGGTGTGCGCCATGACTTCAAGTCGCTCGTTCAAGGTACGAAACTTCTCCTCGGTGCGCTTAGTTGTACTGATGTCGGAAAACACGATCAAGCTTCCGCCTTCCTCGGTTGTGCGGGTGCGCGCTTCGATCCAGCGTCCATCGGCAAGCCGCATCTGGCGGTCGCCAGGGCGCAGAATTGCATCCGCAGATCTCTCGATGATGTTGTCGATGTCTCCACTGACAGCCATCTCCTCACCGCGTTCTATAGCGGCTCGAATGATTGCCCGCAGACAAGCACCGGTCGACCGCACGTCAGCCGTCAATGGGAAGAGTTCGAGGTATCGCGCATTGTTGAAGACCTGCGCACCTTTGCGGTCGAACATGGCCAGGCCATCGGCCATGCTGGCAAGCGCGTCCGCCAGATGTCGCTGGGTTTTCGCCAACTCGCTTTCCAGCCGCTTCCGGTCGGTGATCTCCCTGTTGTGCGTGATGATGCCGATCGGTTCGCCATCGTCATCGTTGAATGGCGCTTTTAACGTGGCAAGCCACGTCTCAGCGCTATCCGTGCGGGTGAAGCGTTGCTCGATTACGATGGGATTGCCATCGCGCAGAAGAGCCTCTTCATCCGCGCGGAATGCCCGCGCCGTTTCCTCCGGATAGAAGTCAAAATCTGTCTTTCCGATAAGGTTTTCAGCGGTCCCGGCGCTCATCAGCGCGGCCGTCGCCGGATTGGCTGCGATGAACCGACCCTTAAGATCCTTGGCGTTCAGACAGTCAGGCAGAGCCTCTATGATCGCCCGGTAGATGCGGTTCAGGGTGGTCGCCTCCTGCCGCTTTAGCTCCTGGGAAATCGCAAAGCTTGAAATCATGGCGGAAACGAAGAGCAGCAGCGCAAACGGCGCGACGACCGTTGGCATGACGACGGGCCATTGTTCAAAAGGAACTTTGATGAAAAATCCGGCCGTACCGCTGAAGACTACTGCCAGCGACACCACGGAGATGCTCCGGCCGTCCGGAATGCCACGGATGAACCTGTGGGCGATCAATCCACTTGCTGTCGCCATGAATATCAGCGGCAGCGCAACAGAGAGTCCGGTTCCGCCGCTCATGGCGCGGCTAGCGACGGCCACAATAAAGGGAGCGGCTGCAGCGACGGGGCCACCGAACAGCCCGGAAATGGCCAGAAATGTGTAGCGAAGATCGAGTAAGACGCCGGAATGAAACTGAAACGGCAGCGACATTGCCCCGACCGTTCCGCACGCCATGATCCCGCCGAACACTGCTGACCTGGATCGGGGCGTAAAGCGCGCCACGTGTCGATGGCCAAATGTCCACAGCGATGTCGTTATGGCGACAATCGCAAGGTTGGCAAGCAGTTCATTCCAGGGGTTCATTGATATGGGTTCCAAACACACGTTCTCGGCAGTGATGATAGTCCGCCGATCTGAACGACTCGTTGAGACGAGCGGTAGTTCGAGCAAAGTTCGCCGCGCCGCTGCATACGCGTCATCAGGTGAAGGTCAAACGCCTGAGGATTAGTAAAGCTCGCACTTCGCCTCTGGCCAAGAGTGTTGCAACGCAACATCGTTCCGTGCAGTGCGAGGTGCCGACCCGCTACACTGGTCTCCTCCCGACCGCAGCTCATTCCTATGAATCCATCTGGCGATCCTGAGCGAACCCGGCGCTGCGCGCGTCGGTGATACGGATAGCTTCATCGTTATCCTCAAGTGCGGAACCGTCCGTAAACGGCGGAGCGAAAACAGGCCAGTGTGGCGGAGTAACCCAGGCCTGGCAGTATGCCGGCGTTCACTGGTAGACTATGTCACCGCCCTGCTCACACCGCGTTTCGTTCGGCGCCTTGGCGCAACGATGCCGGCGGCAAAAATACCCGCGCGATATCGTCAGCGATCCGGCGTGGTCGCCGGGTTGATGCGTCCACGCAGCACCATGAACTGCGCACCTCTGCCGCGATATCGTCACCGCGTTTAAACATCGTCGTAAAGGATGCCCTTGATCCGCGTGTTCCGGTGGCCGTGACCAACGCTGCAACTCTGTCACCCAGGAATAGCGGCCTTCGATAGATGACTTGGTGCTGGAGTGCGACCCAAAGAAGCCGGCTTCGCACATCGGGAGGCGATACGTGTTCCCAATATTGAACGACAGCGTCCTGCACCCATTGGAGGTATACCGTGTTGTTCACGTGACCCATTTCATCGATATCGGCCGCAGAAATCACAATTGGGTGGTCGAATGTCCGTGATTTTATCATGCACCTGAAGTGGGGCTGTCTGGGCTCAGTTACAACGAGCCGAACCGCACATGCCGCTTTCGACAAGAATGGAACGATACTGCGTTGAGATGCTTTCGTCCCAGGCCTGTTGGTTTCCGGCGCTACGCATTGTCGCCATTCCGCGATGGGCAAAACATTTTCACTGACAGCATTTTAGGAAAACAATGTCCAATAAATGGAACAAAGCCGTTTCGGTTCGGATTGGAGATGGCATTTCTGACGCCATCGGAGGTCCGGGAGAAGCATTCGAAGCTCTAAACAATCGTTGGCCCGCAGAGCACGGCCCTCACTACGTCGAAGCTAAACGACTGTGCAGTATGGCGGTTGGCGGGACTTTATCGGCTGAGATCGCACGAGAAGCTTTTATCGGCGCCGCAATTGAAGCTTGCGTTTTGGCTTGAGGACATTTCTGCACTATCTTACGTACCGCTGGCACCATTAAGTAGGATCAGTTTGTATTAAACTGCCGCGGTGGACGTGAACGACACGAGGGTGTCGTCACAGTGTGAAACAACCCCGAAGGTTGCCCCCGTTTGAAAAGGCGGTAAGCGCCTGACTTACTTGCAAACTCGCGACGAGGGCGGGATCGTCATCGGTGGCGATCGTGACCCTACCCGATCTGCATTTCATCTCGGTAGATCAAGGCCTTACGGGACCGGTTATAGGGGTTAACCTTCGACGCAGGTTCACACGTTAAATCGATCTGACGGCTTCCGCCCTTGATTTTCCGGTCCTGCGATCCTGGCCAAGCTCGTAGGAGACCTTCTGACCCTCGCGAAGAGGGCTAGAGCCCTGGACTGCCGAGATAAGCACGAAGACGTCGGCTCCGCCATTTTCGGGCGTGATGAAACCAAAACCCTTATCCTCATGGAAAAACTTCACGGTGCCCGTCGCCATTCCGGTCCTCCATCATCTTGAATTGAGCATGCATCGATAACGGCGAACGGCCTGCTCCGCAACAGACCTTCCACGGCAGCCCTCCCCGTCTTCGTGTCGTGGCAAATTTCCATTCAGCATTTGTGAACACATTTTGACGAACCTCCCTGCCAGTTCAGCAAGATTCGCTGACCGGAGGTCGAATGAGAGTATCGCAGTTTCCCGCCGATCGGCGGCTCGCGGACATCAAGCGTTGTGCAGCCGTTTTCGGAGAACTCCACAGCGATGACGCAAACAGATTTTGGCGAACGGAAATGATCGACTTCGTAGCGGCGATGAGAAGTACCGGAGCCGGAGACGAAGAAATTCGTCGGCAGGCAGGTCTGTTTCTGAAAGCGGTCCAGGTGGAGTTGGAACAGAGTTTCGGCCGTGAGACCAATGCCAGGCGCTGAGCGACGTGCGATTCAGCGCGACAATGCTGCGGAAACCATGGGATCGTCGTTGTCCTTGATCGACATAAAAGACCTCGAACCGGACAGGTATTACTGGATCCGCAAGAACGGCGCCGACGCGGCCATCGAGATCGGTCGCGTCTCGACGATCTTCGGCAAAGACCGCGAATTTTGGACGGTCGTGACTACCGGCAGCGAAACGCATCACATGCTCTACGACTTCGAATTTCTCATCGAGATCGGGCCGCCAGAATTTCAGCGAGATGCGCCGATTGGTTGAGCCTCAGGCGGCGGGTGCACAATTCGCTTGCGACCGCACCGGATCAGGCGGCCGCCTTCACGTCGAACTCGAAATGGAGCTGGTCATAGGGGAATTCCACGCCAGCTTCCGTCCGGTCCAGGACGCCGGCGTTGACGAGCGTCGTCACGTCCTTATGGACTGCCTGCACATCCCGGTCGACACGGCGGGCGACTTCTCGTATCGCCAACGGCCCCTGCCCTGCCATCGCCTTGACGATCGCAAGCCGCGACGGTGCCAGGACCCTGTGCATATCGTCATAGCTCAAGAAATTCACCGATGGCGTGGCGGGCACGATGACGCCTTCCAGGGCTTTCTGTCCCGCATTCACGAAGCGGGCCTTGGCATCGGAAATCGAGCTTAACCTGATGATGAGCGTCCTCATGCGAGTATCCTTTCCATGTCTGCCTGAAACGCATCGAACAATGCTTCCAGCGTGGTGAATTCTATCGGCTCCTCAAGATCGCCCAGATGGCGATGGTCGCCTTTGCCTCGTTCATTGTCATAGCGCATGACGCACTCGTCGTTGATGATCAGCGCCAGACGATACTTGAAATGGTGGCTGCTGCCGGGCACGGGTGTCGGCACATGCCACAGAACCGTCTCGAAAAATGCCGTATGGCTGACGGCGGTTCTGGATTTTTCGATCAGCACGGCTTCCATGTTGTTTTCGATAACATCACCTGCCGTTGTTGTCAAGAACAACAGCGAGGGTTCGGCTTGCGCAGCGAAAACCAGCGCCGGGGTTCGATGCCTCTGCGCTGGCTGCCGTGCCACTCATCACAAGCCCGCCGTTCGGCCGATTGCCTGGCAGCTCGGTGACGTAGCTTTCCTGATCAGACGAGCCAAGCGTTGTGAGGAGGGCCGGTTTCGGCCCTCCTCCCCCAATCCCCAATCTACGAGCGGTTCGAAAAAAGCGGCATGATACGCTTCTTCGTCAGGCGGTCGCGGGTCGTGGTGAACATGGAGCCATCCCATTCCCGCCACGTTTCCCACCCGTTGATGGTGGCGCGTCCGTACCAGACGCGCACCTTGATGGTTGTTTCATCGATTTCCTCGACGATCGAAACGGTGAAGCTGCCGCCCATACCCGATGGAGTATCGTACACCTCAACCTCTTTTTGACGGTCGGCCATGTTCATACCTCCGGGCGGATGATCGTGGGCCGGCTTCGCTGAACGCGAATGGTGAAGCCCGCGACGCGGGTGCCGATGATCCCCGGCTCATCGATATGCTCGAAAGCGCGATCAAAGACGGCGCGGGAAATTAGGAACTGGCCCGCGACAAGATCGATGGAATGGGTGGGAGAAACGCTGTCGCCTTCCTCGTTCACCCCGGTCACGAGCAGGTTCCCCGCCAGCGGCGACGGAGAATCAGCCAGTTGCGTGAAGCATTCGAGGCCGTCGACAAGGCCGTTATCGTCGCAATCGGCGACGTGGTAGTCCCCGATCCGGACAGCATCGATGCAGGTGCAACCGATATGGGCATAGATGGATTTCAGGACGTCCTTCCGGTCAATTTCCACGCTGCGGATGGTTCCGGCCTTGGCGTCGATAGAACATCATTGCCCTGGCCCCTTTCGGCCCGCCGCCAGGCTCCGAGCAACCGCTCCAGATTGGCGAAGCTGCCGGTGTAGCCGCGCTGCTTGACGTCATGAAACAGATTCCTTCCGCGCCGCTTCCCATCCTTCCAGCATTGGGCAAGGAAGGCTTCGAAATACCACGGTGATGAGGGGTTCAGTGCCGCCCGTCGCCTGTCTGGCGGAGCCTCAAACCTGAGCCACTTCGTTACGCTGCAACGTTCATAGCCGGTCCGTCTGGCGATCTCGCTGTGGGACAGCCCTTCCTGGCGCAAAGCATGGAGTATGTTGAATATTTTCTGGCGGGATTGCCTATGCGAAAGACGGGCGCGCCGGCGATGCATCGCAGCGTCAACAATTGCGTCCTCCGAAAGAATTGCCCTGCCGGTGGCACGCCCGGAAAGGCTCAACTGTTCCTCGATGGCCGAGCGAAGGTTCTGGACCAGATGAAACCGATCCGCGACCTGCTTGGCCTTCGGTGCGCCTTCACGGGTGGCCTGCGCATACAGGCCGCAGCGGTCGCGACTGACGACCTCGATGGAAAGATGGTCCGCAGCCACTTGGCGGCACTCCCGACGCTGCGATCATCCAGTATGTCGACGACCGAGCGGCGCTCGAGATCGACCATGATGGTCCCATAACTCGTCGCCCGCCGCCAGCTCCAATCATCAATACCGACCACCCGTATCTGGGAACTGCGTTGAGCCGCCGCAGCATCCCGCTTCAACTGCCGCATGCCGAGCCGCTCCATCAACCGCTCGCCAGGACGGCCGCCGGCGCTGTGGCCGAGCAAGCCGACAATCTCCCCGACCCTTCTCGTCCGGCGCGCATAAGGAGCAGCGATCGTCGGCAGTCGGTCGCTGAACGTTCGTCGTGCGCATTCCTCATGTGCACATCGCCAGCGGCTCACCAGGAGTTTCACTGTCACCGACTGACCCTGGACCCGTAGATCCTGGAGACTACGGCGGGACCAGCCATGCCTACTTCGGCTACGCCGTCCACAATCGGGGCAGATGCCGATCGCGGATCCAGCGGCGGAAACAATCCACCTGTCGTCAACAGTGAGCGCGACACCCAGTATCTTGACCCCTGGGCCGGGCGACCATTTCGATTTCGTTCGCATGCCCGCTCATGGCGACAACCTCGCTAACGACAGGTGAACCGCACAAAGTGAGGAAGAACCCGATTAACTTCCAAATGACAACCGTGTTTCCAACATGCGCGAGGGGATAACCCGGCCATAGGCCCGGCGCCCCTCATCCGCGGCTCAGTCGAAGATATCCGCTGAAATGTAACCTCGTGGATGGATTCGCTGAGGGGCTTGCCCTGGTCGAGCGTCATCCGATTTCCGATCTCTACGGCGCCTTGACGCAAAATATCGGCTGCCTTGCGAATGATCTTCGCGCGATCATAGGCTGGTTTGTGGCGCCATTCCTTGAAGACCCTGGAGGTCGCATCGACGGCTCGATCGAGATCTTCGGCGGAACCGCTCACGCTGACGGTCCATCGGCCGAATTCGACGAAATCCTTGGGCTTGCGGTCGCGAACCACGTAACCGCTGTCCGGAAACGCCGAAAATAATGAACTACAAAGCATGAAGCCGTTCCATTTGACGGCCGTCTCACGCTCGATTGACGGCAAGATTGTTATGTGAACTTGCCAACAGACTGCTTGGTGGCTCGAACGGGAAAAACGGTCGAGCCACCTCTTTTGTGGGCAATACTGGGTGGGTATGGGATGGGGCTCGCGCTCGTGCAGACCAGCGCGAGCCTTATCGTTCGAGATTGGGCAACGGCAATTGGCGGTGCGGGAGACTTTGCTTTCCTTCACCTGCGGTTCGCGCTCTTTTCCTCCAACCGCTTCTGGACATGCAGCGTCGCTCAGCCTCAATCGCCCTGTCAAGAAAGCGCCTTGAACAATCATGGTAACATTATTCACCTCACTGGTCTTGCCATACGCCCTCATGCTGATGACGCCGGGACCAAACCTTCTGATCGTCCTTCGCATTGCCATGAAGCCCTCATGGCATCGCGTGATGAGCGTCGCTGCAGGCATCGCATGCGGAGCAACGGTTGCTTGCTTCCTCGCAGCCTTCGGCGCCTCGACTTTCGAGAAGTTCGATAAGCTCGAGACCGTGGGTCGAATCCTGCTGGCCGGCATCTTGATCCATTCGGCTTTCCGCCTGATCAGGCGCCATCCAGCGTCCTCGCCTCCCGAAGCATCCACACCTGAAACCCTGGCCATCAGGCTCTTCGCCCTTGGTCTGGCGACGGCTCTGTCCAATCCCTTATCCGTCCCGTTCTTCGTAAGCTTCTATTTGGCCGCCCCATCCTTGCGAACATCAGTGGGGGTAACAGTTGCCTGTTGCTTGATATTTTCGATGGCGTTCGCGTGGTTCGTCTTGGCTGGACGGCTACTTTCGCTCTCTGCCATCCGGCGCAGCGGCGGACGGTGGCGTGAGCTCGTGCGTTTCTTACTAGCAGGTTCGATGAGCGTTTATGCCCTATGGCTGCTGGCAAAAGGGTTTTGACGCAGAAAGTCAGCATGGTGTGGAATCGATGCCGTCGATCTCGCGGCGCTGATTGGAATGGCAATCTCGCGTGATTGCAGGAGCTCCGCATGGTCCATGATTGGCACGCACCGTAGCTTTCAGTGGAAGACCTGATGATCCGCGCGAGAGCGACTTGGGATCTCGCACCCGCCTTGTCGGAACAGCGGCGAAGCCCGCGATCTGGTCTTCGGCGGTGGCGCCGCCAAAGAGAGAGGCGGCAGGGACGAAGGAGGGTCTCTTAGAGGCCAAGTCGGATAGATCAGCCATCGTCTACAGCCGGCCGGCAATCTGTTCCGGTGTGGCGCGGTCGAGAAATCGAGCATCAGCTTCCGGGTTTCGCAACGGCAGAAACAACCCAGTTTTCTGCATCTTGAAGGGCGATACCAGAACTTTGACCCCTGGGCCGGGCGACCATTTCAATTTCGTTCGCATCCCCGCAGATAGCAATCGCGGCGCTAACACTCTGTTAACCACAGAAATTGAGGAAGAACCCGTTTGGGTGCCAAACGACAGGCCGCTTCGTGGATAGGCGATGTGAAGCTACAGTCCCTTGAAATGATGCTTGCAAACCATCCTATTGGCAAACAAGGGCGAAAGCGGTGGCCCTTTCAAAGACGAGCCGAACTTCGATCTTCCCATCTGCTCAGTTTGATGTCGTCGTCATAGGTCATGGATTTGGGAGACCGCGATGCAAATATGCGACTTTTGCGAAAAAGAGATCCCCGACCACACCGCCGTGTGTCCTCATTGCCATAAGCTGCAGATGTCGCCGGGCGAACAACGCACTCACGGGCGCCGGATCGTCCTTGTCGCAGCCCTCACCGTTTTAACAATGGGGGTCGCTGTGGCCTATCAGTATTTCCGGCATGGCATCCTCCCGCATTTCGGATGATCCGGTGCTTCCGACTTGTCGAGCATGCCCCAGCCCATCACTCGGAAATGGCGAAATCCTGCTCTACGGTCATGGTCTGATCGCCGCTCACATCGTGGACGGTATAGACCAGTTTGTATCGGTCTGCTGGGGCACCGGTCAGCGTCATCGTATAATTCATATACGCTTCCATCAGGGGATTGTGGCTCTGCAGGACGGTGTTTGCAAACCCCTTCTGATCGAGCAGAACCTCACCTTTGGGGTGAGAAGATGAATCAGGAATTGGAACAGGGTTCGCTCGTCGAGAAGATGGAGCGCCACATCGCCGCTCAGAAGGCGACGGCGAAGACGGTGAGGGAGTGGGACGAAAAGCGGCCGGTCGAGCGAGTAAGCCCTGTGATTTATGCGGCGGCTTTGGCCGCTGCATCGAAGGAAGACGAGGCAGCACGACTATCGTTATGCACAAACCAGCCGACCGAAACGAATCCGACCGCAAGCTAAAGCGTGTCGCTGTTTTTGCGATTCATGGTTCTCAAATCAGTCCATCGGTGATTCCCTTTGATGTGAAGGGAGATCGCCATGGGCAAGTCACATCCGATTGCGTTGCGTGAGCGTGTCGTAGCGTTTGTGGAAGAAGGCCATGGGCATCGGGAGGCCGCCCGGCATTTTCGGGTGTCGCCGCGTTTCGTGAACGATCTGGTGATCCTGAAGCGCGAGACAGGTTCGCTTCTCCCCCGCCGGCAGGGGCACCTTGGCGGCGGTAAGCTTTCGGCACAGCACGCGTGGGTTGGAGAGCGGCTGGCACAGAATGGCGAACTGACGCTGGACGAGCTTTGCGTGGAACTTTGCGGACGTGGCGTCATCGTCCATCGCTCCAGTGTCGGACGGCTTCTGCATCGGCTTGGGTTGAGCCATAAAAAAAAGCCTGCAGGCCGCCGAGCAGTTGCGCCCGGAGATCGCGCGGGCGCGTGAACTGTGGACCGCACGGCGCAAGCCTTTCTTCAACAAAGGATTGGCCCGGCTGGTTTTTATCGACGAGACATCGACGAACACAAAGCTGACGAAGCGGTCGGGATGGTCTGCGCGAGGGCAGCGCTATCGAACGCATTCACCCTTCGGTTCGTGGAAATCCCAAACCTTCATCGCAATGAACGCCCGCATCTTCGAGGCGTGGATAGAGACCCAACTCGCGCCGAACCTGTCGCCTGGAGACGTCGTCATTCTCGACAATGTCGCCTTTCATAAGAGCGAACGGGCCGAAGAACTGGTCAGGGCAAAGGGAGCCTGGCTGCTGTTTCTGCCGCCCTATAGTCCCGACCTCAATCCCATAGAGATGGCCTTCTCAAAACTCAAGACGCTGCTGCGAAAGCGGGCTGCCCGCAGCTTCGATGCCATCACCCAAGCCCTCGGCGAAATCTGCAATCTCTTCTCCGTCACAGAATGCAGAAACTACTTCAAAGCCGCAGGATACGAGGCAGATTAAACGCGACACGCTTTAGAATATCTAGCGTGAGCGCAACGAATGGCCCACGGCTTTCGTGTTTGACGGAATTGGGTTTCTGGCTCTCGGTCAGAACTTCTGCTTTGCCCGCTTTGGCATAAATTAGGTTCGGATACCGGCCGCAGATGCGCAGAAGCCCGGATGGCGGCATCACCATCAAATCGGCGTAGCTGTCTTTGGTTGATAAAGGCCGCGTACGATTTCGACCTGCTCTTGTTCCGACCCCATTCAGCAGCATCTTTCGGCTTCTATCTCCAGATCAAGATTAGACGGATCGACAAGCCGATCTCGTTCAAGAGGGGTTCGACTGTGTATTGCGGCTTGGACCCATCAGGGACGAAACGCTGGTTGCGCGCCCGTTTGGCCTGTTGCGTATGGTGAACGCTGCCAGTCCCGCTTATCTGGCGCGCAATGGCATCCCTCAATCGCTAGAAGATCTCCAGCATCAGGAACACCGAAGAATTCAATTTTCGACGATGAAGGGTGCAAGGCCCTACGGATGGGTATATCCGTACGGCGACACCTTGAAGAGAAATTGTTCGGAAGTCTCACTGCCGGTGGCTTCTCAGAGACACTCCGCTACACGGGCTCGCGTGAGCCTCGCTCATTTTGAAGGATGGTGCGGGTGGTCGGAATCGCACCGACACTCCTTTCGGGCGGTGGAAAAGGGGGGCCTTGGCCCATGGTATCGGCCGCACGAAAGGTGGACGCAACACCAAGCTCCATGCTGTCTGCGACGAGAAAGGCCGCCCGTGCGTCCTGCTCCTGACGCCCGGAAACGTCAACGATTGCAAGGTCGCCGAAGTGTGTATCGCGGCCATACCGCCCTCTGCAGAACTCGTCGCCGACAAGGGGTACGACAGTCAGGCTCTGCGTGAATGGCTGGAAGCGCGTGGCACCCAACCCGTGATCCCGCCACGCAAGAACCGCAAAATCCAGTATGAATACGACAAGACCGTCTACAAAAAGCGTAACGTCATCGAACGCATGTTCTGCCGCCTCAAGGATTGGCGGCGCATCGCAACGCGCTTCGACCGAAACATCCAAAACTTCATGAGCGCCATTGCACTCGCAGCTGCCGTCATCTGGTGGCTGTAACGAGTCCGGACCCTAGAATTTTGGCCATATCTGGCGTCTCCCCTTGATTATAAACGAATGATTGTTTATAAATTGCCTCATGGGTAGAAGCAAGACGGTTTCGGACAATGTTGCGCTCGACAGGCTATTGGACGCGCTAGAGACGGTGGGACCGGATGGCTTCTCGTTTTCCAAGGCGTCACGCGCCGTGGGACTCTCCGCCGCAACGCTTGTGCAGCGTTACGGGACGCGCGAGGCGATGATCGAGGCTACCTTGCTACACGCATGGGATCGCCTCGACGCCATTACCGCGGGGGCCGATGCGGAAGCGCCGGCCAACCCGACTGGAGCCATCTCTATGCTGCTTCGGCCCTGCCCGGCGGCGCGGCCGAGTATAATTTGACTGACGGGTTTCTCTTATTGCGAGAAGATCTTCGAAATCCACCGCTTCGGGCGCGGGGAGCTGCGTGGGGCACCTATCTCGCGAAGGCGTTGGGCAGACGGCTGACGAAGGATGCTGCGCATGCCGAGCGAATGGGTTGGCAGATGGCCAGCGTGTGGCAGGGATCCATAATCTGGTGGGCATTCAAGCGCGACCGATCCTGATGCTAACATACAGACCGTACTCGAAGATTGGTGTCGAAGCGTCGGCGCGATGTGACGGATCATTAGATCGCGCCTCAAGCTCCTCGCCGTGACTGATGGCGAAAGCATCACGGCCGCCTTCGCACATGCTGCTGCCTACGCCGATTGTCCCCTTGGAGGAAATCCCATGCAAAGCCTGATCCTCGTCATGGTGGCATTCTCGATCGTCATGCCGCTGGCTTATACCATCCGGGTGTGGCGCCTCGACGAACCCGCACTTTCTGATTGGTTGCTCGTCGTGGCGGAATCGACCGCCTTTGTCGCCTTCGTACTACTGATGGCGCGCTGGGACATGGCCGGCTTATACACAAGCTATATGCTGGCAGCCTCCCTGGCCGCGGCGATCTTGGTTTCCTGGTTGAGACACCGCCGCCGGCCTTGGCGGGTCGAAGACGCAAACCTGTGGCGGCGCCGCTGGCCCAATATGCTGTTCCTCGCCGGCTTTGGCGGCGTCCTGGCTTGGGTCGTTCCTGGCATGCTCACTAACCCCGATGCCCGTCCGCTCGCTTCCCCGCTCGGCGCCGGCCGCTTCATGGTGGCGCATGGCGGCAACCACAGTCTGATCAACTACCATGCTTCCAATAAGGCGCAGCGCCATGCCCTCGATATCGTAGCCCTGAACGCTGGTGGATTTCGGGCTGCGGGAATCCTGCCAGACGAGCTGGAAGACTATGCCATCTATGGCGTCGCAGTGGTCAGCCCCTGCGATGGCGCAGCCATCGGAGTTCGTGACGGATTGCCCGACCAGTCTCCGCCGGAGGCCGACCGTGGCAATCCAGCAGGGAATCATGTCGTCCTCGTTTGCGACGGCATGCGGGTGGAACTAGCGCACCTGCAAAAGGGTAGTATTCGAGTTAAAACCGGCGACCAGCTCAGGATCGGGCAATCCATCGCCCTCGTCGGCAACTCGGGCAACACGAGCGAACCGCATCTCCATATCCACGCCGTCGATCCGACCAGCGGCAAGGCCATTCCAATCACCATTGACGGCCTCACCCCCGCCCGCAACCGCATTTTTGAGGCTGCCAGCTGATCATCAAGGGGGCCGTCGAGCAGCCTCGGCTGAGCAGTCGCGCCCAACGTGTCGCTCGTCGTGATACGTCCGGTCTTCTGGTCCATTGCCCAACTGAATCGAAAGGCTGTCGCCGAACTGCAGGCCGAAATCAATCTGCTCGACGGGATTCGCTGACGGCGATCAGGATCTCTTCGCGCGAGAAACCTGTCTGCAGCGCACTGCGGATCAGGTCCTGAAGCTCCGGTTCTATGACGTCGCGGCAATCCTCCAGCCGCTCTTCGGAGATCGTTGTGCTGGTGAGTTCTTCTATTCGTTATCCTTTCAAGAAATGCCGCACGGCGTCGCGGCGAGATTTGCCACTATCGAGCGAGGGCCTTCCGCTTCGGGGCGGCGATCAATCCGTCGCGCTGCAGCTGCTTGCGTGCTGCCCTGCCGATCAATTCCTCGTTCAGATATGGACCGTAGACTTCTGCCGTATCAAAAAACGTAACGCCAAGATCAATCGCACGGTGAATGGTGGCGATGGCCTCGCTCTCGTCTACTGCACCATAGATACCCCTCGGGTCGCCAAAATACCCTGACATGGGCATGCAGCCGAGGCCGAGCGCGGAGACCTTTAGGTCACGGGCGAGAGTGCGGTATTTCATCGAATTTTTTCCTTCAAAATGCTCATTGCCTACCCATAAATGGTGCGAGAGACGGCAGGTGGCATCGCCACCACCTGCCGTTGGTTTTGATCGTCACAGCACGTGTGACATACCGGAAGAGGTGAGCAGGTCCTCCTGGATCGGGCGTACGGCCTCGTTCAATCGATGGACACCGAGGTCCATGCCTTCAGGCATGACGACCGTTCGCAACGGACGTCGCTCCGTGGCTTCGACCAGCGCCGCGATGGCATCAGCTACGCGCTGAGGCCGGGGAGGGTTGGCCTCGTCTTGTCCGCTGCTGGAATGGGCCTTGATCTGACCCGGGATCGCCGCGACTTCGCCATAGGACGCAAGCACAGCCTGGTCGGATGGTTCCGGGCTCGACGAGATGAGATTGCTCGGGAATGGTCCTGGCTCAACGATGACAGAGTCGATCCCAAAGCCCTTCAATTCGTAACGATAGGCTTCGGCAAGCCCCTCGAGGGCGAACTTGCTTGCGGAGTAGGTTCCGAAGAAAGGAAAGACCACTCGGCCCATCAGGGATGTCACGTGAACAAGGAGCCCGCTTCCAGCGGCGCGCATATGCGGCAGAACGGCGCGGTCCGCCCGCACGGCGCCAAAGAAATTGACGGCAAAGAGCCGTTCGATGTCTGCCACCGTATAGGCTTCCGTGATCCCAACAGGCATCAATCCGGCATTGTTGACCAGAACATCGATCTTTCCGTGCTGTTTGACGACCTGATCGATCGTTGAATTGACGGAGGCCTCGTCGGCGACGTCCATTTCAAGGACCTGCAGCTTATGGCCTTCGGCTTTCGATGCGTCGATAAGGTCGTTTCGAACCTTGGCGTTTCTTCCCTCGACGTCCCGCATGGTCGCAACCACCGTATGACCCCGCCTCGCAAGTTCCAACACCGTTAGGTTTCCGAAACCACTGCTCGCACCGGTCACAACAACGACTTTTCCGCTCATCTTAAATTCTTCCTCTTTTTGGAATTTTGGTCGTAATATCTTATTAGACAGACCTGTATGTATTTGCAATCATAAATTTTACAGAATAGTCTGTCTATATGTTCGCCAAGGACCTGAGGTAACGAAAATGCAGACGCGCAGCGTGCTTGAGTTTAGGGATGTGGATGTTGATGGAAAATCGCTCGATGCGCTCGCCCCGCGAGAACGCATATTGAAGACGGCTTCCGACCTCTTTTACCGGCTTAGCATCAACGCTGTCGGGATAGATCGTATCATCGCCGAAAGCGGCGTGGCCAAGATGACTTTTTACAAGCACTTTCCATCGAAGGCTAAGCTGATCGCCACCTACCTGCGTCACACGAAAGCCATGTGGTTCCAGATGCTCGCAACCGCGACGGAAAAACCTGGCCTATCGGGGACAGAGCGCGTGCTGGCGATTTTCGACGCGATAGATGAACCCCTGCGCGCGCCCACTTTCCGCGGCTGTTCGTTTACGAGAGGACTGGCAGAATTCGGACCCGAGGCAAACACGCCGGAGGTGCAGGCGGCGATTGCCGAGTATTTCACGGAACTGCAGGAACTCGTTGCATCCCTCATTAAGCCGCTCGGTTTGGACAAGCCTGAGCGAGCCGTCATACAGATCCTGTCGCTCGTCCAGGGCTCGTTTGTGATGGCGCAATCCATTCCTAACGAAGGAATTGTCGAGGCCAACCGCGATGCGGCCGGATTGTTGTTGGCCGCGACGTGTGAACCCGAGCGGGGCTCACGCCGGTTGCCTAAGCCGTAGATACGTAAACGGGATTGAACCGGCAAAAATTGGGTGGGGCCGAGCATCGCACTGCATAGGCGTCACTTGGGGCACCCGCGTTCCAATTTGCGGAAATGCGGTGCCCCTGAGAATCGCGAAGAGCGCCGTTGTAAGCATAATGATGATCGGTGCAGCGAACGCTGCGCTTAGTTGATCGTGGCGCAGCCGCGAAAGTCGTTCCAGTAACTATGGACGCGGCATATTTTGAAAGTCAGCCAGTTAGGGCTGAGATAGCAAGGACCCCAATCGCTCGTCAAATTATTCAAGTATCGATAGTGATATGGTTAGGCCTTGACCAACTAGCGGAAACGGCCATATGATCGCACAAAACGTCGGAAATCGGTGCAATCCACCATCTGCTCGACGAGAGAGACAAACCCTGGAGCATCCGTCATGACCGTTACCGTCAAGGTCGCTGAGGCCAAAACCCATCTGTCCGAGCTTCTGGCTAAGGTCGAGGCCGGCGAGGAGGTGATCATCTCGCGCGGCAACACGCCCGTTGCCCGGCTGTCCCGTATCCGCCGCGACAATGACGTCGATGCGCTTATCGCCGAAATCAAGGCCCAGCGCGTGGGCCGACCCGTTACCACGCAGGACGAAATCCGCGAATGGCGCGATGAGGGCCGGCGCTACTGATGTCCTTCGTTCTTGATGCCTCCATCGCTGCCGCCTGGTTTTTGCCCGACGAACAACACGAGGCCGCCGACCGACTACTGTCGGAGATACGGTCGACGGTTTGTCTCGTGCCGGCACTGTTCTGGTTTGAGACCCGCAATCTGTTTCTGATGGCCGAGCGGCGTGGCCGACTCCGCCCGGGCGAACCGCTCCTGTTGATGACACAGCTGCGAGGGTTGCCGCTCGAGGATGCCGGGTCGGGCGGAGATGGTCTGGTGCTGGACCTAGCGGCACGTCACACGCTGACCGCCTACGATGCCAGTTATGTCGCACTTGCCAGAACGCAGGGACTGCCTCTGGCAACCGGTGACCGAAAGATGGCCATCGCCGCCCGCGGTGAGGGGATCACCGTGGTCGGGCCACTCGAACATGAGCACTGAACTCTCACCTTCCGGCAATGACGTGCTTACGCCTGAAAGGCTGATAAGAATGGGGGCCGGCAATTAATGCTCCAGTGGCCGCCCCGCATAGCCCAAAAGGTGGGTGATGCGCTAAGCTAGAAGTTGCGAGATATTCCCCCTCGCCAAGAGACCTCTGGGGGCTCGAACGGGAAAGACGGCCGAGCCCTCTTCTTTTTGAACCTTTTTGTCTTGCGTCGGGTTGAGGGCCTGCATCCTGACGGACCGCGCAGGCCCTCGCACAACCGAAACTTCCGAGCGGATTAGCGCATACTGTCGAGTTACGGCTAAGCTGGATTGGTCGCGACGTCCCCGGGGATCGGTCCGTTGCCTGCAGATCGAACGACGTCTGATAGAGCGGCTGACGATATTCGCAGGCGGCAAGCAAGATCATTTGCCACTCAATGGTCGTGATGTCGACGCGGCCGATCTGTGTCAATATGCCGATCGTCGCGCTTGGTTGGCCGACATTGATGCAGTGCGATCGGGCATACCTCGCCCATCCATCTCCGCATATCGGCGCCCGAGATGCCGATCTGATGCTCGCCGCGATCATCCCTGAAAACACAGGCAAAGCCTGCTCTCAGCCGCCGGTCTCGTTCTGCAGAAACGTCGTCAGGTGAACACCCCATTCTGATGGTATGATGGATTATTTAAGACCACACCGTGTGGTGCCACCCGACTATGTGGATAATGAGGTGGATTGATCTTAAATTTCGTACGCATCCGACGCCAAGCAACAAGTGAGAAGCCTTGAGAGAAGGTAACCAAATTTGAAGTCGTTAGCGCCGTTGTCGGCCTCTCCCTTTTATTTTCGCTCCCAAGCACAGCCAACCCCCAGCGCCTGGAATCCGGTGTTTCAGGCGACCAATGTGAGGCTGAACGTATGCTGTTAGAAACCTGGAGGGAAAAAGGGGTGGATTACATCGTCGGCTACAAAGGTTCCGACGGCTTCATGTTCGTTCACACCGATGCCTGGCGTCGTATAACGGGCCACCTACAGTCCCGTCTGGCACTGGCTGCCTATGCCCTGTCGGTTCGAAATTCGAGAGTGGACGCTTGAACGTCCTCGGGCGAGTTGGGCCAGACTTCGGGGCAGTGGTCGATGGGCAATGGCAGAAACGCAAGGAGACACATTGAGCGCTGACGGCGCAGGCTAGGCCATAGGGTGTCCAAATGCCGTTCAAATACGCAGACCGGACTGGCCTCAAAAAGAAGCCCGCCGAAGCGGGCCGAATCGAGGGACTGTCTGGAGTAGTCTGGAACGCAGGGGAGTGCGGTGAAGTGCTGATGGATGGAAGGGCCGCTGCGTCTGTTATTCGAACTGCGATTGAAGGCGAACGTTCCGTCTCCTAAGCCGATATCCTCGTCGGCCGCCCGATTTTGGGAGTTCCACCGTCACCGTAGGGGGCTATACCTATGAGGGTGTTTCCTCGAGGAAGACGGAATGGAACTGGTTGTATATGGGTATCAGATCGTACCGGGCAGTGACGGGTCATTGGGCTTTGAGGCTTCCCTTGAGGACTGCCAGCGAGAAACCCTATCCGAGCGTGAAGAGCTTCGGCGGAATGACCCGGATATCGAGCCGCTGGGGCAATGGCGATCTACCGACCTACGTCGGTTTGGCCTGATATGGGCTGCTTGCCGTACTGAATGAAAAGACCTCGCTGCTCGACGCCATTGTTGTCGGTCGCAAGCGTGTAGGTGTTGTGGCCGACTGAACGCTAATCGGACAATAGGCAGCCGCAATCGGTGCAGCTATGTCTCGAAGAGCTGATAGTTCGCCCAGACAGTTCGAGATATTTCATCTTCGGTCGCCCATTCGGCGTCGGAGTCGTTGAGCAGAGTTAGGAACCCACTGTTGCTCTCGATGTCGCCCGGCGACCGATAACCTTGCTCGCACTCCTCGCAGTGTCCGTAGACATCTCCGGTGTCGCTCTCTCGAAAGAGAAAGAGCCGGCCGTTGTGACAACTCGGGCAATTGCCTGCGTGAAATTGCGTCATGGTGTCTCGGAGGGTTTCTGGGGCGTCGCAATGCCCGCGTTGCATCAGCGAACAGAACAGCACTCGAAGCCTTCCACCCACGCTAGAAAAGGCTCTGGGTCAGAAACTGCGCGGTAGGGACAGGAACTAGCATCTCCTCGGTGCCTCGCCACTTGGGTACCTGCTCGAACGCGAGGAAGAGCACTTCCTCGATATTCAGTGGCGAGCCGCCGTACTCCCGGTCGACGTATGCGGTGAAAACTTCTTTGCAGCGAACATCCAATTTGGGCCTACCAATCTGACGACGAATAAGTCATTCGATCTAAACATGCCATTGTCCCCAATAGACCTGTACAGCATATGAACGACGGGCTGAGAGGGACCAAGCCCTGAAGGGCTTCGGCGACAGCCGCGTTGGAACAAAACAAACAACCGCGCGCTTATCCTCAACAAGGGGATCAATGATGGGCACGTATGTTTTAGTTTTCTTGGCATTCCTTGCATTCTTCGCCTTGGTGGCTGTCGTAGTCTATTTCACGTGCCCGCCTCTTCCCGACGATTGAACCGCTGCCCACTCGCCAGTCTGCTACGACTTCTTGACTCCCTGCAACTTCGTGTCAGTTTCCCGGCATGAGCAGACGCCACCGCTTCGACCTCCGCAAAGACGGCGAACATACCTGGGAAATATTCGACACTACCAACAGCCGTACTGTGGTTCTCCGAGGCGAGCCCTTTTGCGGCCTACCGCACGACAGTGCCGATACTTTAGCCGACTATATGAACTCGGCGGGTATGGTGCCTGACAAGGACACGCTGCATTGAGTTCGACGAACGATTTCATCGCAGAGTTGGTCCGCGCGGCCAATGAGGTCGAGAAGCTGCACGGCGACGAAGCTCGCCGTCTACTCAATCGCGCGATAACGACGATTCGCGATATGCGGGAGACAATCGGCATACCGGGCGGCCATACCTCGGCCGACGCAGTGATCGATCTGCAGACGACAGCTGTGGCCCTGGGCTTGGGCAATCGATCGCCTGATCAGGTCAAGGCCGCCCTGCTTGATGCGGCCGGCATAATCCGGGACCTGCATATTGTGCTGGATACGGGAACGGAAATTCAGATCGGGAATCGGTTCTGATACACCTCCGCCTCGAAACTATTTTTTCTTAAACGAGGCTGCGAGTGAAATGAAGAAACCGACCAAGAAGCTCCCTGAGGACGCGACCATCCGATCCATCAACGGCCAACTGGGAAGGCCAGAGGAGTACGTGCGCCAGGTCTTAGAGAATATGCGCGGCTGCAGCGGCGAATGTCAGGTCCGAATAGGGATTGTCAGCAATTCTAACTATCCCGACTACGAGATTTCGATGCTTCACTATGAAGGCGACGACGTAGCTGGGATTCAATGTTTAGCTGTAGTCGGCGGTAAGGCCAACCGGGAGATACCCCCTGGCGATGATCTCCACAATCAAGCATGGTCATCGGCCGCCTCCAGTTTCGCAGACATTCAGCAACTGCTCGGGGAGTTGCGGGGTCTTAACAAACCCCAGAAGTGATTTGCACTTAGCTGAAGCTTACGCGCCCTTGGGCGAAATACGCGGCATGAACCTTGCCCGCTCCGCCTCACCCGCCGTCTCGTAGCACCGGAACGGCGCCATCAGATCCCGGTAAGGGCTTTGAACAGCCTCCTGGTGATCAGGTACAACGCCACGATGGCAAGCAGCGCCACCGTGCCGACGACGCCGACATCGATGAAGCTCTTGCTGGCGCTGATCACGGTTTCGTCTGGTAGCAATCGGGAGCCCTCTGAATTACATTGAGGCATCGAGGATGATTTGGGGTGAACGAATGCTGATCAAGCACGTTCAGGTGCTCGATCCGATCGAGCCAGACGACCTGTCCATGCTGCAGCGGGTATTTGACCAGGCCTGCAGCGTTCGCGGTTTTCAGAAGCAGACACCCGAAGCGGTCGAGGTCGCGATCCTCATTGTCTCCCTCTACCAGCACGGAGTCCTCAACGAGAGGCAATTGACCGTGATGGTAATGTGACCCGGCATTGCAGCGATTGCCGAGACACCGGTTGGGTATGCGAAGCACACCCGGAAAGGGTGTGGACGGGCACCCGCTCTTGCGGCTGTGGTGCCGCCGGCATGCCCTGCCCCCGTTGCTCCCCGGAACTCCCATGAGACAAGGCGCCGGACTACTCACGGATCTTCAGATCCGTAACACGCGTCACCGGAAAGAAGGTGAATTAGATGGAAGATCCGGTGGTGGTACGACCAACGCCCTTAAAACCAACGGATGCTTGGAACCGCCATCGCCGGGCGCTGGAACATCGTTGGAGGTCCGCTTGTTCTGATTCCGAGGCCGGCAGATCAAGTGCCCTTGACGAGTTGGCTTCTCGTTGATGGGGAAGGTCCGCTTCGGTGGGCCTTTCTTTTTTGTTTGCGGTGCGCGGGGAGAATGCGGCCCCTTCGACTGTACGCGCCCGTACGGAAACCATCGTCGCAGCCGTGTGTTCGGGAGCCTTGGCGCCGAACAAGGAGTGGCTGATGCAGACCTATTTTCTTCACCTCAACTTCCTGCGGGAATATGTAGTCGATACCGATGGAGTGGAGCTTCCCGATCTGGAGGCTGCCAAAATCGAAGCTCGCGAGACCATTCGAGAACTTGCGGCGGAGTACATCAAAATGGGAAAGCCGCTCACGCTGTGGAGCATTCGTATCTGCGATGCGGATGACCGACTTCTGGCGGAGGTCGCGTCGGCAGAGGCGCTTCACGAGGTGATTGCACCCGTTTTCAATGGACCGCGCGGCCCCGACAGTCACGTATAGACTAGACATTGGCGCGGCCCCTCATGAGGTTGCGCCGGGAACAGCATATTCCCCGCTGAGAGACATCAACGATGCTCTGCTGGGCGAATTGGCGCCGGAAGGAAGCGCCTGACCTAACACGGGGCGATCTGACTATCCGCCGGTAACCGAGCGGCGTTGTTGTGCTGCCGTCATTGTCGGTGCGTATTTTTTCCGATCCACACAAGTGATTATTTTCAAGAATTGCCTAAAGCTGAACCCTCCAAGCAGCAGACGGGGGCAGCTGGAGGGATGGGAACGTTCTGCTACCTGCAGGATTGAGTCTGAAGCGCAATCCATGGAGGGCCAAGACCATGCTCGTAAATCGCTGGGAAAAGCCGCTCATTTTAGAGCGTGACGGCCTACGGGTCACAATAACTAGTACCGAAGAAGGCGTGAACTGGCTTGCTCATGAGCCAGGCCAGGCGAATCAAGCCTGGCAGCACGCGTGGCAGACCTGTCGGGCGGTGCATGAGGGACGATTGCCCGCGGAAGAAGCCAGATCGGCAGTGTTACTGGCGGCGGCCAACCGCCGGCATTAGGGCGCGTGTCATCTGGACTTTCGCGGACATTTCTTTGAATTTGGCTTATCAGGGATTAGGAGTTCGCACCTGGTTCAATGGTTTTACGGATTACAGTGATCCCGCAGCACGTCGTGAACGAGTTGCGCCGAGATCGGCTTCGCAATGAAGCGAGCGTTGGTGGGCATGTCTGCAGTGCTAGGTCTTGCAGCCCCCGATGCAATGACTACGCAGATATGCGGCCATCTCACCGCCACCTTTCTGGCCAGGCCAAAGCCGTCGAGGCAGCCAGGCGTTTGGACATCGGTAAACAGCAATTCGAGGGAAGAGTGCTGTGCGAGAAACTCGAACGCCTGGTCGGCCGTCGTAACCTCGATTACGGCATAACCCTCATCAGTGATGATACCGGACGTGTCCATAAGGATCAGCGGTTCGTCATCAACGACCAGAGCGATGGGCTTCTTGAGTTTTGCGAATTCAGAGTTTTCCATCCTCGCCCAAGTCGTAAGGAGGTCGAACGTTCCATTGCTTTCCAGTCATCGGCGGTTGCTCGATGTGAAAGTGCGTCGATTTGGCGGACGGCACCGAAAGGACGACGTCTACAGCCGCACGACCGCACTTACTTCTATGTACTTGGCGATCGGAGCGAACTGTCGGCTCTAACGCAGCGGAACGAATCTCCCGGCGATCGGGTTACCGTAGCCCTGAAACGAGCGTCGGTCCCACCCTGACGGTGGAACACGCATTGGTCAGGACGGAGATGTAATATGGAGCTTCCCCATAACACGATTATAGCTGTTGCCGATGGCGAGAAACTTAGCCTGTTTCAGAACGAGGGCGATGCGGCGAATGTAAAGCTGAAGGCAATGCCTTCTGCAGAGATCAATAGCTCGAAAATCTCATCAGGTGGCCGCCATTCCAGCAGTTCGGCGAACCCGGACGACAGCCAGCAGAACGAAGACGGCTTCAGCAGCGGCGTAGCCGACTTGTTGAACAAGCAAGCGCTCGGAGGGAAGATCAGGAGCCTTGTTGTTGTGGCGGCACCGCGCACGTTGGGGGAAATGCGCAAGAGCTACCACAAGTCGCTGTCGGACATTCTGATCGGCGAGTTGGATAAAGATCTGACAGGCCATTCGCTGCAGGATATCGAAAAGGCGCTTGCGGCAGCTTAAACTCCACATCAGATGCGTATGGTGGTTTATCCGCACCGTTGCTCAACGGCCTCCACAAAATCTATGAGGAACTGACGATCGTTCGTCGAAAGCAGGATGGACGTCAGTGCGTTCGACAGGCCCCGCCCGACATGACGGGCCTTCTCCTATTACGAGCCAATTGGGCCGATGGCCCCATCAGTCGGGGGTATATAAGGCGTGAGGCAAGTCGTGGTGCTAGGACGCATGGAGAAGTTCGAGTGTGGGAATCCGCAAGATAATATTCTAGAAACCGACTTATTCTAGGAACAATTTCCTCTTTCGCTCATTGAGTTGCGCCGACCAGTGATTGGTCTTCGGCCCAGGAGATTCGGTCGTGAAGACGGCCGTCAAAGGAAGAAACATCATGAAAATCGCTACCCTCGCTATCGCCGCTGTAATGTCGGCCACATCGATCGGTACCACAGCTTTGGCACAGACAGCCGCGGCGTCATCGCCAATGGTGGCTAATGATATGGTCACGGTCGTTCTTGTCAGTGAAGCGAACAAGAGCTCGGACGCCACCACGCAGGTGCCTGACATGTATCGCAAACCAAGCAGCGACACCGTCTCGAAGGCTCAGTCGATGCTCAAGAAGGACGCCGCGCTGATGAAGAACCTTGAAGGCAAAAAGGTTCAGATGGAGAATGTCGTCGGCATCGAGACAGCCGCGAACGGCGGCAAAGTCGTCTACGTCAAGTAAACCCTTCGCTTCCAGAGATGGCCCCGTCGGGGCCATCTTCCTTTGCGCGATCTGACGATCAAGCATTTGGTTAGCGAGGTGACATCGCACAGACGGGCGGTGGCGGCTGGCCATTCGAGATATCCTCGAGCCACCTCTTCAGACAGCATCATGTGCAATGACGTTAACCGGCCTCACATTCGATCTGGTGCCTGTAGGACAGTGAGACCCGCGTGTCCGGAGTGGAGTGGGTGACCTATATGAGCATAGCCCGGCGGCGCCTGTGCCCCCGCCGACGTCGGCACCAGTGTAGGTGGTGCCTCAGGTTTTCAGATCAGCACTTATGACCCGTCGGGTTGCCGCTACGCACTTATTCCAGCCATCGTATGACCAGATCCTATTCGGCGTGGCTTCGGGCTTTCCACTCTCCAAGCGCGGTTCGCTGGTAGATAGATAAATCCGTCAGGCAGCTTCCGGCGAGTGGCGCTTCAACAGTTCATGGACGCTGCTGATAGGGAGAGGCTTTCCGAACAGGTAGCCTTGTATTTCGCTACAGCCCTGTTCTCTTACCCGGTTCAATTGATCGCTCGTCTCGACACCTTCGGCAGTGGTCGTGATCCCGAGACTTGCCCCCAGATCGACGACGGCCTTCACGATGGCAGCGCAATCCTTGGAGTTTCCAAGTTCGCGAATGAAGGATTGGTCGATCTTGATCTTGTCAAATGGAAAGAGCCGCAGATAGCTCAATGATGAGTATCCGGTACCGAAGTCGTCCATCGCAATCCGCACCCCGAGGCTCCTGATATGGTGCAGCGTTGCCAAGGCCGTGTCGTTGTCGGTCAGCAGAACCGATTCAGTGATCTCGAGTTCAAGCCGAGATGCTGGTAGCCCCGCATCGCCAAGCGCGGAGACGACGGTGTGGGCAAGCGTCTGGCTCTTGAACTGGAGCGGGGAAAGGTTGACGGCCACGCCGATATCGGCCGGCCAACTCGCGGCGTCTTTGCAGGCCTGACGCAAGACCCATTCCCCAATGGGCACGATCATCCCGGTTTCCTCCGCCAGCGGGATGAACTCAACCGGCGAAACCAGACCGCGTTCAGGGTGATGCCAACGCAGCAGGGCCTCGAACCCAACAACCTGTTCGGTTATCGTGTCCACCTGCGGCTGATAGTAGAGCTCGAATTGATTGCTTTCGAGGGCCTGCTGGAGCACAGTTTCAAGATCACGACGCGCTTGCCTGTCGGCATCCATCACGGTTTCGAAGAAGCAAAAGGTGCCGCGGCCCATCGCCTTTGCCTTATACAAAGCCGTGTCGGCATGCCGCAAAAGCGAGTCGCCCATGTCGCCGTCGTCCGGAGCCATCGAAATGCCGATGCTGACGCCAATGCGAACGGATTTTCCATCGATAATGAAAGCCTTGTCGACAACGTCAATAATCCGCTGAGCCAGGGATGAAGCCTGGTCTCTGCTTTGGACATCGGTCTGGAAGATAACGAATTCATCGCCGCCGAGGCGCGCGATGCTGTCGCCGTCACGTAAACAGTCCGTCAGCCTGTCTGCAACCGCTTTGAGCAGGAGATCGCCCACGGCATGCCCCAGGCTGTCATTTACCTCCTTGAATCGGTCCAGATCCAAACATAACAAGGAGCTTGTCTTCCCGCTGACTGCGAGCTCCCTGTCGATCTTCTCGCGTAACAGCGTTCGATTGGGCAATCCTGTCAGCGGGTCGTGGCCAGCCATATATTTGATTTGCTCGTCCGCGCGCACCGCGTCGGTGACATCTTCGTGCGCTGCGACATATCCACCGTTTTCCATGGGACTGTGTGAGATCTTTATGACCCTCCCGTCCATCAGCGATATGTTCTGACTTGCCACTGCCCGTTTCAGGGCGGCTTCGGCTACAACATCGAAATAGGTTTCACGATGGGCGGGCGCATTGCCCACAGTCACACGATGGTCGAGAATCTGCTGCAATGGTGTACCCGGTCGGGTCAGTTGCTCCGGCAAACTGTACAAGCGCGAGTACGCCGCGTTGCACAGCATCAGATTTTTGTCCGCGTCGAACATGCACAACCCGTGAGGCATGTTGGCCAAAGTCGTATCGAAAAGGTTGGTCTGTTCGGAAAGCTCTTTTTTTATCGCCGCGTGCGCTGATATATCCTTGCACTGGATCAACCAGTGGCCCTCGGACACGGGGGTGGAAGTCAAGGATAGGAGTCCGTTGCCGACTTCTATTTCCTGCTGCAGCGATTTCTGTTCGGTGACCAAGTGTGTCAACCAAAGCCTAGCTTGGGTATGGGCAGGCATCTGCTCAGCGATCGCCTTTGCATCCATTCCCATAGTCAGTTCCGGAATTTGCAGCAGTTGCGACAGGCGATTGTTTACCACCAGCACCCGCAGATCCGAATCCAGAAGCGCGATGCCTTGAGCGATGTTGGCGAAAATGACCTCGAAGGGGGTAAGCATGTTCCATCCTCTGCTCTCTGGAGCATACACATGTATGTGGTGTAGGGCGAGCCGAATGCAACGAGGCTCCATAGGGCCGTCATTCCTTCGGTCACGTACCTCGTGCGCATATTGCCCCAAGCGCGCATGATGACCTGTTATGACCGAAGGGAGCCGCGCGCTATTAGGATCATTCAGTTTCCTTGACCTCGACCGCAACATCCATTGTCATGAAGGCGTCCGTGCTGCCCACAAAGCTTCCTGAAACCGGTACGACGTGCGCGATATCGCGGCTTGCCGCGACAGGAATGAGGTTTGCACCGCCCAAGCTTCGGTTGGTTGGATCGAATGTTATCCAGCCTGCTCCTGGGACAAAGATTTCCGCCCACGCATGGGTCGAGCCGCTGTCCGTCGACCCGCCAAGCGTGCGGTCCGGGTTGAAGATGTAGCCGGAAACAATCCGGGCACCGAAGCCTAAGCTACGTGCCGCCTCGGCGAACAGAACGGCGAGGTCCCGGCAAGAGCCCCATCCGCGTTCGAGGGTGGCCAGTGGCGCCTGCGTGCCTTCTTCTTCCCGACTCTGATAGGAGATGGACGAAGCGATGCCAAGGCTGATGTCTTTCAGGAGGGACAGTGTATCCGTCGGGTCTGCAGCGACGAAGCCCCGCACCCAGGCTCGGAGCTTATTATCGACATCGTTATATTGCTGCGCTGCTAGCGCCCCGAGATCCGTCCATTCGCCGTCAGCGTAGTGGAATGGATAGTTGATCGCGGAAGCGGCGATGTCGAACACCGGCCACGCCACTGCGGTCAGGTCAACGGTTGCCAAGCTATCGACTAGGAGGCTATCGGTAGGGGATTGGAACGTCGCCAAAGCAATCGCGTTCCCGAAGACATCGTTGGACCAACGGAGCTGCGCCTCGGGAGAAATCGATATGGTATGGTTTAACAGCCTCACCTCACGCCCCTCCCGCGGCCTGAGCATAAGGCGGTGAGGCGACAGCGACACCTTCTCTCGATAGCCATAGGTCGTGCGGTGATGAATGGTTAGGACTGGCATCAAATAACTCTCCTACGGCCACATCAGGGAGGATATCCCTCGAAACCGCCCCGTGCGCTCCACACGGAGTATTCACCTTGTAATTGTAGAACTTAGGGCCATATTTGTACAGGTAGCAGGTTCAGAACGCCTTGACGTTACTATAGAAAAGGGCGCCGATCTCAAGCGATCGCCGTCCACAGCCGCGAGGATGGCACATGAGCCTAACATTCCCCAATACAAGCCGAAGTTTTGACGAAATTCGCAACGTTGTCCGCTTTACCGGCTACGACGGCATGTTCGAGGTCAAATTTTTCGTGGACGCAACCGCTCTGGTGAAAACAGCGGCAAGCAAGGTATCGGAAGCGGATTGCCTCCGCGCCTTTGACGCTGCACGCGCCCGGATTCAGGTGGCTGCGACGAGGCTCTACAGCCCCAAGCGCGGAACGATCTACACACTCTCGGCCGCGGATTTGGTCTAGCAAGGCTGCTTCCTGAAGTTATCGGTGGACGTTCGACAAGAAAGATCACTTCATGAACCCTCTCAGCTTTCCGGCTGGAGCAGGGCCATCCGCCAGATATTTCGAGCCGAAGGAGACGTAGGGTCGCTCAATGTAAGGGTGGAGGCCGGAATAGGGCCATGGGGCGATGGTAACCTAAATGGGGGTGTTGAGGCGTTGACTATCGCTGAAGCGGACATTCAGGGTACAAACCTGGACATTCTGGGACCTTGGTTCTCGTTCCGCCCACCCAACGGCCGAACTATGGATAACGTCCGGCTGTGAGCTAGTCTGGCAGCGTGCAAACCTGGGCTGCGTCCCACAGGCTTCAATCCCCTCCGTTGCAAAACATCATCTTCCCTTCCGTTAATGTAGATCAAATTGTGCCGAAGCAGTCTATGCTACTTCCGATAGAGGATCGGAGTGCAAGATGGAACGTCTAGTATTTGAGCGAAACATCGGCGGAAAGAGGTATCGAATCTGCGTTCGATCAAGACCGTTCGGTGCCGCGGTGGTTACCTACCAAGTGTCACGCGCGCTCATCCGCACTCTCAAATCTGCGAGTAGACGGTGCAAGGTCTTTCGCCTATCGATTGCTCATGAAGTCGTCGATCGATCATATACCGCTCCGCAAACAACGCGAACTCGGCAGGGTTCTGGAAATCTTGCATGAGGAATTCGAGGACGCGCTGAAAGAGGGGACGGCCGGCTTCAAGAAGCGCGGCCGGATCCTGAAGATCATCCTGTTCGGCTCCTACGCCAAGGGTGGATGGGTCGACGAGCCGTTCACTACGAAAGGCTATCGCTCCGACTTCGATTTGCTCGTCATCGTCAACGACCGCAGGCTCTGCGAATTCGCCAAGTACTGGTACAAGGCCGCCGACCGGCTGATCCGCGACAAGTCGATCGAGACCCCGGTAAGCTTCATCGTTCATACCAGGCGCGAGGTGAACACCTACCTGAAGGAGGGGCAGTACTTCTTTGCCGACATCCGCAAGGACGGCATCGTCCTTTATGAACTGGATGATGAGCCGCTTGCGGAGCCGCAGGAGCTCTCGCCGGCGGATCGACTGAAGATTGCTCGAGAGCATTTTGAACAGAGGTTCACGGCAGCAAAACGTTTCCTAGAAATGGCTTATTTGGCGATGGAGCGCACGTATTTCGAACATGCCGCCTTCGAGTTACACCAGTCGCTCGAGCAGACCTATTCTTGTGTCCTCCTTACCCTCACGAATTACGGCCCACCTTCGCACAACATCAAGTTCCTGCGCTCGCTTGCCGAGGAGCAGGACCGGCGTCTGGCCGCGGCGTTCCCTCGCGATCAGCATCGGGAGCGCGCCTGGTTCAACACATTGAACGAAGCCTATGTGAAGGCGCGGTACTCGAAACATTACGAAATCAGCGTGGAGGCGCTGATCTGGCTCGGAGAGCGGACCGCGCTGCTTCTCGATCTGGTCCACGACGTATGCACGGAGCACCTCAAAATGCTTGAGCGGAATTGTGGCTAGCGAATTATCAGTCGGAGAATGGAGGTCCAAAACCGACCGCCTTGAGATCCCATCAGGGGTGAGTAGCGGCCTGCACCGTGGCAGAGTGAGGTCGCTAGAAAACTCTCTGGAGGCCAACCATGCCGAAGACAGCAGATCAATCTCAAGCGCAAACCGCTACTCTCGTCGATCTTGGCGCAATTTTCGTCTCGTTGGAATTGAGTAAATCGACTTGGCTGGTGACGGCACTGTCACCGTGTAGCGAGAAGATGTCCCGCTACACCGTCACCGGAGGCGACATCGCCGGCCTGTTCTCGTGCTTCGCTGAGCTTCGCCTGAAGGCCAAACGGCGAAAGAGTATGCTTTACCCAATGGTGGTGATTCAAGAGGCCGGGCTGGATGGCTTCTGGCTGGGACGAATGCTGAGCAAGGAAGCTTGGATCGAGAGCCATATTGTAGAAGCCGCATCGATTGCCATGCCGCGCCGGCACCGCCGAGCGAAAACAGATCGCATCGATGGCGAAACGCTGATCCGCGCTTTGATTGCATGGAAGCGCGGCGAGCCCCGCGCCTGCTCGATGGTCAAGCTTCTCACCGCCGAAGAAGAGGACAACCGACGGATTGGGCGGGAACGGAAAACTCTGATTGCCGAACGCGTCTTCCACGTCAATCGCATCAAGGGACTGCTCTTCACGCAAGGAATAAGGGAGTACGAACCCGTCAATCGAGATCGGCGGCAGCGTCTGGACGAGCTTCGAACTGGCGATGGGCGTCCGCTATCAAAACACCTGAAGGCCGAAGTCTGCAGAGAACTTGATCGCCTGGAATTGTTGCTCACACAAATCAAGGCTGTAGAAGCAGAGCGAGACGCCTTGATCGTGCGCGAGACGTCAGAGACACCGAAGGAAGCGACCGCCCTTTTGGGCATCAAAGGAATAGGGCCAGAATTCGCTACGATACTCTACACCGAAGGCCTATTCCGACACTTCGACAACCGACGCCAAATCGCATCGTACGCAGGCCTTGCCCCCTCCCCTTGGCAAAGCGGTAACGTCAATCGCGAACAGGGTGTGTCTAAGGCGGGAAATCCGCGTTTACGAGCAACCATGGTCGAGCTCGCCTGGCTTTGGTTGCGACATCAACCAAAATCGACGCTAGCGATATGGTTCAAAGAGCGCATCGCTCAAAACGCCGGCCGCTTAAAGACGCCGATGGTCGTGGCGCTCGCGCGTAAGCTGCTCGTGGCTCTCTGGAAGTATGTGAGTTCCGGCGTCGTGATCGAAGGTGCGATCATGAAAACCGCCTGAAGCCGGACGTGCCTATAACGAAAATTCGAATCCTCAGGGCCTGATCAGTCCTGACGGATCCAGGTGAACGGACCGGGAATCCCTTTGGCCTTTGAATGCCGATCTTGAGTTTGGTCCCGTTCTCCTGAGCCCGTGCCCGTCGAATGCGGGATAATGGTGCAGCCGCCAAGAGTGGCGACCGGATGTGAGGTTGTACAGGCCCGAGAACCGGGCCGGTAATTGCTATGGGCTCAGACCGCGGATCCGCTTACCAAGGAGAAATTCGATGCCACTTGGATGAACAATTGACAAAAGACCTGATGTGATGGGATCCGAACCGCGGGCCACCCCGGCCGGAAAGCGGACGCGGAAAGGAAATCAAGTAGTTGCCCGCGAGCCCGGCCTATTGGCCTCTTGCTTCCGGTACGCCAATAGCATACCATTGATGTGACGAGAAGAAGGCTGCTACGATGACGACGGTCGAGAAGATTACAATTGCACTGACACCTGAGATGGCGGGATTTGTGCGAAGCGCGGTCGATGCTGGCGAATATGCGTCGACGAGCGAAGCCATCCGCGACGCCGTGCGTGAGTGGAAGGAAAGACGGGATTTGCTTGGTTTTACAGTCGAGGATCTGCGAGCGCTTGTTCAGGAGGGTATCGACAGCGGACCGAGTTCGCGTTCGACGATGGCAGAGGTGAAAGCTGCCGCGCGCCATCGCTTTGAACCTTCACGACGCGAAAGCTAACTGTGCTTTCTATTGTCCGCACAGACCGTGCCGATGAGGACCTGATCGAAATCTGGTCCTACATTGCCGTTGAAAACATAGTCGCAGCTGATCGAGTTCTCGATGCGATTGAGGCGCGCTGGCAGCATCTCGCACGACACCCTTACTCGGGAGTGGCGCGCGACGACATTGCGCCGGGTATTCGGCATCTGGTCTCAGGCGAGTATCTTACTCTTTATCGGCTCACCGGCGGCGCAGTCGAAATCATCCGCGTGCTGCACGGGCGCCGGAAGATCTCCTCCCAAGTCGTTGTTTAAGGGGTGGCCTGTCAAGCGTGGCTACGGGCGCGAAACCACAAAGCGACATCGCACGGTTGGCATACGCGATTTATGGAACTTTCTTAATAGATTGATGGCTGGCTTAGCTTTTTAATAGGTCGGGGTAGTCCTCTTCGCACTCATTCGCAGATGTTGTCGAAAGAAGTTTCTGAATTCGCGAATGCCGCCGAATCCCAATGCGGTGGAAACGCGCAAAACGGTTGAAGGGGAGACCGAGCAGAGTCGAGCAACGGATGCAGCCGTGCCAAAGGCAACGACATCCGGCCTTGCAAGCATCGCCCTCGCGACGAGCTCCTGTTGCGTCGGGAGAATCAGTCGATTTGCCACGACCCACTGTTTGAGATCAATTTAGGTCTGCTGGTCGCCCTGTGCCCAAACGTTCTGCCATTGAAAATCTCTGACGTGGAGTGGCTGACAAAGGGATGGTAGGACGCGCGCCCCTGGCGCGTCCTTCTGTTGCTCTCAATCGGCAAGGTAAGTCTGATGGACTTCTAAATGGCTTTCGATTTCCGCTTCCAACTCGGCCATCGCCTCGCCACCTGCCATGAGGTCAGTGATCTCTTCACGGGATTTCTGGCCCCTACGGAAGTCAGCGGCCTTTGCCCCTCGGATGAGCACGGCAAAATGGTCCCCAACCGTTAAAGCATGAACCACGTTATGGGTGATGAAGATGACCGCCAGACCTCGCTTGCGGGCCTGAAGAACGATCCGGAGAACATGAGCCGCCTCCTTCACTCCAAGAGCGGCGGTCGGTTCGTCCAGTATCAAGAGACGAGCGCCGAAGTGTACGGCCCGAGCTATAGCCAGTGATTGACGTTCACCACCCGAAAGGCCGCCCACAAGTCGATCACCATCGTCGATCCGCGTTATGCCAAATTCTCTGACGGCACGGACAGCGATCTCGTTCGCCTTCTTTCTGTCGTAGACTTTCAGTGGCCCAAAACGCTTGGTGGGTTCAACGCCAACAAAGAAGGATCGGCCGATGCTCATGAGTGGAAACGTCCCACCGAACTGGTGGACCGTGGCGATGCCACGTTCACTGGCATCGCGAGGACTGGTGAAGGCGACGGGCTGGCCGTCCATTTCAATTGTGCCGGATGTCGGCTTGTAAACGCCTGACATTGTCTTGATCAGGGTCGATTTCCCGGCGCCGTTGTCTCCGAGGAGACAAAGCACCTCGCCTGCCCGCACTTCAAGCGAGATGTCGTGCAAGACGTCGATGGGACCGAAAGATTTGTTGACGCCTTCGAGTTTCAAAATCGGAGTGGCCATGGTTGCACCTCACTTCTTCTTGCTGCTGTAGGACAATGCCATCGTGCGGAACGTGTTGTTGAGCAGAACCGCGAGCAACATCAGTACACCGATGATAAGGCTTGCCAGATTGGCATCGAAGGACGTGAAATAGATCCCCTGGTTGACGATCGCGAACGTGATTGTTCCCATGACCACACCAACGATCGAACCATATCCACCCGTCAACAGGACGCCGCCCACGACCACGCTGATAATGGAATTGAAGATAAAAGAGCTACCTGACGAAACCTGAGCGGAATTGAACAGGATTGCCTGGCTGACGCCGACGAACGATGCCGACACGCTGCTCGCCACGAACAGTGAAACGGTTATCTTGTCCGTCGGTATGCCGGCATTCCTCGCGCCGACCTTGTCGCCTCCCAATGCGAAGATCCAGTTCCCCGCTGGCGAGAAATGCAAGATGAACGTGTAGATCGCGGCGATCCCGATCCACCAGAAAATCGTAACCTGGAACATTCCGCCGACGAATTCACCTAAAGCGTGTCGCTGTTTTTGCGATTCATGGTTCTCAAATCAGTCCATCGGTGATTCCCTTTGATGTGAAGGGAGATCGCCATGGGCAAGTCACATCCGATTGCGTTGCGTGAGCGTGTCGTAGCGTTTGTGGAAGAAGGCCATGGGCATCGGGAGGCCGCCCGGCATTTTCGGGTGTCGCCGCGTTTCGTGAACGATCTGGTGATCCTGAAGCGCGAGACAGGTTCGCTTCTCCCCCGCCGGCAGGGGCACCTTGGCGGCGGTAAGCTTTCGGCACAGCACGCGTGGGTTGGAGAGCGGCTGGCACAGAATGGCGAACTGACGCTGGACGAGCTTTGCGTGGAACTTTGCGGACGTGGCGTCATCGTCCATCGCTCCAGTGTCGGACGGCTTCTGCATCGGCTTGGGTTGAGCCATAAAAAAAAGCCTGCAGGCCGCCGAGCAGTTGCGCCCGGAGATCGCGCGGGCGCGTGAACTGTGGACCGCACGGCGCAAGCCTTTCTTCAACAAAGGATTGGCCCGGCTGGTTTTTATCGACGAGACATCGACGAACACAAAGCTGACGAAGCGGTCGGGATGGTCTGCGCGAGGGCAGCGCTATCGAACGCATTCACCCTTCGGTTCGTGGAAATCCCAAACCTTCATCGCAATGAACGCCCGCATCTTCGAGGCGTGGATAGAGACCCAACTCGCGCCGAACCTGTCGCCTGGAGACGTCGTCATTCTCGACAATGTCGCCTTTCATAAGAGCGAACGGGCCGAAGAACTGGTCAGGGCAAAGGGAGCCTGGCTGCTGTTTCTGCCGCCCTATAGTCCCGACCTCAATCCCATAGAGATGGCCTTCTCAAAACTCAAGACGCTGCTGCGAAAGCGGGCTGCCCGCAGCTTCGATGCCATCACCCAAGCCCTCGGCGAAATCTGCAATCTCTTCTCCGTCACAGAATGCAGAAACTACTTCAAAGCCGCAGGATACGAGGCAGATTAAACGCGACACGCTTTAGAATCGCCTTCACGAATGGAGGCACGCTTACAGCCACGCTTGTCGTCCCAGTGATAAAAACCGAGAGACTGAGGGTAAGGCCCGCGACTGCAAACAGAGTACCAAGCGTCACGATCAAGGATGGGACCGACGTCTTGAGAACGAGCACTCCGTTGATCAGTCCTACGATAATTCCAAGAAGCAGGGCGGTGGCGATCCCGGCCCAGACCGGGAAGCCGTAGTAACCAGTGATGATCGCAAAAATCATGGATCCAGCCGGGATCATCGAGCCAATTGAGATGTCGAGTTCGCCTGCGATCATGAGCAGCCCTGTTGGTTTCCACGCGGAACTGAGCCGGTTTTTCCACCGAGAAGTGAGCCACCTCTAAGTATGGTTTTCTGATCAGGCTTTGGTCAATGGGTTGGCCTTTTCTCCTCTCTTTTGTGCCGCGGCGGCCGAGCTGGCTTTGAAGCGGAAGCTGTCGTTCCCGGTTTCCAGGATATGGCAACGGTGGGTCAGACGGTCGAGCAGAGCGGTCGTCATCTTGGCATCGCCAAAGACGGTCGCCCATTCGCTGAAGCTGAGGTTGGTGGTGATGATGACGCTGGTGCGCTCGTAGAGCTTGCTCAGCAGATGGAAGAGCAGCGCTCCGCCTGAAGCACTGAACGGAAGGTATCCGAGTTCGTCGAGGATCAGCAGATCGAGGCGAACCAGCGTCTCGGCGATCTGGCCTGCCTTGCCTTTGGCCTTCTCCTGCTCGAGAGCGTTGACCAGTTCGATGGTCGAGAAGAAGCGGACCTTTCGGCGGTGATGCTCGATCGCCTGGACGCCGAGGGCGGTCGCGATATGTGTTTTTCCTGTGCCCGGCCCGCCGACGAGCACGATATTCTGCGCTCCATCCATGAACTCGCATCGGTGCAGTTGGCGCACTGTCGCCTCGTTGATCTCGCTCGCGGCAAAGTCGAACCCTGAGGAGTCCTTGTAGGCCGGGAAACGGGCGGCCTTCATGTGATAGGCGATCGAACGAACCTCTCGCTCGGCCATTTCGGCTTTCAGCAACTGGGACAGGATCGGCACGGCCGCCTCGAAAGCCGGAGCTCCTTGCTCGATCAGGTCCGTTACAGCCTGGGCCATGCCATACATCTTCAGGCTCCGGAGCATGATGACGACGGCGGCGCTGGCGGGATCATGACGCATGGCGACCTCCCACGATCTGGACACGCAAGCCATCGTAGCGCTCGACGTTGGCCTTGGGTTCGCGCAGCAAGGTCAGCGCCTGTGGCGTATCGATGTCAGGACCGTCGATCGTCTTGCCGTCGATCAACCGGTGCAGCAGGTTCAGCACATGCGTTTTGGTCGCCACGCCCGCATCCAGGGCCAGTTCCACAGCGCGGAGGATGGCCTGTTCGTCGTGATGAAGAACGAGAGCAAGGATATCGGCCATCTCACGATCACCACCAGGGCGGCGAAGCATCTGGTCCTGCAATTGCCGAAAGGCCAATGGCAATTCCAGGAAGGGCGCCCCATTGCGCAGGGCACCGGGCTTGCGTTGGATGACCGCAAGGTAATGCCGCCAGTCGTAAATCGTTCGCGGTGGTTTGTCGTGACTGCGCTCGATCACCCGCGGATGTTCGCAGAGGATATTTCCTTCGGCCGCAACGACCAGCCGCTCGGGATAGATCCGCAGGCTGACGGGCCGGTTCGCAAAAGACGCAGGCACGCTGTAACGATTACGCTCGAAGGTGATCAGGCATGTCGGTGAGACCCGCTTGCTCTGCTCGACGAAGCCGTCAAACGCGGTAGGCAATGCCATCAACGCCGCCCGCTCATCAGCCCAAGCATCTGCAATCGTGCCGGGCAAAGTGCCATGCGGTGTCTCGTGCCACAGGTTTTGGCAATGCTGCTCCAGCCAGGCGTTCAACGCCGGTAGATCTGGAAAGTCCGGCATCTGTTGCCACAGCCGCGGTCGGGCATCCTGAACGTTCTTCTCGACCTGTCCCTTCTCCCAGCCTGCGGCGGGATTGCAGAACTCGGGCGCAAAGACGTAGTGGTTCGTCATCGCCTGGAAGCGGACGTTGACCTGCCGTTCCTTGCCGCGGCCAACACGATCGACCGCGGTCTTCATGTTATCATAGATGCCGCGACCAGGTACGCCGCCGAACACGCGGAACCCGTGCCAGTGAGCGTCAAACAGCATCTCGTGCGTCTGCAGCAGGTAAGCTCTGACCAGAAAGGCGCGACTGTGTGATAGCTTGATATGGGCGACCTGAAGCTTCGTGCGCTCGCCGCCGATTACGGCATAGTCCTCACTCCAATCGAACTGGAATGCTTCACCTGGGCGGAAAGACAGCGGAACGAATATGCCGCGGCCCGCTGTCTGCTGCTCAGTCCGCCAGTTACGGGCGAACGCGGCGACCCGGCCATAGGAGCCGGTAAAGCCGAGAACCACCAGATCGGCATGAAGCTGCTTCAGCGTTCGGCGCTGCTTGCGCGACCTTCCGGCCTCGGTCTTCAACCAGCCAGCCAGTTTGTCGGCAAAAGGATCAAGCTTGCTCGGTCGTTCCGGTACCGTGAACGTCGGCTCGATCGTACCGGCACTCAAATACTTTGCGATCGTGTTGCGTGACAGCCCAGTGCGCCGGCTGATCTCGCGGATCGACTGCTTCTCGCGCAGCGCCATCCGACGGATGATGTTTAAAAGTCCCATGTGGATCACTCCGTTGCCCCCGTCGCTCTCCGCGTTGGGGGAAGGTTCACATGGCTCAATTCTCAATGGAAATTATGCGCCTAACCGGCTCAGTTCTGCGTGGAAACCAACACGCGGCAACCGATATCGCCACCGCCTTGATCCTCTTCCATTCCCAAGGCAAGAGCTCACGCAGGCGGGAGACGGGAAGATCTGCGACGCGCGTCAGCACATCTGCGAGCCAAGCCTTCGGGTCGATGTCGTTGAGGCGGGCCGTCGTAATAAGGGTCAGCATGATGGCCGCCCGGTCGGCGCCCCGCTCGGATCCGGCGAAGCTCCAGTTCTTTCTTCCACATGCAACCCCGCGCAGGGCTCTTTCCGCCGCGTTATTCGTCATGCAGATCCTGCCGTCGTCGGCGTATCTGGCAAAGTCGGCCCAGCGCGACAGCATATAGTTGATGGGTTCAATAACCGGTGAGGATCGCGACAGGCCTTCGAGTTCCAGCCTGAACCAAGCCTCCAGTTCGTCAAGCAGCGGCTTGCTCTTTTCCTGGCGCACGGCAAGGCGCTCTTCGGCGCTTTTGCCGTTGATGTCGCGCTCGATGTCAAACAGCGCATCGATGCGTTTGACCGCTTCCAACGCCGTCGCAGAGACAGGCCGCAAGCCCTTGCCCCGCCGGGCACTGCGAGAGACGTCGGCCAACTCGAAGAACTTTCGCCGCGCATGGGCAAAACAGAAGGCTGGCGTTACCGGGATTTGTTTCCTGCTCCGGTCGAAGAGCGGATTGAAGCCATTGTAGCAATCGGCCTGCAGGATGCCGGTGAACTCGGCCAAATGTCGTTGCGGATGTTCGCCACGCCGGTCGCTGGAGGCGTAGAAGACGGCAGCCGGCGGCGCAAGCCCGCCAAATGGCCGGTCGTCGCAAACGTAAGTCCATATGCGGCCGGTAATGCACTGCCCCTTGGCGAGGATCGGGATGGTGGTGTCGTCGCCGTGGAGGCGCTCGGCCGCAAACACGTGGGTTTCGATCATATCGAAGAGTGGCTTGACGGCGGCGCTGACGTAGCCAACCTGGTCGGCGAGCGTCTGGGTAGACAGATCAATCCCCTCGCTGCGGAACCGGCGACTTTGGCGGTTCAGGGGCTGATGCTCGGAGAATTTGTCGAAGACGATGGTGGAAAGAAGGTTGGGGCCAAGGAAGCCGCGCGCCGTGGCATGGAAAGGCGCCGGCGCCTGGCTGATGCAGCCACAGTCCCGGCAGGTAAATTTCTCCCGGACGGTTTCGACGATCTTGAAGCGGCGCGGGACCTCCTCCAGCGTCTCGGTAGTATCCTCACCAAGCTTCGACAGACGCTCGCTGCCACAATGGGTGCAGGCGGTCGGCGCGTCGACGACGAGACGTTCGCGCTCAATATTTTCTGGCCAGGGTTTGCGCACCGGGCGCTTGCGGGTGAAGGCACGAACGGTCTGTGTTTTCGCTGAGGCCGCCTCTGACGCAAGCTCATCCTCGGTCGCATCAGCGACCAGTTCCTCAAGCTGCAATTCCATCTGGTCGATCAGCCGCTGGGTGCGCTCCCGGCTCGGACCGTGTTTGTCGCGTTCCAACTTGGCGATCAGCAATTGCAGATGGGCGTTGAGCGCCTCAATGCCGGAAAGTTTTGCTTTTGCACTGCTCGCTTCAGCCTCAGCGCGTATCCGCGCCTCGCGTTCCGCCAGCAACGCGGCGTGGGCGCTGGCAAGATCGTCCGGCAGTGAGAGAGGCGGTAACGACATGCTGTCATAGAAGCATATTTATCCAACAAATTCAATGCAAAAGACGTTCAAACCCGCGTCGGGCGCCAGGTTTCCTGAGGGGCTCTCCAGTCAATTCCGGACAGCAAATAAGAAAGCTGCGCCGGCGTGATTGCCACCGCGCCGCCCTCTACATTCGGCCAGATAAACCGGCCGCGTTCCAATTTTTTCGTGAACAGGCATGCGCCCTGGCCATCATGCCAGATCAATTTTATCAGATCACCTCGGCGGCCCCCGGAAACAGAACAAATGACCGGCCAGCGGGTCATGCTTCAAAACTTCCTGCACCCGAAGGGCTAGCGAAGGAAAGCCGCACCGCATGTCTGTATGTCCGGTCGACAACCAAACCTTGACACCCGTTCCCATCGGAAACGGGTTCATCGCAACGTCTCCAGACCCCGCATAATCCGCAGCAGGACGTCCACGTCGACATCCCGACCGACGATCACACGCCGGTCGTTCGCACTCACCACCTCCATGCGACCGTGGTCGCTGACAGGCGGCGGCACAGCGACAGTCGCCGCAGGTGGCGTGTTCGCAACAACCGGCTCGGCAACAACGATCGCTGGAACAAACCCGTTTGTCGAGCGGTGGACAAGCCGTCCTTCCCGGGCGGCCCTGCGCCAGGCATTCAACTGCCAGCGCGTGATCCCATGACGCTGCGCCGTGGCCGTCACCTGCCGCGGGCCGTTATAACTCTCAGCCACAATCGCCAGCTTCGCTTCATCCGTGAAACGCCGGCGACGCCCGCTATCGACAATCTCCATCCGGCTGAAATGCCCGGTGAGATCATTCATCAAGTCCATGTGTGAAGCACCGTCTATATTGCCGTCTATATAGACAGAGCATCCACACTCTTACTCACTCAACAATGCGGCCCAACTCGGATGCGTACTATACATGGCCGCAACCGACCTGTTTACCGGAACCGATCGTATCCTTGACTCGCAGGAGCCATCCATACATGGCAGCACGGGCGATATCGGCGGCGCCACCAACGCCGACCGAGGCGATCACCGCGCCGTGCCAGAACGCGTTTCGCTTAGCAGCCTTGCGGGCCGTCGCCTCGTGCGCTTTCAGGTCGGCGCGGCGGGCGTCCGAAATCCTCGTGCGCTTTTCATTGCAGGCCACGCGAAAGTGCTCGCGGTTCACTCCGCCTAGAAAATTCGTCTTGAAACAGAGTCTATCTCGAAAATGCTCTAACGAGCAGCCCTGATCAGTCTCTCAGCAAGTCCTGTCTTTCGAGCGATGATCTCTGATCCCTGATAGGAAAGGTGGCCGCTGTCCCGGTAGAGGAATTTACCATCGATCTCAGTTCTGCATTTTGTGTCGTCGCAGAGAAAGTCGTGGTAAGAGACAACCTCGACGTCAGCTTTCACGGCGACCTGGTTTAAGAGATCGAGAGTGCGGGATCGCATCCGGCGGTAATCGATGACATCGATTTTGCAATCACTGTGCCGCCCGAGCATAAGACCTCCACTCACCTTTCGCTCAAGGCAATCGCCGATATCGAAGCCTGCGACTGGCGGGGGAGCAACTATGACCACTCGCCTGCCCAAAGCACGAACTGCCTCGACGAGAGACTTGATACCCTCAATGGCTTCATCTACCGAAGTTTCAACTTCCGTGAATGTCCCGTCACGCCTCTTAAGCAGCATGAAGTCTTTGGAGTCAGGGGCGTCAAATGGACTCGAAATGACAACGGTCCTTATCTCCGGCCGATTTTTCAGGATATCCAAAACACTGTCATTGAAGCGGATACAGTCCTCACCGGAGGAGGGAGACAGTGCGCGCTTGGAGAAGGCAGCAACGCCGATGGCGGGGGAGCACCCGCTCATTGTGAGCTGAGCCAGGCCGGCCTCTCCGACCGTTTTGGCCAAGCCAGAAACCAGTGCCATGGCAAATGAATCGCCCCAGACCAGCAATTCGGGGCTGTCCGTCGTCTGGCAAGCCTCCGGGATGCCCTGAGGACGCGATCCAGATGTGAGATCACATGCCCTTGCCAGGCCGTAATTGATCCGTCGGCTCTCGGAAAAGCCACCCTTACTTTCGGCTGCGCCAATGTCGACTGACAGTGCGAAGCCGAGAAGAACCGTTGCGGCAACGAGTCCTGAGGCCATCCGTCCACGAGATGCAACGAATCCCTGCTGGAACGGCTTTTCCACGAAACGGTGAAGAACTAAGCTCGCTACAACTGAGAAGGCAACGGCCGCATAGATCGCAAGCGCAGGAGGCTCTTCCAGCCAAGCAGCCCGCACATATACAAGCACCGGCCAATGGATCAGATAGAGCGAGTACGAGATATCCCCAATCCTTGCCATGCTTCGAACCGCCACATTATCCCTGCTGGGCGACAGCAGGAGGATCAGGGTTGCCAAGCAGACCAAAGCGGCATCCACGATCGGGTTCTGCAAACCAGAAGGTCCAAAGGGAATAAGGAGGATAAGCACGAGCGCCGGGAGGCGCAGCGCCGCAAACTTGGCAGCCACGCGAGCGCTGGCGGGAAGCAATGCCCCGAGTGAACCAATCGCTATTTCCCAAAAGCGGGTCGGCAAAAGATAAAATGCAGCGGATGGGTCGCGAAAGGCCACGTAGAGACACAGCGCCAGGCTGGCAACCAGGAGCGAACTAACGGCTGTGAGCCACCATCTCTTGGGAGCCAAGGCCAAGAAAGCAGGAAGCAGCAGATAACACTGTTCTTCGACAGCGAGCGACCAGAAATGCAGGAGAGGCTTCGTTTCGGCGGATCCGCCGAAATAGTCCGCCTGAGTCCAGAGAACGATGTTGCTGGTGAATGTGAGCGCCCCGAGGACCTGAGTTCGGAAGTCCCCCAGGCCCACATCTGTCAGGAAGAAGGGTGCAGCGATCGTCGTGAGCGCAATGACCACATAGGCGGCGGGCAACAGACGCTTCGCACGACGATAATAGAATTCCCAAAAGCTGAACCGTGCCTGCTCAAGCTCGGTAGAGATGAGGCCGGTGATCAGAAAGCCCGAAATTACGAAGAAAATATCAACGCCGAGATAACCAAACGGCGCGACTTGGGTATGATAAAAGACAACCAGCAGGGCAGATAGACCCCGCAAGGCATGGACATCGGCTCGAAAGTCTCGCGGCATAGAAGACCTGATGAATTTCCCGGCTTAACTGGATGAACTAAGACCTTAGACACGTTGGTCAGCCGCAGGAATCCGCAGCAACGATGTGAAAAGGTGCCCTTCTAGAAACATTCGCTGGATCGATTTCGGCCGATTTGCCGCACTCGCCCATAACTAAGAAATCGTCGGCAGCAGGCGCCGGCGTACTTGCTTTCAGTCAATTGTTGTTCTTCTAATGGAGCATGCCCGCCAATTCGTAAAATCGATTGTTTGAATGCCATACATACATGCTATGGATTGCTTGCAGACGCCTTTGGCTCGATGCTTTGACGGAGGGTAGAAACTTACGGTGACGCAAGCAGTCGGCAACCTCGCCTAATGCGCTCGCCACGCGCATGTTCGCCATAAGGCTTCATCACGCTGTTGAGCTCTAAGTGCAAATGAACAGACAAAAGTCATGCGCGTTGTCGTACACGCTTCATGACGATGCGGTATGCTGGTTAAGACTTGGTCCATCGGTTGGATTCAGCTCAGCCTTGAGGTCCACCAGCGACTGCATAGGCGACAAGGAAGTTGCTGTTCACCATCAGTGGCCACGCGATAAAGCGGCGTTATCATCGCGCCGATAGCAAGCCCCCCAGGTGGAACCCTTCTGCTCAGCACCAATTCGAGACACGCCGGAGCGTTTGCCAACGGTTTTACGACATTCGGCGTCAGTTTGTCGATTTCCCGACATAACCATCATACACGTCTGCTTTCTGGACCGAACGAAGACCCCAAATCCAGGAGCTGCGCGGCTAAATCCAAATTGGCATGATTCTTGAAATACTAATTACCAGGCACCCAATGCTTGGTGCCGCAACTCATCTCACGGCAAATCATGAGGTCGCAGGATGGAAACTCAGGGTCACATTCGCACTACCTGCACAAGTTGGTCGAGGTCGGCGACGAATGGACGATTGACCCGTCCAGCGTCAATCGTCCAATCGATGGATCTCGAGCCGCCTTTGAATTGTGAGGTGGACTTCGATCGTTATGTATTAACGGGCGTCCTTTTACATGCATTCGAAAAAGGCGCTGCCAGATCTATGACTGCAAGGAGGTCGAAAGGATTTTCCGCAACCGAGTTAGACGACGCCCTTTGCCCCTCCACCCCCCTTTCACAAGCCTTCGCAATGCCAAACTTGCAAACCGCTGAATCGAGCGTGGAGGAAGAAGATCTGCTCGGTCTGCTCCTCGCGCATACACGACCAGATAATGCAATGAGCGCCTTCTTTGCCGCAATAATCGCTGGGACGGCTATGAGTCATGACCACCTTTGGCTGGCCGTAGGTCTGTACGATTGGTCTGAGCTCAGCCATTTGCTCGGAGCCCATGTCCCAACACTTGCGGCGGGCAACACCAATAGCATGCGGTGGAAGAAATACCTTTACCGCAAACTCTGCGAGGCTGATGGCCATATCTCTATGGGTTGCACAAAGTTGCCGACAGCGCATGGAGCGCCAGACCTGCTTCGGACCAGAAGAAGGCGAAAAACCTGCAAAAAACCGGTCGGTGAGCGCAGTCCCAGCCTGTTGCCAGTCAACGGGCGTAGAGAACGCTTTGGAACCTATAAAGAGGAACGACAATGATTGCGAATCAAGCCGCAGAGACCCCTCGTAAGGTGCCGTTTTACCGTCATCTCTACGTGCAGGTTCTCACTGCAATCGTCGCTGGCATTATGGTAGGCAATTTTTATCCTGACCTCGGTGCTTCTTTGAAACCACTAGGGGATGCATTCATCAAGCTCGTCAGCATGATTATTGCGCCAGTCATATTCTTGACGGTTACAACTGGCATTGCCGGAATGGCTGACCTGAAGAAAGTTGGACGTGTTGCCGGAAAGGCGATTCTCTATTTCACTGTGTTTTCGACCTTGGCACTCGCCGTTGGCCTTCTGGTTGCGAACATCCTCCGGCCGGGCGCGGGGATGCACATCAATCCGGCGACACTTGATCCAAAAGCCGTCGCCGCCTACGCGACGAACGCTCACGGGACGACTGCAGTGAGCTTTCTTATGAAGATAATTCCAAACACCATCGTCGGCGCCTTCGCGGATGGCAATATCCTTCAGGTGCTGTTCATTTCGATACTTTTTGGAATATCGATTGCAATGGTAGGCGATCGTGGGCAACCGGTCGTCAGGTTCCTGGATGCACTTACGGAACCGATGTTTAAGCTTACAGCCGTGCTGATGAAAGCCGCTCCCATAGGAGCCTTCGGCGCGATGGCCTTCACGATTGGTAAATATGGCATTGCCTCCCTTATTAACCTGGTAATGCTGATCGGCACTTTTTACCTCACGTCGCTCCTCTTCGTGCTCGTGGTGCTCGGGGCTGTCGCGCGATGCAATGGATTCTCGGTCATTGCTTTGATCGCTTACATCAAGGAAGAGATCCTGCTCGTCCTGGGGACATCCTCGTCGGAAGCGGCTCTACCGGGCTTAATGGCGAAGATGGAGCAGGTGGGCTGCAAGCGGTCGGTCGTTGGACTTGTTGTCCCGACCGGATATTCTTTCAATCTGGACGGCACAAACATCTACATGACGTTGGCTTCGCTTTTCATCGCCCAAGCGACGGACACGCCGCTCACGCTGGCGGATCAGATCCTGCTTCTATTGGTTGCTATGCTGAGTTCAAAGGGTTCGGCCGGCATCACCGGCGCAGGCTTTATAACGCTCGCAGCGACGCTTTCCGCGGTGCCTTCGGTCCCGGTCGCCGGTATGGCGCTGATCCTCGGAATCGACCGCTTTATGTCGGAAAGCCGAGCAATCACCAATCTAATCGGCAATGCAATAGCGACGCTCGTCGTCGCCAATTGGGAGGGAGATCTCGATCGGGGCCGGATGACCGCTGCGCTGGCCAGGGAACCAGCGGTGGACGAAATTCAATAACAAGATGTTCAAACTCGAGCGAGGCTTTCGTGCCCCAACGGTGGACGTAGATTGCTTTGGAGCGGGCCCCGCCCAACCATGATTCCTGTAACACTATGCGTTGCCTGCCAGGCGCGGACCGAAAGGCATAAATCGACTGAGTGGTTGAATTCGCACGCGGTCCAATAGCTAAACTCAGGCGGAGTGCTATTATGCCAAAAGGATACCATATCAACCCACGTCTGAAGCGCTCCCACCTGCGTCGAACGAACGCGCACCTCGCCATGTTCTGTGACAATCTCTTGAGGCTTTCTTCGACGCCGAAACCGGCGGCGTGGCATTTGCGGCGTCTATGCATGCGATCACATCAATCGATTTCCCAGGTGGCAGTTCGGACGACATAAGGGGTAAGCAGCATCGGAGCTGCCTCTTATGGAGCACATGTGATGAAAATAGACGGCGATGATCGTGGGAATAACATCAAGGGTACAGACGGCAATGATATCATCAATGGCCGCGGCACAGGCGATTGGATCCAAGCTCGCAACGGTGATGACTGGGTCGACGGCGGCAAAGGGCCTGACCTGATTTGGACCGGTGAGGGTCACGACATTGTTTGGGGCGGCGAGGGTTCCGACACCCTGTATGGTCAGGAGGGAGATGATCTCCTGTACAGCGACGAGCCCAACGCGCCGCGCAACATACCTAAGGGGGTTGACGGGTGGGACGTGATCGTTGCTGGCCCAGGAAGGGACATTCTCGTCGCAGGGGATGGCAAGGATCTTCTGAAGGGTGGAGACGACGGCGACGCGTTTGTGTTCCGTTTCCACGACCCAATGGTCGGGAGCGACAAGAGCTACGCCGTCGTTGACGATTTCGACCCTAAGCAGGACCGATTTACCTTTGATGCGAAAGGCCTGGGCGGAGATCAAGCCGGCGCTAACTTTGTCGACCACTCCAGCGGAGTGCCGGGTTCGTTTGTGGACACCTTCTACAGCGGCGCAGCGGCGCACGCAAAGGGCCAGCATGTGGTGGTGATCACCGACCAGACTTTCGCGTCTGCTTCTGCAGCCGCTAAAGCGATTTCCGGCGAGAGCGCTGGCGACATCATCGTGTACCATGACTCCTGGACCACCGTCGCGACGGTGGCTTACGTCGACTCCGCAAACCACGCTGACAGCTTCGCGGAGCTGAACCATCTAACCCTGGCGGACCTTGCCACCATGACGGCTTCGAACTTCGCCTTCATCTGACCTGAAGAATTCGTGGAATACTTTCAGCTGGGAGTTGAGGTCAGTCAATACAGTCTGGTGTCGTAACTTCGGCGCACAGCGTAACCCGGTGCCTCCCTCTGAAATGAGAGGCACTGGGCGTATCCGAAACTGGGAATGCGCAGCGGGGCAGCCAACACATATCGGTTTCCCACTATCAACTGGCCGTCCCTGAGACGAGCCAAGCACCAAACATAAGAGATAAGTCGCTAGATGAAGTCGCGATGGTGACACTATTCCGCACGGCTTGAGCGTTACAGACGCAGGAATACTCTATGATTTTGTCTCACAGCAACCCAAATCGACCACAGTTGTTTTTCATGACGATCCTATTGTCGCTGAAAAATGCTTTTCCCGGCATTGCGGCGACTAGCGCCGCGATCAACGTGCTTGCGATGACGGGCTCATTCTTCATGCTGCAAGTTTATGATCGGGTAATTCCGGCCCATAGCCTCCCGACCCTCGTTGGCCTCGGGGTGATCGCAGCGACCTTGTACGTCTTTCAGGGAATACTTGAGTTCATCCGGTCGCAACTGCTGATGCGAGTCGGCATGTCCGTTGATGAGCGGTTCGGAAGGGTGGTCTACCAATCGCTTTTCATCCAATCCAACCACATGCAGACGCCGGACGACGGCCTTCAGTCTGTGCGCGATCTGGACACAGTTAGAGGTTTCCTGTCCGGTCTTGGCCCGACAGCTTTGTTCGATATTCCCTGGATGCCGTTCTACCTTGGACTTTGCTTTTTGTTTCACGTCTGGATAGGAGTTACTGCTCTTGCGGGAGCGGTCACGCTGGTCGCGCTGACCATTCTGGCCGAGCACAAATCGCGTCAGCCGGCAAAAGAGGCCGCCGAGGTCTCGACAGAACGGCTTGCTCTCGCCCAGTCTTGCAGGCGGAATTCGGAGGCAGTCTTGGCAATGGGGTTTGGCCATCTGCTTGGCCGAAAATGGGCTGACGTAAACCGCCGTTATCTTGACAATCATTTTAGTTCAATTTCTGCAACTATCTCTTTGGCAACCTTGTCCCGGATTTTACGTATGATGCTCCAATCCATAATGCTTGGAGTCGGTGCAAGTTTGGTCATCCGCCAGGAAGCGACGGGGGGCACAATGATCGCCAGCTCTATTTTGATGAGCCGCGCCCTAGCGCCAGTCGAACTGGCGATTGGCCAATGGAAGGGATTTGCTAGAGCCCGGGAAAGCTGGTCACGTCTTATCCGACTCGCCGATGTCATTCCTCCGACGAGGAAGGAGGTGGTATTGGGACGACCTACTGAGATTCTCACTGTCGAAAATCTGCACCTCGCGGCGCCCGGCGCGCGAAACACTATCGTCCGCGGCATTGCATTTGAGCTTCGTTCGGGACAGGCACTGGGCGTGATCGGTCCCAGCGCCTCAGGTAAATCCTCCCTTGGTCGAGGGTTGGTGGGGCTGTGGCAACCGGTCGCCGGCACCGTACGCTTGGATGGCGCCGCAGTCTCCCAATGGGGTCCCCAGTTGCTTGGCACCTATATTGGATACCTCTCACAAGATGTTGCTCTCTTCGGAGGGACGATCGCAGACAACATAGCTCGCCATGACCCGGACGCCTCATCAGAAAAAGTCATTCACGCGGCGAAGGCGGCTGGAGTCTATGACATGGTTGTTCAATTCAAAGACGGCTTCAACACAAGAATCGGAGAGCAGGGCTCCGTCCTATCTGCCGGGCAACGACAGCGAATCGGGCTGGCGAGGGCGCTCTATGGTGACCCTTTTTTGGTTGTGCTCGATGAACCCAATTCTAATCTTGATGCAGACGGCGACAAAGCACTGTCGCGCGCGATTATGGGGATTCGATCGAGGGGAGGCATAGCAGTAGTTATCGCCCATCGCCCCAGTGCACTTGAAGCGGTCGACAAAGTGCTTGTGCTAGAGGACGGTCACGCAAGGTCATTTGGCTGGAAAGATGAGGTGCTGCGAAGGACGACGCAGTCATGACGAACGATGTTTCTATCAGTCAAAATAATGGCACGATGGTTCAAGACTACGCTCCTCTAGCCGAACACTCAATCCGCCGCCTAACTTTGATTGCCTTTGCTACGATATTCCTGCTGTTTGGGGTGTTGGGGGGGCTTGCAGCAACCGTTCACCTGCGCGGAGCAGTCATTGCTTCGGGCACGCTCGTTGTTGATAGCTATGTGAAGACCATCAAGCACCAAAGCGGTGGTACCGTCGGTGATGTGTTCGTCAAGAACGGAGATCGTGTCCTCGCCGGACAGTTGCTCGTCCATTTGAACGATATCCAGCTTCGAGCGAATCTGGCGGTCATTTGCAAGCGGCTGAAAGAGCTTTCGGCGCGAATAGCGCGCCTCTTGGCAGAACGCGACTCAAATGAGGTGATCGATTTTCCTAATTCCGTCTTCAAACATCAAGGGAACGCGGAGGTAGCCAAAATCATCGAGGGGGAACAGCGACTGTTCAATGATCGCCGTGCGTCGAGGGCAGGACGAAAGGCACAACTGATCGAACGGTTAAACCAGCTCTCGAGGCAGGCAGAAGGATTGTCGGCCCAACAGGATGGAAAACGCGGTGCCGTCTCCCTCGTCAAAAAGGAACTGGCGAGTTTACAATCGTTGTTCGAACGAGGCGTCATACCTGCGACCCGGGTCTACGCTTTGCAGCGCGACGCGGCGGATCTCACTGGAGACCTCGGGAGTCTCATTGCATCAACCGCTGAGATAACTGAAAAGATGGCAGAAACAAAACTTCAAATCATTCAGATTGACGATGATCAGAGAACTGAAATTTCGGATCAACTGCGTCAGGCAGAGAGTGAGGTCGCCGAATATTCCGAACGCATGGTAGCCGCAAGAGATGAGCTGCAGCATGTAGATATCCGCGCTCCCCAGGCAGGAACCGTCCACCAACTGACGGTGCACGCTGTTGGCGCCGTAGTGACGCCTGGCGAAACGATCATGCAAATCGTTCCAAGCAGCGATGCTTTCACCGCAGAACTCAAGCTTGCACCCCAAGATATCGACCAAGTTGCCGTGGGGCAGGATGTCAGGCTCCGTTTCTCAGCATTTAGCCAAAACACAACGCCTCAGATGAATGGCCGCGTTACGGATATAGCGGCCGATCTCACAACCGACCAAAGAACCGGCCAAGGCTACTACACCTTGCGGGTTCACCTTCCGCAAGAAGAATGGGCGCGCGTTGGAAAGCTCACGCCCGTCCCAGGGATGCCCGTCGAGGCGTTTATTCAGACGAGCGAGCGGACCGCGCTGGCATATCTCGTTAAACCACTAGCGGATCAAGTGGCGCGAGCTTTCCGAGAAGAATAATAGTCCTCGCAGACGCGCTTGCGAACTTTGTCCTGGTGGAATTCGGAGCTCTCATCGACTGGAGCACGTCGCTAGTGAGTTTCCGCCCTCATCCAGCGTAATTGGCACCGCAACCCCGATCTACCTGGATCCGCAGCATGGCGGCGTTTAACCCTTCTGGGAAATGCAGTACCTGCCGCTTTTCTGTGCGGCTGACGTGGCTGCCGATTCCGATGAAGCGGCCCCTTTGTTCCGAAAAAATCGCGCCCCGGGTTTCCAAGATGATCTCACCCCCTGTTTACTGGGGTCCACAGGCAATGATTGTTGTCCGTTCATTCAGGCGAGGTGTCAAGCTTTTCGGGGTAAGTTTCGGGGTAGGCTTTCGCCGTTTAATTCGGGCTCCGACGCATGTGTGGAACGGCGCGGTCATATGTCCGGCCTGTTAGCGCGGTCATCGACCGCTGGCCACGATGAGTTCCGCGATGCCGATCGCCTAATCGATTTTGCGCGCTCAAAGGCGCACTGCGTCAGACGGTCTGAACGGCGTTGAGGTTTCGTCCTCAAGTTCATCATGCTTTGGCGGCTTGCCACGTTATCCCAACGCCGAGACGCCAGGAATTCTGTTTCTAGACAATAACCAGGGATGTTGCTCGTTGATAAATTCGGAGCCAGCGCGCAGCAATCTTTGCATCCATATCCATAGCGTGAATTGGTGTCATCCTCACAATCAATTTTACCAAACTCGCCATACACTGGTAAGGCATGCCGAGTTCGAAAGTGAATGACTGTGCGCGCGATCGTCGAAGCTGACGCTGGCAGATTGTATGGAGAGGACAATGTGCGGGCAGGGCCGCAATACAACGACTACGGCTCGCGGGCACGAATGGCGTGAACGGCACGCGGTCGATGACGGCCTGGTCCACGAGACATTACCAAACTCACAATAACTGAGGTCACGTGAATGACAATATCTCTTGCGGACGTACCAGGCATGGTTGGTCAGGAACTTAGCATTTCGGATTGGATGACGGTCGATCAAACGATGATCAACCTATTTGCCGATGCGACACATGACCATCAGTTTATCCACGTGGATCCTGACCGCGCAGCGATGGAAGGCCCATTCGGAGGAACGATCGCGCATGGTTTCTTAACACTGTCGCTTCTGCCAGCGATGACCTTCAATGGCCTACCGAACATTCGGGAACAAACAATAACCCTGAACTACGGTTTCGATCGCGTCCGCTTCCTGTTGCCTGTCAAGACCGGCAGTCGCGTACGGGGCCGCTTCTTGCTGTTGAATGGCCGCTTTCGCGGCGCCAGTATTCTGATGACGACTTACCAGGTCACTGTCGAGCTAGAACACGAAAGCAAACCGGCACTCACCGCCAACTGGATAACCATGGTCCAGTTCAATCCAAAGGACCGGCCAAAAGACATCTGACGATCACCCCTGGATCGGTTCTGTCGTGCGCTCCTGTTGCTCATCAGGCCGCGCGAGATGTTCCGCCTCACCTCAAAATCTCCCTAGAACGAGGATTAGTCCGGCCGGCCGAAGAGGCAAATTATCGCGTCTGTTTCTCGTCACATCGCCGTGTCGGGATGCAGTCTACCTCTCCCAATTTACCGACCGGAGGTAATCTCTCTGCCCGTATCTATTGTTTTGTCTAGAGCAGACCCTGCGATCACTTCGCAAGGCTCGGCGCCCTTCCATGAGACCTCCAGCATCTCCTAATTGGGGGTATTCAGGGATAAAATAGGATGCATCTTCAAATGCAACTAGATAGCTTATGTTGGCCGCTTTCACTATTTCTTGATTGGTACTACGCCGCGTCAGTTGCCTCCCCTCACGGACGATATCCCGGCAGAGGCGATCCAAGATCACACCCTGACCATGTCACGAATCCGCCTACGATCTGCGCTTATGGACCGTACCCTTGGGGCTTGAGGGCCGGCGAACTGGGTTCAATAGGTTATGCGGTTTAAGGGACTTGATCTAAATCTTTTGGTTGCGTTCGACGCCGTGATGACTGAGAGAAGTGTCACAGCGGCTGCTCGCAGCATCAACCTCAGCCAGCCCGCCATGAGTGCTGCGATCGCCCGCCTCCGGCTCTATTTTGGCGACGAGCTTTTTATTATGCGGGGGCGCAGTTTCTTAACCACCCCGCGTGCGGACGCACTCGCCGTCGCGGTGCGCGATTCCCTGCTCAACATACAGTTTTCCATCATTTCCGCAGACCCGTTTTGCCCAGCGAAGTCGGGTCGCTGTTTCAGGTTCGTTCTTTCGGACTCTATGACCCTTGTATTTTTTGGTAAGGTCGCGGAGCGTGTAGCCCGAGAGGCGCCAGGGGTCAGTTTCGAACTCCTGCCACTTGATGACGAACCTAGTGAGCTTCTACGCCGAGGAAGTGCCGACTTTATTATCCTTCCCGACCTTTTCATGTCTAATGAGCACCCCAAACGCAAACTCTTTGGGGAGACGCTCGTATGTGTAGGCTGCCCGAGGAATAGCCTGTTAACGAAACAACTGTCGTTAGAGAAGTATTTTTCGCTGGGACATATCGTGGCAAAGTTTGGAAGCACAAAAGGGCCTTCTCTTGAGCAATGGTTGTCGAGTCAACACGGCTTTAAAATGCGTGTTGAACTCGTTGTGCCTAGCTTCGTGTCAATCCCTCCCCTGCTATCGGGTACTAACCGGATAGCGACTCTGCCCTTGCGATTGGTGAAGAAGTTGGAACATGCTATACCACTAAGAATCGTCAAACATCCATTCTCCGCCCTTTCTTTTAACGAGATAGTCCAGTGGCCCGCGCTTCATAACGCAGACGCAGCCAGCATTTGGATGCGAGAAATATTGTTACAGGAGGCGTCGAGTATGGATTACATGGATGCCATCGAGCCTTTCCGAAGCGCAGAATGTTCTCGCACACGGAAGCGAGGGGGCGATGTCCGGTAGGTGGCATCTGCACCGACACCACACATCCGATTGGTGCCTGAAACATGGCCGACCGCGTTAACTCACCACAAACCGGGGAGGATCTTCGCGATGCCCATGTTGCGAAAACCGGGTTTCCATTGGACCTCTCAAGGAAGGCCCCTGTTCAAACCAACGGTACTGGTTGCCTCCTTTTGGATGCTAGGCACGGGCTCCGCCGGTGCGCACGTCAAATGGTTCTCTGTCTATGACACTGCCGCCCAACCACGCGGCCTCGGAGAAGTGCTATGTCAGGATTTCGGTTTCCTTCTTGTCGTTGCCATACTCTGCTTTTTCTCTGGCTGTCTGGTTGAGCAGACTGCTCTGGGTGAACCAATATCACGCCTGCTCGGGCGCTTTGCGTTTGGCCGGGGGCGACATGCTGAGGCGGTAATCCGCACTGGTTGTGGGTTTTTCTTCGTATCGCTCTCTACGACCGGAGGGATCCTACTGACGCCCGAATTGAAAACCACATCCGCCGTTGTGGGGCCCTTGCAGCTGACAATCGCGGCTGGGCTGCTGTCAGCCAGCACGACACCTATATCCGCCGTATGTGTCGTCGCGCTTTTCGGCCTGGCCGTACGGGACTACGGTGTATTTCATATGGCGGACTATTCGATCTTCCTGGGACTTTCGGCCTATCTCGCCCTTACCGGGTTGCAAAAAAGGTTTTTGGGCGTCCTACCGCTAGACATCCTGCGATATTCGACCGCTGCCACGTTGATGTGGGCCTCCGTTGAGAAGTGGGCCTATCCTGGCTGGAGCTTTCCGCTCCTGGCCGCGCATCCCAATATCGCGCTTGGCATAAACAGCGAGTCCTACATGCGGGCCGCGGGCATGATCGAGTTCACACTCGCGTTTGCCCTATTGTGGACGCCTCTGGTTCGACGCCTTTCCGCGATCGTTCTACTTGCAATGTTCGTCAGCGCCTGCGCCGAGTTCGGCAAAGTGGATATAGTCGGCCACTCCGTGATCATCGTCGTGCTTATCACGATTTTCGCAGATGACCGGCCTAAGACGGTGGATCTGCGCGTTCCATGACTCAGTCCGGCGGCGCTCTGTGCGGCGCTCGTGGCAACCATCATGGTCTACTATTCCAGCCATGCGGCGATCTTCAATACCACGATTCTGTAGGCCCTCGCTTCAAGAGGAGCGGAGGTTGAGGGAAACGCTACCAAAGCAAGAAGTTTGCGATCAAGTGCCCCTTAGAAGCTGCCTGAAAAAGATGTGAGTGATTTTGACCTGCCACTGAACTTTCATCCAGCGGCGACTAGATGTGGAGCCTCAATTGAACCGCCCCAGGTTTCTGGACCAGCGGAGGCTGGAGTTTTCCGGCTTCATTCAGGGAGGCGGGCTGGTTGCGCCTCCCGAATTCATCAGCGCGATCGGGACCTTGTTGCCGATTGCGCCATGTGGCCGAACCTCATTGTAGTCTCTACGCCAATCCTCCATCTTTTCGCGCGCATCCGCAAGGGTCAGGAACCAGTGCTGGTTCAGGCATTCCGCCCGGAAGCGGCCGTTGAAGGCTTCGATGAAGGCGTTGTCCGTGGGCTTTCCCGGACGTGAGAAGTCCAGGATCACGCCCTTGGCATAGGCCCATAGGTCGAGATCGCGAGACACAAATTCGGTTCCCTGATCGACACGGATCGTCTTCGGATAGCCGACTTGCCGGCACACCCGCTCCAATGTCTGCACCACGTCTTCGCCGCGATAGCTGTGACGCGGATCAAGCACTGGGACATAGCGCGAGAAGGTATCGACCACTGTCAGAACCCGCAGCTTCTTTCCGGTCGCGAGTTGGTCGTGCACGAAGTCCATCGCCCACACATCGTTGGGTCCCACAGCCTTTTGTCGGTCCTCCCGCAGTTTGGCTTTAACCCGACGCTTCGGTGTCTTATTGCGCAACTGCAGACCCAAGTCTCTGTAAATGCGATAGGTTCGCTTGATGTTGGTGCCCCAGCCCTCGCGTTCCAGGAGCACATGCACGCGTCGATAGCCATAACACACACGGGTCTCGCAGATCTCCCGAATACGACGTTCCAGGCCGGCCTGATCGGCACGGCGAGAGGTGTAATGGTAGGTCGACCGATCGAAGTTCAGCGCCCCACAGGCACGCCGGATCGAGATTGCCCAGTCCCGGCACATGCCCCTTACCACCTCTCGCTTGCGAGCAGGCCTTAGAGCTTTCGCCGGATGACGTCCTGCAACATCTCCCGATCCAGCGTCAGGTCCGCAACGATCTTCTTCAATCGCGCATTCTCGTCCTCGAGCTGCTTCAGCTTCTTCATCTCCGGCGGCAACATTCCGGCGTACTTCTTCTTCCAATTGAAGTAGGTCGCCTGGCTGATCCCCGCCTTCCGGCAGATCTCCGCAACTGGTACCCCCTCATCACCCTGCTTCAGAATGAACGCCTTCTGCGCGTCCGAAAACTGCGATGCCTTCATCGTCTTCCGTTCCTTTCCCAGCCAGGAAAATGCACCGGAAAACTCTAACCAAAACTGGTCCAGTTTGAAGGGTTCAGATCAGTCACGGATCAACCATAACCTCATGATGGAGGCGAGGGAGTTGGAGGGCATGGAAGCTTCGCCAACGCTTGGTGCCATCGACGGCCAAACCGCCAGGGCCAGTGAAAGCGGTGGTATTCGGGGCAAGGACGCAAGCGTCATATCATTGTCGATACGCTCGGGCGGATGGTCGGTCTCATGGTGCACAGCGCCGATATCCAGGATCGCAACTAGGCTCCCGATCTTCTGAAGTCCATTCGCAACCGATGGCCATGGCTGCTTCAAGTCTTTCCCGATGGAGGCTATACGGGAATGGCGACGCGATACTCGACTGCTCCACAATTCTTGGCTATCATCTTACACCGGACCGATCCAGTTAGAGCCTGACTCGAAAAGGTTTCCACGATATCCGTACCTTGCCAGGCGTCGTGTCAGGACGCGGATGTGGGCGATAGTGATCCAGGCTTCGGCTGATGCGACGGACTTTTCCCAATCCTTCGCCAAGCGTCGGCATCTGCCAAGCCATGCGAAGGTGCGCTCCACGACCCAGCGACGCGGCAGAACCTCGAAGCCCTTGGCCTTATCGGTCCGCTTGACGATCTGGAGCGTGAACGCAGCGATCTTTTGCAGTGCGCCCTTCAGCTTCGGTCCGGCATAACCACCGTCCGCGAAGATATGTCTCAGCCAAGGCCAGCGCTTGAGAATGGTTTTGAGGACGGCAGGCGCACCGGCGCGGTCCTGAATATCGGCGCTGTGAACCACGAGGCCGACCATCAATCCGAGCGTATCGACGACGATATGACGCTTGCGTCCCTTTATCTTCTTGCCCGCGTCATAGCCCGAAATTCCGCCGCTTTCCGTGGTTTTCACGCTTTGACTGTCGATCACGCCGGCAGACGGCGAGGCTTCCCGGCCTTCCAGGTCGCGCGCCTCCATAACGAGATGATGGTTGATCCGCAGCCACAAGCCAGTCGCCCGCCATTCGTAGAAATAGGACTGCACAGTGGTAAAAGGCGGAAAATCTTTCGGCATCATCCGCCACTGGCACCCCGTCGTGGCGATGTAAAGCAACGCGTTCACGACTTCGCGAAGATCGGTGCTGCGCGGCCTGCCCAGCCGTCTCGGTCCAGACAGGCAAGGCGCGATCAATCCCCATTCCCGGTCCGTCAGATCGCTTGCATACCGCATTGCCCGTCGGGCATATTGCCGACGGGTGAAATCAGTCCAGCCCATTGTGGTCTCCGTTCGTCCTAAGCAAACAAACAGAATCACAACTGGCTGATTTCACTCAACTCTTTTTCGGTCAGGCTCTAAAAGGCGGAAGGGTCGGCTGACTTGTAGCAAAGACGGCGGCTGGTTCGGTCTTTGTCAGAAGTAGTCCGTCGCACCACACCTGATCAATGCGTCCCCAGAGGCAGGCTGCCGCAGCATCCGGAAAGAAGCCGTGCCCATTTAAATTGGCGCTTGTGTTACAAAGCAGCGGAATGCCCGTCAGCTTCTCGTACTCTACCAATAGCTGAGCCACCTTGTGGTCAGAATTCCTCGGGATCGTCTGAAGCCGAGCGGTCTCATCGATGTGTATCACCGCTGGAATTTGATCGATCCATGCGGACCGGGTCCGATGGTCGAATAGCATATAAGGATCCGGAGTCCCTGGATCGAATATGCCTGGGGCACGATCTTCCAAACAGATTGGTGCTACTGGTCGAAAGTATTCTCGCAATTTCACTTGATTGAGGTAGTCCTTAGCTTCCTTTGACGTCGCTGCGGCCAAGATGCTTCGCCCACCTAAGGCGCGAGGGCCAAGTTCAGCACGACCGGTAAGAAATACTACAGGTTTGTCGTCGGCGAGTAGCTGCGCTAGCTCTGTTAAAGTGCAAGGAGCGCTTTGCCACCCATCGGGGATGTCCCCCAAGGTAATGTTGGGGCCGCGATATACTGACCATTCAATGGCCACGAAGCCTTCTTCGGCAGCCAGCGCGCAGCAAGCGGCACCTATCGCCGATCCACTATCGTTGGGAAAGGGTGGCACCCAAACTGCGTCGAAAAGACCATCAGCGCGGAGCGCACTGTTCCATTTGATATTCAGGCCACATCCACCCGCAATACATAGGTTTCGTGGGAGCGGCATCGAGAGATCACGCAGAGCTGCAGTGACCTCCTCGACGAGCAGCCGCTCAAGGAAAATATGAAATGAAGCAAGTATGTCTTCAGGTTTCGCCGCTCCCAGCCGCCGAGCGCTTTCGTCGAAGAAATCGTGCACAGCTTCTAATAGTGAGTCTTCACTTTGGCTGTTTTGTCTGTAACTGCAAGCAACGGCACCAGCGCCGGCCAAACGCTCCTCGTAGAGTTCACGAAATACTTTTAGAATCTCCTCGCGAGCTGTACCGAGAGCGATGTAGGCCATCATCTTTCCCGCGATATCCAGGTTCCATCCGTCCCTCTTAGTCTGCCTATAGGGCCCAAAATGTTGGCCCGCGATAGCATAGGTATGACCAATGATTGGGAACAGACACTTGATAAAATGAATCCCGCGCGGCTCGACATAGTAGAGCCGTGGAAAAATGCAACCATCCCACACCAAGCAGAATGCGGGCTCTTTGGCCGCTGCGAATGGGCTGGTGCAGTAAGCAGATGCAACGTGGCCAGTAACATGCGGATAACTTTCGTAGGCAAAATTAATGCCGCCGAGCATAAGTCCTGAGCCATGGTAAGCTGCCAGGGGGCTCGTAGCTCCCCTTTCTACATATGGCGCCCCAGCTAGCCTGACGGGCTGCCCGTCACTAAGCACCTCGAACTCGGAAACAGTCTCACCGTCCCAGCCGTCTATAACGAACCGGTCCACATGTGTTGGATCCAGACCATATTCCCCCAAAGCGGCGACGACCGCGTCGAGATCATTGATGTGCTGGAACCGGGGGTTGTTTCGCAACTTCTCCTGTTCAATGGAAAAAATCAGCCTGCCGTCCTCCAGCAGGGCAACTCCTCCGTCATGTGTCAGTTTGATGCCACAAATGCGCATAAAAGCTCCGTACTGATGTTGGAGGTCATTTGCGCGCTTGAAGGTGAGATCTTGTGGCGCAAAGCGACCTCGGCATTGACTTTAGTTGCGGCCGAGCATGAAGGCGCTCTAGTGATCGCCATCAGGTCTGATGGCGATCACTGTTGCCAGCGACTGTTTCGATGCAATAGTTTAATAGGTTAGTGAGTTTTGCTCTTTACCGGCACTCGTGGGTCCTTCGATTGGCAGCATGGTTGCCTAGCAATTATGCGATCTCCGATATTCACAGGCTTTGATAATGGCGTTAGGAGATCGGTGGCAGAATTACAAACAATCCCGCTCGAGCGACGCTTTTTTGGGTTGTCTTTGCTATGCCTTAGTTAGAGAGGTTGGTAAAATCGATTGGTTGGATATAAGACATCCACGCCTCGAATAGACGCCAGAACGATCACATCGATGCCCGCTCCGTGTATCTTTTACGCTGACAGGGAACCTCTGATTGCGTTTGTCGACAGTGACCTCGCATCTTGGTCAAGGCTATTGCTTCACTTCGACGTCAGAGCTGTTCCTGCTCATCATTCCGTTTGAGCCGCCTTAGCGGGTAGTTCTCAACCACCTGCCATCAATGAAGAGACCCGGCAGATTCGGGCCAACATTGGTTCGGCCCCTCGTAAATGCCATGTCGAAAAAGTCGGCGCTCCGCCTCGATACGCGCCCCGAATCTCCTTAGTTTAGTCGGTCACATCATGCTGACGTGACGCAAAGTGGCCAGGTTAAACGTAAGCGGCAAGGAGACCTCATCTGGCGTGGATGATGCTGGGCGGAGTATTCCGGACATACGACTTCTCTGACTGTGGGGATCAATGTCCAGGCCTGCGGCTAGCCTTGGATTGATGCGGATGATCGAGGCGGTGCCCGATCGTCTTGACGGCTCGCCGCGACAGTTGCGGCGGTTCTGGTCTGACGAGTTCAAGGCCACGGCGGTCGAGCAAGCCTGTCAGCCGGGTATGAACGTCTCGGCAGTCGCGCGGCAAATCGGGATACTGCCTTCTCAGCTCTATCGCTGGCGCAGAGAACTGTTGGGCGGTGATGAGCCTGGGCAAGCAGCAGAGACAACGGATTCGCAGAGCTTTGTGTCCGGCCCTGACCCCATCGTTGAAATCGTCATTGGCAATATCGTCGTGCGGGCGGGCTGGCATGCCGACGAGGCGCATCTGCAGCGCGTGATCCGGGCGGTTCGTTCGGCATGATCCCCGCGGGTGTAAAAGTATTCCTCGCCAGCCATCCCATCGACTTCTGCAAAGGGCCGGACAGCCTGCTGCTGGTGCGCGATGCCGGCAGTGATCCGTTCAACGGCTCGCTTTATGTCTTCCGGGCGAAGCGGGGCCAACGACCGACATTCTGCATACGGTTTTCGTTTCGCGACGATCGCATATCCGTGGCATCCGCTGTTTGGGAGCGAGGTGCGGGTTTCGCCGTATCGGCGCGGCAAGAGCCTGATGTCCATCTATACGGACAAGCGGCCCGATCTATCCCATGAGCTGCCGAATTGGATGTTCGACAAGAGCTACTGCAGCGGTATGACGCTTGGGCCAGAGCACCGCGCCACAGGTGAACCTCCGTGTGCGGACGAGAAGTCGGACACGCTTTCCCGAAAGGGGGAGGTCCGCGACCTGGCGGCAATAGCGGCTTCTAACTGTTCGCGATATTCGTCCGCATGCCGGACATGACGCAGTAGCGCCGGCTCGGGAAAGCAAGATGCAGGTCTCATCGTCAATGTGGGTGATGCGTTCGGCGATGAAACCAGCCGGTACCAAATCAGAGGGGCGAAACTTGGTGCTCATCAGGCTGATTCCTTTGTGGAAACCAGCAAGGCAGCATCGTCACAACTGCATCAAAACTGAGTCAGAGCCAAATTTGCACGCCGGAACACAACCAATGACGGTGGCGGCATAACCGAGGCGGAAATCCACTTAGCAAAACGCCCGAAACTGTTCAGACAAACCGAGCCAGCTCTATCGCTACCCCGACGAGTTGCCGCGCTGCGGCAAACTGTCGAAGCTCGGCGAGGATATTACCGAGACCCCTGTGGTTATCCCGCGTCAGTGGAAGGTCATCCAGACAGTGCGGAAGAAGTTCACCTACCGCGAGTGCGAGAAGATTGCGCAGCCGCCAGCACCCTTCCATGTGACGCCCCCGCGGCTTCGCCGGGCCGAACCTGTTGGCGATGATCCTGCCGATGCACAAAGATCTCGGCCGGCATATCGTATGGTCGTCGCGCGTGTGCGACAATGCACACGACTTTTGTCGCCTCCACGACATTTTCCGAATTGGTCCGACGTCAGTTCAATCCATGTTTGCCTTTGAAATTGAAGTCAAATCCGCATTTCCTCGATTCAGGTCGCGACTTGGCACGGTTCTTGCGCCTCCCTATGTGGTGGCGGAAGCTGCCCGCAATTATTGACGGGACAGGGCGACGTTCCATAGGGAAGGCAAGAAGCATGGCAGGTTTGCGTCAAATCGCATTCTACGGAAAAGGCGGGATCGGTAAATCGACCACTTCCCAAAATACGCTCGCGGCGATGGTCGAACTGGGGCAGAGGATCCTCATCGTCGGCTGCGACCCAAAGGCCGATTCAACACGCCTTATCCTGAACGCGAAGGCGCAGGATACTGTTCTTCATCTTGCGGCAACAAAAGGTTCGGTTGAAGACTTGGAACTCCAGGATGTGCTCAAACTGGGGTACAAAGGCATTCGATGTGTGGAGTCCGGTGGTCCGGAACCCGGCGTCGGCTGCGCTGGCCGCGGTGTTATTACGTCTATCAACTTTCTGGAGGAGAACGGCGCATATGATGATGTGGACTATGTCTCCTATGACGTACTGGGCGATGTGGTGTGTGGCGGCTTTGCGATGCCAATTCGGGAAAACAAGGCCCAAGAAATCTACATCGTGATGTCCGGAGAGATGATGGCACTCTACGCTGCCAACAATATCGCCAGAGGCATCCTTAAGTATGCGACGGTCGGCAGCGTGCGCCTAGGTGGCCTGATTTGTAATGAACGTCAGACTGACCGTGAACTGGATCTTGCCGAAGCACTCGCTGCGAGGCTGAATTCAAAGCTCATTCACTTTGTGCCACGCGACAACATCGTGCAGCACGCCGAGCTTAGAAAGATGACGGTGATCCAATATGCCCCAGAATCCCAACAGGCTGGGGAGTACCGAAAGTTGGCTGAGAAAATTCACGCCAACTCGGGCCAAGGGACAATTCCGACTCCGATCACGATGGAAGAGTTGGAGGACATGTTGCTCGACTTCGGAATCATGAAGACAGATGAGCAGATGCTCGCGGAACTTCAGGCCAAGGACGCGAACGCGCCGCTTTCTAGTCGCTGACTCCTTCCGACGAGGTTTGCGCAGTTGATCCCTGCGCGTCGAAACGGATGGCGGCTCGCTCGCGAGGCGCCACTATCATCTTGGAAGCAAGGCAGGATCGAATGAGCGCGAACTACGAAAATGACAGCGCCTTTCACGCGAAGGTGATAGAGGATGTGCTGTCTGGACATCACGATAGGACGGCCAAACGCCGTAACAAGCATCTCAATGTGGCAACGGGTGAAGATGCGAGCAGCCTGGGCAACTCCTCAACGCCCCGATCCGACGTGAAGTCGAACGTTAAATCAATTCCTGGAGTGATGACCATCCGCGGCTGCGCCTATGCAGGCTCAAAGGGTGTCGTTTGGGGCCCGATCAAGGACATGGTCCACATCTCGCATGGACCGGTTGGGTGCGGTCAGTATTCGTGGTCGCAGCGCCGCAACTACTATATGGGTCAAACAGGAATCGATACCTTTGTCACCATGCAATTTACTTCGGACTTTCAAGAGAAGGATATCGTTTTTGGCGGCGACAAAAAACTGGAAAAGGTTATCGATGAGATCGAAGAACTGTTTCCGCTGAACAACGGCGTTACAATACAATCCGAATGCCCGATCGGCCTGATCGGCGACGACATCGAGGCTGTATCTCGGAAGAAGGCAGCAGAATACAAAAAAACGATTGTGCCGGTGCGTTGCGAGGGCTTTCGTGGTGTTTCCCAGTCTCTCGGCCACCACATCGCCAACGATGCTATACGAGATTGGATCTTCGACAAGAAGAACCCGGATTTTACGCCCGGTGCCTTCGACGTTAACGTCATAGGCGATTACAACATAGGTGGTGACGCATGGGCATCGCGCCTTTTACTCGAGGAGGTCGGCCTGCGAGTGATCGGTAACTGGTCTGGAGATGCCACGCTCGCTGAAATAGAGCGCGCACCGAAAGCCAAGCTAAACCTAATCCACTGCTACCGCTCGATGAATTACATATCACGGCACATGGAAGAGAAGTACGACGTCCCTTGGATGGAGTACAATTTTTTTGGTCCAACTCAGATCGCGACCTCGCTACGCGCCATAGCCAAGCACTTTGGGCCTCAGATCGAGGATACGACGGAAAAAGTAATCGCCAAGCATCAACCTTTCATCGATGCTGTGACGGACAGGTACGGTCCGCGCCTCAATGGCAAAAGGGTGATGCTCTACGTCGGCGGCTTGCGCCCCCGTCACGTCATTACTGCCTATGAGGATCTCGGGATGCAGGTCGTCGGCACAGGCTACGAATTCGGTCACGGTGATGATTATCAGCGAACCAGTCATTATACCAAAAAGGGCACTCTGATCTACGACGATCTCAATGGTTACGAACTTGAGAAATTCATCGATGCGATTCGCCCTGACCTGGTCGGCTCGGGTATCAAGGAAAAATACACGGTACAGAAGATGGGCATACCGTTCCGTCAGATGCATTCTTGGGATTATTCCGGCCCGTATCACGGCTATGATGGCTTTGCGATTTTCGCCCGCGACATGGATCTCGCAATAAACAACCCGGTATGGGGCCTCTACGAGGCACCTTGGAAAAAGGCTACGGCACCCTCAGCGGTCGCAGCCGAATAGTCCCCCCTCTGTTCGTAGCCAGAAACTGCTAAAACGTGAAGTGCTTGAGGATAGGTAGGCCTCCGCGCAACGGTACGGCCGTTGAGAAAGGTGACGCCATGACGCGACCAGCCGAAAAAATCCTGGATCATGCTGCCCTGTTCCGCGAACCCGAATACAGGAAGATGTTGGGCGAGAAGAAGATAAACTTCGAATCGCCTCACCTGGACCAAGTCGCTTCGGATCAACGTGACTTCACCAAGACGTGGAAATATCGCGATAAAAATCTGGCTCGCGAAGCGCTCGTCGTTAACCCCGCCAAGGCGTGCCAGCCGTTAGGCGCGGTTTTCGCGGCCGCCGGCTTTGAGCGGACAATGTCTTTTGTACATGGAAGTCAGGGCTGCGCCGCCTACTATCGATCGCATCTGTCGCGCCATTTCAAGGAACCGTCCTCGCTGGTGTCCTCGTCAATGACTGAAGATGCAGCTGTATTCGGTGGCTTGAAAAATATGGTCGACGGTCTTGCCAACGCTTACAAACTCTACGACCCGAAGATGATCGCAGTCTCGACCTCCTGTATGGCGGAGGTGATTGGCGACGATTTACATGGTTTCATCGAGAATGCCAGGAACGAAGGATCCGTACCAGCGGATTTCGACGTGCCGTACGCACACACGCCGGCCTTCGTCGGAAGCCATGTGGATGGTTATGACAGCATGGTCAAAGGTGTACTGGAGCATTTTTGGGCCGGGAAAGAGCGCAGCGAAAACCCATATTCTATCAATATTATCCCAGGTTTCGATGGCTTTTGTGTCGGCAACATACGCGAACTAAAGCGACTGCTCACTTTGATGGACGTGTCCTATGCATTTATTTCGGATGCCTCCGATCAATTCGATACACCATCCGATGGTGAGTTCCGCATGTATGATGGAGGCACAAAGCTCGATGATGTGAAGGCGGCGCTCAACTCCGGCACGACGGTGTCGTTGCAGCACTATAATACTCGCAGGACCCTTGAATATTGCAAAGAAGTTGGACAGGAGACGGCTTCCTTCCACTATCCTCTCGGTGTCCAAGGGACTGACGAATTTCTGATGAAGATATCCCAGATATCCGGAAAGACCATTTCCGAAACCATCCGGCTGGAGAGAGGCCGGTTGATCGATGCCATGGCAGACAGCCAGTCGTGGCTACACGGAAAGAAGTACGCCATCTATGGCGACCCCGACTTTGTTTATGCCATCGCACGTTTCATTATGGAGACTGGCGGCGAACCCACCCACTGTTTGGCCACCAATGGCACGTTGGCGTGGGAAAGCGAGATGAAGGAATTACTCGCATCGTCGCCCTTCGGCGAAGATGCGCAGGTTTGGGCTGGCAAGGATCTGTGGGCAATGAGATCCCTGTTGTTCACCGAACCGGTTGATCTACTGATCGGCAATTCCTATGGAAAATACCTTGAGCGGGATGCCGAGACTCCATTGATCCGACTGACGTTTCCAATCTTCGACCGGCACCACCACCACCGGTTTCCTCTCATGGGATATGTTGGAGGTCTGCGTGTCCTAACGGCTATCCTCGACAAGATCTTCGACAAGCTGGATCATGAGACGATGAAGCTAGGTGCGACTGACTTTTCTTACGACCTTACCCGATAGGAGGAACGGCCGGTCTGGGGGCCGGCTCTCTGTTCATCGATTTCAAGGCAACCCAATGCTCTCAGTCAACTCGACACCTCAGGATTCCCTCAGCCAGCCCCTGCGCAAGATAAGCGGCGGCAATGGTGCCAAAAGGCCGATCAACCTAGGAGCCGCCGCGGGCTGCGCGTTTGACGGCGCCAAAGTAGTGTTACAGCCTATTTCCGACGTAGCCCATCTAGTACATGCGCCGTTGGCCTGCGAGGGCAATTCTTGGGACAATCGTGGGGCAGCATCGTCAGGTTCTAGGCTTTGGCGGACAAGCTTCACGACGGATTTAACTGAACTCGAAATATTGATGGGACACAGCGAGCGGAAGCTCTTCGAAGCCATCTGCGAGATCAAAAAAGACCACGCACCGGCAGCGATCTTTGTCTATGCAACTTGCGTCCCTGCAATGATCGGCGACGACATTGTGGCGGTATGTCGTTCCGCAACGGAAGAATTCGCCATTCCGGTGGTGCCGGTCAACGCGCCTGGCTTTCTCGGTGCGAAGAAGCTCGGCAATAGGCTCGCTGGCCAGGCGTTGTTTGACCATGTCATTGGCACAGTGGAGCCTGAGGACTGCGGACCTCACGACATCAATATCCTAGGCGAATTCAATATTTCCGGCGAATTCTGGCTCGTGAAGCCGCTCTTGGACACACTCGGCATCCGCGTTCGCGCCTGCATTCCTGGCGACGCCCGCTATTTGCAGGTCGCCTCTGCTCACCGCGCGCGTGCGACTATGGTGGTCTGTTCGTCCGCCCTCATCAATCTTGCTCAAAAAATGGAGGAGCGCTGGGATATTCCCTTTTTTGAAGGCTCCTTCTATGGCATCTCTGGCACGTCGAACGCACTCCGGCGGATCGCTGGCCTGTTAGTCGAGAACGGCGCCGACGCCGAACTTCTCGATCGCGCGGAAGCGCTTATCTCGGTAGAAGAAAACAGAGCATGGAAACGGCTGGAAATATACCGGGCTGGGCTCAAGGGCAAGCGCGTCCTGCTCAACACCGGCGGGGTGAAATCTTGGTCGTTGGTCCATGCGCTGTTGGAGATCGGCATGGAGATCGTGGCGACATCGGTCAAAAAATCTACCGATGACGATAGAGGTCGTATCAAGCAGGTTCTGAAAGAGGAGTGCCATCTGCATGACTCGATTGCCCCGAGCAGACTCTACTCGACGCTCACAGGAGGCAAAGCGGACATCATGCTGTCGGGCGGTCGTACGCAATTCATCGCTCTTGAGGCAAAGGTGCCGTGGCTCGACATTAACCAGGAGCGGCGTCACGCTTATGCGGGCTATGAGGGAATGTTGCAGCTAGTGCGTCAGACCTACCTGGCAATCCACAACCCCATTTGGACAGAACTACGCGAACCGGCACCATGGGAGCAGCATCGGGATGCAAACATCAGGGAGCATGGCGAGCGCGAACCTGACCAAATCCCCCTTCAGTTCGGGCATTGAGGGCGGTTGAGATCCCCAAATGGTCAATATCTTTTCCCAAACAAAAGCTGCGGCAATCAACCCACTGAAATCGTCTCAGCCGCTGGGGGCTGCCTTGGCGTTTCTTGGCATCGATCGTGCGATTCCCTTGATCCACGGCAGCCAAGGGTGTGCAAGCTTTGGGCTCGTGCTACTCGGAAGACATTTCAGCGAGACGATCCCTCTGCGCACTACAGCGATGGACGAAATCGTAACGGTTCTCGGCGGCGCGAAACGTCTTGAAGAAGCAATCCTCACTTTAAAGCCACGCGTCAAACCGCAACTTATCGGGATATGCACCTCCGCCCTGGTTGAGACTCGAGATGACGACATCGCCGGTGAACTCTTGAAAATGAAGGGCGAGCGGGCCGCGGAGCTAAGTGGCACCGAGGTGGTGCTCGCCAGTTCGCCGGATTTCGCTGGAGCAATGGAGGAGGGCTGGTCCACGGCGGTTACCGCTCTTATCGAGGAGATTACGCTGCCCGGCGAACACCCACGCGATGCCACAAAAATTGCAGTCTTGCCAGGGTCGAACCTAACGGTTGCTGATCTCGAGCATTTGCGCGAGACAATAGAGCATTTCGGGTTAAACCCGATAATTTTGCCTGATCTGTCGGATTCGCTCGGCGGCATCATACCGGAGCAATGGGTTGCGACAACGTATGGCGGTACGAAAGTTGACGAAATTCGCCACCTCGGTTCGGCCATCCGGTGCATCGCCATCGGGGAACAAATGAGGCGACCGGCTGAAGCGTTGAAGCGAATAACAGGCGTCCCTTACGTGCTGCACGGATCCCTCACGGGCCTAAAGAACGCCGATCGATTCATCAGTCTACTCGCCGAGATTTCGTCAGAAGAAGCACCGCTGAGCATTCGGCGTCGCCGCATGCAATTGCAGGACGCGATGCTCGACGGGCACTTTCACCTAACCGGCAAAAGAATAGCAATTGGCTCCGATCCGGATCAGTTGGTCCAGTTTATTGACTTCTTCACCGGGATGGGGGCGGAAGTAACCGTAGCTGTCTCCACGACTGGGATGTCCAAAGCACTTCAATCAGTTTCGCTCGAAACCATACATATCGGCGATCTTTGGAATCTTGAACACCTTGCTGCTGGGGCCGACCTTCTCGTTACTCATTCGCACGGCCGACAAGCAGCAGATCGGCTCAACATTCCGCTGATGCGCGTCGGCTTTCCCGTCTTCGACCGCTTGGGCAACCAACACAAACTCACGATCCTCTATCAGGGAACGCGCGACCTGATCTACGAGGCTGCCAATATCATTCAGGCGAGCCAACACCAGCCAAACCCTGGGAGAACTGATTCGCCCCTGAATATGGAAGTGTAAGATGAGCTCCATTCGTCGTCTCTCGCTTGTCGACAAACGACTGCGGGAAATAGGGGCGGAGCGGCCTGCAGGTACCTTGCGGCTTGCGATCGCCACTCAAGACATGAAAAGGCTGAATGGCCATTTCGGATCCGCCGAACGATTTGCGATCTACGATGTGACGCCAGATTCGCTCAGTTTCATAGGAGCTGTTGTATTCGAAAATCTGTCTGATGAGTTGACCGGTCAACGAACACCGCATCACGAGCGCCTGGCCGCAAAAATCGCGGTTCTGTCCACGTGCCAGCTTTTCTTTTGTATTGGTATTGGCGGACCTTCGGCGGCGAGAGTTATTTCGGCGAATATCCACCCGATCAAGCTGCCGCGGCCTGAAGGAATAGGGGCGTTGCTGGCTCGTGTTCAGAGTAGGTTGAAAGCAGGCCCTCCACCATGGCTCCGTAGGGCCATAGCGCAGGCAGGTGCAACGGGAAAGAAAGCGAGCTTGGACGACAAAGGCTGACGATGGCGAGCTTTGAAGTTCGAACAGTTATACCTCGTGCCAATGAGGAAACTGCGGTCAAGACGTCCACTGTCTCGTGCGGCTGATGCGAGCAAGGGAATCTCTGAATGATTCCGCAAAAAACCTCTCAGCCACGCGGACCACATCGGGTCGAGTTGCAGTCCAGATATGTTCCAGCTTTGCTGTTTGGGACATTGCTCGAGGAGAATACATTGCTTTGGAGTAATCGAAATGAACGGTTCAGGCTTCACCCGCGACGGCTGCAGTTGGATTCCGGAATACCTAAACTTCGTCGATCCTGGGACGTGCATCGGCTGCGGGCGTTGCTTTAAGGTCTGCTCGCGTGAGGTCATGCACCTTTACGGGATTAATGACGCAGATCAGATACTTGGCGTCTGCCGCGGAGCGGAGGAAGATTTCGACGGAGAACTCACTCGCGTAATTATGGCGGTTGACTATCCCGGTCGCTGTATCGGCTGCGGAGCCTGCGCCCGCGTCTGTCCCAAGAATTGCCAGGTCCATGTAAGGGCTGACCTATTGCTGAGTGAACCTGATAAATAATCCCTGTCTGCGGGGTATTTCATATTCGTTGCACCGGTCGCTGCGTGCAAAGCGATCGTCACGGCAAACGGCAGGTCTCGTCTTAAGTTGGTGTCGTTTCGCAACGCCTTTTCGATGACACGGGGTCATGATCCTAGGCTGAGGGCGCCCGTGCTCTTCGATGTGACATCAGACGGGGACGTCGCGACGCACGCGCCGTGCGCAACCCGACAACGAATGCCATCCGTATAAACTGAGAGCAGTGGAGCCCATATGGATACCTGTACAACGTTCGCTTGTGGGACGATTTATATCTAGAAGTTGTGGCTAGATGACACGCCGTGACGGAGCTTGGAGAAGCCTATCATGCACATCGTAGTTTGTATCAAGCAGGTGCCGGACTCTACCCAGATCCGTGTCCACCCGGTGACGAACACAATCATGCGCCAAGGCGTGCCCACCATAATCAACCCCTACGACCTCTTTGCACTTGAGGAGGCGCTCAGGTTGCGCGACCTCTTTGCGCTTGAGGAGGCGCGCTGGTTGCGTGACCCCAGTCGTGGAAAGGTAACCGTTGTCACCATGGGCCCGCCGATGGCAGCGCAAGCGCTGCGCAAAGCGCTTACATACGGGGCAGACCGCGCGGTACTCGTAACGGATCGCCGTTTCGCAGGTTCCGACACGCTAGCAACGTCATTTGCTCTATCTTGCGCTATCGCGAAGATCGGTGAACGTTTCGGTCCTCCCGATATTATCTTTACGGGCAAACAAACCATCGACGGCGATACCGCCCAAGTCGGACCGGGAATCGCCAAGTGCCTGAATATCCAGCAACTGACCTATATCAAAAGGGTCACCCGCATCGATCATTTGCGGCGCTCAATTGACGTCGAGAGGTGTTTGGAGGGCGGGACACAGTTTATCGAGAGCAAAATGCCGTGCCTCATCACCATGTTGGACGGCCTCAACACTATTCGCCGCGGCTCTATCGATGAATCCTTGCGTGCCGCACGTTCTTCAATCCTGACGTGGGGTGTAGCAGATCTAGGCGTTAGGGACGTGGATAAATTCGGCTTGAAAGGATCGCCGACTGTCGTGAAGCGGGTATTTGCTCCTGCGCCGAGGGCGCAGAAATCCGTGCAACTCGGGACTGCTAACAAAACCGTGCGGCATGTCGCTGACGAGCTTGTGGCCTGGATATCCAGCCATCAACCGAAGTTGGCAGATGGGCCATTGTCCAAACCAGGTGCGTGAGCAGAAAGGGCCAATTGTGGTCACTCAAGATAAGGGCACACTGTCTCCCGCTACCGGCCGTGGTGGAATGATGATGATGTTGCCAACACAGTTCCAGGATCATCGGCATGTCTGGGTTTACATTGAACTGGAGGAAAGTCAGGTCAATCCCGTCTCCATCGAATTGCTCGGCGAGGGCCGCAAGCTCGCTGACAAGCTAGGTGCTCAACTCGCCGGTGTCGTCATGGGTCCGCCGAAAGGCGGAGGCGGCGGCCCTGCCCTTGAAGAGGCCTTCGCCTATGGCGCCGATCTTGTCTACCTTGTTGAGTCCCAATTGCTGACCAATTATAGAAACGAGCCCTATACCAAGGCGCTGACAGACCTCGTCACCATACATAAACCCGAAATTCTACTTCTCGGTGCAACCACGCTCGGCCGCGACCTCGCAGGTTCCGTGGCAACAAGCTTGAAAACGGGCCTCACTGCCGATTGCACTGAACTGAACATCGATTCCGACGGATCTCTCGCCGCGACGCGCCCGACCTTCGGCGGTTCGCTATTGTGTACGATCTACACGCTCAGCTCTCGCCCACAAATGGCAACCGTGCGTCCTCGGGTGATGTCAATGCCTGAGCGACAAACCAAGCCAGTCGGGCGTATTATTCGGCATGAGCTTACAATGGTCGAGGAGGAGATTGCTACCAAAGTCATCGGTTTCCTTGCCGATAATCGATCCGACCGTCCGGATCTCGCCAAAGCTGACGTCGTGGTTGGATGTGGACTGGGGATCGGCGCGGCAATCAACCTGAAGCATGTGGGCGCCCTCGCAAGAACAATCGGTGGGGAGATGGGTTGTACACGTCCATTGGTCCAAAAGGGTTGGGCGTCCTCGTTTAGGCAGATTGGCCAAACGGGTGTGACGATCCGACCGAAACTGTACATAGCCGCCGGAATATCGGGCGCGGTCCAGCACCGTGTCGGCGCCGAGGGCGCCGATTTGATCATCGCGATTAACAATGATCCGCACGCGCCGATCTTTGATTTCGCCCATGTTGGGGTGGTGGCTGATGCACATCGGCTTTTGCCGGCACTGACAAAGGCGTTCTCTAGGCTAATGCCCTTGCGAGAGCGTCAACTTTGTGAACTGAGGGTGAAGGCCTATGAGTAGGGAGCGTTTTGATGCCATCGTCGTAGGAGCCGGCATGTCCGGTAACGCGGCTGCTTACACAATGGCTAGCCGGGGTTTGAAGGTGCTGCAGTTGGAGCGAGGAGAGTATCCGGGTTCCAAGAACGTCCAAGGGGCCATATTGTACGCCAACATGCTAGAGGGGATCGTTCCGAATTTTCGCGATGACGCGCCTCTTGAACGACATCTGGTCGAGCAGCGACTGTGGATTATGGACGACACCTCGCACAGTGGGATGCACTATCGGTCACATGACTTCAATGAGCAAAGAGCAAACCGCTACACCATCGTCCGCGTTCAGTTCGACAAGTGGTTCGCGGGCAAAGTGCGTGAGGCCGGCGGAACAATCCTATGTGAGACAACGGCAACGAAACTTGCTCGTGATTGCAGTGGCAACGTCATCGGCGTCCACACTGATAGGGCGGGGCGGCCAATTCTTGCGGATGTCGTGGTTCTCGCTGAAGGCGTGAATGGGGTGCTTGGAACGCGGATGGGTTTGCGCGACATGCCGAAGTCGCAAAACGTGGCTCTTGCGGTCAAGGAAATGCACTTCTTGCCGGAGCACGTGATCGCGGAGCGCTTCGGGCTGACGGGAGACCAGGGCTGCGTCATCGAAGCACTTGGAACAATCTCGCGGGGCATGGCCGGCCTAGGCTTCCTTTATACGAATCGAGATTCAATCTCCCTGGGGATCGGTTGCCTCGTCTCCGGGTTGGCTGAAAGTATGGAAAGTCCCCACACCGTTCTCAACGGCTTCAAGTGCCATCCCTCCATCAAGCCGCTGCTTGCAGGTTCAGAAGTAAAGGAATATGCCGCCCATCTCATTCCGGAGGGAGGCTTCAGAGCAATCCCCGAGTTGCATGGTGAAGGCTGGGTTGTTGTAGGCGATGCGGCACAGCTGAACAATGCAGTCCATAGGGAGGGCTCAAACCTGGCCATGACGTCTGGCCAAATCGCGGGGGAGGCAATTTGTACAATAAAGAACCAAGGGAGGCTTATGACTAAGGATAATCTTTCCCTGTATAAGAGTATGTTGGACAAGTCCTTTGTTATAAAAGATCTAATCAAGCACAAAGATATGCCCGCCCTCTTGCATACCAATAGCCAAAGTTTGTTTTCAACCTATCCAAAGCTGCTATCGCAGGCAGCGCAGAGCTTTGTTCGAGTTGAAGGTTCGACAAAAATTGAAAAAGAAAAGGCAGCGATCGACGCCTTCATCAAGGCGCGGTCCCGTTGGGGCCTTGTAAGCGACGCCGTCCGCATCGCCCGTGCCTGGCGCTGAAGGAGAGTCGAAATGAGCGAAAGCAGCTTCGAGCCCATTGAGGAAAAGCTCTACTGGAACCGCTATCTCGTCGATGCCGGCCGGCCGCACATAAGAGTGCGCAGGCACCTCTCTCCAAGCGCTAGTCTGCGTGCCTTGACTAAGATCTGTCCAGCGAACTGCTACAGTTTTGACGACGCAGGGCAGGTTAAAGTTGTTACAGACGGTTGCTTGGAATGCGGCACATGCAGAGTGTTATGCGAAGCCACCGGTGAGATCGACTGGAATTACCCCAGGGGAGGGTTTGGGATCCTTTTCAAGTTCGGATGAGGTCTAGCGCAAAAAAATCGACCTTTCTAAACCGTAATTTGCAGTACCTGTGGATGCGATTATAATTCACTAGAGACGTGAGCAAAGCAATCCACGTTTAAGCGCAACCCAATTCCGGGCGCACAAAATCGCAATTGCCTTTATTTGACGGAGCAGGACTTGACCGAATCCCCGGGAAAGGACGAGTTCGGCCGGGACAAGCGGCTCATCGGAATCTATCGAATTTCTGACGAGTTGCTGGCATCCACTCGTCTCGAGGTTAGACTTAACAGTGTGCTGGATATTCTGTGTTCCGTTCTCCCGTGTCGAGAGAGCGCTATAGAGATCCCCGCCACCAACGGAGAGGTAGGGATATCCGCAAGTTCGAAGGCTGGTCGCGGCATACCATCCATGACTTCACGGTTTGTGGCTCCGCCAACGGTTAAAAAGATCATTGATACCGGTCGGCCGTCAGTCGTGGAGGCTAAGGAAAAGGCGAGGCTGTTCAAAACCTCGCTCCTACAATCGCCCGACAGCACCACCACCTTTATCGGTGTCCCAGTTAAAATCGAGAACAAGGTCATTGCGGCGCTGTGGGTTGATCTGGTCAACGACGGGCTAATTAGCTATAACTACCAAGAGGAATTGGCGTTCCTAACAGCAGTCGCCAATGTGGTGGGGACACTCCACCGGCTCCGATCCGGGGTCAGCAGCATCGAGCGGACAACTGCCGAGAATCAGAAAGCGGGGGGAGAGAGAGTATATGCCTCTCCCACGCATCAGAAACTTGACTGGATCGTTGGAGAAAGCGTGGCGCTGAGGGAGGTCCTTGAGACCGTCAGAAAAATTGCGCCCACCAATTCGGCGGTGATGCTGAGGGGTGAGAGCGGTACCGGCAAAGAGGTATTCGCAAAAGCGATCCACGCGCTGTCGCCGCGTTCCAAGAAACCTTTCGTGGCATTGAACTGCGCCGCGTTGTCATCTGGTGTTCTAGAGTCGGAGCTGTTCGGACATGAAAAAGGTGCCTTCACCGGAGCTGTATCCGAGCGGGCAGGCCGTTTCGAATTAGCCGACGGCGGAACCTTGCTGCTGGATGAGATCGGCGAGATAACGCCCGATTTTCAGTCAAAACTATTACGGGTAATACAAGAAGGTGAATTCGAGAGAATGGGCGGAATAAAGACGCGAAAGGTCAACGTTCGACTGATATGCGCCACCAACAAACACCTTGAGGAAGCTGTTATGAACGGCAGCTTCAGATCCGACCTTTACTACCGGATCAATGTGATAACTGTTGCACTGCCGCCGCTTCGGGACCGCGCCGGCGATATCCCACTCCTGGCGAAACATCTTCTCGGCAAGTTCAACGAGGAGAACGATAGCGACCGAAATTTCAACCCGGATGCCCTCGATCTGTTGTCGAAATGCCCCTTCCCGGGCAACGTGCGAGAACTGGAAAACTGCGTTCGACGTACGGCGACCCTTGCACAGGAAAACAAGATCATGCCATCGGATTTCGCCTGTGCAAAGGATCAATGTTTTTCCAGCCGTCTTTGGAAAGGTGCGAACCCAGCGCCCCACTTTGATATCGTCACCAATGGCGACCCAGCCGCTTTTGAGTCGCCGGGAGAAAAAAATCGTATCGTGGAATATGGGCGGCTGATGACAGCATTGAAAAAGGCGGGAGGTAATCAGGCGAAGGCGTCTCGGATACTGGGCAAAACAACCAGGCAGATATCGTATGCCGTCCGCCAGCACGGTATAATTTTGAATGAATTATGACCACATTGCCGGAGATGTCGGCGCCCGTTTAGTCGCCTGGGCCATTCCCGCGAGCATCGATCATTCACCCACTTTGTCCCTCCACAGCAAAAATTTCACCACAAAGGTGATCTTATGGCAGCCGATCTTCGATCCTGCAGATACGTAGTGAAAGGCCACTCATATGACAATCGTTAAGGCAAGGAATGGAGATGACTTCGCAGACAGCGTCCTAAGTTCTCCCAAGCCTGCGCTTGTGTTCTTCACTTCTCTCAAATGCCGCCGCAACGAGCGCGATTGCCCCTCTGATTGAAGACATATCGGAGGAATTGGCCGATGAGATGACGGTCGTCGAACTGGATATTGACGAAAACCCAGAATTGGCAAATCGTTTCCGCGTAAGTGCGACCCCGACGCTGGCCATCTTCAATGAAGGCAAAATTCATTCGCGGGGCAAATATCATCGTGCAGTACAGCGATTGTGACGGCGGCTATCCGACGATCCAGGCGTAGTCATCTAAACTCAACGAGACATTTCGGAGAACCATCCAAAATGACCCGGCTCACCATGGCTGCAATCTTGCAGCTCAAAACGTCCAGGCGCGCGGCACCCCCCAATTGAAGTCCCTCTACGAGTACCTCTCCTCGGAGCGTGGTCTCGAAAATGGGATCTCCAACACGGAGGCTCGCCTCGTCTACCGCATCAACGCCCTGCCCCTCCGCATCTTCGAACTCCAGCAGAATTTCGGCGCGAAGATCGACAAGAGCTCCGCGAGGAAGATCCGACCGGCCGTCCCTACTTCCGCTACTGCCTCGTCCTTCCGCGCGACAACGAAGCAGGGGAGACCCTCGTCGATGACTAAGGATGCAACGGACCGCGAGGCCAAACTTAGCGACATCGTCGTGCTTGCTCACACGGGCAAGAGCGCGGGCACCTCAGCTATCAGGAGCTCTGAATGAAAACCCTCAGCCATTTTTCCCCGAGTCACACCCAATGTGCGCGGCCATCGCCGCAACTGATACAAGACATGCGGTTGCTGCAGATGACGTTTCCCGAACTGACTCAGTTCGTTGCCGACGAGGTGGAAAAGAACCCGCTGCTCGAATTTACGTCAAGCGAGAGCGAAAACGACGCGGAAACAGGCTTCGAAACCGCCGACGACTTTGCCCCGACCGAAGGCCGCGAGAGTTCGGCGGCCGCCGAAGTCGATAGCGACTGGTATGAAGGCTCCTCCTCCATCAGCACCGAGAGGCTCGGCGAAGGGCTCGATACGGGCTTCGAAAACGTCTCCCTGGACGACGGCCCGGTGCGGCGCGCCGATGCGCCGGAACTGCTCAGCCAGTGGAAATCCATGCCGGGCGGCGATGCCGGCGAAGGCTACGACCTGAATGATTCCGTCGCCGGCCAGGTGACGCTGCGCGACCATCTGAACCAGCAGATTCCCTTCCTGATCGTCGATGCGGCCAGCCGCCTGATTGCTCAGCATCTCGTCGATCAGCTCGACGAGGCCGGCTACATGCTGGGCGACATCGAGGAGATTGCCGCCCGCCTCGGCAGAAGCTCCGAGAATGTGGAGGCCATCCTGCACTCGCTGCAGACGCTCGATCCGCCGGGCGTCTTCGCCCGGTCACTCAGCGAGTGTCTGGCAATCCAGCTTCGGGAAAAGGACCGGCTCGACCCGGCCATGGAAGCACTGATCAGACATCTGGATCTGCTCGGCAAACGCGATTTCGCCTCGCTTCGAAAGATCTGCGGTGTCGATGACGAAGACCTGATCGACATGCTGGCGGAAATCCGCGGCCTCAACCCGAAGCCCGGCGCGGGTTTCGAGCGCGGCATGTCAGAGACGATTTCGCCGGATATCGTCGTGCGCGCAGCGCCCGACGGCGGCTGGATGGTCGAACTCAATCCGGACACCCTGCCGCGCGTTCTGGTCAACCATACCTATTTCCAGACGGTGTCGAAGAACTGCCCGAAAAACGGGGATGTCCACAACTTCCTCTCCGAATGCATGCAACATGCCAACTGGCTGACGCGCAGCCTCGACCAGCGGGCCAAGACGATCATGAAGGTGGCGACCGAAATCGTCCGCCAGCAGGATGTCTTCCTGATGCACGGCGTCGACCACCTGCACCCATTGACTCAGAAGACCGTTGCCGAAGCGATCAAGATGCATGAATCCACGGTCAGCCGCGTCACCTCCAACAAATGCATGCTGACGCCGCGGGGCATGTTCGAACTCAAATATTTCTTCACGGTGTCGATCGGCTCGGCAGAAGAAGGCGGCGACAGCCATTCGGCCGAGGCCGTGCGCCACCGGATTCGCCTGCTCATCGCGCAGGAGACGCCTGAGACGGTGCTCTCCGACGAGGATATCGTAGTCAGCCTGAAGCGCGGCGGGGTCGAGCTCGCGCGCCGGACCGTCGCGAAGTACCGCGAGGCGATGAACATTCCTTCTTCCGTCCAGCGCCGTCGCGAAAAGCGGGCGGATAGCCGGGCCGTCCGCTTCTGACTCTGTCATGCTTCTTGCCGACCGCATCGAGCCTGAGTTGGATCCTCCATCAGGTGCCGACGGTCGGCGGTTTTTTGAGTTGCCGCGTCTGCGGCCGGGCAGGAAGCAAGGACGTACGGAAAAGCCCAAAGGGTGAGCACAAGGGGAGGAGCCTTTTCAGGATCGGGATCTATCCCACCTTGCGAACCAATATGTGCCTGTCAACGGAGATATGATGATACCAGCTAAAACGAATGAAGGGTGTAACCAAACCGTCTACGCGCCCGCTTGCGTAAACTTATATACCGGTGCGTCTGGACAATCCCACACCTATGGACGCTCGGCACCAGATGGTGCAGATCCGGCGGTTTGGGAACGAGTGGAAGATCATCCATGCTTCTCAGAAGACGCGCATTCTTATTTTGCCCGAATACACGTTGCGGTTGCTCCAGCGTGCAACATCCAGTGCAACTACTGCAACCGAAAATATGACTGCGCTAACGAAAGCCGGCCTGGCGTTACCTCGGAAAGGTTAACCCCGGACCAGGCTCTGCGAAAGGTAATGACGGTAGCCAGCGCATTGCCGCAGCTCTCTGTCCTTGGTATCGCCGGGCCTGGCGACGCTTGCTATGATTGGAACAGGACAAAAACAACATTGGAACTGGTCGCGAAGGAGATCCCCGACATCAAGTTCTGCGTGTCGACCAATGGCCTTTCGTTGCCGGACCATGTCGAAGAGCTCGCCGGGTTGAATGTTGATCACGTGACCATTACGATCAACATGGTCGATCCAAATGTCGGCGTGAAGATTTACCCATGGATATTTTTCAGGGATCGCCGCCTCACCGGAATTGAAGCTGCCAGAACTCTTCACGAGCGTCAGATGCTGGGCTTGGAGATGCTGACTGAGCGAGGCATCCTCACCAAAATCAATTCAATACTAATTCCAGGCGTTAACGACGAGCATCTGATCGAAGTGAATAGATCAGTCAGCGATCGTGGGGCATTCATGCACAACGTAACCCCCCTTATTTCAGGCCACTCTCACGGCACTTACTATGGACTCACCGGCCAGCGTGGGCCAGACGCTCTCGAACTAAGCCTACTCCAGGATCGGATGAAGGGTCGAGGGACGCTTATGCGCCACTGCCGGCAATGTCGCGCAGATGCGGTCGGTCTGCTCGGCGTTGATCTCGCCCAGGAATTTACGACCGGTGATCTCCTTCTTGCGCCGGCCTATGATCCGGCAAAGCGCCTTACCTACCGCGAGTTCGTTGAACGTGCGCGCGGTGAACGTCTGACGTCTAGAAAAGAAGCACTCAAAGCTGTCAGATCCGTGGTGTCCGATCAATCGTTTCTTGTCGCGGTGGCGACCAAGGGCGGTGGCCGCATCAATGAGCACTTTGGCCACGGAATTGAATTCCAAATTTACGAGGTCTCGCCGTCGGGGATTGGTCGAACAGGCCATCGCAAGGTCGAGCAGTCCTGTCTCGGCGGCTGGTGTGACAACGCTGCCTTTAACAGCACGATTGTTGCGCTCAATGGCGTAGACCTATTGTTGTGCGCCAAGGTTGGAGACGTCCCAAAGAAGAGGTTGGCGGAAGCTGGTGTGCGAGCGACGGAGGCTTATGCCTATGACTATATTGAAGCCGCAATTGGCGCGTTCTACGCCGCCGAGTTTGAGAACAAATCGGCGGTAGCGACATCCCATCTTCCCAATATGACCAGGAGCTGAAAATGGCCTTCAAGATCGTAACGTCCCAATGCAGCCAATGCGGCGCCTGTGAATTCGTGTGCCCTTCAGGGGCAGTCGCCTTGAAGGGGGAAAACTACGTCATCGATCCGCGAAAATGCACCGAGTGCGACGAATTCGGAACTCAGCAATGTGCCGCAGCGTGCCCAATGAAGGAGACGTGTGTCCCCGCCTAACCGCCACCTAACGATTAGCCAAGGGTGCTGTCTGTGCGTTGGAGGATATTTCGTGGCGACTGCGAGCGGGACAGGAGAGATGACTAGCACCCGCAGTTTGTCTCAAGAAGCAGTGGGGGTCCTCGGCAGGAACAATTAACGCTCAGTACAAACGAAAGGACAGCCCTTCTCTTTGCAGCCGATTATTTGGTAGCACTGCCGTCAGTGCATGTGCATTTGATCAAGCACGCTACTGCCTTCACGAAAAGCATTCTGTTTCAAAGAAGGATCAGCCAGATGAAAGTGACGATTCGTCGAACTTGCGACAGCCTCTCGGCCTATATGCCAAAGCTTGATCTCGAGGAGCCGATACTCTCGATGGAGAGCGAAAAACTGTGGGGCGGTGTCGTGTCGCTAACCAGTGGGATGCGACTGGCCCTTCCCGACCTTCCGCGAAACACTCGCCTTCCGGTTACAGTCGAGGCTCCAAAGTACCGGATGGAGGAGATGAGCGTTTTCCAGCAGCCAACGTAAATACAACCCGTTGAGGTTTCGAAACACCGTTGGTCCTCGACAGTTGAGATCTCGAGAACCGTATAGCAGGATAGGGTGGCCATCGGCGTTGTCTGGTAAACTTGATTTTTTCAAGCGTAGCCTGTGGGAAGGACGACCGATGACCGCTCTCTTGAAGGTTTTCTGGCGCTTACTGCGCGACCTTGCGAAGCTGGTCAACGGGGTCCGACGCATTCTTGATATGTTGATCGTACGCGCGTTGCCGGTTTTGCCCGACCAGCCGAGAAATGGCCTTTCGTGACATGGATGTGTCGCTGTCGATCGGTGCCATTGTCTCGGCGTTGATACTGGCGCGGGCTCTTATCGTCTTTCATGTCTGCGCCTGGCATCGGCGTGATCCGCGCGGCGCCATCGCAATCATTGATGTTCAAAATATTGTTCAAGCATTGTTTAACCGTAAGCGTACGCATCCGAGTTGGGCCGCATTGTTGAGTGAGTAAGAGTGTGGATGCTCTGTCTATATAGACGGCAATATAGACGGTGCTTCACACATGGACTTGATGAATGATCTCACCGGGCATTTCAGCCGGATGGAGATTGTCGATAGCGGGCGTCGCCGGCGTTTCACGGATGAAGCGAAGCTGGCGATTGTGGCTGAGAGTTATAACGGCCCGCGGCAGGTGACGGCCACGGCGCAGCGTCATGGGATCACGCGCTGGCAGTTGAATGCCTGGCGCAGGGCCGCCCGGGAAGGACGGCTTGTCCACCGCTCGACAAACGGGTTTGTTCCAGCGATCGTTGTTGCCGAGCCGGTTGTTGCGAACACGCCACCTGCGGCGACTGTCGCTGTGCCGCCGCCTGTCAGCGACCACGGTCGCATGGAGGTGGTGAGTGCGAACGACCGGCGTGTGATCGTCGGTCGGGATGTCGACGTGGACGTCCTGCTGCGGATTATGCGGGGTCTGGAGACGTTGCGATGAACCCGTTTCCGATGGGAACGGGTGTCAAGGTTTGGTTGTCGACCGGACATACAGACATGCGGTGCGGCTTTCCTTCGCTAGCCCTTCGGGTGCAGGAAGTTTTGAAGCATGACCCGCTGGCCGGTCATTTGTTCTGTTTCCGGGGGCCGCCGAGGTGATCTGATAAAATTGATCTGGCATGATGGCCAGGGCGCATGCCTGTTCACGAAAAAATTGGAACGCGGCCGGTTTATCTGGCCGAATGTAGAGGGCGGCGCGGTGGCAATCACGCCGGCGCAGCTTTCTTATTTGCTGTCCGGAATTGACTGGAGAGCCCCTCAGGAAACCTGGCGCCCGACGCGGGTTTGAACGTCTTTTGCATTGAATTTGTTGGATAAATATGCTTCTATGACAGCATGTCGTTACCGCCTCTCTCACTGCCGGACGATCTTGCCAGCGCCCACGCCGCGTTGCTGGCGGAACGCGAGGCGCGGATACGCGCTGAGGCTGAAGCGAGCAGTGCAAAAGCAAAACTTTCCGGCATTGAGGCGCTCAACGCCCATCTGCAATTGCTGATCGCCAAGTTGGAACGCGACAAACACGGTCCGAGCCGGGAGCGCACCCAGCGGCTGATCGACCAGATGGAATTGCAGCTTGAGGAACTGGTCGCTGATGCGACCGAGGATGAGCTTGCGTCAGAGGCGGCCTCAGCGAAAACACAGACCGTTCGTGCCTTCACCCGCAAGCGCCCGGTGCGCAAACCCTGGCCAGAAAATATTGAGCGCGAACGTCTCGTCGTCGACGCGCCGACCGCCTGCACCCATTGTGGCAGCGAGCGTCTGTCGAAGCTTGGTGAGGATACTACCGAGACGCTGGAGGAGGTCCCGCGCCGCTTCAAGATCGTCGAAACCGTCCGGGAGAAATTTACCTGCCGGGACTGTGGCTGCATCAGCCAGGCGCCGGCGCCTTTCCATGCCACGGCGCGCGGCTTCCTTGGCCCCAACCTTCTTTCCACCATCGTCTTCGACAAATTCTCCGAGCATCAGCCCCTGAACCGCCAAAGTCGCCGGTTCCGCAGCGAGGGGATTGATCTGTCTACCCAGACGCTCGCCGACCAGGTTGGCTACGTCAGCGCCGCCGTCAAGCCACTCTTCGATATGATCGAAACCCACGTGTTTGCGGCCGAGCGCCTCCACGGCGACGACACCACCATCCCGATCCTCGCCAAGGGGCAGTGCATTACCGGCCGCATATGGACTTACGTTTGCGACGACCGGCCATTTGGCGGGCTTGCGCCGCCGGCTGCCGTCTTCTACGCCTCCAGCGACCGGCGTGGCGAACATCCGCAACGACATTTGGCCGAGTTCACCGGCATCCTGCAGGCCGATTGCTACAATGGCTTCAATCCGCTCTTCGACCGGAGCAGGAAACAAATCCCGGTAACGCCAGCCTTCTGTTTTGCCCATGCGCGGCGAAAGTTCTTCGAGTTGGCCGACGTCTCTCGCAGTGCCCGGCGGGGCAAGGGCTTGCGGCCTGTCTCTGCGACGGCGTTGGAAGCGGTCAAACGCATCGATGCGCTGTTTGACATCGAGCGCGACATCAACGGCAAAAGCGCCGAAGAGCGCCTTGCCGTGCGCCAGGAAAAGAGCAAGCCGCTGCTTGACGAACTGGAGGCTTGGTTCAGGCTGGAACTCGAAGGCCTGTCGCGATCCTCACCGGTTATTGAACCCATCAACTATATGCTGTCGCGCTGGGCCGACTTTGCCAGATACGCCGACGACGGCAGGATCTGCATGACGAATAACGCGGCGGAAAGAGCCCTGCGCGGGGTTGCATGTGGAAGAAAGAACTGGAGCTTCGCCGGATCCGAGCGGGGCGCCGACCGGGCGGCCATCATGCTGACCCTTATTACGACGGCCCGCCTCAACGACATCGACCCGAAGGCTTGGCTCGCAGATGTGCTGACGCGCGTCGCAGATCTTCCCGTCTCCCGCCTGCGTGAGCTCTTGCCTTGGGAATGGAAGAGGATCAAGGCGGTGGCGATATCGGTTGCCGCGTAAACAGCGTCCGAAACAGCTCCTCCGACCGCCGCAGACCCTCGTCCGTCAGCACCAGCGACTTCGACTTGTTCACCGGGTCGCCGATCATGCCCTTCTGATGCAAGCGATCCGTCGTTGCCCAGTCAAAGCCCTTCCAGGCACAACGCTCGTTATGCAGCGTTAGCCACAACAGCGCCAAAACGGCATCGTCGATCTTGTCCTCATCGATCTCCATGAACCCGACGTTACCACGCGAGCCCCATTAAGTCCTGCGGCCCACCTCGGATGGATACCCGTAAGCGACAAGCTGAGGCCGTTCAGGCGGCGTAGTTCCACGGCATGAGGGCGCCGATCACATGGGTCGCACCATCCAATGTGCGCCAGGCTGTGTAGCCGTCACTCATCAGTATGCCGCGGTAATTGCCAAGGAAGGTTTGGTTGTGTTCCGGCGTGCAAATTTGGCTCTGACTCAGTTTTGATGCAGTTGTGACGATGCTGCCTTGCTGGTTTCCACAAAGGAATCAGCCTGATGAGCACCAGGTTTCGCCCCTCTGATTTGGTACCGGCTGGTTTCATCGCCGAACGCATCACCCACATTGACGATGAGACCTGCATCTTGCTTTCCCGAGCCGGCGCTACTGCGTCATGTCCGGCATGCGGACGAATATCGCGAACAGTTAGAAGCCGCTATTGCCGCCAGGTCGCGGACCTCCCCCTTTCGGGAAAGCGTGTCCGACTTCTCGTCCGCACACGGAGGTTCACCTGTGGCGCGGTGCTCTGCGGCAGGCAAATATTCTCCGAGCGGTTCGGCGATGTGCTACCTCCCTATGCCAGACGAACCGGGCGTCTCGAGCATCTCGTCCACCATTTAGCGCTTGCACTTGGAGGACGCCCGGCGGCGCGTTTTGCCCAGCGGCTGATGCTTCCCGTAAGTAACGACACCTTGCTACGAGTTATCCGCAGGCAAGGGTTACCGCCATCGATCCCACCCTCGGTGATCGGCATCGATGACTGGGCCTGGCGGCGCAATCATCGCTATGGCACGATCGTGTGTGACCTGGAGCGTCGGCGGCCAATCCGGCTGCTACCGGACCGTGAGCCAGCGACGGCAGAGGCCTGGTTGCGGGGAAATCCCCAAATTCAGATTATTGCTCGTGACCGCGGCGGCGCTTACGGGCTGGCGGCAGCAAAGGCGTTGCCCGATGCAGTGAAGATCGCTGATCGATGGCATCTGATGGAAAATGCCAGCCGTGCATTCCTGGACACCGTCCGCAAATCGATGCGGCAAATTCGCAAGACACTCGGTGCAACGCGCATCAATCCCAAGCGGCTGACCGCGGCCGAGCGCCTGCAATACGAAGGCTATCTCAGGCGCGAACAGACCAATGCGGCGATCATGGCGCTCGCAGGGGACGGTGTCACGATCAAGGAAATCGTGCGCCGTACTGATCATAGCCGCGGCTTGGTCCGCCAAGTGCTCAGGGGACAACGCAATGACGTCTTTCGGTCGAGAGAAAACTCGTTGGAGACCTATCTCGAATGGCTAGACGCTCAATGGGCTGCTGGCAAGCGGAACGCTACTGAGCTATGGCGGCGGTTGAGAACACAGGGCTTTCGTGGTTCGCGTCGGGTCGTGAGTGAATGGGCAACACGACGGAAGCGGGCCGACAAGGCAGATGCGGAAACGTTGAACCGCATTCCCTCTGCCCGAACGATCGCCCGCCTTTTGACAACTAGCAGAGACAATCTGACGAAATCCGAGACCGTCACCATCGCTGCAATAGAAGGCGGTATTCCCTTGCTGGTTAAAGCTCGCGACATCATCGCCGACTTCCATCGCATGATCCGGCGCAAGGCGGAAAACGAGCTCGCGCCGTGGATCGACCGCGCTCGCGAAAGTCTGGTTACCTCCTTTGGCGATGGCGTTGCGAAAGACATAAAGGCAGTCCGAGCAGCGATCGTCTCACCGTGGTCCAACGGACAAACTGAGGGGCAGATTACCAAGCTCAAGCTGGTGAAGCGCCAGATGTACTGGTCGCGGAAAGCTTGATCTGCTTCAAGCCCGCCTGATCGGCGCGACATGAGAAAACCGCGTCAAATATGCGTCAGAGCCAATATTCCACGCCGAAACACACAAACGGCTGAAGTCCGCTTTTTTTCCTGAAGCGGACGTCACGTTCGTGATCGGTTGGCCATGCGCCAAACTGCCCACCCTAATCCTTGTCCAGCAAGCCCGCCGCCAAGTACCGGTACGAGCAGGAAAGAGATGAACAATCCGGTAAGCCCTACCATCGCGGCAAGCCCCTTTACGAAATCGCTGGAGGTGCAAACGTCGCCCCAATAGCATCCGCCGAATGCCATCATCGCTAAATCTATGAGCAGCAGTTTTACCATGAGCCACGTCTGGTCGGCTCTGAAACGGTCTTTTGCGAGTTGCCAGTAGGTGAGCGGAGCGCTGAAAAGGATGATCGGGACCGCTGCGAGTGCATAGGTTTTGAAGTCACCTATATCCATTTTGATCTCCGAAAGCTTCTTGTGAGCCTATCGAGAGCATCTGATTAAATTGAAAAAGAATTGGTCTGCTTTTGGCGCTTTGTTGCTGTTGATGTTGCAACGGTAGTTTTCGGAACGGCCTACCGCGCTTGGTCAATGTGGCAGGAAGACACCGCTTACGAACCAGGTGCTCCACACAGAATTACAAGTGGTTCTTTCGATTCAGGATTTCGGCGAAAACTTTTCGTAACCGACTCCGCTACTTATGGGTAATTGCAAGCTTCCCCGTATGGTTACGGACCATTCAGTTCCCCTCGATATCTACTAGCGCTGTATATTCCGAAGAGAATCTCACCCTAGGCTAACCGAATGCACGGCGAACGCATCTTCAGTCTCTATGAACGTAGAAACCCACAGCCCCATTCGAGAGTCAGTACTTTCATAGTTCCACCCGTTTGCGGCTATTGGGTTAGGCGACGACGCAGCAACGCGATCGACACGAAAAAGGGCAGCACAATGTAAAGGCAAAGAGCTCCAAGATGCAGCGTGATATCTGGAACGGGATGACCAAGCATTGCCGGACGAATGAGGTCGATCGAATGTGCAAGTGGCAGGAGGTGCGTTATTCGCTGAAGCATGGGTGAGAGCTGTTCAACTGGGAAGACGGATCCCGACAGGACCAACATCGGGGTAATGACAAGCGACTGATAAAAAACCAGATAGTCGTAACTGGGGGCCAGTGCCGCCACAACCATCGATAAGCTCGCGAAGGCAAGGCCCGTCAGCGCTATGACTGGAAAAACATAGATCAGGGAGTCCCATTCCGAATAAGCTAGCGTGGCTGTCACAATACCAATCGCCGTGCCTGCTAAAGACGCCTTCGTTGCCGCCCACGCCATTTCCCCCAGTACGATATCTCCAAGCGTAAGTTTGGTGTATAGCATTGCCTCCCAAGTGCGGTGATCTCGCATCCGAGCAAACGTAGCGTAAATCGTTTCAAAAGTAGATGCGGTCATCGCGCTCGTTGCGACCATCCCGGCCGCCAGAAATGCAGAATAGGAAACGCCGCCGACATTGCCCAACATCACGCCGAGTCCTGACCCTAATCCAAAAATGTAAATCATGGGATCGGCAAGATTACCCAGAAGTGATGCTGGAGCTACTTTCTTCCATGCCAGAAAGTTTCGCCGCCAGACCGCGACCCAATTCAGCAATCCCGACGGAAGTGCCTCTGTAGAAACTCTACCCATCGCTACTTCTCCATCTCGCGTCCTGTCAGCCGCAAAAAAACGTCTTCCAGATTGGCCGGCCGTTCAAGCAGGCGCAGACTGGGAAATTCCCGCAGCTTGGCGCGGACCTGGTCGGAATTAACTGTGTAACAGAACAGCGTCTCTCCACTAGTCTCGATCCTGTCGACATGTGGTCTGACTATCAAACTGAGTTCGTCAGGATTGCCCCCGTAAACCTCAATAACCGGGCAACCGATTATATCTTCAATCAGGGAGAGAGGCGGGCCTTCGGCGATCATGCGCCCACCTTCGAGCACGCACAACCGGTCACACATCCGCTCGGCTTCGTCCATCATATGCGTTGTCAAAAGGATGGTCTTGCCGCGAATAAGTAGGGAGCGCAGCCGCTCCCATATCTGGTGGCGGGCGGGCGGATCGAGGCCAGTGGTTGGCTCGTCCAGTATCAACAGTTGCGGATCATTTACGAGTGCTCGCGCCAACGTCAATCGGCGCTTCATGCCGCCCGACAAGTCTGATACGCGCACGTCGGCTTTGGCCTCAAGCTGTGCAAATTCCAAAAGCGATGGGATGAGCTTTTCGATCGCGCGGGTACTCATTTGGAAGTAACGACCAAAGACCAATAGATTCTCGCGAACGGTGAACTCCATGTCCAAATTGTCGAACTGCGACACTACCCCGATGCTCGCTCGCGCTAAACGAGCCTTCCCTGGCACCGGCAGCCCAAGTACAGATATCTTTCCCGCGCTCGGTGTCGCCATCCCAAGCAACATACGCGTAATCGTGCTTTTGCCTGCACCGTTTGGTCCTAGCAACCCGAAGCACTCTCCAGCTCTCACGCCGAACGACAAGGAATCGACGACAGTTTTGTCACGGTAGATCATAGTAACGGCCTGAAGATCGATCGCCATGGTAGGCGCAGAGTTGGACGCCGGTTCAAGACGGCCCGTCTTGATTTCGCGCTCAGGATTGGATCGAGCGGAGGCAGAGTTTTGATCCATTGCTATAGTCTTCGGTCTCAACATTTCACGTTCCATGTTCTCGCCCATACCTACCTCCGAAAGCGCCACGAAGTACCGCCCCCAAAAGGGGATGCTGAGGCCACGATCTCAGCTTCATTCGAAGCGGCGTTACTTTCGGCAATCGCCGGTCCGTCGGTCGTCGAACCGCGAGACAGCCAGTCGCTGTTGGAGAGCGTGAGCAGGGCAAAGCCCTTCAAAGGGATCAACATGAACAGGTTTATTAGCGTGTGAAGCGAGAATGCCAGAAATCGGATTTGGCGCGCGCGGTAGGCGGCGACTGAACATCGCACCATCGTCATCGACGCGATGATGATGATCGTCCATCCTGGCACCGTTGCTGTTAAGATGAATTGGGTTATGCCGGTGGCTGAAGACACTGCCAAAAGCAATGGTCCGATGTTCTGGTGAATGGCATCCAATGTCAAAAAGCGGTTGTGGCTAGGCAGAAGAGGCAAAGCGAGTAAGGTGTCACGGAAGGTGCTGCGTGCCCAACGTAGTTGCTGACGTAGGTAGGACCCCATGCGGTCTGGTACGACAGTTTTCGCTATTGCCTCGGGAACGTATTCCGTTCTGAATCCTGCACTTAGCATTAGGATCGTTAAATGGCGATCCTCGCCAAAGTCACTTGGTTTGCCGCGATAAAGTTGCGTTTGATACTGATCAAGAAGCAAGAGAAGTGCGGACCGGCGGTACATAGCGCACGGGCCGCAGCAACACATAACCGCGCCAAACCGAGCCTGGGCGGCGCGTTCGTCGTTACAGGCTAACCAGTATTCCATGTCAATCAAGCGCGTCAGCAAATTTTTGTCGCGATTGCTCGCTTTCAATTGGCCCATGGCGGCGCCAACGTCAGAGTCGCGCATTTTTTCGACGAGCAGAGTCACGACGTCTGAGGCGATGGAAGTGTCCGAATCCACATTTAAGATCAGGTCTCCACATGACCGTTCTATTGCAGCGATCTGTGCTTTGCGCTTTCCGACATTCTTCGACAGCAGCAGGAATTCGAACCTCGGATCCGACGTGTAGAAGTCGTGAACAGGCAAGATTGCCTCACGATTGCAGGAGCCGTCATCAACCATATATATTCGAAGTTTGCCGCCATAGTCCTGCCCCGCCAACGAGGAGAGGCAGGCCGAAAGAATGGCCGGATCTTCGTTGAAGCATGGGACAATGATGTCTACGCTGGGCAAAGCGGCAGGATCAATGTCCTTTGAGCGCGGCTGTGAGCCGCTGGCTTTGCGCGCATAGAAAGCCTGCATACTTTTATAGATTGCCGATAACAGCGCATGAAGCGTGACGGCTGCGATACCGATTGTTTCAAGCAAGGTCATAGTATCTCGTGTGTTGATCAATGCTAGGGAAGTGAACGGATCGTCAGTCCACGGCTACGCAGTGATTTGATGATTGCGGATATGGCTGCAAGCGTTTGATCACGCAGCGTTGGAAGCTTGGTCGGGTCCGCAGCACCGGGGGGGCATCCATCGTGCAGAAGCACGATGGATCCGGGTTTGGCAGCTGCAAGCACGCGGTCAACGATGGCGTCGACGCCCGGGCAAGACCAGTCTCGAGGGTCAACTGACCAATGTACGGGGGCTAAACCTAAGCTTGCCGATTTGACGAGAGCTTCTTCCGTCCACTTGCCATAGGGAGCTCGAATGTGGCGGATGGAAGCGCCAGGGCATGCGGAGATAATGGCCCTATTTGCTTCATCTATTTCACGTTCCACCTGTGGCCGGCTGCAGGTGGCCAGATCGGGATGCGTCATCGTGTGATTGGCCACACCGTGGCCTTCCGAAACAATACGTTGAACAAGGCCTGGATGTACTTCCGCGTTCGCACCAATGACAAAAAAAGTTGCTGAGACGGCGTGCTGTGCCAGGACATCCAAAATATGTGGTGTGCAAAATGGGTTGGGACCGTCATCGAACGTCAGGTAGACGCACGGATCGTCGGCACCAGCATCCACGTCCACACTATCTATGATATTGAGGTTCTTCATAGTTCCGGCCCGCGTCGCTGTATCAGGGACCCCGACGGCCAGTCGCTCATTGTGCGCCCAACCGGCACTACAACAACTAAAACGTCTTCGGTTCGAGTGGCCGGGCAGTCACGATAGACATCCGCAAGGGTAGACTCTACTCGAATGCCGGACACGATATTTGCCGCGCCATCCCTGCAGAATCTCTCGATGTGATTTCGCATCGCGTATCGCACAGTTCCGAATGCGAAAGGCACGCCAAGGTCGTCCACGACCGGAGCCATGGCTCGAATGGAGTGAGCGATGCCCAATTTTTCTAAATCCGGTCGAACACCATATAACCCCAACTCAGCCACAAGTACTTCTGTCTCACCCACTCTGATGAAACGCCGTAACAACCCTAGATGACCGGCTATTCCCTTGGAATCGTAGGCAATGGCGCGAAGCTCAGGCCGTGCGCCGGCCCAGCTACGACCATCCTCGAAGGGTTTGGCGTTAAACTTCCCGGTTGGGCCATAGGTATTTCGAAAGAATGATGCCAGCTCCTCGTGGTCGGAGGAAGCCAACTCAGTTTCCCAATGTAATTTCCAATGCACCCCGGAAGACATGCAGCGCTCCAATTGTTGTTTGACCAAAGGAAACAACCATAAACAGCAGCAATCCAACGCACGGGACCGCTGCTTTGGGCTGTGGAGCTGGCTTGGCCCACCAATGCACAGCAGCCCTCCTTGACCGGCCCCCGATTTCAGCGAGAGGCACCTTGATTTCTGCAGGATAGTGGGTCTTCTAGTTCGATGAGATGATATCGGTAAAATCTATTGTTTGGATATGAGGCATCTAGGAGATGGATATCGGATGCGATTCAGAGGCTTGGACTTAAACCTGCTTGTAGCGCTCGACGCTCTGATGACCGAGCGGCAATTAACTGCCGCAGCCCGGCGCATCAACCTCAGTCAACCGGCAATGAGTGCAGCTATCGCCCGTCTCCGAAATTATTTCCATGATGATCTCTTCGTGATGCAAGGGCGCGAACTCATTTTGACACCCCGTGCCGAAGCACTTGCGCCTGCTGTTCGAGACACCCTGCTCCACATCCAACTCTCTGTTATCGCCTGGGATCCGATCAAACCCGCGGAGTCCGATCGTCGATTCAGAATTATCCTGTCCGACTTCATGACACTGATATTCATGGAGAAGGTGATAAAGCGAATTGCGCGGGAGGCGCCCCGTGTGACCTTTGAACTGTTGCCCCTTGATGACGATCCTGACGAGCTTCTGCGCCGGGGCGACGTTGATTTTCTGATTCTGCCGGATTTGCTGATGCCGAACATCCATCCCAAAGCGAAGCTCTTCGATGAGACGCTTGTTTGCGTAGGATGCCCAATGAACAAGCAGTTGGAAGATCGGCTTTCCATGGAAAAGTTTATGTCGATGGGGCACGTCGCGGCCAAATTTGGCCGTTTAATGAAGCCTTCAGTTGAGCAATGGCTATTGCTCGAACATGGGTTTAGAAGGAGGATTGAGCTCGTCGTACCAGGCTTTACTTTGATCCCGCCACTGCTCGTGGGGACGGACCGAATAGCGACCCTTCCAATGCGATTGGTGAAACATTTCGAGCAGACGATACCCCTGAAGATAGTCGAACATCCGCTTCCACCTCTCCACTTCCCCCTGGCAGTCCAATGGCCCGCGCTTCACAATACCGACCCAGGCAACATCTGGATGCGTGAGATCATGTTTGATGAAGCTTCCCGGATGGAAGCTTCATCGGAGACGTCGGCTGTTTAGGCGGTACCGTTCGCTTGGACGGATGCTGCTGACCCGATAGAAGCCACGGAACGGTGTTGACGCGACAGAATTGTAACGTTCGGCGAACAGCGTGATTTTGCTCTTTCTTCAACGATGCTAGCTGAATGAAGACAATGCAGATCCAGCTTTTCGGAACATCGCTGGCTTAGGACGGGGGCAACGCCGCTCCTTGGACATCATCACACTTCCCCCCTCGCTGACTACATTGCGCTCAACCTTGTGATCCCTTTTGATCGCAGGCGATCGACAATTGTGGCCCCCGAGCTGACGGACGGCATATGTCCATTTCGCAATTTCGCTTACGTCTAGCGATCAAGAGCCAGTCGGCGGATTAGGCTTTGACCGTAGCGGCCCGACGATGGAGGTCTCGTCACGAGGAGCGCCCGGGCTGGCTCCCAAGTGACCTCTTAATCGATGCTCCACGGCGCATTCGCCGGACAAATGCTTCAAATCCACGCAATCAATTTTACTAGTGGCGCCAAATGCAACATAGGATCCGACAAGAGCCAGCTCACAGCACTTCGCGCCTGGGGTCTCGCTCATATGTTTGCTTGCCAACGGAGAGGAGTTGCGTGTCGTTTAACACGCAGATTTGCCCTCTTAAACCAGAACGCATGGAGGATAAAGAATGGCTGATGAACTCGCGATTGAAGTTATCGCCACGATCAAGCGGCGCGTTGATTCGGAGCTGGACGGGATAGCAGCTGCATCAATGACCGAAATAACAACCGAAACGGAATTGGCGTCACTGGGTATCGACTCTTTGGGGCTGGCTGACGTCCTTTGGGATCTGGAGCAGGCCCACGGGATCAAAATTGAGCTGAACACATCCGACGCGTGGTCAAATCTCAGCAATGTTGGTGACGTTGTCCAGGCCGTCCGCGGATTGATTGCGAAGGAGGTTTGAAATGAACAGACGGGTAGTTATCACTGGGATGGGTGGGCTTTGCGGCTTAGGAACCGACGCAAAATCAATTTGGACAGAAATGCGGGAAGGTCGCGCAGCAATCGGTCCAATTGCTAACACCCCGCTTTACGATCTCGAAGGGACTGTTGGGTCCGAGATAGGGATGCTGCCCGAGCACGAGATCAGCCGCAAGCAACTTGCCTCGATGGACCGCTTCAGCCTCTTGGCTGTGATTGCAGCATGGGAAGCGCTGCGACATGCAGGGCTTTCAGTCAATGAAGGAAACCGCACCCGCTTCGGCGCAACCGTTGGCGTCTGCGGCTGCGGTTGGGATGCAATCGAGCAGAGCTACCGCAGCCTCTTTTTGGGCGGAGCAACCCGCGTGCCCATCTTCAGTGCCCTCAAAGCCATGCCAAGCGCGCCAGCCGCACAGGTGAGCATGGTGCTGCGCCTATTGGGTCCGGTATTTGGGGTTACTTCCGCTTGCGCGTCGGCGAATCACGCCATCGCTACAGCGGTGGATCAAATCAAGCTGGGCCGCGCTGATGTGATGCTCGCTGGCGGTAGCGATGCCCCGCTCACCTACGGAGTACTGAAGGCCTGGGAGGCTTTGCGGATACTAGCGCCGGATACGTGCCGCCCGTTTTCCGCCGATCGAAGGGGTGTTGTCCTGGGTGAGGGCGCAGGCATGGCAGTACTGGAAAGCTATGAGCATGCCGCCGCTCGCGGCGCTACTATACTTGCCGAGATCGTCGGAGTAGGCCTTTCCGCCGACGCTTTCGATATCACGAGCCCATCAGTTGAGGGACCAGAGTCAGCGATGCGAAATTGCCTTGCTGACGGCGGCTTAAACCCCGAAGATGTCGATTACCTTAATGCTCACGGTACCGGCACCAAGGCTAACGATTTAACGGAAACAGCCGCGGTTAAACGCGTCTTCGGCGACCATGCATATTCGATGTCGATTTCATCCACGAAGTCGATGCACGCGCATTGCCTTGGCGCAGCGAGCGCACTCGAAATGATTGCATGCGTGATGGCGATCAGAGAGGGCGTAGTGCCGCCGACCGCAAACCATCGAGAGCATGACCCTGACTGCGATCTAGACGTTACGCCCAATGTGGCGCGTCAACGTAAGGTACGTGTTGCCTTAAGCAACTCCTTTGCGATGGGTGGCACCAACGCCGTATTGGCCTTTAAGGGCGTGTAGGGTCCTGAACCGCCAATTTCCTGCTCCCCTGAGCGATTTGAACAGGCGGCCATCATCAAATCTACCATAACTAGAGGGGTGGAAATAAAGCGAGAAGAGAATTGATGCTGCGCATCTAAGAGCCTGACTCGAAAAGGTTTCCACGATATCCGTACCTTGCCAGGCGTCGTGTCAGGACGCGGATGTGGGCGATAGTGATCCAGGCTTCGGCTGATGCGACGGACTTTTCCCAATCCTTCGCCAAGCGTCGGCATCTGCCAAGCCATGCGAAGGTGCGCTCCACGACCCAGCGACGCGGCAGAACCTCGAAGCCCTTGGCCTTATCGGTCCGCTTGACGATCTGGAGAGTGAACGCAGCGATCTTTTGCAGTGCGCCCTTCAGCTTCGGTCCGGCATAACCACCGTCGGCGAAGATATGTCTCAGCCACGGCTAGCGCTTGAGAATGGTTTTGAGGACGGCAGGCGCGCCGTCGCGATCCTGAATGTCGGCGCTGTGAACCATGAGGCGACCATCAGTCCGAGCGTGTCGACGACGATATGACGCTTGCGTCCCTTGATCTTCTTGCCCGCGTCATAGCCCGAAACTCCGCCGCTTTCCGTAGTTTTCACGCTTTGACTGTCGATCACGCCGGCAGACGGCGAGGCTTCCCGGCCTTCCAGGTCGCGCGCCTCCATAACGAGATGATGGTTGATCCGCAGCCACAAGCCAGTCGCCCGCCATTCGTAGAAATAGGACTGCACAGTGGTAAAAGGCGGAAAATCTTTCGGCATCATCCGCCACTGGCACCCCGTCGTGGCGATGTAAAGCAACGCGTTCACGACTTCGCGAAGATCGGTGCTGCGCGGCCTGCCCAGCCGTCTCGGTCCAGACAGGCAAGGCGCGATCAATCCCCATTCCCGGTCCGTCAGATCGCTTGCATACCGCATTGCCCGTCGGGCATATTGCCGACGGGTGAAATCAGTCCAGCCCATTGTGGTCTCCGTTCGTCCTAAGCAAACAAACAGAATCACAACTGGCTGATTTCACTCAACTCTTTTTCGGTCAGGCTCTTAGATCTCGCCCGTGCGGCGGCTGTCCATTTGACGACGGCTCGGTCTAGCCTATCAGCCAAGGAGCCGACTGGTACGCCTTGTACCAGATCGGCTCGTAACTCTCCCCGAATTAGCCATTCCGGGGCCTGTACAGGTCAGGCCGTGGTGGGGAGTGTCGGTAGACCTCCCCTGCCCTCAATACTCGTCGTTCTTCGATAGAGAGCTGGCTCGGGAATCTGCGCAGCTAGGACAAGTGGAATTTCTGCCTGACTTCGGCTTAGATGCCGGGAACAGGAGAGACCATGACGAGACGACCGCGCCGGAACCACAGCCCGGCTTTCAAGGCGAAGGTAGCGCTTGCCGCGATCAGAGGCGAGCAGACGCTGGTGGAATTATCCCAGCAGTTCGACGTGCATGCCAACCAGATCAAACAGTGGAAAGACCAGCTCCTTGAGGGGGCACAGGCGTTTTCGGCGATGAAGCGAAGGCGGAACCGGCGGGCCCGACCGTCGATGTCAAAACACTGCACGCCAAGATCGGCGAGCTGACATTGGAGAACGATTTTTAGCCGGAGCGCTCGGCAAGGCGGGATTGCTGGGCGGAAAGAAATGATCGACCGCGCACACAAACTGTCGGTCGCACGACAGGCGAAGCTTCTCGGCTTCAGCCGTGGCAGCGTCTACTATTCTCCACGTCCAGTGTCGCAGGACGATCTTGCCCTGATGCGGCGGATCGACGAACTGCATCTCGACTACCCGTTTGCCGGAAGTCGGATGTTGCAAGGGCTCTTGAGGGGAGAAGGGCTGGAAACTGGGCGGCTGCACGTTGCCACGCTGATGAAGAAGATGGGTATCGAGGCGATCTACCGTCGCCCGAACACATCCAAACCAGCGCCAGGTCACAAAATCTATCCCTACCTCTTGCGAAAGCTGGCGGTCACCCGGCCCAACCAGGTCTGTTGGGGTGGACGGCTCCCAACGGCATCGCGATGTGCCAGAATGAGTTCGTTGAAAGCTCAATCGAGGGAGACCGTCCGTGGAACAGATTATCCGAATTGGTATAGATACGTCAAAGAGTGTTTTCCAGCTGCATGGCGTGAACGCAGCCGAGCAACCAATCCTTCGCAAGAAGCTTTCGCGCAAAGAGATGGTGAAATTCTTTGAGAAAGCGCCGCCGACTATCATCGCACTCGAGGCCTGTGGTGGATCTCATCATTGGGCAAGGATGTTAAGTTCGTTTGGTCATGAGGTGAAGCTGATCGCGCCTCAATTGGCGAAGCCCTATGTGAAGCGCGGCAAGAACGACGCTGCGGATGCGGAAGCCTTGTGCGAGGCGATGAGCCGACCCACCATGCGCTTCGTGCCGGTCAAGGCTGCGGAGCAGCAGGCGGCATTGATGCTGGTCGGCATGCGAGAGAGACTCATTCGCAATCGGACGCAGCTCGCCAATGCGATTCGCGGTTTTGCCATGGAGTTTGGGATCGTCGCGGCCACCGGCATGTGCCGCATCGAGCCTTTGTTGGAGCGCATAGCGGCTGATCAATCGCTACCTGAACTGGCCCGCGCGCTTTTTTCCATGCACGGCGTTGAGTATCGAGATTTGCTTACGGAAACGAAAGCAGTCGAGGAAAAGCTTACCGCGTTACATCGCTCCGATGAATGCAGCATGCGGCTGGCCGAAATACCAGGCGTCGGACCGGTTGGCGCATCGCTGTTGATGATGAAGACGCCCGATCCCAAGATGTTTAAGTCGGGTCGCGATTTTGCCGCCTGGATAGGTCTTACACCCAGGGACCATTCAACCGCAGGCAAGGTCAGGCTCGGGGTGATCACCCGAGCTGGCGACGAAATGCTGAGGAGCATATTGGTGGTTGGCGCAACTGCCCTTCTTCAATATGTCAGAGCAGGTCGAAGCAGACATACTTCCCGGTGGCTGATCGAGCTTTTGCAAAGGAAGAAGCCGAAGCTGGTTGCGGTGGCGCTCGCCAATAAGATCGCCCGCATCGCCTGGAAGCTCATGGTGAGCGGCGAAAGGTACAGGCGAGCAGAAGGTCAGACACAGGCAGTATAGGAGATTGGCCATCTCGGTGAGCATGATATGAGTGCTACCGTGTTGAGCTGATGCTGTGAACTTGCAAGAGAAAAGCAGATGGTGTGATCGATCGATCCAAGACGCGTGAAACTCCGCATTGCCCAATGGCCGTCAAGGGTCGCAGGTCTGTTAGGAACACGAGTTGCGGAAACCATCTTGGCCAGTGGTCATGTGCGACCACACAAAAAGGCCGCACATATGGAAGCAAGCGATCCGATCAAAATATTTGTAAAAACACTTGCAAGTGGGAGCCGTCCACATATGGGCAATGGACATAACGTACGTTCCGATGGCTCGCGGCTTCGTCTATCTCTGCGCCGTCGTGGACTGGTTCAGCCGAAGGGTTCTGTCGTGGCGGCTGTCGATCACGATGGAAGCGGACTTCTGCATCGAAGCGGTCGAGGACGCGCTGGCCCGTCATGGCAAACCCGATACTTCAACACGGACAGTCAGAAGATGATAGCCAGTTCCCGGGTGGTCTGTCTCAAACACCGATCGATCGCTTGGTAGGCTGGCGTTGCAAGGTGTCCTGGTGTGGCTTGACCCACACTCCGATCGACCAGCGTGTCTTTCCCTAGACCTGTCGGCCGCCCGGGAGCGCCTTGCGGTGAGGCTTTGCCTGTGACCCAAGAAGGGCCTGACCGAGTTGGTCACGTGACTGTCCTGTCCATGCATATGACCGTGGTCGAGCCGTGCGATATCGGTCAAACTCCGGAGGCTACGGCATGGAACAGAAGGTCAAGGCAGCTCGTCATGTTGTCGGCGACGTCGATACTCATAAGGATTTACATGTCGCAGCGGTCGTAGATAATTACGACCGCGTTCTTGAGACACGCAGTTTTCCGACGGCCCGCAACGGCTATCGGTTGATGCTGGCCTGGATGCGGACATTCGGCGAGTTGCAGCGCATCGGCATCGAATGCACAGGCAGTTATGGAGCTGGGCTGCCGCGATACATGCAGACCGCGGGTGTGGAGGTCCTCGAGGTGACCACACCAGATCGTCACGACCGTCGAAGACGGGGCAAAAATGATGATCTCGATGCCCAGGCCGCGGCACACGCAGCCTTTGCCGAACAGCGAACCGTCACACCTCGAAGCCGGGACGGTATGGTGGAATCTCTCAGAGTTTTAAAGGCTTGCCGAAAGACGGCGGTCAACGCCCGGCGCATAGCCCTGCAATTGATCCAGAATACGATCATCGCTGCGCCGGACGCATTGCGGGATCAGCTTCGACGCATGACCCGCATGCAGCTGGTTCGATTACTTGCCGCCTGGCGTCCAGACCTGACAGCCTACCGCGATGTGGAAGCCGCGTATCGGATCACCCTGAAGTCACTTGGTCGCCGGTATCTGGAACGGCACGATGAGATCGCCGATCTCGACATGATGATAGCTGCAATTGTCGAGGACTTGGCTCCGGACCTTATCGAACGGAATTCAATTGGCCACAACAGCGCCGCCCAGCTCTTGCTCACTGCCGACGACAATCCCGAGCGGTTGCGGTCAGAAGCCAGCTTCGCTGCGCTCTGCGGCGTCAGTCCTGTTCCCGCATCCTCAGGCAAAACCATCAGACATCGACTGAACCGGGGTGGTGACCGACTTGCCAATAGCGCCCTTCATATTATTGCAATTGGCCGTCTCAGGACCGACGAGAAAACCCAACAGTATGTCGCCCGGCGTGTTGCCGCCGGGCATTCCAAGCTCGACGCAATCCGGGCACTGAAGCGATACATCGCTCGGGAAGTCTTCGGCATCATCATGCGCCGCCAGAAGGAGGTCAATCAGACAAGGATCGTCGCTTGACAAACAGAAGGGCGTCCAGGGGTCGCAGTTCACCTCGATGGACTTCACGACCGTGCTGAAGAAAGCCGAGATCGCCATCTCGATGGACGGTAAAGGCGCATGGCGGGACAATGTCTTCGTCGAGCGGCTCTGGCGTTCGATCAAATACGAGGAGGTCTACCTCCGCGCCTACAAGACCGTATCCGAGGCCCGCGCTGGCATCGGCCGCTATCTGAGCTTTTACAACAGTCGACGCCCACATTCATCGCTTGACCGGCAGACGCCGGATCAAGCCTACTTCAACGCGCTGGCACCAATGACGGTGGCGGCATAACCGAGGCGGAAATCCACTTAGCAAAACGCCCGAAACTGTTCAGACAAACCGAGCCAGCTCTTTCCTCTAGCCAAAGAACGCTATCGAGCTGGACAAGCTCTTCGATATAGCCGACGAAGCGGTGCTCCCGAAGATCTGCCGCGTAACAAGGAACTCCATTGCGCTCAAGATAAGCCTTGGAAGCGAACAGCCCTGTTTTAAAACGCCCAATCAGATGACTGTCCAGGGCAGTTCCACGGAGTTTAAAAAAACTTAGAAATAGATCCGCCTCGCGGCGAGCGACGCGAACCGACTGAGGGGATGTTACCAGTTCGAGGTCAAGATCAGGATGCCGCTCACTGAGTTCCACAAGCCGTTTTGAGAGATAAAGTGTGCGATACCCTCCATCGTAGCGAGTCTGACGGTACCGCGGATCTCGTCGCGATTGCTCACGTCACTTCGAAGGGCATTCACCCCGTTCTCAATTTCCTCCGCCCGCCGCATGGTAATTAGCCCAGCCGGTGTCAGCAAAAGTCCATCCGGATTTCGCTCGACGAGCGCGCCGCCCACCGTATATTCTAAACGAGCAAGCCGGCGCGAAACGGTAGAGTGGCTGACCTTCAGTTCGCGGGCGGCGCCGGTCACGCTCTTGCACCGGACGACAGTAAGGAAAAGCTTGAGATCATCCCAATCAAGGTGGTCAATTGCCCTCGCCATGCTACCCCCCGACTATTTTTGCACAGCATAGTGCATTCTATTGGGGTTGGCGCGCAGATTCGCTCTGTTAGCTTCGGACGCGACCCCCCGGTTAGTCCGTGTGAAGCAAATTTCGGCAGGCGGACTGATCCCAAAAGTTGGTCTGCTTAAGGTAACCTAGGAGAAGACCATGTCGAGACAAACTGTGAACGCTTCGCACGCCACGGCTGTGGGACCATACTCGCACGCGACATGGGCTGGCGACTTGCTGTTCTGCTCTGGCCAAACGCCGATCAACCCGAGCTCCGGCAGACTGGCCGATGGCGGCATTGCCGAACAAACACGCCAATGCTTTGATAATCTATTTCAGGTTCTCGAGGCGGCAGGATTAGGGGGCGACGACGTTGTTTCAGTCAACGTCCATTTGACCGACATGAGCGATTTCAGCCACATGAATCGGGTTTACGCCACTCGTTTTTCAGCACCTTATCCCTCGCGCACCACCATTCGCTGCTCCAGTCTGCCGCTAAGCGGTTTCACGACGTCGTTGCGGGTTACAACCGCTTTGACCTATTCGACGTAGCTGTGAACCGGACGCGTCGAAAGCCGATAACATTTGTAAAAGACATCACTACGGAGTCTTCAACGGACACAGAGGTGCAAGCGTTACCGGAGTAAGGCGATGACACGGACGGGCATGCATATGACCAAGAAGGGGTTCTCATTCCAAGGCCCTGTTGAAGGCGTTCATGCCCTCAACTCCTGGATCACCGCTGAAGACGATCTTTTTCTCGTCACTCATATGGGGTTCCTGGAGATCGACCCTAACCATTGGCATCTGGATATCGATGGTCTCGTGGGAAACCCGGTGAAGCTGCGCTTGGCTGATCTCCTTGCAATGCCGCAGCGCGAGTATATGTCATTTCACGAATGCGCTGGCAGCCCTCTTGCTCCGACAATCGCCAAGCGCAGGATTGGAAATGTGGTTTGGAAAGGGGTACCGCTATCGCTTGTTCTAGAGCGCGCGAAGATCAGCAGCGATGCGTCCTACGTATGGACTTCCGGCCTTGAGTGGGGCTCGTACGCAGAAGTCGAAGAACCTTATCAAAAGGATCTGCCGATCGCGAAAGCACTTGCAGAAGAGGTTCTTCTTGCACTTGAGATCAATGGCCGGCCGCTTTCCATGGAGCGCGGAGGTCCGGTTCGGCTGGTCGTGCCAGGATGGTACGGCACGAACTCCGTAAAATGGCTTGGTTCGATCACGGCCGCAGACCGGCGGTCGCGAAGCGCCTATACGACGCGTTTCTATAACGACCACACGGCTTGGGGTGTGAGACCGGTTTGGCATGTCGCCCCGGAGTCGGTTATCGTGTCGCCGTCCCCAAGTGATATACTGCCAGCTGACATGCCAACAACAATATGGGGCTGGGCTTGGGGAGACAATCAGATTTCGAGTGTCGAGGTGAGTGTGGATGGAGGAGGCTCGTGGCAGGCTGCAACAGTCGGGCCACGCGAGGATAGAAGCTGGCAAAGGTTCGAGTTGTCATGGTCGCCTCGAGCGGGTCAGCACCTCCTAATTTGCCAGTGCACGAACGAAGTCGGGGAAAGGCAGCCGTTAGCTGACGCGAGAAACGCGGTGCACTCGGTGGAAATAAACGTTGCATGATAAGCCCTCATCTGCAGCAATGTTATAGTTATCACTGGCCCCCCGGCGCATGAATTTGCCTCAACGTCCCGTTCCTGTTCGGCAACCCGGACATCTGAGCCAATACCCTTGACCGTGGTCTGGGGGCAAGGCGTCCGCCCTTTATTTTCTGTCCAGGAGGGCTTCAGTCCCTGGCTCCGCGGAAACCCAGTGTGGCCGGCTTGCCGCGTCGTCCAGTCTACAGGAGGAGCCAAGCCGCACTGCTCGTCGATAAGAGTGCGTTCCAGCCGCCGCCTTTTCTGACGTCGAGGGAGGCGCGAGGCAAGGCGGAAAGTCGCCTTGCGGAATCGATTGGTCTTACACGTCAGACGAACCCTGCCACGCAAGGTAGCTCAAGAAAACAAAACGACATACGGGGAACAAGAGAATGTGCAAGCTTGTCAGTCAGGAAGGGTGCGATCATGTCGCCAATAGCGCCGTTTCCATTTGGCCCATCATCGTTATCTGCTTTACGATCGTCGTCTTTGATGGCCTCGACACCATCTCAATAACCTTCGTGGCGCCAACGATCGCCACTATCTGGGACATGCCGGCGTCCGCCATGGCGCCAGTCTTCATGGCTGCCAGTATTGGCGCGGTCATTGGTTACATTGCAGCAGGTCCAATGGCAATTCGCCTTGGAGACCGCAGAGTGATGCTTCTCAGTGTCGCAGTTTTTGGCATTGGCAGCCTCGCCAGTGCAACTGCCACCGATATCTTGGGTCTCGCTACCCTGCGGCTAATGACCTCCGTAGGGTTGGGAGCGGTTCTGCCTCTTGCTGTGGGCGCTGCGTCGTCCGTCGTTTCACCGGCACGTAGGTCCACCACAGCCATATTGATCACAACCGGTCTTTCAGCAGGGGGCGTACTGGCGGGTATTCTCGGAGGGCCGCTGATCCAGAACTATGGCTGGCAATCAATCTTTATAGTCGGTGGAATACTGCCCCTGCTTCTATTGCCGGCCATCGTCTGCTTTTTTCCTGCTTCGAGCCGTGAGCATACCGTAGCCGGCAAAGAAAATGCGATCCTAGGGCTGTTTGCGGGGCAGCTTGCACTTCGGACGATTCTTCTTTGGCTTTTCGCCTTCGTCGTATTTGTGGAAGCCTATGCCGTCCTCTACTGGACGCCGACGTTGTTGATCAACTGGGGCATGCCATCTGAAATGGCTCCAGCGAGCGCGGCAGTACTGTCCATGGGTGGTCTGTTCGGAGGCGTGATCCTCGTTTTCCTGGTGGTGGAACTGAGTGTCGTGAGATCCCTTATGGTGTACGGGGCCTTCGGGCTCGGCTGCATTCTGGTCTTCGCACACGGAAGTCTGGACAAGACAATAATGATGGTTGTCTTCGGTATTGGAGCCGGACTGGTTCCTTGTTGTATGGGGCAGGCCGCTCTCGCTGTTTCGTTCTACCCCGGACACCTTCGAGCGACAGGAGTTGGCTTTGCAGCGGCCGCAGGCCGGATCGGTTCTGTGGTCGGCCCGGGTCTTGGAGGCGCGGTCATCGCATTAGGCTGGTCGACACAGCAGATTGTCCTGATGGCGGCGGTCCCGTCCATATTTTCAGTGATCATTCTTGTCGCAATACACATCCTAGGACCTATCGACATTCAGGATTCCCAAATCGCTTGAAGACTGATTGGTAGACGACCGTGTTTGATCACGGAGGTTTGTGGATGGCAGCCAGATGATATGAATTGAGCGATGCTCAGTGGGCGAAGATTGCGTCGTTGTTGCCTGATAAAGCCGGGGATCCGGGGCGCACTGGACCGGACAACCGGTTGTTTACGAATGGTTGTCTTTGGGTGTTGCGCTCTGGCGCACACTGGGCGCGATCTGCCGGAGCGGTATGGCAAGTGGAAGTCGGTGCATAAGCGTTTCAGCCGCTGGTGCCATGCCGGCATCTGGGAGCAGGTGTTCGAGACGCTGACGGCCAACCGTGACAACCAATATCTGATGATCGACAGCACGATCGTCTGTGCTCATCAGCAGGCGGCATCCGGAAAAGGGGGGCCAAGGATCAGGCGCTGGGGCGTTCCCGAGGTGGATTGACCACTCGGCGACATCATGCAAGCTCCGGCGCCTCTGGAAGGGCAGATCGGCAATGTCGTACTGGCCGATAAGGCCTATGACAGCAATGCTTTGCGAGAAACGCTCGCCAACATGGGAGCCAAAGCCGTTATCCCGTCAAACCGTTCGCGCAAGATCATCATTCCGCACGATGAACTCGCCTACATGCATTGCAACCGCATAGAGAGGTGCTTCAACCGAATGAAGCACTTCCGCAGTTTTTCAACCCGATACGATCGCAGAACCATTCATTCCCAAGGCTTCTTCTATCTGGTTGCCGCAATGCTCTGGCTGCGATGAATGTCGATCGTCCTAGCTCCCAACGACCGCTCGACCCGCGGCCAAAGCCCAATGAGCTCCATAGTGCTGATCTGCTGCTGCTGCTTTTAACGTCTCGCGATTATGCTGTTATGGGATACGGTCGCTAGCGCGTTGTTCCTTAGAGCCTGACCGAAAAAGAGTTGAGTGAAATCAGCCAGTTGTGATTCTGTTCGTTTGCTTAGGACGAACGGAGACCACAATGGGCTGGACTGATTTCACTCGTCGGCAATATGCCCGACGCGCAATGCGGTATGCAAGCGATCTGACGGACCGGGAATGGGGATTGATCTCGCCTTGCCTGCCTGGACCGAGGCGATTGGGCAGGCCGCGTAGCACCGATTTTCGCGAGGTCGTGAATGCGTTGCTTTACATCGCCACGACGGGGTGTCAGTGGCGGATGATGCCCAGGGATTTTCCGCCTTTTACAACTGTGCAGTCCTATTTCTACAAATGGCGAGCGACAGGGTTATGGGGGCGGATCAACCATCATCTTGTGATGGAGGTGCGTGAACTGGAAGGTCGGGAAGCCTCGCCGTCTGCCGGCGTGATCGACAGTCAAAGCGTGAAAACTACGGAAAGCGGCGGAGTTTCGGGCTATGACGCGGGCAAGAAGATCAAGGGACGCAAGCGTCATATCGTCGTCGACACGCTCGGACTGATGGTCGCCTCATGGTTCACAGCGCCGACATTCAGGATCGCGACGGCGCGCCTGCCGTCCTCAAAACCATTCTCAAGCGCTAGCCGTGGCTGAGACATATCTTCGCCGACGGTGGTTATGCCGGACCGAAGCTGAAGGGCGCACTGCAAAAGATCGCTGCGTTCACTCTCCAGATCGTCAAGCGGACCGATAAGGCCAAGGGCTTCGAGGTTCTGCCGCGTCGCTGGGTCGTGGAGCGCACCTTCGCATGGCTTGGCAGATGCCGACGCTTGGCGAAGGATTGGGAAAAGTCCGTCGCATCAGCCGAAGCCTGGATCACTATCGCCCACATCCGCGTCCTGACACGACGCCTGGCAAGGTACGGATATCGTGGAAACCTTTTCGAGTCAGGCTCTTAGGCCTTGGAGTAACCTATCCGGCTGCATCAAACGGACCTCGCGTATGAACTGAAATGCCAATGCAGGTGACCGAGCTACCCTCGAAGCAGTCTAGACGTTGTCGAAAAATCCCGAGGCCTGCGCCTGTTGCGCTGTCGCAAAAGGGGTCCTTGCGACAGCTTATCCTTCTCACAGCCCTCTACCAGAACCGGCCCCTATTGAAGAAGTTCAGCCGTTTCCGAAAAAACCATTAAATGACCTCCTCGATATCAGGCAAGCGCCACGACTTGTCGAAATATGGCTCTAGCGGGCCGAACAAGCGGAAATACACAAACCAAGCTCTACCCGGCGTTGTCGGTATCCAGTTCTGCTCCAACCCCTTCGGAGTCTGCGGTCCCATAACAATCTCAATGGAGCCGTCGTTTTGGACCTTGAGTTTTTGCCGGGAAGAACGATCCACGATCTGTTGCTTGTTCTGAATGAGACCACGGGTCTCGGTGTCGTACAGCGTGATCGACCAAAAGGACTTGGCAGGGACATTGGCTGGAACGCGCAGCCGGTAAGACTTTGCGCCATCAAAAGCGTGTCCGTCGGGATCACAGTAGGCGGTGAGGTATGCCGAGCCAGTTCCGGGTGTCTTGGTGAGAACGGCGGCGGAAGTGCCCGTGACCTCGTAAAAGAACGCCATCCGTTCATCAAGCAGAGTGCCATCCGGCACGTCCTGTCCGTTGACAAAGTCTTGAGGTATCAAATATTCCCAATGCGTATCGTCCCGATAGCGCATCCCTGGAATGCGCTTGCTGAAGGCACTAGCCTTCGCCATCGCTTCGCCGAGCTTTGCGGCTCTCTCAAGTAGCCCTCTCTGTCGGTCGCTTGGCGAAAACGATCCGTCATAGGTGACGCCGAGCGGCTTCAGCATAGCTGCAAAGAAGCGGTCTCGATCCTCGATCTGTTCACCATTCAGCGCCTGAACCAACGACTGCCAATATGCGAGGCCTTTAGGATGAGCCATACTGGTCAACTCGCCCCCGGTCTTGAACCTAAGAAGCACCTTCGCGCCGCTCCCTGTTGCGCCAAGCGGATAGACCTGAATTTTAGAGAAAACAGCCTCGACCTTCGTGAGGTCACCATCGAGTCCCCGGCAAAACATCAGGACTTTGTTGGTCCGGGAACGCAGCACTTTTGCGCCATCGGGGAAATTTTCCGGCGCTTCATACGCCGGACCGACCAATACGAATTCCGCTCCCTTGCCGCCATCTGGCCCCGAAATGCCGACATCAATGAGCGGACGATCCCACCAGTCGATCAGTGAGCCCGCGGTAGCGCCTTCAGGATAGTCGATGACAATTGGCCCCTCCGTAAGATCAAACCACGCGAACACATAGGGCGTCGTTACATTCGACCCGAGCATGACGCTGACGTCCCGATACCCGGCAACAAGCACGAGATCGCCGCTCCTCGCGTCGGCGTTGTCGATAAGCATCCGGCGCGCACCTTCCATTCCGACGATGGGAACCGCCCAGAGATAGGCTTGCACTGCGCGTTGAAAATCCATGGTATCATAAAGCTTCTCAACCGTATCTGGCGTCGGAATTCCGAGGTCGAACTCCAAGTCGGCACCCTGCGGGACTGCTTCGGCGGCAGCATCATGTGCTGCTGCCGCGCTAGGGCCGACCGCTCCAAGAATTGTAGCAGATGAAGCCATCTTGAACGCATCCCTCCGAGTGATTTCCATTGAATGATACTCCCTACCGTTCGATTTCATGCACCTTTACAACAGTCATGCTGTCACCATGATGTCAGCATAGGGCATGGCCATAAGCGGTTGATCGGTTAAACGTCTCACGAGGTGATGTCCGTTCATCTCGATGGGAAGCAAAAGGGGCGTTATGCGTAGAGCAGACAGATTACTTCAGATCATACAGATCCTACGCCGCGAACGCAGACCGATCAGCGGCCGAACCATTGCGTCGGAACTTGAGGTGTCGTTGCGAACGATTTACCGCGATATCGCAGCGCTGGAAGCATCCGGAGTGCCTGTTTTTGGCGAGCCTAGTGTCGGGTACGTGTTGCAGGACGGCTACGATCTGCCACCACTGATGTTTTCGACGAACGAACTGGAGATCGTCATGCTGGGATTACGCATGGTCGGGGCGCGGGGAGGCAAAGAAATAAACACCACAGCGCGCGACGTTGTCGCCAAAATCTCCGCCATTTTGCCGGATGCAAAACGCTCAGAATTTTGGACCGCACCCTTACTTGCGCCTGGGCCGGAGGTCTTACCGAAGGATGGCCCCGTGCTGCTCCAATTGCGGGGTGCGATGAAGGTTAATTGCAAAGTAGAGATCCTTTACCACACGGCAGACCGTGAACCTGAGCGGCGCACTGTTTGGCCAATCGTTATCGCCTTCTTCGATTGCGTCCGAGTGCTCGCCGCGTGGTGCGAACTTCGGGAGGCATATCGATATTTCCGGACTGATAGGATGCTGGAAGTCAACCTGCTCCATGCGAAGGTCCCTCGCTCGCGAAAGCGGATCTATGCGGACTGGTGGCATCACGAAAAAATGGAATCAAAGCTAGGCGTCGACGGCATGGGTGCTGTCGCTCGCTCCTAACGCCAAAGCTTGGCACCGCAGATTCGTGTTATTGGTGGATTTTGGCAGCAATGGTTTGATAAGATCGCTCTGACGCCGCTAGGCAGATTAACCTGATGTGGTGGACCGCCTCTGCTCCCGGCATCGCAATGTGGGGTCGGAACAAGAGGAGTGCGAAATCGTACGCGGCCTTTATCAACCAAAGACAGCTACGGCCGATTTGATGGTGATGCCGCCATCCGGGCTTCTGCGCATCTGACGGCCGGTAGCAGCGCGGAACACTTGCAGTAATTGCAGCGCCGGCGGCACCCGCGACCAGAGGGTTTTCATGCTTTCCTTGCCGCTTCGGCTTTTTCGCAGAGCCTGTCCGGTAACAATGCGCTGGGACCAGCGGAAACCGATTTCGTGGAAATATAGGTCGGCAAGTTCTGGGCTGATGTGATGAAAAACACCTGCGATGGTTCGGCGGACCCGAGCATTGAACCCTTCAACTGAATTGACGTGGACGGCATCCCGGATATATTCACGGCTTGAGTGGTTGACTGTTTCGTGTGCGGCGAAGCTTTCGCCAATGGCCATGAATGCCTTGACCTCGTCACTCATCAAATGCGCATGAAGCTCAACTTGTGTTGCAATTGCGCCTACGGCAGCACGCAATGAAAGGCCGGTAACGACAGCGGCGCGGGCGTCGCCGGCGGTGGAGCCAGGGGTAATGTCTGCCGGTCGCTGCACGATCGCCATGACCGGCGTCCTCTCAGCTTTCACCTGCCCCATGCGGCCTCTTCCGGGTGGCGGATCATGGGCATGCTTTCTGGGCCTTCAGCCAAGATAGAAATGGTCCACTTCGACCGTGCCGTCGAGCGTATGCTCGCGCGACAACCATGAGGCGCAACGCATGACCGATCCGCCAGGCAGTGGGCTGGCTCACCCCCAGTACCTCTGCGAGACGGACCGAGGACAGGCCTTTGTCCGACTGCAGCAACAACCACATCGCCTTGAGCCATACGCGCAAGGGAAGTTTCGTGGCGTGCATGGGCGTGTGAGTTGTCACCGTGAACTGGAACCGGCAATCACCGCTGGAGCATTGATAGAGACCCGCCCGCGCGCGGCGCTTGCCCATATCGCGGCCAGCTATCGCGATCGAGCGTTTATAACCACAGGCGGGGCAGACCCTGCCATCCCGCCATACCATGCCTTCCAGCAAATGGCGGCAATGCTCCTCGTCCCGGAACGCGGCGACCATGTCTTCAACTGTCCGAATATTGGAAAGTGTTGCCAGCATCATTTCAGACATAATTACCTCCTTCGGAACTGACCGTAGAATCGCATGGAAAGCACTATATCACAACGTATTTGCTGTCTTTGGTTGATAAAGGCCTCGTACGATTTCGACCTGCTCTTGTTCTGACCCCAAATCCTCTCGGCGACATTCTCGACATTGCTGCAATCGCAGAATGCGGTCGCTCCTGCGGCCTCAAGATCGTCGTTGACAGCACATTCGCTTCGCCAGCCTTGCAGCGCCCGATTGAGCACGGCGCCGATATTGTCCTGCAATCGCTTACCAAATACATCAACGGTCATGGCGACACACTCGGCGGTGCCCTGCTGGGAGACACCGCAATCATTCAAAAACTGCGGGAAACCAGCCTACGTTTTCCTGCGACGACCGTGATTTCACCGCAGGCTTCGTTCCTCATCCTTCGAGGCGTGAAAACACTTGCCCTCAGGATGGACCGGCACAGTTCCGCCGCCCATGCGATCGCACTGACATTGGAAACCCATCCGGCGGTAGCGTGGGTGAGATATCCCTTTCTTCCATCTCACCCGAACCATTCCATCGCTCGCAGGCAGATGTCAGGTGGCTCGGGAATGGTGGCTTTCGGCCTTCGTGCGGGTAGGAATGGTGCCACTGCGATGATCAGCAGACTGCGGCTTATACAGTCGGGCGTCAATCTGGCCGAGGTCGGCAGCCTCATATGCCATCCGGCCGGCCTCACCAGCGCCCGCCACCTGTCCTTTTCAGGAAGCGGCCTTTGCGACGCGCTTGGAGATGACGTCATCCGCTGCTCCGTCGGCCTGGAGGATGCCGAGGATCTTATCGAAGACATCCTGGAGGCTCTGGATTTCGGCTGAGGCCGTCCGACAAACGCGATCAGAAGACGATTCATCCCGTTAGGACATGCCGCTGCTGAATATGGAACTTCCACTAAAACCAATAACTTGAACAGATTTCGAGAGACGTCCTTAATTGTGGAACTGCCGGCACGCACGCCACCTGTCACCTCAGGCGATCGCCAGCGCTGGTTCACGCGATCATATTCCCAGCGTCGGCAGCAAGGATGCTTGCCGCACCCAGACCGCAATCCCGGCGCGGCAGCATTACATTGACGACAACCGTCTGCGAACGATCGCGGTATAGAAATCTACGCCGTGGATCAGCCCGTTGTCGTTGAAATCATAGTTGGGATTGTGGAGAGGCGCGGAGTCTTCTCCATTACCGAGGAACACGAAGCAGCCTGGCACATGCTCCAGAAATCGGGCGAAGTCCTCGGAGGCAGTCATCGGCTCGCGCCGTTCTTCGACGTGCGCGTCGTCTAGGAAAGTCCTTGCCGCTGCGACCGCCTCGTCCACGAGCGCTGCGTCGTTAAGCAACGGCACGAACTCTCTCGTGTAAATCAGTTCCGCGGACACGTTGTGTGCAAGCGCGGTGCCTTCTGCAATAATGTTCATCTGCTTTTCGATCTGGGAGCTAACCTCAGGCCTGAAGCTGCGGGCATCGCCAAGGATCCGCGCGAGCCCCGGCAGTGCGTTCCGCGTTCCGTCGGTGATCAGCTCCGTCACTGAAATCACAGCGATGTCAGATGGATCGAGACGCCGTGAGACGATCGTCTGCAGGTTCGTGACAAGCGCGCAGGCTGCGATCAGGACCTCATTTCCCGAATGGGGATTTGCGGCGTGGCCGCCTACACCCCTCAGGATAATTTCGAAGTTGTCCTCGGCGGACATCAAAGCCCCGCGCCGTGTCTGTAGATGCCCAACGGGAAGACCGGGCATGTTATGAATGCCGAAGATTTCGTCGAAGGGAAACCTCTGCATTAGCCCGTCGTCGATCATCGCGATCGCACCCCTCCCCCATTCCTCCGCCGGCTGGAACACGAAGCGGACCGTTCCGTTAAACCCACCTTCTTGGGCTAGCGCCTTCGCGGCTCCAAGAAGCATTGTCGTGTGGCCGTCATGGCCGCAGGCATGCATGATGCCTTGGTGTTGCGACCGGTAATTCCGATTGCCTTGCTCGGTTATGCGGAGCGCGTCCATGTCGGCGCGCAAGGCAATGGATCTGTTGCTGTTGCCCAGTCTGAGGGTGGCGACCACGCCTGTCCCGCCGACGCCTTCCACCACGTCGTCAAGGCCGAACTCTGCCAACTTGCGTGCGACCAAACCAGAGGTCCGCTTTTCTTCAAAGCCGAACTCCGGATAAGCGTGCAGTTCTTGCCGCCATCCGGTCATTTCGGTTTTGAGCGCTTGCCTGTCGATGCTCATGCCGTCTTCCCTTGCGCTGCTACCGCCTTCGGCGTGCTGCCCACAATTTGCTCGTACTTACCAGGATCCGTTGCTCCTTCGGTATTTATCACGAAAATGCGGGAAGAACTGTCGAGGTGCAGAGCCATCTTAATAGCAGGATCGGCAACAGCTCTGAGGAAGCCTGCCAGGCCAACCCCGCCGCTTTCTCCGGCGATGATGGGGGGGTCGCCAGCGGCGGGATTGGCGAGCCGCTTCATAATCGCTACTGCATCCTCTTCTTCTACCGTGATGAACCCGTCGGCCACGCGGGAAAGAATTCTCCATGCGACAAGCGAGGGCTCATAGCATTCAAGCATGGCCATAACCGTAGACTCGCCGTGATCAATCGAGACAGGATGCCCCGCGCGTGCCGTTTCAAATAAGCATGCAGCCCGTGCCGGATCGACGACCGTAAACACCGGCCTGTTCTCGCCGTACGCAATAGCGAGATATCCGGCCACCGCAGCCGCGATGCCGCCAACACCGGACTGGATAAAGACGTGTGTCGGCGAATCTGGTATTTGCCTGAATGCCTCCCTAACGAGAGCAGGTATAGCCCTGCATAACCAGACCGGGGATGCGCTCGTAACCCGGCCACGAGGTGTCTGAGACAATGATCCAACCGTTCTCCTCGGCGACCCGCGCCGCCTCCTTCACCGAATTGTCATAGTTGCCGTCAACCCGGATCATTTCTGCGCCGAAGCGTCCGATCGCTGCGACCCTTTCGTCGCTGACCCCGGAGTGGACAAAGATAACTGCCTTCGCCCCGACCAAACTGGCGCCTTGCGCGACCGAGCGGCCGTGATTGCCGTCCGTTGCGCAAGCCACGGTCATCATCGGGGCCACCGCCCGGACGTCCGGCGATTTCAACTCGGCAATATCGACTGTACGGCCGAGCCGGTACGACGCTTCTTCAAGGACTAGTCGAGTAACTGCGTAGGCGCCACCGAGTGCTTTGAAGCTGCCGAGCCCCAGTCGTTGTCCCTCATCTTTCATGTGGATGGACGCTACCCCGACTTCGGCGGCTAGTCCTGACAGCGCCACCAACGGCGTCTCGGAGTGGTTGTCGCGAAACGCCAAGTGACGCTCGACTTCGGCGGCAGCAGCGACGCTAAAAGTTTCGGCATCTCGTTCGACGAGCGGTTGACGATATTCGAGGTTCGAATTCATAAGAAACATGTTTGATCTCCGTGGAGACTGAAACATATTGCATTCTCCGCGAAAATAGCGCTGATTTTGGCGAGTGTTTTTGCAATTTTGTTTCATTGGCTGACTAAATGATCGCATTTCCCCGTCTGGACGAGTTCGATCGCGCCATCCTTGAAATTTTACAGCGCGACAACACCACTTCCCAGCGCACGATTGGCGAGGCGGTGAATCTCTCTGCTCCGGCTGTGCAGCGTCGGATCAAACGGATGACTGAAGATGGCGTGATCAGGGCGAATGTTGCTGTCGTCGATCCATCTGCTGTGGGGAGGTCCATCACGATTTTCGTGGAAGTCGAGGTCATCAGCGAGACCGCGGCCCAGATTGAAGAAGCGAAAAGACAATTCGCGTCCACCCCTGAAATCCAACAATGCTACTATGTGACCGGGGAAGCGGACTTCGTTCTCGTTATCGTCGTCGCTTCGATGAATGACTACGAGGCGCTCACCCGTCGCCTCTTTTTCGGCAACAACAACGTCAAAAAATTCAGAACGTTCGTGGCGATGGACCGCGTGAAAGTCGGGATGGAAGTGCCGACGAGGATGTGACCGATATAGGGCGCCTCAAGGACGTGACATTGTCACTGCGACCACAGCCCTGGCCAGAGGTAGGGGAACAGGGGTAAACTGCTCCTGTTTTCAGCATGTAACTTAACACGCCTAATCGCTCCTCTTCGACAGGTACTGTGCCGAGGTCAAGTAGTAGTTCCGGGCCGTGGCATTGATCTGGCGTTCACCCAGCTCGGTCAGCGCCCGGGCCTTGATTTCCTTTGCCGCCACATTTTCAGGGTCGAGAACCAATACAAAATCGGCCAGTTCGGCGGCCCACTGATACTCCTTCACCTCGACCGCTTGATTGGCTCGATCGAGCGCCTCCGCTGGTCCGCCGGCTAGATCGATCATCTTGTGGGCGCGCTCGGTAGGTTGCAGCGGGTATAGATTGGTCGCGTTGCCATCGAACCATCCCACATAGTCGGCGTAAATGCCCCTTACCGCCCAAGCGACGCTGCCATAATACTCCTGCAGGTAGGGGCTATTTGCGAGTTCGTCAGATAGCCTCACCTCCTGGACAAGTTCGTCCGGCGTCTTGCCCTGCTTGATACCTGCGAGGGTCTGGTCGAGGATGGTCTTGATCCCGTCACGGTAGTCTGTGAGAGCCTTTCGGACCTCGTCCCTCCCGAGGATTGGACGCATATGCCCCTGCACCATGTAGGTGGCGTCCAGACTGAGCATCTTTTCGAGGCTGGCGATCCACTTCTCAGGCGGCCTCAGCTTTAGGCCGCGGATCGGAGAGAGGTTCGGGTACGATTTCAAGAAGTCGTCGCCGGGAATAAGAACGCCCTTTTCGGCCATCCAGACAGCGGTGTTCTCTGGAGATTCACCGGGCATATGAACGAGCTGCAGCCGGACGCCCGCCACCTCGATCGTCTGGCTCTCGCCGCTGAAGGTGCGCGTCGGCGGCAAGTAGCCCTCCCGCGTGTGCGGCGTCACACGGCCGTATTCGAGTTGGGTGCCGGCATTGATGAACAGCTCGTCGGGCAGCGTGGTGCCAAATGCATCACCGCCGGCGCGCTGGCCCCTGCCGAACTCGGGACCGGATTCCACCAGCGTCTGGTGACTATAGATTTCAGGACTGTCGTTTCCGGAAAATACCGTCGCGCCGCCGGAATGGTCCGGGTGATTGTGAGTGTAGATGATCGCCCTTACTGGTCGCACCAGGCGACCGCCGAAGGCATCCATGACCGCCCTCGCGTCGACGGGGTTGGCGGACGTGTCGACAATAATCGACGCTATGTCACCTTGAATTAGGATGACATTGCTCGCGGAGTAGCCGACGGCCGCAAAGACGCCGTCGGTGATCTCAATGACTTCCTTCCTGAACTCGGCGGAACTCGCGCGGAGTTGCTCACGGCCGGCGAACTCGTCTGCTTGGGCGGGCGCCGATTGATCTCGAGGCGATTTATTCACTATAGCTAACCCTCGCAACTCAATCATTTATCATCCGCCAATGGCCGCGCTGTAGACTTGTTGCCATGCGAGTTGGGTACTTGTCATGGCTCGATCCCTCCCGCTTAGCAAGCAGTCACAGAAACGAGCTGCGTCATCAGCTACGAGGCAAGACTGGCCATCGCCTCCAGAAACGTATCGATCTCTTCCTCGGTATTGTAATAATGCGGCGACGCTCGCACCACGGGCGGGAGCTGTCGATCATGGGCATCAATCGGGGTACTGGAGGGCGGGGAAACCGAGACGTTGATTCCCTTGCCAGCCAGATAGGCCATGACGGCTGGCGAATCCCAGCCGTTAACGGTGAATGAGATGATGGACGCGAGCGGCGCCCCAAGATCATGTACGGATACGGCACGCATCCCCCTCAGACCTTCCCGAAGCCTTGACGAAAGGTGACTGCAGCGCGCCTCGATGTTTTCGACCCCTATTTCGAGCGCGTAATCCACTGCTTCCCGCAAGCCGAGACGAACCGAATAGTTCTTCTCCCACGTTTCAAAGCGTCTGGCATCAGGTCGCAACTCGTATCGATCGGGTGCGGTACAGGGGGCGCCGTAGAGGTCGATCATCGCTGGCTCGATCTTCTCCAGAACTGATTTTCGCATGTACATGAACCCCGTTCCCCGCGGCGCGCGGAGAAACTTCCTGCCGGTAGCGGTGAGGATGTCGCAGCCGAGAGCATTCACATCGATCGGCGTTTGACCCGCAGCTTGGCAGGCGTCGAGCAGATAGAGAATGCCGTTGTCTCGCGCTATTCGACCGATCGCTGCTGCTGGATTGATAAGCCCGCCGTTCGTCGGGATCCAGGTGACCGCTATCAAGCGAACGCGCTCATCAATCATTTTCGCCAGTGCGTCCGGATCAAGGACGCCAGAGGCGTCATTCGGAATGATTTCGATGGATACGCCGGTGCGCTTGGCAACCTGCAAAAAGGCTACGTAGTTGGCAGCAAATTCGGCACTTGCCGTCAGAATCCTGTCTCCAGGTCCAAAAGAAAGGGAATAGAAGGCGCGCTGCCAGGCGATCGTCGCGTTTTCAGCTATCGCTATCTCGTCGCGAGTGCAGTTTACGAAAGTGGCCAAGCTGTCATAGGCCCCCTCCAACAACGAGTTGGCCTCCGCTGCTGCCTCGTAGCCACCGATTTCGCCCTCCCGGCTCAGGTACCCAATCACTGCATCAATCACCGGGCTCGGCATCAGCGCCGCCCCAGCATTGTTGAGGTGGTTTCTGTTTCTTGTGCCGGGAGTATCAGCACGTAGGCGAGGAAGGTCCAAAGCCTTGCGGGCGTCGCGGTTGTTTTGCGACATGAGGAGTTCCTTCCTTTAATCTAGCCACCCACCTTGTTGACGCAATCAACACTGTGGCGGAAGCCGATACTTTTGCAACCAGCTGTGCAGATTTGAACGGCGTGGCGTGACCGGGCGCCGGTTAACAGGCCAGCCTGCTCCGCGGGCAGCAACGTGCGCATTTCACCGTGACCAGGGTGCGTTTCCCAGAAGGCGTTGTTCGTCCCGACGAACCAGCGTTTTCACGAACTGCTTTACGGCTCTCACTCTGGGTAGATAAGCCAGGTCCTGATGTGCCGACATCCAGATCTCACGTTCGCCGCTCAACTCTTCAAGTACCGGAATGAGCCCGAGTTTCAGACTGCGTGCGAATTCAGGAAGCGCTACAATTCCTGCGCCCGCAGACGCCGCGAACATCTGCGACATCATGCTGTTTGAGCTGAACGCAATCGTTGGGGCGGGTACGAGTTCCTCTAGCCATAGAACGCTTTCGAGCTGAACTAGCTCTTCGATATAGCCGACAAAGCGGTGCTCGCGAAGATCCGCCGCTTGAGAGGGAACGCCATTGCGCTCCAGATAGGCCTGCGAAGCGAACAAGCCGGTCTTGAAACGTCCGATCAGCTGACTGTCGAGAGCAGTTCCATGGGGCTTGAAGAAGCTCAGGAATAAATCTGCTTCCCGGCGAGCGACCCGAACCGTTTGCGGCGATGTCACAAGCTCGATGTCAAGATCAGGGTACCGACTACTGAGCTCAACGAGGCGCTCGGAGAGGTAAAGCGTTGCGATGCCCTCCATGGTGGCTAATCTGACTGTACCGCGTACCTCGTCTCGATTGCTCACGTCGCTGCGAAGCGCATTCACCCCATTCTCGATTTCCTCCGCTCGCCGCATCGTAACAAGCCCGGCTGGGGTCAGCAGAAGTCCATCCCTGGTCCTTTCGACGAGTGCGCCGCCAACCGTGTATTCCAGGCGAGCAAGCCGACGGGAAACAGTGGAGTGGCTGACCTTCAGTTCCCGGGCGGCTCCGGTCACGCTCTTGCACCGAACGACGATGAGGAAAAGTTTGAGATCGTCCCAGTCAAGATGATCGATTGCGGTCGCCATGCTACCCTCCGTCTATTTTTGCACAGAGTAGTGCATCCTATTCGGGTTGGCGCACAGATTCGTTCTGATAGTTTCCAACGGGCTGTAAAGGCGAACATGCAGCATATCATAACGCAAAACCACTTGCGGATATGCTGGTCGCCAGCAGGTCGCGCTTCTTAACCTGCCTTGGGAGAAACCATGTCTAGACGAACTGTGAATGCTTCGAACGCTGCGGCAGTAGGACCATATTCGCACGCGACATGGGCCGGCGACCTGTTATTTTGCTCGGGCCAGACGCCGCTCGATCCCAGCACCGGCAAACTTGTCGACGGAACCGTCGCCGACCAGACACGCCAGTGTTTCGATAATCTGTTTCAAGTTCTTGAAGCAGCAGGCTTGGGGTCGGATGATGTCGTATCCGTCAACGTCTATCTCACAGACATGAGCGACTTTGCTCAGATGAATGAGATTTACGCCACACGTTTTTCATCGCCCTTCCCGGCCCGCACCACCATTGGCTGCGCCAGCCTGCCGCTTGGAGCGCGTATTGAGATCGGTTTAGCCGCAAAACGGCAGTCCTAAACCTGCTTTTGGCGAAACAGCCGAGATGGCTGATGGCGAACGTTGATCAGGAGAGGAATGCCGATGGGAAGCACGAACTTCAAGGCCGCCGCTGCTCATGTTGCGCCGGTTTATCTCAATCCGTTGGAGAGCGCAGAGAAAGCTTGTTCGGTAATTGCAGAGGCTGCTCGAAATGGCGCATCGCTCGTGGTCTTTTCGGAGAGCTTTCTTCCCGGGTTTCCCGTCTGGGCGGCACTTTACCCGCCCATTCAATCGCACGGACATTTCAAACGATTTCTGAACGCCTCGGTATATGTGGATGGGCCAGAAATTGAGCGTGTGCGCAAAGCCGCGTCCGATAACAGTGTTTTCGTTTCCATCGGTTTCTCCGAGCGCAACCCGGCAAGTGTTGGAGGACTGTGGAATAGCAATGTCTTGATTTCCGATACAGGCGAAATCCTGATCCACCATCGAAAGCTAGTCGCAACTTTCTTCGAGAAGCTGGTTTGGGATCCTGGCGATGGCGCGGGACTGGTCGTCGCAAATACAAGAATTGGTCGAATTGGCGGTCTCATCTGCGGGGAAAACACAAATCCACTCGCGCGCTACAGTCTGATGACGCAGGCAGAGCAGGTTCATATAAGCAGTTATCCGCCGATCTGGCCTACTCGTGTTCCCACAGAGAGCGACAACTATGACAACCGGGCGGCCAACCGCATCCGTGCCTCAGCCCATTGTTTCGAAGCCAAGTGCTTCGGAATTGTTGTCGCAGGTCGCCTGGATGAAAGCGCTCGCAGATCCATTGCTTTGGATGATTCTGCCATCGCAGCAATTATAGATGCCAGTCCGCGGGCCAGCAGTTTTTTCCTTGGACCGACTGGAGCGCCAATTGGTGATGAAATGATCGACGAAGGTATCGGCTACGCCCACATCGATCTCGACGACTGTGTTGAACCGAAGCGCTTTCACGATGTCGTTGCAGGTTACAATCGCTTCGATATATTTGACGTTACCGTCAACCGGGCGCGCCGAAAGCCGATCACATTTTTAGAAGACCACGCTAAGGAGGCTCTAACAGGCCCTGAGGCGATGGCTTTGTCGGAGTAAGGCTATGGAGCGGGCAGGCATGCAAATGACCAAGAAGGGTTTCTCTTTCCGGGGCCCGGATGAAGGCGTGCATGCCCTGAAAACTTGGATCACCCCGGAGGACGATCTTTTTCTGGTTACGCATATGGGGTTCGTCGAGATCGGTTCAGAGCATTGGTATCTCGATATTGATGGCCTCCTGGGCAACCCAATGAGGTTGCGTCTCTCGGATCTTCAAGCCATGCCGCAGCGCGAGTATATGTCGTTCCACGAATGTGCTGGGAGCCCTCTTGCCCCGACAGTCGCCAAGCGAAGGATCGGCAACGTGGTTTGGAAAGGGGTGCCGCTGTCGCTTGTTCTGGAGCGTGCAGAGATCAGCAGCGATGCGTCTTACATCTGGACTTCCGGCCTCGAGTGGGGCGAGTACGCAGAAGTCCAAGAACCTTACCAAAAGGACCTCCCTGTCGAGAAAGCGCTCTCACAAGAAGTTCTTCTCGCACTTGAGATAAACGGTCAGCCGCTCACTCCGGAGCGCGGAGGTCCGGTTAGATTGGTCGTGCCGGGTTGGTATGGCACGAACTCCGTAAAGTGGGTTGGTTCGATTACGGCCGCCAACCGTCGGGCGAGCGGCGCCTATACCACGCGCTTCTATAACGATCCGACTCCTTCAGGCGGGAAGCCGGTTTGGACTGTCGCCCCGGAGTCGGTTATCGTGTCGCCGTCCCCGTATGATCCGGTATTGGCTGACGTGCCGACGAGAATATGGGGCTGGGATTAGGGAGATCGTGAGATATCAAGCGTCGAAGTCAGCGTAGATGGAGGAGACTCCTGGCAACGTGCCACTGTAGGTCAGCGCGAGGACAGAAGTTGGCAGCGGTTTGAATTGCCATGGACCCCAGCGTCCGGCCCGCATCTCCTGCTTTGTCGCTGCACCAACGAGATTGGCGAGGGACAGCCCCCATCGGAAGCAAGAAACGCCGTGCACTCTGTCGAGGTTCAAGTTCGTAACTAGGTCTACAGCAAACGCGAAATCAGGCGGCGTTCGAAGGAAATCGGAAGTCCTCACTGGGTTTCATCCCGATGATCATCGAGCCGAGCGCGGAGGCGCCGACAAACGCCAGTGCACCCATGTTGATCGGTTGGATCGTCGCAATGATAAAGATCGCGACCAGTAAGCCGATGGCCAATAGTTCCAATACCCATGATTCCCCTCCCTCTGACGCACTCTAATTTAGTGCCGTAGTTGTTGTGTTCGAGATTGATGCAGAATGTCGACGCGCCCTCCGCCCAGAGGACGCGATCGCCTTACGTCCTGGCGTAAAGATCGGCGTATTGCTGCCTCAAGACGTTTTTCTGGACCTTGCCCATCGTGTTGCGCGGCAGGTCGTTGGCAAAAATGACGCGCTTTGGCAGCTTGTAGCGCGCGAGACGGTCCTGGAGTGCCGCGACGATCGCCTTTTCATCGATGCTCGCGCCGGGCTTGCGCACGACGATGGCCGTTACCCCTTCGCCGAAGTCGGGATGCGGCACGCCGATCACGGCGCTCTCGACCACGCCCTCGATCTGGTCGATCTCGCCCTCGACCTCTTTCGGATAGATGTTGTATCCACCCGAAATCACAAGGTCCTTGTCGCGACCAACGATGTGCACATAGCCCTCGGCGTCGATTTTGCCGAGATCGCCGCTGATGAAGAAACCGTCGGCCGTGAATTCGGCCGCGGTCTTCTCCGGCATACGCCAGTATGGCATTGTAAACTTAACGTTCACGAGGCAATCGTAGGCCGCTTGCACCATGGCGGTTCAGGCGCGAGCGACTTTTGCCCAGAGGGTTGATTGCCTCTGAACGCAGTTCGCGATGATGGCTTGAGGAAATGTCGTGGCGGGGGATGTGTAACAGGTTGGCGATAGGATCATGGATAGAGGCGAAGCGCTGCAAATGGCGCTGCGACTTGAAGCGTTTCATGATCCGTTCCCGTCGCCGGAATGGCTGATGAGAGTTTTTCGCCCGATTGTTCAAACCTTTATGCGAGCGGTGTTCGACACTTGGCATAATCTCGCGCTTTGCAGCGTCGTATATCCCGCAGTCGTCAATCATCCGGCAGAAACAGCGTTGGCTGTGGAGGTTGCCCGTACCGTCATGGGAGAGGATTCCGTCGATCCCGACCACTCGCAGCTCATGGGCTCTGAGGATTTCGCTTTCATGCTCGAACACCGGGCCGGAAATATCGCGCTGCTTGGAAACGGCAGCACGGCGGGGCTGCATGACCCTGGTTATGATTTCAACGATGCAGCGATTCCTTACGGTGTCGGCTACTGGACACGTTTGGTCGAAACAGCAATGCCGGTGCAGAAATCCTAGGACCGTTCCGATGCAGATCATTTTTAGGTCCCTTGTGAGGAACGATCTTCCCGAACTGCGCAAGTGGTTCGAGGATGCAAAGCTATCACGTCGGCTGTCACTTCCGACTGATGAATGGCTGCACACGTCGCGACTGCGAATCATATAGATCTGAAACCCTCAGCGAGGTGACGAATACGGTCACCGCCCGTCGGCGCGCTAGGTCCGTTTCAGTGATTACGTCGGTCATGCCCGATCTCTCCGGGCTATATTTCAGGTGATTTCAAATGAAGCGGTTATACACCCGCAGCGAGTTTCACGAGCTTGTGTGGTCTGCCCCCGGCAATAAACTCGCGGAAAAACTAGGACTTACACCGAAAGCCCTCAGCCGGCTTTGCCAACACTATCTCATCCCTTTTCCGTCCCCGACGTATTGGTCAGGAGTGGCTGATGGGAAGCCGCCGAAGGCAACGCCTTTACTGCCTATAGACAACGACGAGCTACAGGTAGTCAATCTGGACGGTCCTCAAACCAATAGAAGCGCTTACGCAGCAAAAATCATTGCAACAGCAGCGGCGGCGTCGAATGGAAATGGCCCTCCACTCCCCCGAAAGCCTCCCAGTCCAGCCCCTGCGAAACACGAGGTATCAAAGACCGAGCCAAGTCCGCCTCCCGAGCGCTTTCTAGCGCCAATCGGGAAGATGCATCCAGTAATCAAGGAGTTCGATCGAGATCTTCGAAGCAGCTCCCTGAACCACGCAGGTGAGCTTAATCTAGGCGAAACTGCAATTCACCCTAGCAGTCGGCAAAGGCTAGCCATATTTTTTCACTATCTGGCCAGCGACCTTCACAACGAGGGCATCGATCTCCGCCGAGAAGACCAGCGGTTGGTATTCTTCGATGGCCCGGATAGTACGAGAATCTATTGCAAGGAGCAAAGGACGCGAACAAAACACGAGCCTACAGCGGCCGAGCTTCGCGCGCTTGAGCATGCCAGGCGGTCACGTGAGTGGGGCCGATGGCCATCCATGCCTGATTATGACTACGAACACTCAGGCAAGCTGACGCTGGAAATAGGCGGATGGGGCGGGAATCTTCGCGGGAAATGGTCAGATGGCAAACACCAAACGCTGGAACGGGTGTTTGACAGCATTAAAGCCGGAATCTTGGCACGGATCACATACGAGCGGGAGGAGCGACTTGAGAGAGAGCGGCGCCACCGAGAATGGGAACACTACCAGCATCGGAGGAAACTCCAGAAAGGCAGAGTAGAGCGAGAAGCGAAGCGAGTTTCGTTTCTGAAGCAGTTAGCCGAGTTTCAGCGTGAAGCCTCGGATCTGAGGATGACTATCTCCGAGACGGCATCGGCGCCTAGGACCAATACCGAATATGATCGAATGCTTTTATGGGCGAAGGATCGGCTCGCTCATCTTGAGAGCCTGCAAACGATGGAAGCGGTCACCGAAAAGCTGAAGCAAGAGAAGCTCTTTCCCGACCTAGACGACCTCCATGATCCAGAGGGCGAGCTGCCAAGTTGATAGGCAAGGCTTTAACCCGACTATGCTCGAAAGATTTTAAGCCGCTGAATGGGAATTCTTGTTCCAGGAATCCCCTTATCGCCGCCGACCAAAGTCGAGGTGCTCAAGACGAGCCCTCATAGCAATATTCGCTCGTTTTCGAACAAGATCTGTTAGTATGGCTCCAAAGATTTACAGACGTTCAATGAAGTGGGCATTCGTACGCTTCGGGATTGGCTATGTGTGATGCTTTCTGAGCGCCCGAGTTCTATTTGGCACTTGGCCCGACTGGTGCCGCTGGCTGCCTTGCTCGCGATTGGCGCCGTTGGCAATGTTTCGGCTCAGACAATTGCGGGCTACGCTATCGGTGAAAACCATCTGAAACTAAGTGAACTCGGCCACGCCGCGTGGCAATACGACTACGGCGAGTATACAAGCGCTACGTTCAATGTCGGCCCTGCTATCAGCATATCGAGCGCTGTCGAAAAATCGACGGGTAAGGTCGTCCGCCTGGAAGCCAGTTGGAGCGGCCGAGGCAAGCCGGAGCCGGCATATTTCTCGGACTTCAAATTTGGACTGACTGATCTGGCCACCATCAGGCAACGGCTCGGCAGTTCGGGCGCGCTTCCGGGCAGTGGCTCACCCGTCCTCAGCAGTTCGGACGGTGGCGTCGAAATCTCAAGCTTCTATGAAGTTGCCAACTCCCAGATCATCGCATCTTTCATTACGAAAGTCAGCCGTGACGCACTTGTCGATCTCCAGCGTCGATATGGAACTGAGACCTATGCGCATGTCGCAAAAGTTGCCACCCTTAAGTCAGTCGTGATTTCAGACGCTGCTTATTTCAAGAGCCTTCGCGGGACGACATCTATTTTCGATGTTGGATACCGCTCGATTGCCTGGGAACCAGCAGCCGCGCTGACGATGGATGCAAAGCGGGAAATCTCGCTCGCGCGGATTAAGCCATCGCAATTGCCGGTTCCTCGTGTCTATTCTGGCCCGAACAACCTTCCCGACCTCACCGGTCAAAGCGCATCGTTCAGGACCCACCAGGCCAAGATCGCTGACGGAATGGCGTCCGGGCCATCCTTCGCCGGCGAGTTCGCAGTTATTCAGATCGGTTGCGGATCAAGTTGCTCGAATGTTTTTGTCGGCAATGTACGAACCGGCGAAGTGTTCAAGCTGCCGAAAGGCGGCAAGGACAATCTAAACCTCACTCTTAAATACGAGCTTTCCAGCCGGCTGATGACTGCCCAGTGGTCCGAGGCGGAAACGGGCAAGTGCTTTGTTGTGTTTTTCAGTTTCGATGACGGCGAATGGGTCGAACTCTTAAGGCGCGACATCGGATCGTCAGATCGCTGCCTGGCCTCTCTTGCGCAAAATCTGAGATAGCAAGAAGGCACCGATGACTTCTTTTCGTTGTGCCGTTCGTTGATCAGCGATATCTATGTTTCGGTTGCACGACGTGGCAGCCGGCAGAGTATCTTAAAATGGAAGTAACAGACCCTCGTACCCCGATAACAATCGATGAGCACCTTCTGCCTTGGCTATCCGACGCCGCGCTCCGCTTTCGATACCTCTATCCCCAGATCGCGCTGCACATAGACGGAAACACCGTCAGCTTCCGGGGTGAAGCAGCCGACGATCCTGGCGTTACCAGAGATTTTCTGTTTTGCATCTACCGTCAGAAGATATTCGCCGAAACGCTGCCCTTGCGGAAAATGCTGATTGAAGGCGTCACGGGTTTTGCAGATCGTACCCCTTAAATTCCGCCCGACCGATGACGGGGCTCTGCTGTTCGCGGACGATGCCGGCGGGTATTTCAAGGCCGACCAAGATTTCTTGGAACGGTACGTGGACGACAGCCTCACCCAGTCCGACCACCGCTTCCTAGACGTCAACGGACACGCTTTCGACGGTGTCGGTGACCTCGCCTATTCCGGTTTCGAGTACCGATTTGCGAGCCGGCTCTACTCTCCCGCGGAGCTGGACTATGTGATCCTTGTCCCGACGCTGAGATGCAATCTCTCATGCGGCTATTGCCAGGTCTCCCGCGTCAACGAAACCACCCCTGGATTTGACTGGAACGGCGAGACGCTGCAGGCGGTCCTGCGATTTCTGGGTGGCTTGTCGACGAAGAGGATCAAGATCGAGTTCCAGGGCGGAGAACCACTGCTTCGACTTGATGCCATCAGGCAGGTACAGGCTTTCTGCCGATCGAAGTTCGACCATTGCGAATTCGTGATCTGCACAAACCTGCAGGAGGTCAGCCCCGAAGCATGGGCGGTTCTGGAAGAACCCCATGTGTTCACCAGCACATCACTCGATGCCGACCGGGCTACCCACCAGGCCCAACGGACCAAGAACGCACAGACGACATCATCATTCTTCGATAACCTTGATGCGGCCGTGAACCGGTTAGGCCCGGACAAAATCTCAGCGCTCCCCACGATCAATCCTACCAATCCGCCTCCTGCCACCGCGGTGATCGAAACCTTCGTCGGCTACGGGATCAGGTCGATCTACTTGCGCCCGGTGAACCACCAGGGATTCGCACGCAAGCGGTTCGATGCCCGATCGAGTGCTTCTTCCTGGAACCGATATCATTCCTCGTTTATCGACGCCCTGATCGACTTCAACTGGGACGCAGATGCACCTCTCGAGGAGTATTATTTTACGCACTGTCTGCGGCGTGTCCTGCGCTCGGGCCACAATCATCATGCCGACCTGCGCAACCCGAACATCATCGGTTACAGCTATGTGGTGATCGATCATGATGGCAAGTTTTACCCGACTGACGAAGCCCGTATGGTAAGCCGCGTCGGCCAGTTCGATCTTTCAATGGGTGACGTATTCAGCGGAATAGACCGCGACAAGATCGACATGCTGAATGCCGAAGCGCTGAACAATTTTCATCCTGACTGCGTCCACTGTCCCTACCAGGCATTCTGCGGTGTCGATCTTGTCGACGATCTGTCCCGCTATGGGCGGATTGATCTTCCCAAACACCTGACGGACTTCTGTCAGCGGCACACCTATATCTTCGACAAGATTTTCTCTCTGATCTATTCGGAAGATCCCAAGGTCGGAAAATCCCTCGCCATCTGGTCCGGAGCACCCCGCTTTGACTCCTCGTTCGCGAAGGTCCATCGATGATCGATCTGCGCCTCAAGGTCGATCCTTTACCAATCGTGGAGCCGCTGGTCGTGCGGCTGCTCGATCAACCCGTGGACAATCGAACCGAGCACGACGCCATCATTCTCGATATCGACGGCGATCGGCGAGAATACGAGTATCATGGCTTCTCGTTTACGGTGCATGCACGGCCTCATGAAAGCTTGGACGGTGACGTGCTCCTGGTTCTGCCCGGACAGGCAAGTGCGCATCGCCTCATTCGGGCGAATTCAAATCACAACACCTTCTTGGTCACCGAGCAATGCGACCAGCTATGTGTCATGTGTTCGCAGCCGCCAAAGAAGTACCATTTCGACCTGTTCGACCAACTTGCCGTCGCGGCCTCGCTCGCCCCGCGCGATGCAATGATCGGCATCTCCGGCGGTGAACCATTGCTCCACAAGGAACGGCTGTTTCAGATGCTTTTTGCCGTCAGCGCCAGCCGGCCCGACCTGCGTTTTCACATCCTGACGAATGCGCAACATTTCGAGCCCCAGGACGCGGAACGGCTTGTCGCACTCGGTTCGGATCGCATCCTCTGGGGTGTGCCGCTCTATTCCGCTAACCCTAAGACCCATGACAGGATCGTTGGGAAGGAGGGGGCGTTCGCCAGCCTTGAACCTGGGCTTGCGACACTGATGCGGGCGGGGGCCTCTGTCGAACTTCGAACGGTCGTCTTGCAACAGAATTGGGAGGACCTGATCGGCGTTGCGGAGTTCATCGCTACCCGCCTCGGGTTTATCTCGGTCTGGGCGATTATGCAGCTTGAAAGGATCGGCTATGGCCGGATGAACTGGGCATCGTCCTTCAAGGACACGTCTGCGGATTTTGAACAGGCCGCGCGCGCGATCGATATCGCCGCCGCCCGCGGTCTAAAAGCGTGGCTTTACAATTTCCCGCTCTGCTCGGTTCCTCAGGACTATCGCGGATACGCGCCATCGACGATTTCCGACTGGAAACGAAAATATCTCGATTTTTGTGACGGCTGCGGTGCTCGCGAAACTTGTGGTGGCTTTTTTCAGTGGTATGATCACAAGGAGGGGTTTAATGGGCTGGGGCCAATATGAAATCGCGGATATTTCTGATCCCGTCCTTTTTGGCGGCGGGGTTCCTGCCGACAAAGTCGGATGCAATGCCGATAGCGGACGCAGGGCTTACAAAGAGCCCTATTCCTTCTATTCTGGAGCGCCTTCGTCTTAGTCATATCTTCACGCTCGCCGGACATCGCTCGCACAGCTCCCATCGGTCCCATAGCTCTCACTCCAGCCATCGATCCAGCAGTGGTAGTGGCTACAGCTACGGCGGTTCGAGTTCGCCAACCTATACTGCCCCTTCCCCATCATACACGCCGCCGGCAAGGTCGGTCTATCCGACCGTACCCGCGGCACCTGCTACGCCAAGCGTACCGGCAAATCCGGCCCCTCTTCTGAGCGCGCCGGCAACAATACCCGCTCCTGTTCCGCTGAAGCCACTTCCTGGCAATACGGACAAATTCAAACGCATCACGATGCAGGTTCAAACCGCGCTGACGGCTTACGGCTACTACTCCGGTCTAATCGACGGTCAGATGGGGCAGGCCTGCAAAACTGCGCTGATCGCGATGCAGACCGACTATAAGCTGAAGGTCACCGGAACGATCACTCCCGAAGTCCTTGATACCTTCGGGATTGCAGCAAACTAATCCGACAAATTCTATCCAAAACCGGAGGTCCCTTATATGAATAATTCGTTTGAACGGAAGTCATTTGGCGGCGATATGTTCGTCGACAGTCTCAACCCGCGCTACCCTTGCCGGCTGCTGGATTTTTCCGGCCCTGAATTCTGCTAAAACGGTTGGAGATGGACATGGGCTAGTGATCGATGTCAGCTTCCGCCCGCAAGCCCTGGATCATTGTCGGCGCGATCGCGATAGTCGCTATTTTCGTTAATTTGTTGCCGAAACCCGAGGCAAGCACCACTGAAAAACCTTTCAGCGGGAAACAACCGATCCAAGCGGATAATCCCAATTCGACCATCACAAGACCAGCTTCAGATAACGAAGGGAAAACACAGACAGCCTTGATCGAGAGCCAGGTGGTGAACCGCAAATTTCGAGATATCGATCCGGATCTGAGGGCCGCTTTCGATGCGGCCGCGCAGATTGCGTTGGCCACTCCGCGAGACAGTGGGAATGACTGGAAAAATAACAGCGAGCCGTCACTTCCGACCCTCGAGAACAGAGAGGTTAGAGCCACGCCGCCGGTAGCGACAGCGCCGGCCGTGCCCATCTCGCCGGGCGTACCGGATCCTCCGAGTGCCGAAATCGCGAAAACGATCACGAACCTCAACATGCGCGAGGGACCAGGCACGCAATATGTGCTCGTGGAAAAACTCGCTACAGGTGTGTCAGTCGCCGTTATCGGGACCGAGGCTGGTTGGGCTCATGTCCGAGTCAAGGTTTCTGGCCGGGAGGGGTGGGTGAATCCGAGATATCTGGCGCGTGACTGACAGATCGTCGCCCGCGCGTTGCGCCCGGGGAAACTGCAGGCTTCGCTGACAAGGCAGTGCGTCACCATCTCTGAGAAGGTTGTGCAGCGGTTGATGAAACAAGAGAGCTTGGTCGTCTCCAGGCCCATGGGGCGCCATACGGAGCATCCGGTCTGTGCGGTTTAGGCAATCAAAGTCGGCTTAAACCGCATAGGCTGTCGCTGTACAATAACGTCCGATAATCTTGCCTTACCGGCTATATTTGACTTGCTTTGAACAAGCTCGCACACAGAATGCGCTGACTGCCACTGCCTCGCAGGTGGAGGTCGTCCCGGCCTCCGAATATCGGGCACTTCAGAACCAGGTGAAAGAGCTGCAGCGCCTCCTCGACAAGAAGACGATGAAAGGCGAAATCCTCAAAGAAGCGCTCGAATAGCATCAGGGTCAAAAAAACACCTGTTGCGGGCGCGCTTGCGCTCCGGCAGGCATCGTACGGCGATCCAACCTGAGTCTGGGTCCGACAAGCGCTGGGCCGCTAATCCCATCGGGAATGAAAAGCCAGCTTCGCGCGATCCGTCACAACCGTCGCTCTGCCGGCCCTGCTATTGGCGAAGGAGGCTAACTATAGTCACAATCGCCTTGCTAACGCTAAAGGTCTGCAGTGCAGACGCAGAAGGTACCCACGCTCGCGGGTGCCTTAAATTTTGCACCAGCACCGTTCATCATCATCAACCACGCTCACTCCTTCGACAAGCAGATATGTGCGCTCCCCCGATCTGAAAGATCGGGGGAATAAATCAGCCATTCTCAACCGCCTATTCCATCTCGGTGTCTTCCACCGTGATGCCGGACTGGAATGTCAGGAAGCCGGGAATGTTGGTAAAGCCCTTGACGTTCTTGCGGAGGCCGAAACTCTGGTCGCGCCACATCAGATAAACGAATGGCGACTGCTCCAGAGCACGGTCGACAAACTGGCCGTAGATCTTTCCGCGCTCGGCCGTGTCGAGCGTGACGCGACCCTTGTCCAGGAGATCGTTGATGACCGGATCGTTGAAGTAGGCCGAGTTGTTAAGCCGGACCAGTTGCTGCCCACCGTAGAAGAAGTTGCTGAGCCAATCGGGGTCGGCGATGTCGCCTGCGGTGCCCGCGACAAGAAAATCATAATCGCCGGCGTTGTTCTTGGCGATGCGGCCGGACCAGTCCGGAAGATCAAGCTTCGCCTTGATGCCGATCTTGGCGAGCTCCGCCTGCACGGCGATCGCGGTATTGTTATGGAAGCCGTATTGGGCGGTCGACAACAGCCGTGCCTCGAAGCCGTTCGGATAACCCGCCTTCGCCAGCAGTGCCTTCGCCTTGGCAATGTCGTAGCTGAAATAGTTGGCCTTCTCCTTGGAATAGCCCATGTATCCTTCCGGAATAGCAATTCCGTAAATCGGCGTGCCCCGACCATTGAAGGCCGTGTTGATGACCGTGGCGCGATCGATGGCGTAAGATACGGCCTGCCGCACCTCCGGCTTGGAAAACGGCTCGAATTTGGTGTTGAACTGCAGCATCATGAACGGGCCGGTCGTGCTGGCCAGCTTCAGATTGGAATCGACCTCGATCGAGGCCGCGTCCTTCCACGGGACGTAATCGATGATGTCGACGTCGCTCGATTTCAGCGCATTCACGCGCGTATTTTCGTCGGCATAAAAGACGTAGTGGACGTCATTGAGGTGAGGCTTGCCCTGCTTGTAATATCCGTCGAACTTTTCGACGGTCAATTCGCGACCACGTTCCCAAGTAGAAAACTTGAAAGGCCCGGCGCCAATCGGCGTTGCATTGGGATCCTTGCCATGATCCCTGATCCAGGCGGCGGGCACGATGGCCGATTCCGGAAGCGCCAGGTAGTGGATGAGCGGAACGAATGGCTTGGAAAGCGTCAGCTTGACGGTCTTGGCATCGGGCGTATCGATCGCTTTGATAACACCCAGCTCGTTTCGATAAGTGGCCTTGCTGTCTGCTGCGGTGATGCGCTCGATGGACGCTTTCACATCCTGCGCGGTCACCGGTGACCCGTCGTGGAATTTCGCGTCCCGCAGCCTGAACGTATAGGTCAGTGCGTCCGTGGAGACCTCATAGGACTGCGCAAGTTCCTGCGACAGCTTTCCGTCAGCGCCATAGTTGACGAGGCCACGGTGAATGGCGAGCCGGATCGTGCGGGCCGGCGTTCCCGCGTTGATGGTGCTGTCGAGCGTGGCAGGCTCACCGGAGAGACCGAAATAGAGAGTACCGCCCTCAGCCGCCAGGGCCTGATGCGCGGAAACGCTGGATGCGAGGGCGAAGATAAGCCCGAGAACTGATTTCTTCATGCTGAACCCCTTTTTTGCTTGTGCTTGTTTATTCATCTTTTCCATGTCGGCTATTCCTCCCTGAGACGTGGATCGAGAATGTCGCGCAACCGGTCGCCCACCACGTTGATGGCGAGCACTGTCAGCGCGAGAAGAAGGGATGGCCAGATGACATACATCGGGTTCTGGCCGAGATAGCCGCGGGCGGTCCCGATCATCTGGCCCCAGGACGGCTCCGGCGGCACAATGCCGAGGCCAAGGAAGCTCAGGCCCGATTCGAGGAGAATGGCCGCGGCTACCGTCAACGTCGCCTGGACGACCAGCGGCGACAGGATGTTCGGCAGGATCGCCGTGAAGACGACACGCCGCACCGAGGCCCCCATGGCATGCTCGGCTTCCATGAACTCCTGGCGTGCCACCTGAAGCGTGGCAGAATGAGCGACACGGGCAAAGTGCGGGATATAGAGCACACCGATCACGACGGTCAGGCTGAGAACGCCGCTTTCCCAGAACCCGACCGCGAGCAACGCAAGCAGAATTGGCGGAAAGCTCAACATGATGTCGACGGCGCGCATGATCAGAAAGGACAGCCACGAACGTCCGTAGGCACCGGCAATTCCAAGGAGGCTACCGAACACGGCGGCGATCACCGTGGCGCCAAGCGCTACCATGAGGGTCGGACGGATGCCGATAAGAAGGCGGCTCAGCAGATCGCGGCCGAATTCGTCGGTTCCCAGCCAGTGGCTGGCGGAGCTGCTCTGGTTGACGGCCTGCGGGTTGAGCATGAATGGGTCGTGGGGCGCGAGCCAGCCGCCGAAGATCGCCATCAGAAGGACGATCGCCAATACGGCAAGACTTGCGACGAATGCCGGCTGACTGCGAGCGACGCCAAGGGTGCGGGAGGTCACGTGCGTTTCCTCCTGATGCGCGGGTCGAGCAGGCTATACAGCAGTTCGACCAGCAGATTGATGCAGATGAAAAGCGCAGCGATGGCAAGCATCGCGCCCTGGACCAGCGGATAGTTGCGGGCCGATACCGCGCCCACCAGCAGGGTGCTGAGCCCCGGCCAATTGAACATCGCTTCGACGAGCACCGTACCGCCCATCAGGTTGCCGAGCTGCAGCCCGATGATGGTGACGATCGGGATTGCCGCATTGCGCAGCACGTGCTGCCAGATGATGCGTCGCTCCGACATGCCCTTCGCCCGTAGCGCCCGCACGAAATCCCGTCCAAGGATTTCCAGCATCGACGAGCGCGTCATGCGTGCGATCGAGGCGGCAAGGCCGAATCCGAGTGCCAAGGCCGGGAGGGTGAGCTTGCGGAAATGCTCAAATGCGTTGCGCGAAATGTCCGTATAGCCGCTGGCAGGCAACCAACCGAGTTTCAGGCTGAAGAACAGAACCAGCATCGTGCCCAGGATGTAGACAGGCACTGAAATCCCGATCGTGGCGACGGACGTCAGGATCGTATCGCGCAGACTGCCGCGTTTGAGGGCAGCGGCAATGCCGAGCGGGACGCCGATCAGCGTCGCGATGATGATCGCCGCGAAAGCCAGTTCCAGCGTGCGCGGCAGGTTGGAAAGCACATATCGCGAAACCGGATAGCCGTTGGCGAGCGACGTCCCGAAATCAAGATGCAGCGCCTTCCACAGCCAGACGAAATACTGCGACATGACCGGCTGGTCCAGGCCAAGCTGGCTGCGCATGGAGGCAACGGCTTCAGGCGAGGGATTGCTGTCGGCGCCGAGCAATAGCAGCACCGGATCACCCGGCATGATGTACATGACCGAGAAGATCAGAGTGGCGATTACCAGCAGCTGGATAAAGGCCGTCAGCAGCTTTCGCCCAACGAGCAGCAAAGCTCCGGCAATAGAGGCGTTCATGCAACCCCCTTTCCGACACGGTCCGAACCGATGGTCGGCACCGCATCGAGCAGCATCCGGGTATAGGCTTCCTTCGGATTGGCGAAGATTGCTTTCGCCGACCCGTATTCGACGATGCGGCCCTTCTGCATGACGGCGACCGTGTCACTGATATGTTCGACCACGGAAAGGTCGTGGGAAATGAAGAGGTAGGTCAGGTCGAACTCCACCTGCAGATCCTTGAGCAGGTTGAGCACCTGCGCCTGTACGGAAACGTCGAGGGCCGAGACAGCCTCATCGCAGATCACGAGCGAAGGATTGAGTGCAAGGGCCCGGGCAATGGCAATCCGCTGTCTTTGTCCGCCAGAAAATTCATGAGGATATTTCGCCGCCGCCGCGGCCGGCAGACCGACCGCATCGAGCAGGCCCGCGACGCGGCGGCGACGCACGGACGCGGTGCCTTCCCCGAAGATGACCAACGGCGCTTCGACAAGCTCGGCGACGGTCTGGCGCGGATTGAGGGAGCCATAAGGGTTCTGGAAGACCATGGCGAGCTCACGTCGGAACGGCCGCATCTCGCCTTCCGAAAGTCTGGCGATATCTCGTCCCTTGAACAGGATTTCGCCGGCGTCGGGGCGATAGAGCCGCATGACGGCGCGCGAAAGGGTGCTTTTACCGCAACCGGATTCGCCAACCAGCCCAAGTGTCGAGCGCGGTGCGATGCTCAGGCTGACACGGTCCACAGCACGCATTTCGACCGGCACCGCAAGCGGTGCAGGCTTGATCCAGTAGGACTTGACGAGATCCCTGATCTCGAGCAGCGGCGCAACGTTCGCGTCCGATGCCGCCGCGACATTGCTCGAACGGATGCGCGGTTCGGGTCGGACGCTGAAAACGTTGCCAAGCGCGTCGCGCTCGATCACTGGCAGGCGGTCATGCTGGCCGCCGGGCGTCGGCATCGAGTCTATCAGTGCCTTGGCATAACTGCTCTTGGGATTATTGAAGAGATCGGCGGTGGTCGCCTCCTCTATCCTGTCCCCGGAATACATGACCACGACCCGGTCCGCGACTTCGTAGATAACGCCAAGGTCATGCGTGATCAGCAGGATAGCTGCCCCCACCTCCTCGTTAAGGCCGCGCAACAGGTCAAGAACCTGTTTCTGCACGGTCACGTCGAGCGCCGTGGTCGGTTCGTCGGCAATGATGATGCGGGGTTTGCAGGCGACCGCCATGGCGATCATGATGCGTTGACATTGGCCGCCGGAAAGCTCGTGCGGATAGGCACGCATGGCGCGCTCGGGATCAGGAATCCTGACCTTCTCAAGAAGTTCTATCGCCTTCTGGCGCGCCTGCGCCTTGCCAACCGTTTCGTGAAGCCGGATCGCCTCGATGATCTGGTCGCCGCAGGTGAAGATCGGGTCGAGCGATGCCATCGGATCCTGGAAGATCATCGCAATATGCCTGCCGCGCAGCTTGCGCAGTTCAACCGGTCCGAGTTGAAGCATGTCGATGCCGTCGACCAGAACCTCGCCGCTCGTGACCACCGCATTCGGCGGGAGCAAGCCCATCACCGCAAGCGAGGTGATCGTCTTGCCGCTACCGCTCTCCCCAACCAGACCGAGTATTTCGCCCGGCCCGATGGTGAAGTCGATATTGCGCACCGCGGACTTCAGTCCGTCGCGGGTCTTGAAAGCAATCGAGAGGTTCCTGACTTCCAGCATCGCGCCTCCGATCAAGCCGTGACTTGCGAGTGGATGGGTGCCGGATAGCCGAACGCGCCCTCGATCCGGCAAATCTCGGCGGCAAACTGCGAGCCCTTTTCCATCGCGGCTTGGATGGCCTGCGGCCCCACATGCTCGCCGCGCTTCCAGCCACGGGCAGCCAGCGTTAGCAGCGTCGCGGTGATGAATGCATCGCCTGCACCAAGCGTGTCGACGACATCGGTGGGTACGGGCGCAACGGACACGACGTCCTTTCCGTTATAGGCAACAGCGCCCTCTGGCCCGAGCGTTGCGAGCGCCAGGCCGCAACCATGCCCGACGGCCTCGCGCAGGACTTCCAATGCACGGTCGCGCCCGACATCGCCGGCCGACAGGGCCGCGAAATCGAGGTGCGGCGTCACCGGCGCGATCAGGTCCTCGACCTGCCAGCGATAGGAGAAATCATAGGACAGCAGACGGCTGCCACTCTTCAGCACCGCGAGATGCTGGTTGAGGTGACTGTAGCAACTCGTGTGCACCAGTGCGAAGGCGGAGAGGTAGTCGATGTCGCCTTGGCCTGGCGCGAACGGGTTTTCCCGGGCGACGCCTCCCTTGTTGGAGAACACGAATTCCCGGTTTCCGTCGACGACACGCACATCCGCATGGCCGTTTTCGCCGTCGATAATACGGCTGTGCGTTGCCGGCACGCAAAGCGCTTCAAGCGTGGCCCGAACATGCCGCGCCGCGGCATCCGTGCCGAAAGTACCCAGAAATGCCGCATCGGCTCCAAGCATCTTGGCATAGACAGCAAAGTTCAGGGCGTTTCCGCCAGGATACATCTTGCCGGTGTTGAGATAGCGGTCGACAACGTTATCGCCGAGCCCGAGCACCTTGAACGTGTTGAAAGACGTATCGGGGGTGATCATTTTTCGGCCGCCTTCTTTTCATGCAAGACATGGAGCGCGACGGAGAAACCGCCCGCGCGCGGAGGCGATGCCGTGCCGAACCGCGATGAACGCGCGCGAGGCAGAAACAGCCATGCGGGCGGGCGCCTGATCATCAGTAGTCGACCTTCCACATGTAGCGGCGAACGGACAGCGGATGTTCGCGCAATACCGACAGCGTGTGGGCAAACCAGTACCAGGTGACGCCGATCACGAAGGGCGACAGCAGGGCTGAGACGTTTTCATAGCGGCCGGCGTCGAACGTGATGATCTTGTCGGTGACGCGGCGGGTGAACTTCAGCGCGCGCTGGTCGATCTTGCGGTTTTCGCCATTGTCCATGAGGAAGACATAGGCCATCTCCGGATCGGCAACTTCGAACGGACCATGGCGAAATTCGCCCGAATGGATGTCGGATGCATCAAGCCATAACATTTCGTTGAAGATGCAGATCGAATACTGGTAATTGAGACCCGAGAGGATACCGCTGGAGAGCACGTAGTAGATGTTCTCGTCCTTGTAACGGCGGGCGAGCTCCATGCCACGCTCGCGCTCGGCATCCTTGATGTCGTGCAGCTTGGCCGGCATCGCTTCGAGGTCACGCACCAGTTGCGTACCGACCGGGTTGCCGAGGTGCTTTAGCAGGTAGGCGGCGAAAAGATAAGCGATCATCGTCTTCGGCATGCCCGGCAGCTCCTTGCTGTAGGGCAGAAGGTAGTCGCAGATCTTTGCCAGACCGCTTTCGTGGCCGGAGGTGAGCGCAACGGTAACCGCGCCGGTGGTCTTGGCCCAGCGGGCGGCAACCACGGTGTCTTCGGTCTCGCCGTTATGCGAGGTGAGAAGCACGACAGCCTTCTCGTTGACAGGCTTCGGGCGGCGCGTTTCGAACTCGGTCGAGTTGATACGCTCGATGCGCAGGTCGCAATACTTGTCGAGGATGTACTTGATCGGTTCGATGTAGGAATTCGAGCCGCCGGCGCCGACCAGATAGACGGTGTCGATTTCACGCGAAGAGAAGATGTCCTCCACCAGCTTTTCGGCCAGCGGGTTGCCGTCGCGGAAGGTCATTTCCAGGACGCCCTTCAGATAGTCACCTTCGAGGTAATTCGGGTTCGGGGCAGACTTGATCTCTTCGTCGCTTGGCGTCAGGTTTTCGAGAGCCATGATAGTTTTATTCTCCAATCAGTTCAGGACGCGCGACCGAAGCCGCCGCCGCCCGGCGTTTGCAGGAACAGGCTGTCGCCACGGTTCATGAGGATATTGGTGATCGAGATGTCGTATTCGGTCACAGTGCCGTCGGCAGTGCCGAATTTCAGCCGCGCAACCTCGCCCTGTCCGCCGCCGAAGACCCCGTCGGCTGGAGTACGCAGTCCCTCGCAGGAAGCGTTGGCGCGTATGCCATCCGTCATGGCGACGACCTCGCGGACGATGCCCATGCCGCCCGTGGTGTGCCCCTCGCCGCCCGACCCGTCGGCCAGCGCATAACGACGGACCATCAGCGGATATTCGATCTCGAGTGCCTCGGCCGGCAGGTTCGACGTGTTGGTAATGTGAACCTGAATGCCATTCATGCCGTCATGATCAAGGCTCGCGCCGGCACCGCCACCCACCGTTTCGAGATAGACGAAGCTGCCCTCGCGGGTCTTGTGCGGGCCGAAAAAGATCATCGTCGCGTTCATGTCGGCGGAAGAGGCGAATACCTTTTCCCGGGGCAGAACGTCGGCGAAGGCCTGGAAGATGGCACGGACCACGCGCTGGCAACTGGTCGAGCGGATACCGACGGCGGCGGGAAACTTCGGCCGCACCAGCGTGCCCTCCTCGGCAATGATGGAGACTGGCAACGCCATGCCTTCATTCGGCGGAAGCGACGGGTCCAGAAGCGCCTTGATGGTGTAGTAGCAGGTGGCGTCGAGGGCGGTCTTGGGAATGTTGACCGCGCCTCGCGCCTGACTGTCGGTGCCTGTGAAGTCGAAGGTGATCCCCTCGCCTTCCACTTTGATGGCGACCCGGATACGGCAGGGATCGAAACCAACGCCATCGCCGTCGATGAAGGCTTCGCCTTTGTAGATGCCGTCAGGCATTTCCTTGATGCGCTTGCGCAGCCGGCTTTCCGAATAGGCGATCAGGTCCTCGATCGCCGTCTCGACCGTGGCGATGCCGAATTGGTCGGCAAGGGCCACGAGCTTCCGCTGCCCGATTTCGTTGGTGGCTATCTGCACCTTGAGATCGAGGATGCGCTCCAGCGGATCGCGGCTGTTGGTGCTGATGAGTTTGACGATCTGCTCATCGAGCACGCCCTCGCGCGCGATCTTCAGCACGGGAATACGCAGGCCTTCGGCAAAGATGCTGGTCTGGCTCGGATCGCAGGAGCCGGGCACGCCGCCTCCGACGTCGGAATGGTGACCCAGATTGGCGGCGAAGAAGCAAAGGCGGCCTTGATAAAAGACGGGCGTGAGGATGGAGATATCCGGCGTATGCGAGCCGCCCGCCAGATAGGGATCGTTGCAGATGAACGCATCGCCCGGCTTGATGTCCTCGGGCTTGTAGTTCTCGAGTACGGCGGCTACGCCGCCCTGCAGCGACCCCAGATGCACCGGAATGTGCGATGCCTGGACGACCAGGCGCCCTCTACCATCGAACAGGCCAACGGAGCAGTCCTTGCGTTCCTTGATGTTGGTGGAGAAGGACGACCGAACGAGGCTGAGCCCCATCTCGTCTGTGATCGACATGAACCGGTTGGAGTAGACCTCCATTTCGATGGCGTCGAACTCGCGCGGGGGGTTGACGTGCTGCTGCATCACGCGCGGTCCTTCACAAAGCTGAGGATGATGTTGCCATAGGCGTCGACGACGCCGGTCTGGTCGGGAAGCACATAGGCGGTCGAGGTGAGTTCCTCGATAATGGCTGGGCCGGCGAATTTTTCCCCCTGCGGCATCAGCGCACGCTTGTAGACTGGCACAGTTTTCCAGCCGCCTTCGGGGCCGACATACACATCGCGCTCGCCAACCCTGGCATCCGCCATGGTGCCGGAAGCGCTTTCGACCGTCTGCAGCGGCCGGCCGGCGTGGCCGATCGCCTGGACACGCAGGTTGACGATCTCGACCGGATGATTGTCCAGTGCATAACCGTAGACAACGCGGTGGGCTTCGGCGAAACGAGCCGCGAAATCCTCCGCGCTCGACAGGATGCCTTCGACACGAATTTCGTGGTTCTGGCCCGCATAGCGCGCTTCGGCGACGTGCTGCAACGCGCGCTTGTCGTCGGGGATGGTCTCCGCCTCGAGCCATTCCCTGGCCCGCCTTTCAAGACCTGCGACGGCTGTCGTGATCTCGGTCCAGCCTTCGCCCCGTGCCCGCTTGATCTGAGTGGAGACGAAATCGCGGGTGACGTCGGAAAGGAGAACGCCGCGGGCGCACATGGTGCCGGGCGATTCCGGGATGATGACCGTGTCGAGACCGGTTTCGGCAGCAACCAGCGAGGCATGCAGGGGGCCTGCGCCGCCGAAGGCCATCAGCGCGAACTGCTTGAGATCGTGGCCCTTGTCCATCGACACCGCGCGAATGGCGCGCGCCATGTTGGCGACGGCGATCCGAATGATGCCCCAGGCGGTATCTTCGACGCTGCGGCCGATCTTTCCGGCCACCGCGCTGATCGCACTCAGCGCCGCCTCGCGATCGACCGGCATGGCGCCATCAAGCAGCGCAATCGGGTTCAGGCGCTGCAGGACGATATTGGCATCCGTGATCGTTGCATCCGTTCCGCCCTTGCCGTAAGCGGCCGGGCCCGGAACCGCCGCCGCGCTCTGCGGGCCGACCTTCAGGCCGCCGGCATCGTCAAGCCATGCGATGGAGCCGCCGCCTGCCCCGATGACGCTGACATCCACCATCGCGCAACGGATGGAATAGCCGGCCACGTCGCGGTCGGCCGAATAGGCGGGCTTGCCGCCAGCGATGAGAGCGACGTCAGTCGAGGTGCCGCCCACGTCATAGGTAATGATGTCGGGAAAGGATGCCGCCTTGCCGACGAGTGCTGCACCAACGACACCGGCCGCGGGACCCGACAGACAGGTCCGCACCGGATAGTTGCGCGCCGTCTCGGTGGACATCAAGCCGCCATTGGAATGGATGGTATAAGGCTTGGCATCGATGCCGGCCTGGCGCGACCGTTTCATGAAGCGGTCGAGATAACCGTCCATGCGTGGCATCAGATAGGCGTTCATCACCGTGGTGGAGATGCGCTCGTATTCGCGGAACTCCGGCAATACGTCGCTCGACAGGCTGACGAAGACATCCGGCAGATGCTTGCGGACAATCTCGGCTGCGCGCCGTTCGTGAGCGGCATTGCGATACGAATGCAGAAACCCGATGGCGATGGCTTCGACGCCCTCTGCCCTGAAACGTTTTGCGGCGTCTTCCACGCCGGCTTCATCGAGAGGAACGATGACTTCGCCGTCTGGACCGAGGCGCTCGGCGACCTCAAGGCGCAACGGCCGCACGACCAGCGGATCGGGCTTGCGGACGCTCATGTCGAACAGGTCGGGGCGGGTCTGGCGACCGATTTCCAGAACGTCCCGGAATCCTTCGGTGGTGAGGAGGCCAGTCTTGCCGCCGCGACGCTCGATGACCATGTTCGTGGCAACCGTCGTGCCATGACCGAAATGGACGACGTCGGAGGCTCTCAGGCCGCGTCCTTCGAAGCTGGCGATGCCGATCTCGATTGCCTCGGAAGGATCATGCGGTGTCGAGGACACCTTGAAGTGGCGCATGCCGCCCGTTTCGTCGTCGAGTACGGTGAAATCCGTGAAGGTCCCGCCGACATCGATGCCAACCCTGATGTTGCCCATGATGATCTTCGTGCTTGGGCGTCGGCTTCCGCTTCCGCCTGTCCTGTAATGACCAGCAATCTAGAAAGGCATGGCGCATCTTGTAAAATTCAATTATTCGAGCTTTCCATTCAATTTTGGAATACCCTGGAGATATCATGCGCCGGATCAAGTTGCGCCATCTCGACACCCTGGCCGCCTTCATGAAAACAGGCTCCGTCACGGAGGCCGCGCTTGTGCTGCACACGACGCAGCCCAACGCGAGCAAGTCGTTGAAGCAGCTTGAGGATTTTGCGGGCGTCAAACTGTTTGAGCGCAGCGCCGGCCGACTGCGTCCGACGCCCGAAGCGGAGCTGCTTTTTGCGCATGCGACGCTGCTGATGGACGAGCTGATGCTATTCGAGAACCTGTCTCTCGACCTCACCACCATGTCGCAGGGCTATGTGAATATCGGCATACTTTCGGCGTTCAGCACCGCGCTGATCCCGATGGCTGTCGAGCGTTTCAACAATCTATACCCCGGAATCCAGGTCCAGGTGGACCTTCTCGACTCCGACAAGATCCACACCTATGTCAGTCGCGGAAATTACGATTTCGGCTTGGTGCATCATCCCGAGCATGAGGCCGACCTGATGACGCAGACACTCAAGACCTCTTCCATGGTCTGCATCATGCCGACCGATCACGAGCTTGCGAAACATCGCATCATCCTCGCCAGCGACATCGCCGACCAGCCGTTCGTGACCTATCCGCGCTCGGTCCCGTTTGGCGCCGCGATCTTCCGATCCCTTTCCGACGAAGGCGTACGGCCTTCGAACAGCCTGATCTCGAACCAGAGCCAGCTTATCCGACGCCTCGTCGAGCGGGGGCGCGGAGTGGCCCTCGTCGATCATTTCTCGGTTTGGGATGCCAATGAGTTCGACCACATCGCCGTGCGCCAGTTCGAGCCCCGCATCCCGGTTTCCGTTGGAATGATCATCCCCAAACGCCGTCCCCTATCGCTTGCCGCACAGACGTTCGTTGGGACGTTGAAGGAGGTGCTGGAGCAAGGTCCAGGATAGGGAGTTGTGGTTCTTGGGGACGCTTTGAGGCATATGCAAAAATCCCCATGCCGCGAAAAACCCCACCGCAGTTCCAAAGGTTTCCGATGGCGCTTGTGATCTCCGTTGGAGGCTGAGCTAACACAAGGAGAGACGGCACCGGCCGTGATCGTGGGCGGAAAGCCGATGCAGGGCCAGATGGGCCGCCGCAGGCAAGGGCCTGCCAACACAGCAAAAGAAGCATTGATAGCTACCAGCGCTGACGGGCGCCTCGGTCAGGGTCGTTACCGCAACCGGCTCAGATCCACCGGACGATTGTTGATGATGGCTTCCATGGAGAAGAAACCGGTGACCGTCGCAAGGTCGAAATTGGTGATCAGCTTCTGGTAAAATGTGTCGTAGCCGGACATGCCTCTGGTCACGACCTTGATCAGATAGTCCCAGTCTCCGCCAATCCGGTAGAAATCGATAACTTCGGGAAGACGCTCGACATGGTTGCGAAAACCGTCGATCCATTCCTTGGAATGATGGCGGGTGCGGATCATCACGAAGACGGTGAGATCCAGCCCCAGCGCGCTGAGGTCGATATCGCTGTGCGAACCGCGGATCATGCCGATCGTCTGGAGCCGCTGAAGCCGCCGCCAGCAAGCGTTTTGCGACAGGCCGACCTTCTCCGCCAGATCACGCTGCGAAAGGCCGGCATCTTTTTGCAAAACAGTGAGGATTTTCAGATCAAACACATCGATCTTTGCTGTAGATTCGATCATATGACACAACCTGGGGGAAAATTCGCATAAAATAGGTGAGTTTTTCGAGCCTGAAGCAGAATACAATCGCTGTCAACTTCGAGACTGAAGAGGATGACAGCGAGATGACCGTGCAAGCCATTCGTCCTGAAACCAATCAGGCCCTCACGCCTCTTGCTCGTTTTCGCAAGTCCCTGAACCATCCCGGGCTGATCGCCGATCTTCGCAACGATCTCGTCGGCGCGACGGCGCAGATCGATGGTCCGTATGGCGTGAAGAACCTGGTCTATGCGGATTACGTCGCCTCTGGCCGGGCGTTGCGCACGATCGAACACTTCGTGATGGACGAAGTCCTGCCCTATTACGCCAACAGCCATACGGAAGCCTCCTATTGCGGCGGCTTCATGACCCGGATGCGGCGGGAAGCGCGGTCGCTGATCGCCGAGTTCTGCGGCGCGACCGAGGAGCACGCCGTCATCTTCGCCGGCTCGGGCGCGACGTCCGGCCTCAATCGGCTCGTCAAACTGTTCGGCGTCACGGAAGCGGTCACGGCGGGCAAGACCGTCCGGGTCATTATCGGACCCTATGAACACCACTCGAACATCCTCCCCTGGCGCGAAAGCGGCGCGGAAATCGTCGAGCTCTCCGAGTGTCCGTCCGGCGGGCCCGATCTGTCCCTTCTCGACAAGGCGCTACATGACGGATCGCCAGACCTGACAGTCTGCACATTGTCTGCCGGATCGAACATCACCGGGATTACCAGCGATATCGCTGTGATTACCAAAATGGTCAAAGCCGCAGGCGCGAGGATGATCTGGGATTATGCGGGCGCCGGTCCCTATGTGCCGATTTCCATGTCGCCTGGTGCGGATGCACAGATCGACGCCATCGTCATTTCGCCGCACAAGTTCATCGGCGGTCCTGGTGCTTCGGGCATCCTTATCGTCCGTCGTGAGGGCCTGGCGACGAACAAACCCTCTTGGCCGGGCGGCGGCACGGTGAAGTTCGTCTCTCCAAAGACCCACGATTACAGCAGCAGCCTGGAAGCGCGCGAGGAAGCGGGCACGCCAAACGTCGTCGGCGACATTCGAGCCGCTCTCGCCTTCATCATCAAACACGCAATCGGCCTTGAGGAGATGGATAGCCGCAACCGAGAGCTGACGCGGCAGGCATTTGCCGCCTGGAGGCAGGTGCCGCAACTGGAATTGCTCGGATTGCCCGGCGCGGATCGGCTGCCGATCTTCTCCTTTCGCATTCGCAACGGCAAAGGCGGTTATGTCCATCAGCAGCTTGTCACGCGCATGCTGAGCGACCGCTTCGGCATCCAGGCGCGCGGCGGATGTGCCTGCGCCGGGCCTTACGTTCACCGGCTGCTGTCAATCGACGCCGAGCAATCCGAAGCGATGCGGCGGGCCATTCTCGCCGGCGACGAAATCAGGAAGCCGGGTTTCACGCGGTTGAACTTCAGTGTCCTGCTTTCGGAAGAAAAAGTGCGGTTCATCATCGAGTCCGTGGCGCAGCTTGCGGCAGACGCGCCGATGTTCGAGGCCGACTACGATTTCGACCCGGCACGAGCGATCTTCTTTCCGCGCATGGAGACCGAAGAGGGCCTGGCCTATGCACAAGCCTGATGTTGCCGCTTTCTACGATGCGCGGACGGGCAGCATTCAATATGTCGTATCAGACCCGGCGACGCGCAAATGCGCTATCGTCGACCCGGTCCTCGATTTCGACGAGAAATCCGGCTCGACGGCAACTGTGAATGCCGATGCGATCCTCGACCACGTCGCCTCTCGCGGGCTGACGGTGGAATGGATCCTCGACACGCATCCGCACGCGGATCATTTCTCGGCAGCACGTTACCTCAAGGCGAGGACCGGCGCGCCGACCGCGATGGGCGAGCATGTGGTGGCGGTGCAGAAAATCTGGCGACAGATCTACAACTGGCCGGATCTCGCCTGCGACGGCTCCCAATGGGACCGGCTGTTGCGGGACGGAGAGACTTTCGCGATCGGCGAGCTGGAAGCACGGGTGATCCATTCGCCCGGACACACGCTCGCCTCGATTACCTATGTCGTCGGCGATGCGGCCTTCATTCATGACACGCTGTTCATGCCCGACACCGGCTCCGCCCGCGCCGATTTCCCCGGCGGCAGCGCCGCTAACCTCTGGATGTCGATCCAGGCAATCCTGTCGCTGCCCGACGAAACTCGCCTCTTTACCGGCCATGACTACCGGCAGGGTGGCCGCGAAGCCTTATGGCAAAGTTCGGTCGCGCAGCAGAAAGCCGAAAACCCGCATGTCGCCGGCAGGTCGCAGGCGGATTTTGTCGATCTGAGGGAGGCCCGCGACAGAACCTTGCCGATGCCGAAGCTGATCCTGCACGCGCTGCAGGTCAACATTCGCGGCGGCGAACTGCCGCCGGCCGAAGACAACGGGTGCCGTTATCTGAAGATTCCGCTCGACGCGTTTCCCCGTTCGGTCTGGAATTGACGGCTGTATGGACGGATCAATCGAGCAAGTCCTGCTTGCGATCGGCTCAGGATCGCTGATCGGTTTCACCCTCGGCCTGATCGGCGGAGGCGGCTCGATCCTGGCGACGCCGCTGCTGATCTATTTTGTTGGCGTCAAGGACGTGCATACCGCGATCGGCACCGGCGCGCTCGCCGTCTCCGTCAATGCCTATCTCAATCTCGCGGGCCATGCGGTTCGCGGCCATGTCTGGTGGCGATGCGCCTTGATCTTCACCATCGCCGGGTCGCTCGGCGCCTATTTCGGCTCCAGTCTCGGCAAGGTCGTCGAGGGCCAGGACCTTCTCTTCATGTTCGGACTGCTGATGATGTTCGTCAGCTTCGTCATGAGCAAGACACGCAGTCAGATCGGCATCACGCCGCAATCCCTGACGGTCCGCACCCATGGAAAGACCAGCCTGGTCGCCTTGCTGACCGGCCTCTGTTCCGGTTTCTTCGGCATCGGCGGCGGCTTCCTTATCGTGCCCGGACTGCTGTTTTCTACCGGCATGCCGCTGATCAACGCGGTCGGTTCGTCTCTCCTCGCCGTCGGCACGTTCGGCCTCACGACGGCGGCCAACTACGCCTTGTCCGGACTGGTGGATTGGCAAGTCGCGGGATATTTCATTGCCGGCGGCGTCGGCGGCGGGACGCTCGGCACCATAACCGCCACGCGGCTCTCCACGCATCGCAATACGCTGGCGCAGATCTTCCGATGGATCATCTTTTCCGTCAGCCTCTACGTCCTGTGGCGAAGCTACGCCGCACTGCCTTGGACAAGATGATCGCAAAACCTCAGGTAGCGGGGAATTGTGGGAACGAGACGTAGCGAGCATATGACAAAAAGGGCCCCGATCGATCGGAGCCCTTCACCGCGAACGGCTTATTCGAGTTCCCGATTGGGAACCGCTTACATCATACCGCCCATGCCGCCCATGTCAGGCATGCCGCCGCCGGCAGCATCCTTCTTCGGCAGGTCGGCGATCATGGCTTCCGTCGTCACCAGCAGACCGGCAACCGAAGCCGCGTTCTGCAGAGCCGTGCGAACGACCTTGACCGGATCGACGATGCCCATGGCGATCATGTCGCCATATTCAGACGTCTGGGCGTTATAGCCGTAGTTGTCGGTGTTGCTTTCCAGGATCTTGCCAACCACGATCGAACCTTCGTCACCGGCATTTTCAGCAATCTGACGAACCAGCGACTGCAAGGCCTTGCGGATGATGTTGATCCCGGCATTCTGATCCTCATTCTCGCCCTTGATGTTCAGAAGGATGGAGGCGCGAAGAAGGGCTGTCCCCCCGCCAGGCACGATACCTTCTTCGACCGCTGCACGCGTCGCGTTGAGGGCGTCGTCGATACGGTCCTTCTTTTCCTTGACTTCGACTTCCGTCGAGCCGCCGACGCGGATCACGGCAACGCCGCCGGCCAGCTTGGCCAGACGTTCCTGCAGCTTTTCGCGGTCGTAGTCCGAAGTGGTTTCCTCGATCTGAGCCTTGATCTGGCCAACGCGGCCTTCGATGTCGGCCTTGGAGCCGGCGCCGTCGACGACGGTCGTATTCTCCTTGGTGATCGAGACCTTCTTGGCGCGGCCGAGCATCTCGAGCGTGACGTTTTCGAGCTTGATGCCGAGGTCTTCGGAGATGACAGTGCCGCCGGTCAGGATCGCCAGATCCTCCAGCATGGCCTTGCGGCGGTCGCCGAAGCCTGGAGCCTTGACGGCGGCGATCTTGAGGCCACCGCGCAGCTTGTTGACGACGAGCGTTGCAAGAGCTTCGCCTTCGACGTCCTCGGAAATGATCAGCAGCGGCTTGCCGCTCTGGACGACTGCTTCCAGGATAGGCAGCATGGCCTGCAGGTTGGAGAGCTTCTTTTCGTGCAGCAGCACATAGGCATCTTCCAGCTCAGCCACCATCTTTTCGGCGTTGGTGACGAAATAGGGCGACAGGTAGCCGCGGTCGAACTGCATGCCTTCGACGACTTCGAGCTCGGTTTCGGCTGTCTTGGCTTCTTCGACGGTGATCACACCCTCATTGCCGACCTTTTGCATCGCGTCGGCGATATACTGGCCTATTTCCTTCTCGCCATTGGCCGAGATGGTGCCGACCTGGGCAATCTCTTCCGAGGTGTTGATCTTCTTGGCCTTGGCAAGCAGGTCCTTGACGACGGCGGTGACAGCAAGATCGATGCCGCGCTTCAGATCCATCGGGTTCATGCCGGCTGCAACGGCCTTGCCGCCTTCGCGAACGATCGCCTGGGCAAGAACAGTTGCAGTCGTGGTGCCGTCGCCGGCGACGTCGTTGGTCTTCGAAGCGACTTCGCGGACCATCTGGGCGCCCATGTTTTCGAACTTGTCGTCAAGTTCGATTTCCTTGGCGACGGCAACGCCGTCCTTGGTGATGCGCGGTGCGCCGTAGGATTTGTCGATCACGACGTTGCGGCCCTTCGGACCGAGCGTGACCTTGACTGCGTCGGCAAGAATGTCGACGCCGCGCAGCAGCTTTTCGCGTGCATCACGGCCGAATTTGATCTGTTTGGCAGACATGGCAATAACTCCCGGGCCATTGGCCCCATAGTCGTCATCAAAAGGAAATAAAGAAGCGCCCGAAAATCAGGCGATGACGCCCATGACGTCGGCTTCCTTCATGATCAACAGGTCTTCGCCGTTGAACTTTATCTCGGTGCCGGACCACTTGCCGAACAGGATGCGGTCGCCAGCCTTGACATCGAGGGGAACGATCTTGCCGCTCTCGTCACGTGCTCCGGTGCCGACGGCGACGATCTCGCCTTCCTGCGGTTTTTCCTTGGCGGTATCGGGAATGATGATCCCGCCCTTGGTCTTGGCTTCAGCCTCGATACGGCGCACGACGACGCGGTCGTGCAACGGCCGAAAAATGGTATTATTCATTTGGGTTCCTTGGCGAGAGCGCAGCCCAATGGCGGGTTCCCGGTTGGACACCCTTAGCACTCTTATGCTGAGAGTGCTAGAGCGATTCGTGCCTTAGTTGTGATCCGCCATCCGCGGCGACTCCACGGATTTCATCGCTGTAAGCCGCCGTCAGCAATCGCTCTATCCGGGATGCCGCCTCCCTTCGTCGGAGGTACGGGCCGCTGCCATCGAGAGTGCCGCAGATCCCTTGCCACGCCCCTAGCAGAAGCCGTTGAGCTTGAGGATCTTATGGGCGTCGATCGACGCTCGAAGCTCGTCCTCAGAGTTGCGCTCTCCATGGTTTGCGTCCGGATGGTGCATCTTGAGCCTCTGTTTGTAGCGGCTTCTGATCTCCTCCGGTGTCGCATCCGGCGAAAGATCGAGGGTCTCGAAAGCCTTGGCCTCCAATACCTTGAGCTTGCGTCGCTGAAGATCTACTTGTGCCGCCTGGCGTTCTGCAGCGCTTTTACGTGCGTTCGTCGCCTTTGCAGAACCGGAGCGGGCCGTCGAGGGGAGCGGCATTTCCGACGCGCGATTGATACCAGTACCCCAAGTCGGGCGGCTGCCGTTTGCCGCTTCCGTCTGATAGCGCCTAATTAAAGGGTCAGACAGATTTGGCGCAAAGTTATAACCTTTGCCGTATTCCCTTACATGCTCGGGACAGAACAGCAGATACAGCCCCTCAGCATCTCGCCCGACGGGAGCGCGATGGGTGCCATTCTTTTCGCATCCGTCCCATTGGCATTTCGCACGACTTGGTTCGTGGTCCGGGGCCGGCTTTTTGCGGGTCGACCGCAGGCCAACAAATATCTTTGAATCAGACGTCATCGCGCCTTATACGGCCGGCTGGTCTTCTCGGCAACGAATATGGATCGCCCAACCGAAGAGATTTTCGAACTCGGGGATCGCCGGATGCCGTCGAAGCACCTGAAAGCAGGGATTTGGGCCATTTCGGCGGCATGATGCTCTCCGACACGATCCTGCAGATTGCAGATTAGCGAAAACGGGCGGCGGACAGTGCTGACAGATCGATGGCACATTCGCGCCTAGCGATCAGGTCTGCAACAAGCGCGCCGCTGACCGGTCCGGCTGCAAGGCCGACGTGACCGTGGCCAAACGCGTGAACGATGTCTTCGGAAGACTTTGAAAAACCGATCACCGGAAGGCCGTCCGCAGTCGAAGGCCGATGCCCCATCCACCGATCGATATTTTTGCCTTCGGATAGATCCGACAGCGCCGGATAGGTTCCTCTGGCGTGTTTCAGCAGGATTTCGGCGCGGGTCCAGTCCGGACTTTCCTCAACACTTGCCAGCTCGACCTGTCCGGCAATACGAAGTCCGGCAAGGCTCGGATTGTTGCCCATCTTGCCGTCGCTCGGCATGATCGGCATCTCCCCCTTGGCCAAATGATAGGGAATGACTACGTGATAACCGCGCTCGCTCTGCATCGGGATTGTGTCACCGGCCAACGCCGAAAGCTTTTTTGAGTGTATACCGGCAGCGATGACGGCCTTGTCGCACGTCACGGTACCCGCCTCTGTTCGTATACCGGAAAGCCGGTTGCCGGTAAGATCGAAACCGGTCGCCCTCGCGTTGATACGCTGGGCGCCGAGACCCACCGCATGATCCACCATCGCTGCGACATAGCCTCCCGGATCCACACAATGACCGCCATCCTCGACGAAGGCAGCAAAGGAATAGCGGGATGAAAGATCCGGCTCGAGTGCATGCAATTCTGCCGAAGATAGTTCTCGATAGGAAACGCCGTTATCGCGTCGCAGGCGCCACGCAAAAGTCTCTGCCTCGAAAGCAGCTCGGTCCTGGTACACGTAGAGCAGGCCCCTGCGCTGGATGAGATCCGACCGTCCGATTTTCTCTGCCAGAGCCGCATGTCGGGATGGAGCATCGTGCAGGAGGCTCGCCAGAATTCTCGCGGTCCGTTCGACCTTGGCTTCCGTCGAACCGGCCAGCACGAAGCGCAGTAGCCAGGGCGCGAGACGCACCAGATGCCGCCAGCGGATGGTCAGCGGTCCGGAAGGGTCGGCAAGATAACCGGGCACCTTCCTCCAGAGGCCGGGCATCGACATCGGGATGATCGAGGCAGGGCTCAGCCAGCCGCTGTTGCCATAACTTGCGGCGTGGCGGCCGCCGGGCTGTTCCGGCTCGACGATGGTGACCTGGTGCCCGTCTTTCAACAACTCGAGTGCCGTCGCTGCGCCGACGATACCCGCTCCAATGACCACTACATGCATGGTGTTTCACTCTGCGTGTCCGGAATAGGCTGGTTCATTCCTGAAATGCCTCTTCACGGACGGCCTTGATCTTCGGCAGGGCGACCGCGACGATGGCGAGCACAGCAAGGACAAGCAGACCGGCCGAAATCGGGCGATCGACAAAAATGCCGGGATTGCCGCGGGCGAGGAACATGGCTCTACGGAAATTTTCTTCCATCATCGGCCCGAGAATGAGGCCCATCACCAGTGGTGCCGGATCGCAATCAAGCTTGGCGAAGATGTAGCCGGCGACGCCGAAGGCTCCAAGCAGCCAAAGATCGAAGACCGAGTTGCTGAGCGAGAATGCGCCAATCGAGCAGAACACCACGATAGCCGGAAAGAGATAGTGGAAAGGCATCGTCAGCAAGCGGGTCCAGATGCCGATCAGTGGCAGGTTCAAGACCAGCAGCATGAGGTTGCCTACCCACATCGACACGATGACGCCCCAGAACACGTCGGGATGTTCGGAAATCAGCGTCGGCCCGGGTGCGATACCCTGCATGATCAGGGCGCCGAACATCAGGGCCATGACGGCGTTTGCCGGTAGGCCGAGCGTAAGCAGCGGGACGAACGAGGTCTGCGCACCGGCATTGTTGGCGCTCTCGGGCGATGCCACGCCTTCGATCGCACCACCGCCGAAACCTTCGGGCGGATTGGCAACGCGTTTCTCTATGGCGTAGGCGGCGAAGGCAGCGAGAAGCGCGCCTCCGCCCGGCAAAAGTCCCAGCACGGAACCGATCCCGGTGCCACGAAGGATCGGCGCAACCATCCGGCGCCAGTCCTCCCGCGACGGGATCATCGAAAAGAACGGTGCGTTGATGGCCGTACGGCTTTCCGGGTTTTCCAGATCCTTGATCAACTCGCCGATGCCGAATAATCCCATCGCCACCACGACGAAATTGATACCGCTCGACATCTCTTCGAAACCGAGCGTGAAGCGCGGCACGGCAGTTTGCACGTCCTGGCCGACAAGGCCGACCAGAATGCCGATGAAGACCATGGCAAGTGCCTTCGGCAGCGATCCGCGCGAAAGCACGACCGAGGCGACAAGCCCGAGGATCATCAACGAGAAGTACTCCGCGGGGCCGAACAGCAATCCGATTTCGGCAAGCGATGGTGCAAACAACGCCAGCAACAGCGTGGCGACGGTGCCGGCGAAAAAAGAGCCGATCGCCGCCGTCGACAGGGCCACGCCCGCTCGTCCGTTGCGGGCCATCTTGTAGCCGTCGATCGCCGTAACCACGGACGATGCTTCACCGGGCAGGTTGAGAAGGATGGCCGTCGTCGAACCACCATATTGCGCACCGTAATAGATGCCTGCCATCATGATCAGCGATGTCACCGGTTCAAGTCCGATGGTGAAAGGCAGGAGGATGGCCATTGTGGCGGCCGGCCCGAGGCCTGGCAGGACGCCGACAAGGGTCCCGAGCAGCGTGCCAATCAGGCACCAGAACAGGTTCGTCGGCAGGATTGCCTGGTCAAAGCCGAGAAGCAGGGCGTTCAGCGTATCCATGTGATCATCCCTAAAGTCCGAACCAGGGACCAATGATGGCAATCGGCATGCCGAGCCCCTTGATGAAGGCGAGGCTGCAGGCCGTGCCGAGCCCGAGCCCGTACAACATCGATTTCACCGGCCGCAAAGGGCGCGACGCCAACGAGGAGATGACGCTGCAACAGAAGACCGCCGGCAGCAACCCTCCTCCACGAATGACCAGCCCAAACACCACTATCGCTGCAATGATGAACGTGACCTTCGATGAATAAAGACTCGGTTGTTCTTTGCCGGCGTTAAGTTTCTCGGCCGTAAAGGCGACAATGACGCCCATGGCGATCAGCGCCGAGGCGACCAGACCCGGAAATGCACCGGGACCGATTTTGCGCCAGGTACCGTAGGAGAGATCGAGACTGCTCAACAAGAAAGCGGCGCCGATCAATACGAACACGAGGCCTGCGATCAATTGCGGATTGAGACGTGAGGTCATGGGCATTCCTTTCCGTGAGCGTCATTCAATCGCGGGTCGGGGACCAGATCCGGCGGGCGGTAGGCTCGCACCTGCGGCGGCGTGCCGATGAAACGGGAAATCTCGACAAGGCATGAGTTCGGGCTTGGCCCCTGCGTGAGGCGGGAAGTTCCACGATCCGGCGTCAGGACATTCGGATTGCCGTTCAGTTCCAGCGAACCCGGCGTCGAGGGATCCGCCGGATCGAACCAGGCGCCCGTCGCCAACTGCACGACGCCGGGCATGACGGCATCGGTGATGGCAACGACCGCTAGGCAGGCACCGCGAGCGTTGGAAATGGTCACCACCTCGCCTTGCGCCAGTCCGCGAGCCGCGGCGTCGTCGGGATGAATGCGCACCGGCTGGCGGCCTCCGCTTTTGGTCCGGCGCGACGGTGCCGCATGGTCCCACTGGCTGTGTAGCTTGTCATGCGGCTGGCAGGACAGGAGATGCAGTGGATAGAGTGCCGCCAGTTTGCCCCCGAGCCATTCGACCGGTTCCACCCAAGCCGGATGACCTGGGCAATCGACATAATCGAAGCCGGCAATGAGTTCCGAGGAAAGCTCGATCAGACCGGACGGCGTGTGCAGCGGATGGGCAACCGGGTCTGCGCGAAATGCGGCAAGGAAAGGCTTGTCGGCGTTTTGGCTTTCCACCTCAACCAGTCCCACATTCCGAAACGTCGAAAAATCGGGCAGGGAAATGTCGCCTGACGCGGCGTTCGCCTGCGCGTCGGCATAAAGCTTCTCCAGCCATTCGGATTCGCTCCATCCACCGGTGAATGCCGCTTCAGTCCCCAGCTTTGCCGCAACGCGACGCAGGATCTCGTGATCCGAGAATACGTCCGCAGGTGGCGCCGTTGTTCGTGTCGAATATCCGAGAAAACCGTCGCGGCCGCTGGCGACCAGGTCGTCGCGTTCCAGGAATGTCGAGGCCGGCAGCACGATGTCGGCATGCCGGGCGTGGGCATTCCACCAGTGCTCGTGAACGATGATCGTTTCAGGCTTCTGCCAAGCTTCAACCAGTCGATTGAGATCCTGATGATGGTGAAAGGGATTGCCGCCAGCCCAATAAATCAGCCTGATGTCCGGATAGATCCGTTTTTTGCCATCATGGTCGTATTCCGCTCCCGGCGACAGCAGCATGTCGGCAATTCGGGCGACCGGAATATAGTCGGAAATCGCATTCTGCCCCTGCGGTAGCGACGGCCATTTCACGGCCGACGCCGGCTGGCCAATGCCCGATACGGATGCATAACCGAAACCAAATCCTCCGCCGGGCAGACCGATGCGACCCAGCAGCGATGCCACCGCGATTGCCGCCGAATAGGCCTGTTCGCCATGGTCGGCGCGTTGCAGCGCCCATGCCATCATGATGAAGGTTTTTCGCGAGGCCATGGTCCGGGCAAGGGTGAGGATGTCCTGCGCTTCAAGACCGGTAATGCCGGCCGCCCAGGCGACATCCTTGATGACGCCGTCCACATTGCCAAACAGATAATCCCGCAATGTCTCGAAGCCAACGGTGTAGCGTCCGATGAACCCCGCGTCGTAATGATCCTCCTGGATCAGCACATGGGCGATGGCCAGCAGCAGGGCGGCGTCCGTCCCGGGTCTGAGAGCCATCCACTGGGCATCGAGCTCGCCGGCGGCATCGTCCCGGACGGGTCCGACGTTGATGAAATGGGCGCCTGCCTCCTTGCAATCAAGCAGACCCTGGCGGGTTTCATGCCGCGAAACGCCGCCGGCATTGACCTGAGCGTTGCGAAGCGGCGTGCCGCCGAACATCACGATCAGATCCGCATGACCGACGATCTGGCTCCATGGGCTATGGCCGGTAATCAGCCCATCGGTGGAACCGATGACGTGCGGCAGGATGATTTCGCCGGCGGCATAACTATAGCTCTGGACGGAACGAACGGAACCGCCGTTCACGTTGAAAAAGCGTTTCAGCTGGCTTTGCGCATGATGAAATCGCCCGGCGCTCGACCAGCCGTAGGAGCCGGAAAAAATCGCGCCGTTACCGTGCTCGTCTCTGACGCGGCGAATTTCGCCGGCGACCAGTTCGAGTGCTTCATCCCAGGAAACCTCGACAAATGCCTCGGCTCCCCGCCGCCCGGCACGATGGCCCGGTCCCTTTTCAAGGAAGGATCGCCTGACCGCTGGTCTGAGGATGCGGCACGGCGCGAGCCTGTCGGCTGGAAGCTCCCCGCCGAATTGAACGGGATCGGGATCGCCCGCCATCGAACGAATGGCGCCATCTAAGCCATCATGACTGTAGAACCCCCAATGGGTTCCGACATGGCGACGGTCTGCCGAAGGCTCCGAATGTTGCGTGGTTTTCGGAGCCTTCGTCATCTTCATTCTACCTTGATGCCGGCTGTCTTGACTATCTTGCTGTAGCGCTGTGTCTCGTCAACCACGAAGGCCTTCAGATCGGCGCTGTTCTTATACATCGGCTCGAAGCCGAAGACGGTCAGCTTGTCCTTGAATTCGGTGGAGGTGACAACGTCCTGAATGACCTTGCCGAGATATTCCGCCGCTTTTGGATCAAGATTTTTCGGCGCCCAGACACCGTACCAGGAGAGCATTTCCAAGGCAGGCATGCCGCTCTCGGCAACGGTCGGGACATCCGGTGCCAGGGGCGAGCGGGTCAGGCTGGTCACCGCAAGCGGCTTCAGCCGGCCTGCCTTGACATGCGGCAGGGACGACAGGATCGGGTCGGCGATCAGTTGCACCTGGCCGCCAATCATGTCGGTAAGTGCCGGACCGGCTCCCTTGTAGGTAACCACTTCAGTATCGACGCCAGCTTCGCCCTTCAGGACTTCCACAGCCAAATGACCAGCCGAGCCATAACCCGAGGTGGCGAAGTTGTAAGAATCCGGAGCCGCCTTCACCTCCGCGAAGAATTCCTTCAGCGTGTTCGCCTTGTCCGACGGATTGGTGGTGATCAGCAGCGGGCCAGCCGCGATGCCGCTGATATGCGTGAAGTCATTGACGACATCGAAGGGTACGTTCTTGTTGATCAGCGGCGTGACCACATGGATCGACGCATTCAGCAGCAGGGTGTAGCCATCAGGTGCGGCCTTGACCACATCGGACGAACCGACCACGCCGCCGGCACCGCCAGCACGGTTATCGACCACGAACGTCTTGCCGGTCTTGACGGAAAGCGTGGCGGCAAGAACCCGTGCAACACCATCGACCGCACCGCCCGGCGGATAGGGCACGACAATGGACACCGGCCGACTGGGATAGTCGTCCGCCTTGGCGAGGCCGGCCGCCGGCAGCGTCATCGACAGAGAAAGCAATGCTGTTCCGAAGCGGTTCATAGATGGATTTCCTTCTGGCTCCAAGAGGGATGTATGCAGTCGAAAGTCATTGTATGCATCGGCGGATCCCTCGCGGCGGTGAGCGGCGGGAGGTAATCCGCTTGGTTCCGGCCGTCAGAATGTTCCAGGATATTGCCCGCCATCGATCAGCAGGTTCTGAGCAGTGACGAAGCCGGCATTGGCCGAGCAGAGGAAGGTAATGTAGGCGCCAATTTCTTCGGGGCGTCCGTAGCGGCCGGCCGGGTTCTGTGCCGCACGTGCGGCCCAGATTTCGTCGAAAGAGCGGCCGCTTTCCTGAGCAAGCACCTCGACATGCTGGCGCTGGCCGTCTGAAGCGACAATGCCCGGAAGCACATTGTTAATCGTCACATTATGGGCGATCGTCTGCCGAGCTAGGCCCGCGACGAAACCGACCAGGCCTGAGCGCGCCGCATTCGACATACCAAGCTCGGCCTGGGCGATCTTGACGCTGCGCGACACGATGTTGACGATACGGCCGAACTCGCGGGCCATCATTCCGTCGACGGTCAGGCGCATCATGTCGATCGGCGTGAGCATCATCCGATCGATGCCCCGCAACCAGTCCTCACGAGACCAGTTGCGGAAATCCCCGGGCAGCTCGCCATCGGCGTTGTTGACCAGGATATCCGGTTTTGGGCAGACGGACAGAACGGCTTCACGACCGGCAAGCGTGGTAATATCGCCAACGACGGCGGTGACGCGGGCGCCGGTAACGGCGCGGATTTCTGCGGCTGCCGCCTGCAATGTTTCGGGTGTGCGGGCGATGATGGTCAGATCCACATTCTCCCGCGCGAGAGCCATTGCGGCGGCCTTACCCATGCCCCGGCTTGCGCCGGTAACGACAGCATTTCGACCGGAAATCCCGAGATCCATCGGCCGAGCGTCAAGCGGCCAAGGCGGAAGCGGGCTGCAGCTTCCAGCCATATTTTTTGTCGAGGCCGAGGTCCTGGACGATGCGAATGCCCTTTGCGAGCGCTTCGCCTTCCAGGCCGGTCAATGGCCGCCGCAGTTCGCCAGCCGGCAGCCCGACAGCCTTCATTAGCGATTTCACGGCCACCGGATTGATGGCCGAGTAATTGTAGTGCAGCAGCGGCAGAAGCTTCAAATAATTGTCGCGGAACCCTTCGGCTTCGACATAACTCGTCCACGGACGCGACATCACCGCCACTTCGGCCGGGGCAATATTACCGCCCATGTTGGCGGTGCCATGACCACCAAGGCTCATTGTTGGAACGACGAGGCCGAGATTGGGGCTGTCGCAGCACATGACCGAAATATCCGGGCGCGCAGCGAGAACCTGGGCAACCTGGCCGACACGCGCAGTGGATTCCTTGTGAATGACGTAGTTCGGATGCTTGAAAATGCGCAGCAGGTGATCCCAGTGCAGGTCGCTCTTGACGCGCGGCGGGTTGTTGTAGAGCCCGAGGGGTAGGTCGGTTGCGTCGGCTACCTCCAGGAAATAACCTTCGATGTCGGCTTCCGGGGCGCAGATATAGGCTGGAGCAGCGAGAATGGCACCGTCCGCGCCGTTATCCTTGGCGAACTTCACATTTTCGATGGTAACGTCTGTGTTGTTGCCGGTGCAGCCAAAGAAGATCGGCATCTTGGCCGATTTCATTTTCGACGTCTCGACGATGATTTTCTTCTTCTCCTCGGCCGACAGCATGGATACCTCGCCGGTCGAGCCCATGATCAAGACGGCTGAGGTGCCGTTCGCCTCATGGAAGGAAAGCAATTCGCGGAACGCCCCCATATCGACGGCGCCTGACTTGTCAAATGGGGTGATCAAGGCAACGAAGGATCCGGTGATTTTCGGGGCAGCAGCGGTCATTGCAGGACTCCGTGAATGTTAAACAATGTTTGAAACATAATTTGAGACGAGATGGAGTCAATGATTTTAATCGGTCAAACCGCCCAAGAATCAAGCAGCAGCCGGTGACTTTGGAAAAACTAGCATGCGATTGAAGGGATAACTGGAAAGACAGTCTAATCTTGAAATATATGCCCCGACGTTTTTCTCAGAAGGCAGTAAAAAAGATTATTATCCAGCGTAGATTCGATTTTGAATAGAAACTGAAGTATATCGCATCGTGAGCAAATTTCAGCTGTAAGTCGAGATCCAGGATCATCACCCAATGGCAGGCGCCTGAAATCCAGTGCAGATAAACCGCGAGAGCTGACGGATGATCTCTTCATCGTCATCGGTATCGCAAAGGCCGCCGGACAATTGCTTGAGACGGTACGATGCCGGGTCTGAATCGATCAGAACCTGCATGATCGCGCCAATCGAAAAATTGTAACGCCAGAAAATATCGCGGCGCTGCATATCCGGTAGTGCTCGGCTGAAGGCATCGATAAAACGGAACACGGCTGGATCGACGCGGCGTATGAAAAAACGGTTGGTCGATTCACGCGGCCGCGAACGGACCTGCAGGATCAGCCGCGTCAGGGGGCGGGCACCTGAGGCGTCGCGGCTAAATTGTACCATCGGTCGGACAAGAGCCCCGACGACTTCCTCCAAAACCGGGAATCCCGGTCGAGTTGAGGCCTCGCATTTTTCCAAAGCCTCGATCCGGGCATGGGTATAGGGCTCCATCATCAGGTTAAGCACCTCGCTGATGAGATCTTCCTTGGAGCCGAAATAATAATTGACGGCAGCAACATTCACATCAGCCCGCCTCGTGATGTCGCGAACGGTCGCAAGATCAAATCCCTGTTCGATAAATACTTCACGCGCGGCCGCGACAATACGCTCTCGCGGCTCATCTGCACGATTGACGTTGGACGTTCCGTTATATGCCTTTTTCACCATGCATCCCAAATTCTTTGCTTCGCGGGTATCGTCGTCGTTTTGTAGCGGACCAACGGGGGCCATCAAGTGCAATTTTTGGGAGCATGCGGATTTGTGGGGCCGTCATCAAGCTTGGCGCGGTTCGCTTGCGCATAATTGTCGTCGACCGTGCCGATGTCATTGAGACCCGAGACTAATCTTGGGGCTTTTTCCCGGCCAACGCTTCCATCTACGTTAAGGCCCAAACAGCGTCATCATTGCTTGATTCTTCTTGGTTATCGCCATGTCTGCCGACGATCGTCCGGCGGCATTCTTGCGGTGAGGGCCCGCACCCTTTGTGACAAGCAGGTCAATCAATGGCAGGCTCGGGCGCGGGTGCATCACCGCCGTCCAGAGCGCGTCATTCCCATACTTGTCGAGACAACGCAGATCAGCGCCCTTGTTGACGATGTCCGTCGCAAGATCATACATGCCCCGCGAGACCGCATACTGAAGCGCCGTCTGGCCGTTGCCGTCCTGATGATCGAGAGGTACGTCAGCCTGCAAGATCGCTTCAGCATGTTCTGGTCTGTAAGCAATCGCTTCCTGAAGGTAGCTGCGACTGTCCTCACTTATCTCGCTAAAGTCCGGAATCATATGAGGGTCGAAATTCGGATCTGTTCGTAACTCTGCGAAGAAATTCGCCATTTTCAGGATTGGCCGTCCTCCGCCTTATAATCTGCTATCGTTTGCGACGCGGCGTCATCCAAAAACGCCTCAAAAGACTTGAAGGTTGGCAACTCGTCATCAACCTCTCCTGTATAGTTCCAGCCGACAACCCCACCAGTCGCACATTTTAGCAAAAAAACAGGACCATATCCGGTCGACGCAACGACAACGTGCCCCGGGGGAATCGTGCCGTCGTCCAGATCAGATTTTGTCATGAAATAAGCATTAGGCGGTCCCTCGCCGGTGATATTGCCTTTGATGAGACCGTAAATTTCAAGCCCATAGAAACCAAAAGTCCCATATTTGGACAAGAAATACTCATAAGTTGGAGGAAGCTTGCCAACCAGCGTTTCAAGTTGCTCAATTTCTTCCGGCGAGACGCCGCCAGTCACGCGAACCCTGGGGAAATTGTTTTTCGCTTCGGCGACAATTTTGTCTACATCGTCCATACGGATTGGAAATCACCTGCTCTGCTTCGCCAGTATTGCCGAGACCAAGTCCTGAAAGCTCCGCGATCTATAGGGGGCGGAGCGGGGCGATCTTCATCAGCCTGAATTCGGATAAGTCGAGCAAGGATGCGCGACTTATCCGAACGCATATCTCAACCGATTGGACGCACCGCCGTATATTGTCCTCGCTCCAGTCTCATCAAATGGAATGTGCCCAACTGGGCCAGAATGGCAAAATGCTCGAGTGCTGCCACCCGCCTGATGTTTTCGACCCGCCTCACGGGGCTATCCAGACCCACTGTCGCAATCGCGGGGAAGTAGCCGTAGCATTCGTTCCGCTCGAGATCCCCATGCATGGCACGGCAGCGCGCAAACATGGGCTGGTCCTGAGCGTCGAATTCCTCATAGTCCCGTTGATCCGACACCAATAGCGAGCGCGCCAGCACATTCGGGTCGGTGCTTCGCTCGCGCTTTATTGTTCCCGGCGGCAGAATGAATTGCGTTGGCGCGAGCTTTCGGGAGGTCATCCGCAGATCAACGAGGTCGATTTCGAATTGATCGTGCCGTTGCGACCAGCAGATCAACCGGCCAAAAGCGGAATAGCCGACGACGAAGCAGTCTCTGTGGCTAAAATCGGGATCGCCTGCAAACACGAGTGCAAGAATGGGAGAAAATTCCGCCGGGTCGCAATACTGGACCTTTCGATCGAAATAATCGCCGAAGCCGTATTGAAGAAGGAACGCCATGAAGCTCGCCGGCAACTGCTTCGAGAGACGATTTTCCTGCTCGGGGGTCATCGGAATACAGCGCTGCGGCGGGCCGATTTCAGCAATCGTATCTTCAAAAAAGGAGTCTAACATTGGTAGCTGCCCTTCAATGCTCTTCGCCACATATATTCAACTCGACATCCATGAGTTGGCCCGCCTGACCATTTCTCCGCATTTGGTCTGCTTCCGTACGCAATGCTTCAGCCCTGCCTTCTTGGGTCCACATCGGGCCAATTCTCTGGTTCTCCGCTCCACCACCTATACCCAACTCGCGTGGATCGCCGCCAGCGATTATATCGAGATAGTGCGTTGCGTTGACCGATGCCATCTGTTCGCGGATTTCGGCCCTCGAATAACCCGCTTCCCTCAGGGATGCCTCGAAATCGGCACGGGCTGCCTCCTGTGCCTTTCCGTCGCGCAGCAAATTGGTGAAGGAGCCTTTCTTGCCGCTTCCCGACCACGCCTCACGAGCGTGATCGAGAACCGTATGAGCGTAGGCCATGTCGTCCGCCGACATGTTTCTAATCGTCGCCTGCTGTTCTTTCAGCTGACGTCGAAACTCGTCGCGATTGACCCCTCGCGGCAGATCGAAACACCGCACCCTCAGTCTTCGCGTACTTCTCGCACCCTGCGCGCCGTCCTCGACCTTCGATTCGATTTTCCGCGCATCGTTGGCCGCTTCCGCAACCTCTTCGGCTTTGTGCGCCTTGGCCGCGACCCCCGCGCCGATCGACGCTGTCTTTCCGGCGACCGTGGCCGCCCCCTTGGTTGCCAAGGCTTCGATGGCGAGTTTTACAGCGTCGAAGGTGCCGTGACCTATGGCCTGGGACAAGCCGCCTTTGTCATAGGCTTCGCTGTAGGGATCGGCGACCGCGTGCCAGATCGAACTGGCCGTATTTTGGGTATTCTCCCATCCGCGGCCGAGTGTCGCCCCGGGATCGTCGTACAGATTTTGTGCAACCTCCGCCGTCCAGTTCGCCGCACCAACCGCGCCATCCTTCACGCTTTCGGCACCGGCCGCGACCGTTCCTGTCGGATCATTCCAGAGGTCCGAGGCCAGATCCTTGGTGCCCTGCAGGACATCCGATCCGACCTTTTTCAACCCCTCCCAGGTCTCGCCTGCATTCTCCGTGAAGCCATCGGAAAATTTCTGGCCCTCGCTGCGCGTATCTTCAGCCTTGCCGCTACTCTGATCTTGTCTGTCTGTTCCCTCGGGAGCCTTGTGCGAGTCGGTAGCCTCGACATGCACGTATTCGCCCTCGGTATTGCCTTTGTTCAAGGTGCAGCGATCACCGTGGCGCTGGATCCAAACTCCATTTGCGCGTACGATTTGCGACGACGTGACCGGTTCGACGACATCGCCAACCGTGTTGGATTTGCAGCCCAACCCGACGCCCGGCTCATCGCCATAGCAGCAGGAAAACTTGGAATCCTGCCGCTTTATGACCTTGCCGTTCGAGCGAACGTCCGGAGAATAGTTCTGGTCATCGGAAGCCTCCCCCCAGGACATGTAGGGAACCGGCTTGTCCGGAGATCTGCAGACGTCAGGCGACAGGCAAACCGCGATCGTCTTGCTATCATCCGGGATAAGCTCGGGCGGGGCCGGGTTCGCACTTGTCGGAGATTGTATCTTTTTCTCTTTTTCCCTCTTTTCCTCGTCCTCTTTCACTCGTCTCGCAAGCAAATCATCGGTGAATTCCTTGGGAGGATCGAGGCTTGTCGGGCTGTCATATTGATAGAAGTAGTCGCCCGCCTTGTTCCACATCACCGGCTGGGAAGGATCGAGTCCATTTCGAGCGATCGCACCGGTCTCGGCGGCGGCCGCACTGACATTACGGATGTGGCTGCCGTCGATGGTAATTTCCATTCCCATCAGGCGACCTCTATCTCGGATCGGGCAAAGATGAGTTTTGGAATGCCGATCCTCTGAGGCCAGGGAAAACCGCAGCGCCACGTGAGGAAGACGCGGCCGACACCAGGGCGCATGTCGAAATGAACCCCATCAAGCTTCATCTCTCCCCGGGCGAGACCAGCACCGCGGTCAATCTCGACCTCCAGCCCGATCCCAGGCAGAGCCCCCTCCAGCCGCGGGTATTGCGGCACCAGATTCTCCAAGGTGAATTCCTCGTCGCCTTGGAGCCAAGTCTTACTGACGAGATGCGGATGAGCAGCCTGCCAAAAGCGGAAGTCGAAATCGCTTGGCAGAAGCGGATGACGTTCATTCAGCCAAACATCGTCATATGTTCCTGCGCGATCCACCCTGTCCTCCCAAAAGGGCGACAACAGGCCAAGACCGGCCGGATCAGGCCTGTCATTCACATCACGAATTGGATGTTTCTCGTCCTCGATCTGCGGCGCGGGCCATTGTGGCCGTTCGCGGAAAAGAGTTTGGTCGACAAGGCCAATTCCGATGGGATTCTTTTCCACAACCTCCTTTTTGCCAGAGCTTTCGAGCCGCCCCCCGAAAGCAAATCGCCAATCCAGCGGAACATGCGTAACGGGCTCCGGATCTGTCAGGTCCCAACCGTCAAGTGCGTCCTCTTGCGCTCGATCAATCAAACCTTTCCAGGTCTTGCGGGTGCGGGCATGCCAAGCCCGAGGTCCATAGACGCGCAACCGTTTTTCGACTGGCCCGACCTGCAACCCACACGTCCAGGATTGCGCGGACTTGCCGTCCGGCGCAAAGGTGGCGCCGAGAAATGTCACGTCGGTACCGGGCTTGAAAGGAGCAAGATCGGTGCAGGCCACCTGCGGCGTCTGGTGTGGATCACCATTATAGGTGTCCGACATCACCAGAGAACGCTGGACATCATCCAGAACCAGAGGCCCGCCATTGCTGAGGCGAAACGTTCCCCGCGCCACCACGACGCCGAGCAAATCGCCGGCGAGATTGTACTGCCGGAACGCGAGCGCTGGGAAAGGCGTGCGATTGTCGACCGACATCGGAGCGTCAGCCCTTTGCTGTCGTGTCGGACGAGGTAGGCGATGCTTCCGAAAATCCTCCGCCCGGCTTATTCAGATCGACGACCACGCCGTTGATCTGTGTCGGGCCGGATGCGGTGAAGTTAAAATGCGTGCCCAGGATGATGACGGTGCCGTCCTGGCGCATGATGAACTTGGAGGCGCCGCATTCGATGACGAATTCCTCGCCGACGATCACCTTCTTGAATTTCCCCACCTTTTCGAGAGACGTCTGCCCGACATTCGTCACTTTGCTGACGCCGATCTGCTCCACCCGGGCGACGCCCACCGTGTCGGACTTGAACGACCCAACGATCGTGTTCATGATTCCGGGCAGCGGGAAGAGGCTCGAGGCCGCATCGCCGACACCGGTGCCGGAACCGGCCAGCGCGGTGCCGGCGTCAGCCCGCGGGCTCGGGCCGGACACGACACCCTGGCGGCTGCCGAGACCGCCGGCATTCAGGAAGCCGAGTGCCGAAGAGGCAAGGGTTCCCGCGAATGCGGCAAGGCCGGGTCCGCCGCCGCCGGCGATCTGGCCTGCCTGGCCAAGCAGCGTCGCAGTCTGGCCGGCAAGCCCCTGCACTGCCCCCATCAGCGCCATCGCCATCGGCCCGGTGCCACCGACGACGGTGTTCATCGAGCCGCCGACCTCGTGTTTCTGGTTGCCGCCAACTTCGACCGTGCGGTTGGCGCCGATCGCCGACACTTCGTGCCGGTCGACGCGCTTGGTCCGGTCGTTGAGGACACGGGTGGTCTGATCCTTCTGGGCATGGAAGAACATGTTCTCCCGGCCGGCATCGTCCTCGAACGTCATCTCGTTGAAGCCGCTGCCCTTATGGGTATTGGAGCGCATCACCATGCGCGTCTTGTTGGCCGGCAGGTCGTAGGGCACCCCGTTCGACGGGTTCGGGACGACGCCCGTGACCAGCGGCCGGTCCGGATCGCCGTCGATGAAGGCGACCATGACCTCCATGCCGATGCGCGGAATAACCTGTCCACCCCAGGTCGAGCCGGCCCAGTTCTGCGCCACGCGGACCCAGCAGGTGTCGGAGCCGTCCTTCTTCGCTTTGCGGTCCCACGGGAACCAGAGCTTGATGCGGCCGTACTGGTCCGGATGAATTTCCTCGCCGGCCGGCCCTGCGACGATCGCCACCTGGGCGCCCTCGATCCTGGGCCGTTTCGTCTCGCGATGCGGCGTCATCGGTACACGGGAGGGCGTGGCCTCGAATTCGTTCGTGTATTCCGGCTCGTTCGTATTGGTCTCGTAAGAGCGGTCGACGACCTTCTGGGTCATCTTGGTCACCACATGCTCCTCATAGACATGGTCGGGATGGGCCACCTCGTAAGGTGTGAACCGACGCCCGACTTCGAGGATACGGGAGGTTGAAGAACTCGAGACGCGGTCGTGATCGGCTTCGCTCGCCTGCATGCGCAACTTTTCGGCGCGCTCGGCTTCCGCAACGGATGAGATACGGGCCGGATATTCGTAGAGCTCGCGCTTCACCGCCTCGGGCATCTGGACGAGCGATGGTGTCATCGTCCCCGGCACCATGCGCGGCGTCTCGAAATTCCAGTCAGCGCCGGCGCGCTGGCCGGGCACGTAGGAATACCGCCGGCTCCAGTCGGTGATGTGGTTGCGGTCGGAAGAGCCCTGCGCCAGGCGCACCCGCCCTTCGCCCTGCGCCGAAGGGGATGGACCAAGCCAGGAACTGGCATTGTCCCCCACATGCAGCTTGTGCTTCCCATCCTCGTGGCTGAACCAGTAGAACAGCCCGTCCTCTTCGAAACGGCGGGTGAGATAGGCAAGGTCGGTCTCGTTCCACTGCACCGAATAATGTTGCGGCGGCGGTGGCGTCACGATGCCGGACGTGTCGGGCGCCGGAATGCCGTGCTCGGAAAACAGCGTCTCGACGATGTCGATTGCTGTCTTGTCCATCCAGATACGGCAATCCGAACGTCGCGACAGAAGCCACATCTGCGGCCGCAGCACCATCGAATAGGATCTGAGGCCGCGGGTGATGGGCGGCCCTTCGTTGAGTTCGGTCACCAGGCCGTTGAACGGACGACGCACGCCGCCCTCCCCTTCGCCCTGCTGCACCTCGACGGAAACATCCACCAACCGGCCGATAAGCTCTTCCGGCTTGACCGTCGGCTTCTTGGCGCGCGCCGACAGCTTGATCTCGAACAGCGAGGATACGCCTTCCTCGATCGTCACCCGTTCCGGCAGGAGCTGGTCCTCGCCGAGCGGCGAGACGATCTTCAGAATACGGCTCGCCTGGATGAAATCGGCGGCAAAGGATTGCAAATCGTCCATACGTCAAGTCCCGTCTTGAAACGCTCAACTACTGTTGCTGCGGTCGGGGATGAGTTTTGAAATAACCCGCCAATGCCGAGAAATATTTCTCAAGCATCCTGGTATTGGCCTGATCGGAAACCTGCCTGTAAGTTTCGACAAGCGCTTGCCGCTTGGCCTTGCCTTCTGCGCTTTGATAAAAATCCGAAAGAACCGAAAGATCGTCCTTTGGCAGAGCGGCAAGGACGAAGGTCAGCCGCGCCTTTTCTTCCATGCGGGCAATATCCCTGGGCACCGGCTTTTCGTTCTCGGTCCTGTCGCGCAGAGATGCGATGACGCCTCCAAGCTCGGACTTCCGTTTCTCCGATGATGCGGATGCCAGTTCAGCCGAGTTCGGGTCGGAGAATGCCTCCAGCGAAACGTACATGACCTGAGCGGTGAGAGCAGTTTCTGCAGCCAGTTCCGGCGATGCCATCAGGTCGGCCAGTTGCTTGATGCGGGGGCCGTCATCGGCGCCGGCGATGCGGGCCTCGATTTGTTTTGCAATCGCCTGATCCTGGCTTCGATACATCTCGGCAATTTTTTTACGCCCGTCCTCGAAAGCGGCGGCGGCCTTGGCCAAGGTCGCCGGGTCGATTTTACCACCTTCGACCTCGGCAAGGCTGTGCGATATCTCGGCGACCATGCCTTTGGGATCGAACGAGGCGCGGACCACCGGTTCAAGGATCGGCCCGGCCTTCGAAGCCTCGTCATTCCCCCGATCAGTCGCGGCCTTCACCACGTTTTCAACCTCCGACGGCATCGCCGAAAGGCGTGGCCCGACCCGCTCTATCTGAAGAAGAGTCTCGTCGATTTCGTCAGAGGCTGCGGCGAAGGCGGGAGCCCATACCGCCATGGCAAAGGCCACGGCAACATTCCGCGACTGTCGCAGAATGGGGCCTGTCCGAACCGATGGCGAAAAAAAACTGATCAACTTCATCCACCGCACCTCAGATCATCCGCACGTCTGTCAGCTGCCTGGGGCGCGCATCGTTGTAGAGCTTGTTGATGATCTGCTCGGCCTTCACCATCTGTGCGTGGCCGGTTGGGTCGAACAGCTTCCTCTCCACAAAACTCTGGTTCGGATAGAATGGCCCGTTCCCGGTGCTGATGCTGAGTTTGTTGATGCGATCCCGAATACCGGAGCCGATATTCTCGTATTCGATGCGTTGACCCGGATCATAGGGCACGAACGGCCGGCCGACGAACTTGGGGGAAGCAGCCTTCGGATAATGGCCCGTGTTGGACGGCATCTGCGAGATGGACTTTCTGCTGTATTCGACGTCCTGGCCCATACCGCCGAAGCTTCCGCCGGTTGCCGGCGCATAGGTGACGAGCCTGTCGGAATCCAGTACTGAGCTCATGTAGAAGAGCAGTTCCATCTTATTGGCGAGCTTCGGTTCATCGATGCTGCTGCCGGACGGCGGGTTGCAGAACGGGATCCTGGCGGCCATATCGGCAACTTGCGCCTTGTGGGTCTCGCTGATCGAATTGTCTTCCTTGACCCCTTCGATGAAGCTATGCGTGCAGATATGGCTGACCCGGATGAAGTCCATCAGCCGTGATTCATAGTTGACGGACGTCGGCGCAGAGATCTGTGTCCCGGTGCTCGTCAAGCCTTCCACGAGCTTCGTCACCTGTTTGTTGGCGACCTTCTTGGCCTCGTCCAGGACACCGCCCAGCGCGAACATGAACGCCTTGTTGTTGTTTGCGGCGACCATCAGATTGAACGTCCGGTTGAGATTATTATTGCAGATCACCCTGACAATCGCGCGGCCGGCCATGACACGGACCGAAGTCGTGGCGAAGGCAGCCATCATGACGCTGCCGGTCAGGATCGAAGCGGCCAGCACGAACATCTCGGCGGTCGCGCGATCGCGCTCGCCCTGGGCCTTCATTTCGTTGTTGTAACTCAATACTGCGGCGTCATATGCGCGCACATAGGGGCTGGCCACATTCAGCTCCCATTGGGACTTATATTTGGGAAGCTTTACAAGAATATCGCCCAAGCGTTGATTTGCGGATGCCACGATCATCTCCCATCGTCCAAAGCCGAAAAATATCTCTCAACTGTCTGCGAAAACGTCTGTCACCCGCTCAAACGGAGACGGGTGGGTAGCGCATGGATGCGACGCCGGCCGAAAAGGGCCGGCGTCGCCCATGTTGAGCGGCCTTAGGCGGCCTTGGCGGTGGAAAGATCGTAGGACGCGATCATCGGCGACTGCGGCGAATGATTTTCGTCGTAAGGCGTGTACTTCACTTCCATCTTGGTGAAGTTCAGCTTGATCGTTTCGATCGGGCGGTCGCCGTTGGAATCGATCGAGTAGCTGGCGATCAGCGTATTGGTCAGCGAGTATTCGATATATGTGTCGCCCGGGTTACCCGTGGTCACCAGGTGGATCACCGTGCGCTTGCCGGTGCGGCCCGAGCAGGCTTCCTGGAAAAGTTTGGTCGACGAGGAGTCGCTGACCTTGGTGAGGATGACTTCCGAGACAGTCGGCTCGGAAGCTTCACGGTTTGCCGCGGAACCGGCAGACGTGTTCATGTTGCGGGCAACGTTCCAGTGGATGGCTTCGATATCCATCCACTTGCGGTGCTGTTCATGGGTTGCGTCACCCTGAATACCGTCGATCTGCAGATAAATCGGCATGCTATCAGCTCTCCTATTATCGGATTAAATGCCTAGTTGCGTCTAAGGCGCAGTTGCCTTTCGTCTTGCTCCTCCCCGGGTGCGCTTGCGGCCCGAGGGTTCTTCATCCGCCTGCCGGCTATGATCCGGTTCGACGAATTTGTGTTGGACGGCTGCGCTTTCGCTATCGATGCCGAAGCTCTGACCGTCGAAAATGATGGTGATGGCGGCGATCTTCCGGCCTTCCGCGACTGCGTCGAGAAAGAACGTCGAAAGTACCGGCAGAAGATCGCGGGCGATCATGATCTCGATGGCGCGGGCGCCCATCTCGCTGGTTTTCGCCCTGGAGATCAGCGCTTCCCGCGCGTCGGCCGACAGGTCGAGCGCCGTGCCGTAGGCCGCGCCGACGCGTTCGCGAATGCGTCCGATCTGGATATCGACGATGCCGGACAATGTTTCGCGGCCGAGTGGCATGAACGGCAGCACCATGGTGCGGCCGAGGAAGGCGGGCTTGAAATGTTTCTGCAACTCGGGGAGCAGAAGCGCTTCGAGGGCCTCTGCCTCCGGCATCGTGTCCGGATCGGCGGCGAGCGCCGCGAGCAGTTCCGAACCCGTATTGGCCGTCATGAAGATCGTCGTGTTCTTGAAATCGATGTCGCGGCCCTCGCCGTCGCGCAGCGTTCCCTTGTCGAACACCTGGTAGAAGATTTCCTGAACGCCCGGATGCGCCTTGTCGATCTCGTCGAGCAGCAGCACCCCATACGGCCGGCGCCGCACGGCTTCCGTCAGGACGCCACCTTCACCATAGCCCACATAGCCGGGCGGCGAGCCGAGCAGCATCGAGATCTTATGTTCTTCCTTGAACTCAGACATGTTGATGGTCGTGAGATATCGGCTGCCGCCATAGAGCATGTCGGCCAGCGACAGCGCCGTCTCGGTCTTGCCGGTGCCGGACATACCGACGAGCAGGAAGACGGCCGGCGGTCGACGCGGATCGGACAGACCGGCGCGCGCAGCGCGCATCGCGGATGCGATCCTTTCGAGCGCGGCGTCCTGGCCGAGCACGCGTTCCTTCAGCCGCGTGTCGAGCGTCTTGACCGTCTCGACCTGGTCGGACAGCAGCTTGCCGACCGGAATACCGGTCCAGCGGGCAACGATCGCCGCGACGACCTCCTTGTCGACGACGCGCGGTACCAGGGCGGTTTCACCGGCAACCGCCAAAAGGCTGCGCTCGGTGGTAGCAAAGGCGGCCCGTGCGCTCTCCGGCGTCATCGCCTGCGACGGAAACGGCGCAACATTGGAACTGACGCTCGCCCCTTCGTCCGGCGCCAGCGGCGCCACCGCACCGTCATGCGAAAAAGTGTCCTCGAGACGGTCCGCTTCGCGTGCCAGCCGCATTTCCTCGTCGAATTTTGTCCGCACAACGTCGATTTCGGCGGCGATGGCGTCCTGCTCCCGGGCAATCTCGGCAAGCCGCACAGCGGAAACCGGTGTCTCCGGCTCACTGGCCAGCCATCTCGCCTCGGTCTCCAGAAGATCGCGTTCGTTCGTAAGTAGTTTCAGGGCCTCAGGCGTCGTTTGCCGCGCCAGTGAGACGGCCGCCGCGGCGGTGTCGATCAGGCTGATCGCCTTGTCGGGAAGCTGTTTTGCCGGCAGGTACCGGGCGGAAAGCCGGACTGCGGCGACGATCGCCTCATCGCGAATCCGCACCTGATGGTGCGCCTTCAGGCTATCGGCGACGCCGCGCAGCATGCGGATAGCGGTTTCTTCGTCCGGTTCCTGCACATGCACCACCTGGAAACGCCGGGTGAGCGCCGCGTCCTTCTCGATGTAACGCTTATATTCGCTCCATGTGGTCGCGGCGATGGTGCGCAGTTCGCCGCGCGCCAAGGCGGGCTTCAGGATATTTGCCGCGTCACCCTGCCCCGCCGGCCCGCCGGCGCCGATCAGGCCATGCGCCTCGTCGATGAACAGGATGACCGGCTCGGATGACGCCTTGACACCATCCACGACACCGTGAAGGCGTCGTTCAAATTCGCCTTTGACGCCGGCACCGGCCTGCAGCAGGCTGAGATCGAGAAGCAGCAGCCTCACCTGCCGCAGACGCTCGGGCACGCTTCCCGCGGCAATCTCCAGGGCCAGCGCCTCTGCGACCGCCGTCTTGCCGACGCCGGCTTCGCCGACCAGGATCGGATTGTTCTGCCGCCGCCGCATGAGGATGTCGATCAATTGGCGCAGTTCGCGATCGCGGCCGATCACCGGATCGATGCGGCCGGAGCGGGCGTCAGCCGTCATGTCGCGGGTATAGAGCCGCAGGAATTCGTTCTCCTGAAACGAAAAAGCCGGCTTCGAAACGGCCGGCTGCAATGGGTTATCTGCCCGATCGGGCTTCGCCTCTTCCAGCTTGTTTTCAAGACGCGTCCGGTCGAGGCCACGCACGGATGGCGCGATGCCACGAATAACAACGCGCAAGGCCTGATCGGCTGTTAGTGCCGCAAGCAAATCGGCCAAGATCACCGTGCTGCGCCCGAACTGCAGCGACGCGATGAGCCAGGCTTCGCGAGCGAGCAACAGCAAATTCTGGGAAAGTACAAGGGGCGCGCCGTCCTCCCGCCGGATATCGGCAATCGCCGCATCAAGCTCGGAGCGAAGCGTTTCCGAAGGAATGTTGAGATCCTCGAAAACCGCCGAAAATTCAGGGATATCGGCAACCGAACGCAGCCAGTGAGCGACCTCGACGACCGGCTGCTGATGGCGTGCAGCAAGCGAAGCGGCTGTCTCAAGACCGACACGCAGATTTGGCTCAAGCGTTCTGATCAGACGGTTGAGATCGATGTCCGACATCCGGCAGTTCCTGTCTTTTCGTCGAAGTGCAGTGTTCTTTCGAGATGCGAGGCAACAACTAGGGCGGTTACCAGACCTTGTCCAGATCAAAAATTGCGCTATGTCAAAAAATAGCAGTTTCGACAGACGTCATAAATCTGTCACCTTACAGCCAGTGTTGACAATTCAGTATAAGCTTCGCAAGATACCGTTCCGCAGAATTATTCTCTAAATTTTGGAGCTAATCGCAGCGTGAATTTCCATCAAATCGCCAATCCACTTGAAAAAGACGGCCCATGCGGAGAAAACTTGCGGCATAATACTTCTGCGCGCGAAATATACTATAGAATTAAAGACGCAAGGACCGCCGCGAGGACAGCTGAACGTGGTGTAAACCCAGGTGAAACTATTGGGCTTTCACCTGCCTGGCAGGAAGTCAGCAATCTCGGATTGCATATTCTTTCTTCCCAGAGCAAGGACATTGAAGTATTGGCCTGGCTTGCGGAGGCCCAGCTGCGGCTGAAGGGCTTCGAAGGGCTGAGGGATGTCTACGAAGCCACCGTGTCGCTTTTAGACAACTATTTCGACCTGCTGCATTCGATTGGCGATGACGATTTCGAGGAGCGGTTCGCGCCACTTGCGGGTTTGAACGGGATTGGCGGCGAAGGCACCATCATCCAGGCGATCCGATTGACTTCGTTGATTCCCGGCGGGAAATTCGCTCAGTATTCGCTGTGGGATTTCCAGCTTTCGCAGCGTGCGAGCGAAAGCGGCAGACGCGAAGATTTGCAGCAGGCCGCTACCGAGGCGGGTGTCGCACGGATGTCAGGCCACCTGACGGTACTCACGGAATGCATTACCGCTTTTGACCGTTTGGTCGCAATACTTGATGCCAAATGCGGAGATCAGGCGCCGCCGAGCACGAATACACGCAGTGTTTTGCACGAAGCCGCCTCGGCCATTCGCGTTCTTGCCGGCATCGAGGCCGCTACTCCGGCCGCTGAACTGCCGGCGCTTCCAAGGTCGGATCTCTATCCCGCCAACACCAATGCCCGGGCAAATGAAGACGAAACCGACGCTCCCCGGATTCGGATGATAACCGGCGACACGATCCGCTCCCGCGAGGAAGCCTTCGAATTGCTTGCCGCGGTGGCGCGTTATTTTCGCCGCACCGAGCCCCACTCTCCCATCTCCATGTCGATCGAGACGCTGGTGCGTCGCGGTCGCATGGATTTTTCCGAGCTTCTCGCCGAACTCCTGCCCGAGCAGCACGCGCGCAATGCGGTGCTGACGGCAGCCGGCATCCAGCCCCTGGGGGACAGGGGAAGTTAAAAGCAAGCGACCACACATGCGGGCTTTCGCCCGACCGCAATCTGCAACAGCCCGATTTCGCAATCAGCCGAAGGCACCAAGGAGAATCCCGATGGCAAGTGTGCATGAGAAACTGGAAAGGGTCCGCAAACCGCGGGTCCACATTAAATACGAGGTGGAAACGGAAGGCGCGATGGTGGTGAAGGAGCTGCCGTTCGTCGTCGGCGTGCTTGGCGATTTCTCGGGCAATCCAACCCAGTCTTTGAAACCCTTCGGCGAACGCAAGTTCGTTCAGATCGACCGGGACAATTTCGACGATGTGATGCGCCGCATGACCCCGGGCCTTACCATTTCCGTCGAAAACACCTTGCAGAACGACGGAACCCAGCTTCCGGTTTCGTTGAAATTCGAAAGCATGGACGATTTCGAACCGGGCGCGATCGTCGATCAGGTGCCGGCCCTGAAGGCACTGCTCAGTGCCCGCAACGAACTCCGCGACCTGATGAGCAAGGCGGATCGTTCCGAGGAGCTCGAGCGACTGCTCGAGGACATCCTGCAGAACAAGGCCGACCTCTCGCAACTCATGGCCCAGCTCGGCGGGGGCAAGGCCGCGGAGAGGAAAGACGTCGTCAACTGAGCATGTTCGGCGCGCTCCGAACGCGCCGTGAAATTCCTGCCTATCTGTTGATCGGAGCAGCCGTTTTTCGGGAAGGCCGCAAGCCTCACCAAACCGCTGCTCTCCTGAAAAGGATTTGAAACATGAGTGCCGACACGCAATTGCAGACAAAGGAAGAGGTCGATTTCGTTCCGGATCAGAACCTCCTCTCGAAAGTGGTCGCGGCAACCCGCCAGACTGAACCGAACCGCGCCCAGGACCTCCTGCGCACACTTACCGACCAGGCCTTGAAAGGCACGGTAACCTACGACCGCAACCTGACGGTCACCCTGAACAACGCAATCGCGGAGATCGACAGGACAATTTCGACGCAGCTTGCGAAAATCATGCAGTCGCCGGAATTCGTGAAGCTCGAGGGTACTTGGCGCGGTCTCAACTACCTGGTCAAGAACACCGAGACGAGCGTCAATCTGAAGATCCGCGTGCTGAACGCCTCAAAGCGCGATATTGCCAAGGATCTTTCCAAGGCAGTGGAATTCGACCAGTCACGCCTCTTCAAGTCGGTTTACGAAGATGAGTTCGGCACGCCGGGCGGCGAGCCGATGGGCGCGATCATCGGCGATTACGAATTCGACAATTCCTTCGACGACGTTCAGCTGCTGCAGGGCGTATCGATGATTGCCGCTGCCGCTTTTGCGCCGTTCATCTCGGCGGCCAGCCCGCGGATGTTCGGCTTCGAGGATTTCCGCGAACTCGCCAAGCCACGTGATCTCGAAAAGATCTTTGAGACGGTCGAATACGCCAAATGGCGCGGCCTGCGGGAAAGCGACGACTCGCGCTTCGTAACACTGGCCCTGCCCCGGGTCCTGGCCCGCATGCCCTACGGGCCGAACACCAGTCCGATCGACGAATTCAACTACGATGAAACGGGTGGCTCGCAGACCGGCGAACTCCCGCACGATAGCTATTGCTGGATGAACGCGTCCTATGTCATGGGCACGCGCCTGACGGAAGCCTTCGCAAAAAGCGGCTGGTGCACGGCGATCCGCGGTGCGGAAAACGGCGGCAAGGTCGAAGGCCTGCCGATGCATATCTTCTCCAGCGACGACGGCGATCTAGACCTGAAATGCCCGACGGAAGTCGGCATCACCGACCGCCGCGACGCCGAGCTCGGCAAGCTCGGTTTCCTGCCGCTCTGCCACTACAAGAACACCGACTATGCCGTATTCTTCGGCGCGCAGACGGCCCACAAGCCAAAACTTTACGATCGCCCGGAAGCCAACGCCAATGCGGCCGTCTCGGCGCGCCTTCCCTACATGATGGCGACATCGCGTTTCGCCCATTACCTGAAGGTCATGGGCCGCGACAAGATCGGCTCCTTCATGGAAGCGGAAGACTGCGAGGCCTGGCTCAACCGCTGGATCTCCAATTACGTCAACGCCAATGACGAGGCCGGCGAGGAATCGCGCGCCAAATATCCGCTGCGCGACGCCAGGGTCACGGTGCAGGAAATTCCCGGCAAGCCAGGTGCCTACAATGCGGTGGCCTGGATGCGCCCCTGGCTGCAGATGGAGGAATTGACGACCTCTCTGAGGATGGTCGCCCGGATTCCCTCCAAATCCTGATGCGACGGCGCGCGCGGCGCCCCCTCGCCGCGCGTGATCTCTCTCTTTCTTTGTTTTGACGCAGTTTGCACGGGAAAACCGCGACCTCAATTTTATAGAAGCGACCCGACTTGAAACCAGGATGACGATGGGTTCTTGCACAGAGTGGAGGCGTCGGGCGGACGAGTTGGTCGCACTGATCGACGAGGCGCTGAACCGCCAGGTGAATGCGATCCTGCACCATCCCGATTTTCAGGCGATGGAGGCACGGTGGCGTGGCCTTGCCATGCTGGTGCGTGCTTCCGGCCGTAGCGGCGAAGTAAAGATCAAGCTGCTGAGCCTCGGCTGGCACGAGCTTGCCCGAAGCATGGAACGGGCTCCCGATTTCGATCAGAGCAATCTCTTCGAGTTGATCTACAGCCGTGAATTCGGCACGCCGGGCGGTGAGCCTTACGGGCTTCTGATCGGCGACTATCAGTTTTCGCCGAAGGAGCCGGAGGGCGGCGATCCGGTCGGTGTCCTGACACAGCTTGGCATGGTGGCCGCGGCAGCCTTCTGCCCTTTCGTCGCCGGCGCCTCTCCACAAGCGATCGGACTAGAGGATTTTCGCGAACTGGGGCGCGTCCAGGATTTCACCTGGCTGGCGGGCGATCCGACCCGCATCCGCTGGAACGGGCTTCGCGGCCGCGAGGACTCGCGTTTCCTCGGTCTTGTCGCGCCGCGGATCCTGATGCGCTCGCCGCTCGAACCTTATGACCGCCGACGCGAGGACGGCTTCCCGTTCCGCGAGGAAATCGCCGCAGACGGCAGTTCCCTGCTCTGGGGCAATGGCGCCTTCGCCTTCGCCACCATCGTCATCCGCAACTTCATCGAGTCCGGTTGGTTTGCCGATATCCGTGGCGTTACCCAGGATGAGATCGACGGCGGCATGTTGAGCGCAACGGAACTCCGCCCTTATGATTTCGGCACCGAAAGCAGCGGACTTTCGGCCCAGGCCGCGGTGGAGATTCGCCTGACGAGCGGCCAGGAGCAGCAGTTCTGCGACCTCGGCCTGATCCCGATCGCGACGACCTATCTCTCCGCCTCGGCGATCTTCAATTCCAACCAGTCGCTGCACGCGCCACCGCATTATTCCAGCGAGCATGCCCGGCAGAACGCCCGGCTTGCCGCGATGCTACAATACGTGCTCTGCGCCTCGCGCTTCTCGCATTATCTCAAGGTCATTATGCGCGACGAGATCGGTCAGCTCTCCGACGCCAACTCGATCCAGCGGAAGCTCGAGGAATGGCTGACCGGTTACACGCTCGGCAACGACGACGCCGACCTTTCGCTGCGGACCCGTTTCCCCTTGCGTTCCGCCGGCATCAACGTCGTGGAAGTCCCCGGCAAGCCGGGCACCTTCTCCTGCACCGTCCGGCTGCAGCCGCATTTCCAGCTCGACGACGTTTCCACGAGCTTCCACCTCATCGCCGAAATCCCGAATCCGGGCCAGATCGCCAACCGCCCCGTCGCCATTCCTGAAAGGATGTCCGCATGACGCTTTCCGAAAGCATCGCCCGTTCGCTCAGCGACAACGCGCTGGAGGACGCGCTCGACATGGCGAAGGCGCATCTGAAATCCAAGCCCTCGGACCAGGAGGCGCGGCATCTCTATATAGACCTGCTGGTGCTGGCGGGGGACTATGAGCGTGCCGACAATCAATGCGGCCTCGCCGTCACTTTTGCACCCGAGGCGACCATGGGCTTTGCCCTTCTGCGCCACGAACTGCGCGGTATGGCGGCCCGCGACGCCTGGTTCCAAAGCGGCGCCGTGCCGGAATTTCCGCAAGGGCCGAGTGATCTCGACAAGCTTGCCGTCCGCCTCGGCATCGCCCACCGGATGCAGGATGCAAGCGACGCGAAGGCGGCGTTCGCATCGCTGGAAGACAAGCGTGGCGAACGTCCGATGGTATGGAACGGCGGGAAGGTTTCCGACTTCCGCGATCTCGACGATCGGACGCCGCATGCCCTGGAAGTGATCATGACCGGGGGCGCCTATCTCTGGATCGACTACGCCAAGATCGCCGCCGTCACCATCGAGCCGATCGCAAGGCCGCGCGACCTCGCCTTTCGGCGGGCGGAGCTTTCATTGATCGACGGCGCCGTCGCCTCCGTGCTGCTGCCGGCGATCTATCACGGCACCGCAGGGGATGCGACGCTGAGACTTGGCCGCGAGACAGATTGGATCGACGAACAGACGGGCATCACCACCGGCCGCGGCCAGCGCTGCTTTCTCGCCGGTGACGAACTCGTCTCCTTGCACGACACCGAAAGCCTTGAAGCGATCGTCGCAACGGCCGAGCGGAAGCAGGTTGCCCATGGCTGATCCGCTCGAACGTTACCGGCCGCGCGATCGCGTCCTGACCCGCTCCATCCTCGACCGACTGATCGACGAAGCCCCGGATCGGACGTTCGATCCACCGGCAAACCTGGTCGATCAGGTTCGCGACATGCGGGAATCGATCCGTAGAGATATGGAGGCTTTGCTCAATACACGCCGCTGCCCGACGGCGCCACCGGCCGTGCTGGCCGAGCTCAAGGATGCGCTTGTCAGCTACGGCGTCGACGGCATGGTGTCCGCCAATCTCATGACCGATGAAGCAAAGCTCAAGCTCGCCCGGATGATCGAGCGGCGCATCGCGCTTTTCGAGACGCGGCTTTCCGATGTTCGCGTGACGATCCTGAAGAGCCGGACGATGACCGAACGGGCGCTTCGCCTGCGTATCCAGGCGACTTTTCGCCTGCACGAAGGCATGCCGCCGATCAACTTCGAATCGACCATCGATCCGTCCACGCAACGGTTCCTGGTGGAGGCGCCGCATGGCTGAAAGTTTCCTCAACCGCTACAATGACGAACTGCTGGCGCTGCGCCGCCGGGCGGCACGGTTCGCGGACGCCTTTCCGAAGATTGCCGGCCGCCTTCGCATGACAGGCGATGTTGCAGACGATCCCCATGTGGAGCGTCTGATCCAGAGTTTCGCCTATTCTGCCGCCCGCGTGCGCCAGAAGCTCGACGACGAATTCCCCGAGCTCACGGACGGACTGCTCGAAACTCTTTATCCGCACTACCTGGCGCCTTTGCCTTCGATGAGCATCGTGCGCTTCAAGGCCGACGATACGCTCGCCTCGATGCAGACCGTGCCGCGCCACACGGAAATTCTGGCTGAGCCTATCGGCGGCGAAGCCTGCCGCTTCCGTACCACCCAGGATGTGGAGATGGTGCCGGTCGAGATCACCGGCGCGATATTGTCGGGCCAACCGATCGACGCACCACTCTCTCCTTATACTGGCATCGCCGGATGCCTGCGCCTCTCCATTCGCCCGCTCGACCCGCGCAAGCACTTCACAGATATCGGCATCACCCGGCTGCGCCTGCATATCCCTTCGCCTTGGCGGCAGGCGGTGGCCATCCATGAGCTGCTCGCCAACCACACGCTTGGCCTTGCGCTTGCGCGACACGCCGATGATCGCGAACCTGTCTTCCTGTCGGCAAACAACCTCAAGCCCGTTGGCTTCGACCCGGAACAGGCCATGCTTCCCTATCCGGCGCCGAGCTTCATTGGCTATCGGTTGCTGACGGAATTCTTTGCCCTGCCGCAGAAATTCCTCTTCCTGGATCTCGACGGGCTCGATGTCTGGACAGCCGAAACGCTGGAAGTCTTCATCTATCTCGATGAGACGGACGGGAAGCTGGAACGCGTGGTTTCGGCCCGCGATTTCGCGCTCCACGCCACGCCGGTCGTCAACCTCTTCCGCCAGGTCTGCGAACCGATCTCCGTCGACGGCACCCGCACGGAATACCGCCTGCTGCCGGATGCGCGCCGCCAGAAGACCCGCGAAATCTACTCGGTCGATCGGGTGCTGCTGACCGGCTCCCGCGGACAGGAGGAATTCTGCCAGCCGTTCTTCGGCCGCTCCCAGCGGGCGGGCAACAGCAGCGCCTATTGGCAGGCCTATCGTCGCTTCGACGAAGACGATGGCACGAGCGACATGGAAATCGCTTTTGTCGACCGCAATCGCCGTTTCGCCGGGCCGATGGATGTGGTGGCGAGCGTCGACACGCTCTGCCTCAACCGCGACCTGCCGGAACAGCTGCCTTTCGGCGGCGGCCACCCTTACCTGCATCTCGCCTCCGGCCATGAGGCGGTCGCAGGCGTGGAGGCGCTCATCCCGCCGACAGCCTCCGTGCGGATGAACGATCAGGAAGGCCGCAACTGGCGCCTCGTGTCGCATCTGCTACTCAACCACCTTTCGCTTTTCGACAACGAAGGCGCAGCGCTGAAGGACATCCTATCTCTCTATGCCTTCCGCGACAGCCCGGAAACAAAGCAGCTCGTCGATGCGCTGATCCGCATCAAGGCCGGCACTTCGACCGCCCGGCTCGGCAGCGGCGGCATGGTTCCCGGCACCGAGATCGCGCTCGAATTCGACCCGGCGGCGATTGACCGGCCATCTGCCTTCCTGTTCGGCGCGGTGCTCGACCGCTTCTTCAGCCTCTACACCTCGGTCAACAGCTTCACCCGACTGACCGTCTCGATGAAAGGACAATCGAAACCGGTTGCCGTCTGGCCTGCCCGCGCCGCCGAGCGGCCATTGCTGTAACGAAAGGATTGCGAAGGGACCATGGACCTCACGACCCGCGAGTCTGACGCCGTATCCGGCGCTCCAGCCACAGCCCTTGCCGACCTGCTCGAACGCGACCCTGGCCGCTTCGAACCGGTGACGGCATTTCGCGTGGCGCAGGCGGCAGCCGAGTATACGGAGGTCGAGCTGGAGGTCGCATCCCATATGGGCGTCTCTCCGGCGCCGCTTGCCATCAGCGGGTTCCGGCGCAAGGGCGGGCGAACATCCGTCAGAAGCGCTCTTGCCGGACTGATCGGTCCGCTCGGCTCCATGCCGTCCGCCTACAATGAGATCATCCTGCGCGAAGAGCGCCACAAGTCGAAGGCACTGGCAAGTTTCTTTGATCTCTTCAGTGCCCGCATGACGGAACTGTTTGCCGACGCTTGCGAGAAATACCGAATAGCGCGCCGGCTGCGCTGGGGCGGCATTCTCGGGAGCAACGCCTTCATCACCACGCTCCGCGCGCTGACGGGCTTCGGCACCAGAAGGCTGATGGAACGAAGCGGCGTCGACGAGGACCTGATCCTGCGCTTCTCCGGATTTTTTGCTGCGCGCAATCGCAATGCCGCCAACCTGCAAGCCATGCTGGAGGAATTCAGCGGCCTACCGGTCCAGATCGAACTCTTCCGCGGCCGCTGGCTTGCGATTCCGGAAGGCGAGCGCAGCCGTATGGGCCGGCCGCAAGGCGTACAGCTCGGTGTCAATGCCACCGCCGGCGCTGCGATCCGCGATTTCAGCGGCGGTTTTCGCGTCGTGATCGGCCCGCTCGGTTACGCCGATTACCTGTCGCTGGCGCCTGGCGGACGCAACATAACCGAACTCTTCGCGCTGATCCGGCTTTATGTCGGCTCGGCCCTCGATTTCGATATTCAGGTCATCCTCGGGAAGGAAGACATCCCCTTTTGCCAACTCGGCCGAAGCGGCCGGGACGCCGGCGATCCGCCACGCCTCGGCTGGAACAGTTGGGCCCGCATTGCACCCGCGACGAAGGATAGCGGCGATGCGGTGATCATGGAGCGTCTCCCGGCACGATCGCAAGGAGGTGGGCATGCGGCTTGAACTGAAGCCGATTGGCAATGACGGCATGCCGCCGACCGCTGCGAAAAAATGGTTCTTCGAGCGCGGCCGACGCACCCTTGGACGGGCGCCGGATTGCGACTGGCAGCTGCCGGAGGAACAACGTTCGATCTCGAAATTCCACTGCACGATCGAACGGGACCGGCAAGGCTTCCTGCTGCGAGACAAGAGCGCCAATGGAACGAAGGTCGACGGCCTCGTTGTCCACGAGGGAGAGACGGTTCGGCTCGCCGACCAGTCGAGGCTGGAAGTCGGGAACCTGGCTTTCGAGGTCCGTATCGCCGGCGAACGGGACGAAGACCTGGAGGACCCCGAGGCCGGCCTCCTGCTCAGCGACGAACATTTGACCATCTCCGCTATCCTCGCAGATATCGCACCCGGCGGCCGTGCTGCGGGAGGCATTCTCGGCGAACGCGTCGCAGAGGATTGGTCGATACCCGTCGCAACCGGAAAGGAAGGCTCCAGCCCCTCCCGCAATGTCGAGATCGGCTGGAACGGCCCGCCCGAAATCCGGTCCGCCACCAAGTTCCTTCCGGACGATTGGAATGCGGGCGAAGGATCCGACTATGGCAGCCATCTGGAACACGGATCCGCCACCCATGTGTCCGCACCGGCTCTGCGTATCCGTTCCGTGGAGACATTGGAAACCGTTAACGACAACGCCCCTCCTGCGGAGCCGTTGCTCGATGATTTCCCACCCCTGTCGATTGGCCGGGCGGGCGAGCTTGCGGAGAGGCTGGAGCCATTGCTCAGCCGGCTTGAAGAGGCCCTCGAAAACGCGTTTGCCGTTTTCGAGATGGAGCCGCCGCTGCCCGATGCGGAGCCCGAGATTTTCGGCCGGAGCTCAGAGGAAGCGCTCGTCATTCGCGCCGCATCCCTTCTCGACCGGCAGATGAAGCTCAATGCCGCTCTCGAAAATCTCGTACGAGAGGCGGCAAGCCAGATGGAGCCGCGTATTCTCGAAGCGCGGATCGATGCCGGTCCTCGCGGTCTGCGCTGGGCGCGCAATCGGGACTATTGGCAGGCCTACAAGGCGCAATTTGAAAAGAACGGCAGGGCGCAATCGATCCGCGACATTTTCCGCGACGCGATGATGCGCGCGGTCAATCACGGCGTGAGCCGCGCCGCGCGGACGCGACAGGCAGGAGACGGCAGATATGAGAAATGAGAACCGGGTGGCCTGGAGCGAGGGCATGTTCCTTCGCGTACAGCACTTCCAGCAGGCGGATCGCTGGACGGAACGGCTGGTCCGCACCACGACACGCGGGCTGTCTCCCTACCCCTGGGGGGTGTCTGAGATCGGCATCGACCGCAGTGCGCTGGCGATCGGCCAGTTCGCCCTTTCTAACCTGCGCGGCATGATGCCGGACGGCACGCCCTTCGAGGCGCCGATCGACGCGGACCTGCCACCGCCGCTCGATCTCGACGAAAACACCAAGAACGCTGTCGTCTATCTCGCCCTCCCCGCGCGACAGCCGGGCAAGGCCGAGATGGCGATGAACGGCGGCGCAAAGCTGAACAGCGTCCGACTGATCGCCTCGCATTACGAAGCGCCCGATGCCAATGTAGAGACCGATTTCATGGCACCGATCGACGTCGGCCGTCTCAGGATGCGTTATCTGAAGACCGGCGACGAACTGGCGGGTTATGAACTGGTCGGCCTTGCCCGCGTCATCGAGGTGCGCTCCGACAGGGCTGTCATCCTCGATCCGGAATTCATTGCGCCCAGCCTCAACTGTGCTGCCGAAGCCCGCCTGACGGAACTGATGACCGAATTGCTCGGCATCGTCCGTCACCGCGCCGAGGCGATTGCCGAAAGGATCGGCGATCCAACCATTCGCGGCACCGCCGAGGTCGGCGACTATTTCCTGCTGCAGATCCTCAACCGCGCCGATCCGATGCTGAAGCACATTGCCGCGAACGCCACCCGCATCCACCCGATCGAATTCTACGAGACCTGCATCCAGCTTGCGGGCGAACTCGCCACCTTCACGACCGACCGGAAACGGGCGACGGATTTCCCGCCCTACCGGCACGACGACCTGAAGGCGACCTTCGCGGCGGTGTTCGACGATCTGCGTGCGTCGCTTTCCGCGGTCCTTGAGCAGGCGGCAGTTTCGATCGAACTTGCCGAGCGTCGCCATGGCGTGAGGGTCGGCGTGATCAACGATCGCTCGCTTCTCAAGGATGCCGGTTTTGTGCTGGCGGTCCGGGCGGAAATGTCGGCGGAAGACGTCCGCCGCAAATTGCCGGCCCAGATCAAGGTCGGCCCGGTGGAGCGCATCGCCGAGCTCGTCAATGTCGCGCTGCCCGGCATTCCTGTCAGGCCCCTGCCGGTATTGCCGCGCCAGCTGCCTTATCGCTCCGGCACGATCTACTTCGAACTCGACACCAAGAATCCGCTCTGGAAGCAACTCGACACCTCGGGCGCCATCGCCATGCATCTCGCAGGCGAATTCCCGGGCCTCGAAATGGAACTGTGGGCCCTTAGAGAATGAAGAACGAACCCGCCTCCGCCTGGCAGGAAGTGCCGACCATCGTCGAACTCACCGAGGACGGCGTCAGACGAAAGCAGTCGGCCCGCAGGATGGCCGAAATGCTCGATGACGTCCTTGAACTTCCGGAAAATTCCCCGGAGAAGCCAGGAAGCCAGATGCCCCGGAAAGGCGGTTGGCCAATCGAGGCGCTGGTCCGGGATTTCCGCTTCGGCGGGGAGGACGTGCCCACTGTGGTGCGTTCAGCGGCGCCGTTGCTCAACCTCGCCCATGCGCTTCGGCATGCCGAGGAGCAGCCGGACATGGACCAGCTCCGCAAGGTCGCGGTCGACGCCATCGGCCGATATGAACGCGATCTGGCGAGCGCCCGCATCAGTCCTGACCGCGCCCGCGCCGCCCATTATGTCGTCTGCGCTACCGTCGACGACGTCGTTTTGAGCAAGCCATGGGGCGTGCGCGCCGGTTGGGCGCGGTCCGGCCTGGTTTCCACATTTCATATGGATGTCACCGGCGGCGACCGGGTCTTCGACCTGCTTGACCATTTCCACCAGAGCCCGGGCGCCAACAAGGATCTGCTGCTTCTCATCTATCTCTGCCTGTCGCTCGCCTTTGAAGGCCGCACCCGGGTTTCGCCGCGCGGCAATCTCGAACTCGGCCGCATCCGCGACAGCCTGTACAAGACCCTGCTCGGCCAGTATGGCGTCTTCGAGCGGGAACTTTCGCCCCACTGGAGGGGAGTCTCCGCCCGCCATAAGCCGCTCCGCACGGCAGTGGCGCTCTGGACGCTGCTCTGCGCACTCGCGCTTGCCTTTGCACTGGGCTATCTGTTCTTCACGCTGTCGCTGAACAGCGCTTCTGACGGAACGTTCCAGCGGCTTGCCAGCCTGCCGCCGCGCGATACGCCGAGTGTGCTGATCAAGGCACCGGAACGGCCGCCCGAGCCGCGGCAGCCGGTCGCCGAAGCCAGGCCCGAACCGCCGGTGCAGCCGCCACCGAAGCAGGAGCCGCCGCCGAGCCGCCTCGACAATCTGCTCGCCTTCCTTCAGCCGGAGGTCGAGAAGAAGCTCGTGACGCTGTCGGATTCGAATGGCCGCCTTCTGGTGCGCATCAACAATTCCGGCCTCTTCGATACCGGCAGTGCCGAAGTCAGCGACAAATTCCACGATCTTATCCAGAGGATAGGTGGCGCGCTTGCGGCAGAAAAGTTCCGCGCCGTGGTCGTCGGTTATACCGACAATGTACCGATCCGCACCATTCAGTTCCCCTCGAACTGGCATCTTTCGGAGGCACGCGCCAAGGCGGTCGGCGACATTCTCGCATCCTATGCCGGGCTGGGCGCGATCCTGACGGAAGGCCGCGCCGACAGCGATCCGATCGCCGACAACGCCACGCAGGAAGGCCGCCAGATGAACCGCCGCACGGAAATCCTGGTGCTCACCGATCCGACCGAAAGGCTGAGCGACGCGGGCCTCAAGGTGCCGCCCGTCGAAGCCGAAAAGCCGGCTGGCCCGGGCACTCCAGAGCCGAGAGGAGCTGCGCGATGAACCCGTTGAGCTTCTTTTATACGCTGCGCTCCTATGTGGAGGCCTATGCAGGGCTGCTCGGCCGGAGATTCATCTCGATCATCTGGGTGGCGGCGATCTGCGTCGTCATCTGGTTCTATGGTTATCTCGCGGCCTACGGCAATTTCAAACCGCTGGCGAGCACCAACGCACGGCTGCTGTTGATCGGCATCGTCGTTGCCGCCTGGCTCTGCTATCTCGCCTTCACGATCATCCGCGATCGCCGCCGCGACAAGCGCCTCGTCGAGGGCATAGAGCGGGATGCGGAGGCCGAAGCTGCGGCAAGCCGGCAGGCCGAAGTGGGTGAAATCCACAGTCGCCTCAAGGAAGCGCTGCAGCTCTTGCGCCGCATCACCCGCAAGCGCTTCGGATATATCTACGAACTGCCCTGGTATGTGATCTTCGGCGCGCCCGGCTCCGGCAAGACTACGGCGCTCACCAATTCGGGGCTGAAATTCCCGCTCGGCGATGCGTTGGGCAGCAATTCGGTGCAGGGAATCGGCGGTACGCGCAATTGCAATTGGTGGTTCACCGACGAGGCGATCCTGATCGATACCGCCGGCCGTTATACCACCCAGGACGACTTGAACGGCACAGCCAAAGCCGGATGGGAGGGTTTCCTCGGGCTCTTGCGCAAATATCGTCGATCTCAGCCGATCAACGGAGCGCTGCTGACGCTTTCGATCGGCGACCTCATAACTCGGGACGCGGAAGCGCAGCGCGAGGAGATCAGGGCGATCCGCCAGCGGTTGTCGGAACTCGACGAGTTTCTCCAGGCCCGTATTCCAGTCTATCTGGTCCTCACCAAGGCCGACCTCCTGACCGGCTTCGCGGAATTCTTCGACGGCTTCAACAAGAGCGACCGGGAGCAGGTCTGGGGTACGACGTTCGGTCTCGAGGAGAGCTATGGGGCACGTAACCTGCCAGACCGTTTCCTCGAAGAATTCGCCCTGTTGCAGGAGCGTGTGGGAGCGATGCTGATCGAACGCCTTCAGCAGGAACCCAGTCTGGAACTGCGCGGCCGCATCTTCCGTTTCCCCGCCGAACTCGCCTCCCTGAAGGAGCGCCTGCACGAAGTGATGACGGAGCTCTGCTCCGGCTCGAAACTGGTCGAACCGCCGCTGTTGCGCGGCATTTATTTCGCCTCCGGCACCCAAGCCGAGGAGACGAGCCTGGCCACGACAACGCGTGCGCGGCGCAGCTATTTTCTGTCGCGGCTCTTCAAGGATGTCATCTTCGACGAAGCGTCACTGGTCGCCCGTGACAAACGGCTCTCCCGCCGGCATGTCTTCTTCCGCCGCGGCGCCTATGCAGCCGCGGTCGTGGTGCTGGCAGTCGTGCTGGCCAGTTGGACGGCGACCTATTTCCAGAATGCCGCAGCACTTGCCAGCGCTGAGCGGCGCATCGATGCCTACGAACAATTGGCGCGCGG